>NZ_JBALGC010000041.1:0-151094 GCF_036916575.1 Nostoc sp.
CCGCCAAGAACGCCAAGAACGCCAAGGAAGATAGAGGTAACTATTTAGTGCAAGCTTCTAGAGAATTGGTATTACTACCTTCATAAAAAAACCCCCAGTGGGTTTTAGCCGACCAGGGGAGCTAGTTATCAGGGTGCATCTACCAATTAAATGTTCTAGGTTTAACCACCATGCTCCGGATAAATTTATTAGAAAATTGATTGTTGTCGTGTGTCAAAAAAACAAGAGTGGATATTAACTGAATTAGGGGAGTTAAAGATTAAGGTACATCCATCTATTAATCAAGTATTCTAGGGTTAAGCACTATTTTATGGTAGAGAATATCTGCGTCAGAAGTTGCTGTTGTTTGCCAAAATTGAAAAAAACCCCCAGTGGGTATTAGCCAACTAGGGGAGTTGAAGATCAAGGTGCATCTACCAATTAAGTGTTCTAGACCCAAGTAATCCGATCCGGATAAAGTTGTAAAGGCAGAAAAAGCAAAACAACTAGAATCAGAAACATTCAGGGGTGGAATGCATCTAAGTTATCAGAGGGAGCGAAAAATCGACTTGAAACTTTCGCGTTTCAAACCAGATTTAGGAGGCGGACAGGAGAAGTTGTGACCCAGGAATTCCACATTTCGGTAACTCCTGTAGGGCAAAATGACTACTTGGTGCGGACGGAACAAGTCGCGCCTGGGGTGCCATTGGCAGAAGAACTGGTGACTTGGCCTGTAGCTGATTGGTTGATCGCTGCTGGGCATTTGATGAATGACCCGTTAAAGTCGGTGTTGCAGGGAGATCCATTTGCCCCTGGTGGGCATGAAAGCGACATCGCCAGAAACTCTGTTAACTTGGTGGCGTTAGGTCAACAATTTTATAACGCCCTATTTCAAGGCACTCTCAGAGATAGTTGGATTACTGCCCAAGGTATTGCCCAAAACCATCAACAAGTACTACGCTTGCGCTTGGGGTTAAAAGATACTAGGTTAGCTCGTCTGCCTTGGGAAGTGATGCACGCAGGCGATCGCCCTCTGGCTACTGGGCCTTATGTCGCTTTTTCTCGCTTCCAAAGTGGAATTTTGGGAGCTTCCCCTTTGCGATCCCTGCGGGGGGCTACGCCTACGCGAAATATGCCCACACCACTAGAACAAGGTGGTGTAAAAGTATTGATGGTAATTGCTTCCCCCTCAGATCAAGTCAGCCTTGACTTACTCAAACAAGAATCTATCAAACTGCAAGCTGAACTTCACCGTCAAACATCACGACTGACTGAAGGTAACAATCGTTTGCCAGAAATTGACCTGACGGTGCTAGACCAACCAGGACGAGAAGAACTGACGCAAGCTCTAGAACAAGGCAGATACCACGTTCTCCATTACTCTGGTCATAGTAACTTAGGGTCTAATGGCGGAGAAATTTATCTTGCTAGTCGCAGAACTGGCTTAACGGAAATCTTAACTGGGGACGATCTGGCAGGTTTGCTCGTCAACAATAACATCCAAATGGCAGTGTTTAACTCCTGCTTGGGGGCGTACACAGCTGCATCCAATCCTTCTGGAGATACTGGCGAACGAAACCTGGCAGAAAGTCTGGTGAAGCGCGGAATTAGAAGCGTTTTGGCGATGTCAGAACGGATTCCTGATCAAGTGGCGTTGACGCTCACACAATTGTTTTACCGCAACTTGAGTCAGGGATATCCAGTAGATTTGTGTGTAAGTCGGGTGCGCCAAGGATTAATTTCTGCCTATGGTTCTCACCAGATGTACTGGGCATTACCGATTTTATATCTCCAGCCAGAATTTGACGGTTTCTTGAGTGAGGAAACTGAGTTATCTGAAAGTGCGGAGTCGCTCAACCAGTATAGTTCGCCTTTAGGGACAACTTCCACGATCTATTCTGCGATCGCAGATGATACTGAGATGCCTTTAGGAATGGAGGAAATGATCCCTTCTGATTTGGCGCGTGATTCTGGGTTGGACTGGCTGGGTGAAGATACTTGGGGCGATCTCGTTGATGAAATTGAGTATGATGACCCAAACTATGCAGAAGATTCTGCTATAGTTTCGGATTTGTTTCGTCAACTAGATAATCAAAAAGCTCCAACTCAAATAGATCAACAAATTCAGGAAAATAGTCTTCAGCAAAGGCAAGTTTCAGAAGAAATAACTTCTTTGCAAGAGCAAGCAAATTTGTGGGGAGAAGCCCCAGCACCACCACCTCAAACTGCTGGGAACTTTCAAAGAAATTGGGAAAATTATGATTTTTCGCGCTCGCAATCAGCCGCACCAAGACTTCCTATGCGACGTCGTAGGCTGTGGCCGATTCTGGGTATTGTGGGAATCAGTGCGTTAGCAGCTGCGATCGGTTTAAATTGGTGGTGGCAAAATCGACCCCAAGCAATGCTTAAAATACCAGTAATTCCTACCCAGTCTCTACCCATTCAAAAGCAGCAAAATATCGATTTAGAAACAGCAGCGACTGGAATTGTCACCGCCACTGCTACAGAAAAATTGAGCCAGGGTGATTTGCAAGGTGGGTTATTGGCTGTAGAAGAACTACTCAATCGTGGCGCACTGGCTGCGGCTGAAACTGCCCTGAAACTAATTCCAAATAAACAAGTTGATGATCCATCTGTTAACTTTTACAAGGGACGATTAGCTTGGCAGTCTATCCAAACCAAAGACAATAACTATAGCGTCGATGATGCCCGCCGTTACTGGGAAACTGCTGCAAAAGCTAAACCAGAATCGCTTTTGTATAATAACGCTTTGGGATTTGCTTACTATACAGAAAACAATCTGAATCGAGCTAATGACTCTTGGTTCAAAGCTTTGAATTTAGCTCTTAAAGAACAGAACACACGCTCAACATCCACAAAGACGGCAGTGCCTCAGGATGCTTTAACTTCCTATGCTGGTTTAGCTCTCGGACTGTATAAATCTGCACTTAGTCAATCTAATGGTAAGCAGGCACAATATCTGAATGAAGCGATCAAGTTGCGGCAAATGGTAGTTAAGTCTGATCCAGTAAATTTCCAGGTAGATAAATTAGCTAAAAATTGGCTGTGGACGGAGAAGGCGATTGAAGATTGGCGATCGCTCCTTGAGGAAAAAGGTGAAGAACAGTAGAAGGAATCGGGAGTCAGGAGTTATGTGACTCTGAATAAAAACAGAAATTTACCATTCAAGTTTCTAGTAAAACAAGCTAGTATTTGGGCGGTAAATTTTACTTTTCAGCCTGATTAAATTACCATATCTTCAACCATCTATAAAGCCCTTAGTAGCTGCTATGACAATGCTGACAGCAGGATGATCAACTGCTTTTTCCAGAGCTTCTGATCCTGCTTCTTTCAGGGCATTGACAATTCGAGCTTTCAGTGTTGGCTTACGTTCTATTTCTTCTACTGCTTTGACGCCAACAATCGCAGTATTAGAATATTCTTGTGACAGTTGATTTAAAAGTTCTTTAATATCTTTTGCAGCTTGTGCCAAATTTTGGGAGTTGTTGATTTGAGTGCCGATTTTATCACGCATAACTTTATCGCCGCCAATATTATCCCCAGAGCCATATTGATTTACTGTTGACATTGAACTATTTTCCTTTTGACGAATTTGATTTTGTTGTTCTTGAACTTGATTTAGGTTGATATGTACATTAGATAGTATTTGCGGAGATTGAGGAGGATTTGTTTCAACCCCTAACTGTTCTACAAACAACCTCTCTTTATCCCTATCTATCACATCATCAATTAAGCTTAAAACATTTGCTTTTTCATAGCTAATATCACATTCAACATCATATTTTTGTTTAGCAAGGCGATTTCTTAAATTTTCAAGCTTATAAAAATGTGGCTCTTGGCTATCTTTGCAGGTGTAGCAATTACAGGGGATTAACTTGTTGTACTGTAGTCGCTTGTATGAAGCATGAATTTTATCGAGTTCATGTGTAACTATGGTCATCAAATCTCTTTTGTGACGACCTGAGACTCGAATCTTAATCTCCCGCTTGCCGTAATATTCAATCACCTCTGCCTTCGTCTGGTCTTTACTGAGAACGACGCCGCTTTTCCAGACACATTTTTGTTCAGCAATCAACTCATGTATGGCAACAATGAACTGAGTGATAATGCCTTTGGGCATGAAATCGTAAGTGTAACGCAGGATCAGATTGTTGATTTCATTCCAGTCATAGGAGGGTTGATTAGCAGATAGCAATTGTGGGGCAATATAATTTCCTTGGCTTCTAGGAATTTCGTAGCACAGCTTGAAGTTGATCATCAGGCGCAAGAGTTCATCATGCATCGTGATATATTCGTCTTCACACCAGATGTTTGCCAAGTCAGACCGAGTAAAACTGCCCAGGTTGCAAATTACCTTTTCATTATCCAGGACTTTGTAGACTGCATCAGTACCCCACTTGGGTTTGAGGATGACGGTCTTGTTCAAAAGTGCGTCTTCCTGGAAGTGCAAGCATACTCCCAAATCGTGCAGATAGCTGCTCAACTGCAACTTGTCATTTCTTTGGGTGAACCCATTTTGTTGGCAGATGTTCAGGTATTCATCCAAGTTGATGTAATTGCATGAGTTACTCTCCAAAGCTTCCCGAACTCTAACCCAGGTTTTGGGAAGCGGACTGCCAATATGGGGTAGGTTTTTAACGTAATGCTTGATTTTTTCTAAAACTTGTTCTAAACCTCTAGTGGTAGCAAGGTTTGTTGGTAAAGTCTCCTTCAAATTAGTAAACTGCCCCCGTAACTGGAGTTCATTAATTTCACGGTGGCGGTTTTGCTTCTCATTTTTGATGATTAGCAGCGGACTGTTATCGCTCAACAGTTCCACGACATTTAGCCAGTAATAAAAATCTGTGTCTTCCTTGCGGGTGTCTGCCACCAAAGCATAGAGTGAGCGCTTGGTAAGAAAGAACTGGTGAGTTGCATGGTAAATCTCTTGTCCCCCAAAATCCCAGATGTTGACTCGAAATTCTCGCCCGTTTTCCATTGGGAAACGCCACTGGATTACCTCAATTCCCTTCGTAGGGTCTTCCTCGCAGAGTTGATAATTTTGGTCTTCAATTTTCTTCGCCAGTGTTGTCTTCCCTGCTCCTGCTTCGCCGATAATTGGTAACTTTGCTTCATACAGATAATCTGTGCCTTTTATTTCCAGTTGTCGAAAATAATCTTTAATTGCCTTAATACCTTTTGCAATAACTTCTGGTGGTGGCTTTTCGATGGGGTTGCCGCTTAAATCCAGAAAAGTGAGTTGTTGCAGGCGGGCAATTGCTTCTGGCAGTGTCGTTAATTGGTTGCTGCTTAAATCCAGGGAAGTGAGTTGTTGCAGGCGGGCAATTGCTTCTGGCAGTGTCGTTAATTGGTTGCTGCTTAAATCCAGGGAAGTGAGTTGTTGCAGGCGGGCAATTGCTTCTGGCAGTGTCGTTAATTGGTTGCTGCTTAAATCCAGGGAAGTGAGTTGTTGCAGACTGGCAATTGCTTCTGGCAGTGTCGTTAATTGGTTGCGGCTTAAATCCAGGGAAGTGAGTTGTTGCAGACTGGCAATTGCTTCTGGCAGCGTCGTTAATCCGTTGCTGCTTAAATCCAGGGAGGTGAGTTGTTGCAGGCGGGCAATTGCTTCTGGCAGCGTCGTTAATCCGTTGCCGCTTAAATCCAGGGAGGTGAGTTGTTGCAGACTGGCAATTGCTTCTGGCAGCATCGTTAATCCGTTGCCGCTTAAATACAAAGAAGTGAGTTGTTGTAGGTGGGCGATCGCTTCTGGCAGCGTTATTAATGGGTTGTAGCTTAAATCTAAGAAGATGAGTTGTTGCAGGTGGGCGATCACTTCTGGCAGCGTTATTAATTGGTTGTAGCTTAAATCCAAGAAGGTGAGTTGTTGCAGGCGGCTGAGGGCTTCTGGCAGCGTCTTTAATTGGTTATGGCTTAAATACAGAAAGGTGAGTTGTTGCAGGCGGGTGATGACTTCTGGCAGCGTCGTTAAGTAGTTGCCTCTTAAATCTAGGGAGGTGAATTGTTGCAGGCGGGCGATCGCTTCTGGTAGCGTTATTATTTGATTGCCGCTTAAATCCAGGGAGGTGAGTTGTTCCAGGTGGGCGATCGCTTCTGGCAGAGTGGTTAATTGGTTGCCGCTCAAATTCAAAACCTCTAACCATTCCAGTTCAAACACCTCAGCAGGAATCTCTGTTAATTTTTTCTTGTTATCAGTATTCCAATCATTGCTTAAATTTAATCGTTTAAGCTGTTTCTCTTTCGCTTCTCGGATTTTTTCAAGGAAACGTTGAGGCGTGTTTGCCATACTGAAGTTCACCTGTCAACAAAAATTATATTTAATGCCCTTAATTTGCTGGACAATCTCGCAACTACTAATATTTTGCACTAATCCTAACAACCGCCACAGGTTAGAAACCTATGGCTAATAGCGAAACTCCTCTAAAGAGGACTAAATTCTTTCCAGACTTAGGTTTTTGTCTACTTGAGTGGCTTTGGCTATTGTTTCCTAGAACTTCGAGTTTCAGGCGTTCGCAGCTACTAACTGAGAATACTGCAAGATATCAAAGCAATCTACTATGCTGGGTAACACTACACGAACGCTAATAATTTTTACGGGATTTTAAACAGAATTTATCATTACCAATTTGCGTAAGACTTGAGTCATATTTGCCTGTTGCTTGTTATGTAAAACCTCAATCTGTCTCTAAATTACGCAACTTATCCAGCCCGAAAAATCTGAGCAGCAGTCAAATTAAACTCTGGGAAAGCTGACGAATGAATGCGGTCATTTCCCCTAAATTGTCTAACTTGATACTCACCTTCAATTAGTTGGTAAATCGAGATAGTTGGTTGTTTAGGATTGCCAATAAATCGTCTACCACCTAAGGCAAGGTAGTCTACAATCCAATATTCAGGAATGCCCAAAGACTCGTAATCTTCTAGCTTCAAAGCATAATCATCACTCCAGTTGGTTGAAACAACTTCTACAACTAAACGAACGGAAGTACCCTGCGTAATGATAGATTCTTTTTTCCAGCGTGGTTCATCTTTAACAGCTTGTCTATCCAGAACGATGACATCTGGTTCATAACCTGAATCAGTGTTAACTGACTTGATGACGCATTCTTTAGGGATAAAACAAGGAATAGATAAACGGGTGATTTCAAGAAACAAAGAACCATTAATAAACCCAGCTATCTCTGAGTGCTTCCCTGTTGGCTTAGGCATTTCAACAATTACCCCATCATGTAGTTCATAATGCCTGTCTGAAGATTCGGGATACCAGGCGATAAATTCATCAAATGTTACTAGTTTGCGTAAGACTTGAGTCATACTTTGCCCCTTGCTTTATATCAAATTTGACCCCTCTCCAAACCTCTCCCCGTGTCGGAGAGAGGCTTAATCAGGGAACTGAGATTAAACTTTCGCCGCAACACTTGGTAAACTTACTTTCAACCGCTTAAACATCGCTTCCCGCGCTTGTACAGCAAGATTATCGTCAAAAGGTTCTAAGGTAATTTCCTGCTGATACTTTAGCCGCAATGCTGTTTGAATTAACCAATCGGCGACAAAGGATTTTTGGGTAACAAAGGGCCGTGGGAATAAGTTGCGATCGCATTCTGATAAAATGCTCCTTCTGTCCCATCTTCACCATTATTTCCCAAACCATACACCACGCGTCCCAATGCTTCCACTTTCCCCAACTTGGTACGTCCACCGTGATTTTCAAAGCCTACTAAATATGGTGTGCTACCTGTCATGTCTTTTAAATCCCGCGCCAGACGTGAGGCTGTGACTTCAATTACCAAGTTTCCAATACAGCGCTTAGTATTTTCACCAGGATGGACGGAAACTAAATCGAGTATTCCCAAACCTTCAATCCGCTGTCCCAAGCCTGGTTCATAATAATGTCCTAGCAGTTGGGGTGAACCACAAGTAAATACTCCCGGTGTTCCATTTTCAATTTTATCGCGCATGGCGTCAGCTTTTGCACCTTGCAAATCACGCATGACAATTTCTTGCTGACGGTCTTGTGCGCCACCACCAACGATTACATCTACAGTTTTAATATCTGCGGCTGTGGCATTTTGATCCAGGGGTAACACTTTAACATCGTATCCCCGCCACTGAGCGCGACGTTCTATAGTAATTACATTACCGCGATCGCCATAGGTACTCATCAGCGTCGGATAAAGCCAACCTATTGTTAATTCCAACTCTGGAAAACTCATAACTCCTAACTCCTAACTCCTGTACAGACGCGATTAATCGCGTCTCTACTCCTAACTCCTGTACAGACGCGATTAATCGCGTCTCTACTCCCAACTCCCCATTCCCCAATTTAAAGAATTTTACGGCCAGTCAAAACTTCTCGCACTTCTAGCATGGCTGAATAGGTAGGCAGAATGTGCAAAGTTTCATTCTCTGGTGTATGCTCTAATGCGGTAGCGATCGCCTGTCGCAAATCTTCTTCAACTATTAAATTTAACGTACTCTCAGGGGACTTTTGGCTGTAACGTAGACGTAGTGCCATATCGTAGACGCGATCGCCACTCACTACTAAAGTCCCTCCGCGTTCGACTAATTTTTCAGTATCCACGTCCCAAATCCAGGATACATCAGTGCCATCAGGTGTGCGATCGTTCAATACTAGCAGTGTGGTTTTATCTGTGCTTTGAGTAACTACGCGAATGGTTTCATTCGTTCCCACAGGATTTTTTGATAACAATATCCGCACTCGTTTACCGTTAATTACTAAATCTTCAGCTCGACCAAACGCAGCTTGGAAGTTGTTAATAGTATCTCTAATTGTTGCTTCATCAACTCCCAACTCAATAGCCGCAGTAGCAGCAGCCAAAGTATTATATTTGTTGTACAAACCAACTAGAATTTGCGACCATTCACTACTTTCGAGAGTCGGTTTACTTTTACTAAAACCACACTTGGGACAAGTAAAATCTCCTAAATGAGACAAATAAACACCCTTGTAATCTAAAGAATGTCCACATCTGGGACAATAGATAGAATCAACAGCGTGAGGAATAGCTTCCAGATAATGTTCTGGTTCATTTAAGCCAAAGAATAACACCCGTTGGGGTAACTGCTGACCGAGGTGAGATAAAGTTGGGTCATCAGCATTGGGAATTACCACCGTTTCTGCTGGTAGGGTAGAAATAACTTTTGTCCAACGCTTACTAATTGTGTCTACTTCCCCGTACCTATCGAGTTGGTCGCGGAACAAGTTTAAACAGAGAATAATTCGCGGCTGGAGTGGCGTTAATACTCTTGGTACAATATTTTCATCAACTTCCAAAATGGCGTAATCAATATCTAGTATGCCTAGTAAGTTGGTGGTTTCCAACAGCGCCGTCATCAAGCCATTTTCCAGATTTGCACCTGTAGAATTATGAGCGATGCGGTAACCCTTGCGTTTTAGTATCGTGCATAAAAGCAGTGCTGTAGTGGTTTTGCCGTTAGTACCAGCAATTAAAATTACCCCGTTTTTAACTTGCTGACTCAATAATTGTAAAAGTCTCGGTTCAATGCGACGAGCAATCGAGCCTGGTAATACACTACCAGCACCCAGACGGAGCGTAGGCGCAGCCCGTCGAAGACATCGCACAATAAACGTCACACTTTTTGCCACTGACACCGCGAAACCCAGTCGCAGCCTATCTATGAATTGTATTTTGTTTCCCACATCCGTACCCTAGTCTTCTGGCAGTTGCTAATTGAAAGTATTTAATTGCAAATTTAATCTTGTGAGTTTAGCGAATCCTAGCTTAAAAAGCCAGCCTGAAAATTAAGATGCAGGGAATGAGGGGGCTGGGGGGTTAGGTTTCGCTTCTTTTTTCCGCATGACGTGAAAAGTCAGATGAGGAGGGAGTCGGGAAAATGGGAGATTGAGCCTTTGAGGCTGACACTTGAGCCTTTGAGGTCGAAACTTCAGCCTTTGAGGTCGAAACTTGAGCCTTTAAAGTTGAAACTTGAGCCTTTAAGGTTGAAACTTGAGCCTTGAGGCTGACACTTGAGCCTTGAGGCTGACACTTGAGCCTTTGAAGCCGAAACTTGAGCCTTTGAGGCTGACACTTTAAGTTCTAACTTTTCCCTCATCCCCCATTTCCCACTTACGAGAGATAATCTCAGTAAGCGTTATCTTAAAAAATAGTGGGTGGGCGTAATTACATATCCAGCCCAGTTTGCTGAATTCAGTACAAAATCACGACAAGTAGTAGCTTGCAAGGTTCCTTTTGATGAATAGCATTAAGTTTCTTTTTTTACATAAACAAATTACTGGCTGGCGAAGGTGGTTGTCCAAATGCCTGTTGTTGCTTGCAAGTCTTTTCATTATAAGTATGCAACCTGCATATGCTGGTCTCAATAATGATTTATATGATGGCAACATCTTTGTCGTTTATGCTGGCAATGGTTCATTGGTTCCTCCCAGACAGACACTTGCACAGACTTTAGCGGAACATAAACCCATATTTTTGGCATTTTATGTGGATGACAGCAGCGATTCCAAAAGATATGCCATTTCCATTTCACGGGTACAAGAATTCTATGGTCGGGTAGTAGAGATTATGCCTATTAATGTAGATAATATCCTGCCTAAACAGACCTACGACCCTAGCGAACCAGGATATTACTATTCTGGGGGTGTTCCTCAAGTCGTGGTGTTTAATAAATCAGGTGAGGTAGTTTTGAATAAGAAGGGTCAAGTACCTTTTGAAGATATAGACGATGAATTTCGCAAAATATTTGATTTATTACCACGCACGGAAACAGCACAGCTAAAGCGGCGAGCCTTCAATGAGTTCAGTAGTGAGTTAGCTAAGTAACTTATGGGGTAGACCTAATTGGTCTGCCCTAATTTTTAGTGCTTGTTACTACATTTACTGCCGATGCCAAAGCATAATATTTAAATATCTGTGTTAACCGATTAAAAAGTTATATAGTCTATAGTCCGTCACAAATGACTAATGACTAATGACCAATCACCAGTGACCAATGACTAACTAAAGTGTATTCTGATGTCAAAAGTTTACACCACCCAGGAGCTAATTCAAATTTTGGCAGATGAACGTCAAGCCTGCCTGAAGGGAAAACGCTTAAAATTAGAAATAACAGTTTCTGGCAATCCTGTAATTGACCAGTTTCTCAAAAATGATGGGCTGCAACAGTTCACTGCCTATCAAGATTTCAAAACTGCAATTCATGATTATCAAAGGGAAAATCAAGTTTCAGGTATTATCTGGCGGGAGGTAACAGTCAAAGGTAAAAACTTGAACTATCCCGAAGTAGATAGCGAGTTAATAGCCCTCAACAGTGATTTAGAGATATTAAAAGCTGCGAAAAATTCTATCGTAGAATTTTGGTATAAAGTCTCTATGGAGATGGATTTATACTTGAGTTTCAATAATAGTAAACAATACCAACAAATTGTCACATCTGATGTAGAGAGAATTGTTCAAAGAACAGAATGGGCAAGTTTGTGCAAGTGGGAAAATTCTAGCTTTTTGGAAATGATTTTGCAGCTAGGATGGGGTAAACCAGAAGAGGCTTATTATAAACGAGGAAGACCGCGATCGGGTAGTGAATATATTCATGCAGTCAATCCTGGTAATCGCCCCATTGGTTGACGTACCGATTTTTTGGATTTCTTTTTGATAGCAATGAGCATTGCTGTGCCTCCTAATAAGCTCAAGCTTGATTTTGCCCGATGAGACTGACGATCGCTGTAGCTAAATCCACTGGATCGACGGGTTTAGGTAGGTGTTTTTGAAATCCTGCGGCCATTGCTTGGTTGTAATTAATTTCTCCAGCATAAGCAGTCAAAGCGATCGCTGGAATTTGTCCGCCTTGGTTTGGCGGTAATTTTCTCACCTCGCGCAGCAACATATAGCCATCCATCAAGGGCATTCCAATATCGCTTAACAGGATATCTGGCCTTGATTGGGCTATTGTTTCCAAGGCTTCGGTTGCTGATTCAACTGCCGTTACATTCGCTCCATATTGTTCTAGCGCAAAGCTAAAAAACTCTCGCACATCAGCTTGATCGTCCACAAGCAGGATTTGCACTCCAGCAAGTAATCTGTCCTCAGTACTGAGTTCTGGTTGAGAAGCCTCAGCACTCTCACCTCGTAACTCAGAATTTTTCAGCAAAGGTAGCCTGACTGTAAAAGTAGCCCCTTGTCCTTCTCCCAGACTCTCTGCCTGAACTGTACCACCGTGAAGTTCTACTAGATGACGCACGATTGCCAGTCCCAATCCCAATCCGCCAAATATCCTGGTTGTTTTGGCATCTGCTTGTCGAAAGTAGTCAAATACATAAGGCAAAAATTCCAGGATGATTCCCTTACCTGTATCAATCACCTGGATTTGGGCATCTAACCCAACTTTCTCTAGACGCACTTCTACTCGTCCTTCTGTGGGTGTGAATTTAACGGCATTGGAGAGGAGATTCCACATCACTTGTTGCAAGCGATCGCCATCGCCGAGAACTTTACCGATATCATTACTTAGCACCGTTTGAATTTGAATTGACTTAGCTTCTGCTGCTAAACGCACTGTTTCTAGTGCAGCTGCGATCGGCACTCTCAAATCTACTGTGTAAAGATTTAGGTTGACTTTACCTTGTAAAATCCGCGAAACATCAAGTAAATCTCCAATAAGTTGGGTTTGTAACTGGGCATTGCGTTCAATTGTTTCCAAAGCCCGGATTCTAGCGGCTTCGTCGAACTTGCGGGTTCGGAGTAACTTTGCCCACCCTAAAATCGGATTCAGGGGAGTTCTGAGTTCATGGGAAAGAACAGCGAGGAATTCATCTTTAATACGGTTGGCTGTTTCGGCTTGTGCCCTTGCAGTCTTTTCGGCTTCGTAAAGTTGAGCGCGGGCGATCGCTTGAGCACACTGCTGTGCCACTGTCAATAAAAATCCCCGGTCTTCTTCGTTAAATATTTGTACAGTGGCAAAGCTTAATCCCAGTGCCCCAATCACTTTGCCTTCTGCTATCAAGGGAATGGCAGCCCAGGCATTATTCTGTGTAAGAGCCACAGCATCCGCTAAGTTTGGATATTTAGCAATCATGGCTGCTGAATTTTCTAAAAAAATCGGCTGCCTAGTTCTGACTGCTTCCGCTATTTGGTTAGGTGCAGTGATCGGAAAATTTGTCCAGGCATCTATGAATGATTGCGGATAGCCATTTGCTTGCACAACTTTCAGGGTAGTATCTCCCTGCGTCAGTAAGACAACAGAACCAGCAGTGGCTTCTAAGGCGGTAATCCCTTGGTTTACCACTACATCAGCCACCTGTTGGGGAGTTAGCGCTTCTGAGAGGGCAGCAGTTATTCTTTGTAAAAGTAGCGTGCGATTGACAGACCGTTCAGCTGCCTGTTTTGCCTGTTGAGTTTCCTGGTAGAGTCTGGCGTTATCGATGGCTGTCGCCGCCCGACGAGCAATATCCTCTGCTAAAGCCAAGTCTGTTTGTTTGTAGCGCCGACCTGACTCGGCTGTAAAAAAAGAGATTGCTCCGAATAATTGCCCACGGGAACGAACTGGAATCACCATTAGAGAATGAATACCCAGGCTTCGCAATAATTGCAGATGTTCATCGTCTTGAGCCATCTGTATAAGATGAGGCTCAGATAATTCGGAGTAAAATACAGATATTCCTCGCCTTAGCTGCTGCACAAGTTGTTTTGCTCTGGTTTGGGATGGATAACGCCGTTGGATTTCGTCTAAAATATTTCGTTTTGTGAAATCGGCAATTGCGATCGCAATTTGTTTACTTGAGCAATCTTCCTGGAAAACATCTACAATACACCAGTCGGCTAGCGTTGGAACTGCTAGATTAGCCACACTTTCCAAGGTGATTTCATAATCGAATGAGGCAGCTAGTAAGATGCTGGCTTCGACTAAAAAGTTTTGTGTCGTTTCAACTCGTTTGCGATGGCTAATATCCTCAAGAATGCCTAATGCATACTTTGGTTGTCCGTTAGCATCCAAAACTGCTGATGAAGTTAGGTTTACCCAAACAATAGAACCATCTTTGCGGATGTAGCGCTTCTCTAGGGAATAACCACTAATTTCTCTTGCCAAAACTCGCCGAGCATTCTCGCAATCAACTTCTAAGTCGTCAGGGTGGGTAATTTCCTGAAAGTTCATTTGAATTAACTCTTCATGGCTATACCCCGTAATTTCGCACAGAGCAGGATTAACCTGAATTAATCCTCCATCCAACGCTACTAGAGTAATACCGACAGCTGCCTGGTTGAACATTGCCCGGAACCTTTCTTCGCTTTCCCGCAAGGCAACTTCTGTTTGCTTTGCTGCTGTCACTTCTGCCAAAATAATTCCAATTCCTACCGTTTCGCCCATTGTGTTGTTTACCGGGTAAAAGTTGCCCAGCCAGTAGCCGTACCTTCTAGGTTGTCCTCTTGTCTCACCGCTGATTTCCATATTCAGCAGGGGTTCTCCAGTATCCAACACGCGCTGTAAATGTAGCTCAAACTCAGCCGCCATATTTGGCAACACTTCGCCAAATTTGCGTCCTAGATGTTCTTGTATGGTCAAACCGTTAATCTCAGCGAAAACTTGATTAATTCTGATATATCGCAGTTCCCGATCAAAAAAGCATACTGCAACGGGAGCAGCTTCTAACAGCGCATCTAGAAGAGATAAAGATTCGGCGTAATTCACTAAAGCCTGGTGGATGTCTCGATAAAGTCGGGCATTTTCCACTGCTAAGGCTGCACGATGGGTAATATCTGTTGCTAAAGTTAGGTCAGAGCGATCATAGCGACGGTCTGATTGAGCGGTGACAAACTTGATGCAGCCCAGAACTCGCCCTTGTGCTACTAAAGGGACAATGATCGTAGACTTAATCCCTAATTGCCGAACAATGTTTAAGTGTTCTTCATTCTCAGTAGTCGCCATTAAAAAGGAGTCAGATACCTCCGGAATTAATTCTGGTTGCCCAGTTTGCAGTACTCTAGCGATGTCATTCGTACCCTTGGGATCTGGTACATACTGCTGAAGTTTACGCGCCCACTCCGCTTTCGATGGGTCTGCATGAGCAATGGGTAGACGGCGAATGGAACCATCTTCATTTAAAATCTCAACACTACACCAATCAGCTAGCTGGGGAACTGAGATTTCGGCGATTTGTTGTAAAGTTTCTTCATAATCTAGGGAAGTAGAGAGTATACTACTAATTTCGGCGATATAGCGAAGTCTTTCCTCACCCTGCTTACGCTCTGTAATATTCACAGCTGCACAGGTAATACCCTGAATCGTATTGTCTACATCCCTTAGCGGTTCAACCAGCAAATCGTAATAGCTGTCTTTTCCACAAATTCTCAGATCAACCTCTTGACGAGTTGAAACACCAGTCTCTAATACCTTCAGCTTAATTGCCCTCAATTGCTCTGCTACTAAAGCTGGAAATAATTCATCATCAGACTTACCTAACATTTCCTCAGCAGTATCTAGACTTTGAGGATTATGAATCCATTGATATCGCAAATCGCGATCCTGCTGAAACACGAGGATATCTAAACTACTTAAGGCTAATCGAAATCGCTCCTCACTAACTCTTAGCTTTTGAAGATTTCCATCAGCCCGTCTTTTAGCAGCCTTTAATGCCTCATATAAGATACTAAAAAGCAATCCTTGTAATCCAAACAACCCAATTGGCACGAAATTGGATAAGTCAAAACTCAGATCAGAAGCTGGGGGGAGAAAGAAGTAATTACTTAGTAACGCAGACAAGGAAGTTGCTAACAGCCCTGACTTCAAACCACCATACCAAGCACTCACCATTACAGCGCTAAAAAACAGCATGAAAGGAGTTCCACTCATGCTTAACCAAGGATCTAGTATCAACATTAACACTAATGTTAGTGCGACAATTGATACAACAATGCCATAACGCAGTAACTGGAAATAATGAATCTGAGGCATGAAAATGTCTTGGAACAAGCAATATTTATTGCCGAGGCTGTAGATACCCTACGCTAGTTTGCAAATTTTAGTAAGTTATCTCCAGATAGATTTTAATTTATTTAGAAAAACTTCTTTTGTTAGAGGTTAATTACTCGGTAATATAGTATAAGAGCCAAAGTTTATCATTAATCTATATGCATAACATCAGTTTGCTGATCATAACTACTCAATTCCAAGAGATGCAGTAACCTAAGTTTATAAAAAATCCCAAAATTCCCAAAATCAAGATGATTTTAAATATCCGATATGTCTTCCAATACAGTTCAGTGAAGGCTAGAATCCTTTGTCAAAGTCAGTTTTTTTCACATAGATGCAAAGCGGCTTGCCGCAGCGAAAAGTCGGAGCGGCGGTTCCCGCCGATCTGAACTTTTCAAGACAGGCTACCACAGAGGCGCAGAGAACACCGAGAGAAGAAAGAAATGCTTAACCCAAGCGTATTGATATATCTTCTGGTTCCATCTCAAACACTAAATCTGACTATGAGATGTGGCTGAATTAAAATTAATCGCAATCAAACACAGACTCTTATTTGACTGTCGATTTCTGTTTGTATTTACGGGGAGCATCCCAATTTTGCAAATTTACCAAAATGATGAGTTGTCATTGCGAATGAAGCGTTCGCAATGACAAAATATGTTTTTACACATTTGAGATGCTCCCCAATTAATCCCCAACCCTACTTTGGTCTATTCACAAAAAATTCGTTGTAATTGATATCCTTCAGCACTGCTACCAATTTTTCAATATGTGCTGCTTGATGAGTTGCCATTAAAGATATTCTGATCCGACTTGTGGGCACTGTGGGGGGACGAATTGCTGGAGCAAAAATGCCAGCATCTCTTAACTGTTTTCCAGCTTTGAGGGCATCTGTCGCACTGGGCAATTGAAAACATAATATAGATGATTCCGAAGGCAGTAATTTTAGATTAGGTAACTGTTGTTGCAGTAAATTTTTCAAGTAATGTACATTTTGCCACAATTGGGCACGGCGTTGCGGTTCTTGTTGGACTATCTTGATTGCTGCTAAGGCCGCGGCTGTATCAGCAGGTGAAAGCCCAGTGGTGTAAATCCAAGTGGGTGCGCGATTTTGCAAAAAGTCAATTAGGGCGGTACTTCCTGCCACATACCCGCCTAAACTACCCAAAGCTTTACTCAAAGTGCCAACTTGAATTAATTGCTTTCCTGTACACCCAAAATGTTCGACACAGCCAGCGCCAGTTTTTCCTAGTACCCCAGTGGCATGAGCTTCATCAACTAGCAGCATACAGTTAAATTCATTAGCGAGATCCAACAGTGCAGGTAACGGACATAAATCACCATCCATACTGAAGACGCTATCAGTAAGAATCAAACAGCGTCGGTAGTTTTGTCGCTGCCAATTCAACTGAGTTTTTAGTGCTGCAACATCACAGTGCGGATATTCCACAACTGTTGCACCGCTGAGAATCGCCCCATTTTTCAGACTGGAATGATTGTATTGGTCAGATAAAATCAAATCACGCTTGCCAACGAGGGCAGTAATTGCACCCAAATTGGCTAGATACCCGGAACTAAATACCAAGGCATCTTCTGTTTGTTTGGTAAATGCGATCGCCTCCTCTAAATCTCTGTGTAATTCTCGATGCCCGCTGAGTAATCTCGAACCAGTGCTACCAGTCCCAAATTCAGCGATCGCAGCAATTGCTGCTGCCTTCAACCGCTGATCTTCCACAAGCCCCAAATAGTCATTACTGGCAAAATTAATTACCTCTTGCCCAGCTAAAATCACCGTTGCACCCGGACGACCGTGGATTGTTTGTACTGAGCGATACCAGTCTGCCCGATGAATTGTTGCTAAGGACTGTTCTAGCCAAGCATAAGGGTCAATTTGCATAGGGCAGGGGGCAGGGGGAGAATAACTAACAACTAACAACTAATGACTAATGACTAATGACTAATGACTATTAAACTTGTTCGCTGCTCAGATGAGCGATCGCTTGTTTAATCCAATCTTCTACATAAGCGTCTTTAGGTAGTCCGATATCTTCACTCACCACGTGCAAGGCGTGACTGACTTCATGGGCAGTATATCCCAAGGCGAAGAGAGTCATTTGCACTTCTTCAAGAATTCCCGGTGCTGGGCCATCTGTGGCGACGAAGAACCCGGCTGACTTGCGCCACTCGACTAACTTGCTTTTCAGTTCCAAACAGATGCGTTCGGCAATTTTCTTACCGACACCGGGAGCTTGAATTAATATCTGTGTATTGCCAGCGATAATTGCTTGAACTAAATCTGGTAGTTCCAGAGTGTCCAAGAGGGCGATCGCTAAGGCTGCACCAATACCGGTGACAGTCAGCAAATGGCGAAATAAATCGCGTTCGGCTGGCGAAGCAAAGCCATATAGGAAGGGCACTTCTTCACGAATTTGAAAATGGGTAAAAATTTGCGTCACTCCTCCCGACGCTGGTAACTGGTTTGCTAGGCGTTGAGGAACTTGCAAATCATACCCCAAGCCATTGACTTCCAAAGTCAAAATTACGCGATTAGCGCCAATTGTTTGGATACCAGCGACTATACCTTTTAGATAACTAATCATTACAAGAGACCAAAATATTTTAAACCTTCGATAATTCCACCTGCACAAAAACATGAAGCCAGGTAGCGGTGTTCATCGGGATGCTCATTGTGCCATTGAAGTAACTCTTTTCGGGCATTCCCCACAATGATTCCCCGTGCGTTGCCTACAGCAAATAAAGCAATATCATTACCTGAATCACCACAGACAACTGTTTGTTCAGCTGCAAATTTCCACTTTTGGCGTAAAAACTGCATTGCCTGACCTTTATCGCTGCTATGGGGTACAATGTCAAGGTCTATTCCGCTACTGTAGATTAACTTTACATTTAGTTTATTTTTTTGCAACTCTGCCTCAAGTTGTGGTACGACTCTGACAGATGCTTCTTGTTGTAAGAAAAAACTCACTTTCAAGGGACGCTGTTCTGAATCTGGTTGCTGAATTAACTCAGGATATTTTCTAGTAAGAGATAATACTGTTTCTCGTTCCCACCCCGTAGAGAGGATTTCTGACCAATCTGAGTCTGGAGTATCAGTAGTATCAAAGTAAATCTCAGTACCCACAGAAAGGACGAGAGCATCCGGTTGCAAAAGATTTTTTTGAGCTTGGAGTTCTTTATAAAGTACAGGCGATCGCCCAGTAGCATAAACAATTTTAGTGCCGTATTTTTGGCGATGTTGACTCAGTAATTGATTCAGTTCTGCTAAGGCGCTGTCATCGCCCACAGTGCGATACACGAGGGTGTCATCCAAGTCTGTTACAAAAAGAAATTTAGCCATAATCATCTCTTATGCTTCGCTTTACCATCAAAAAGTTCATGTCCTTTTTGCACTTATCTAAAGAAAACATAGATGTCGTCCAAAAAACCAGCTATCCTGTTTTTATCTGGTGTATCTGGTGTCGGCAAAACAACCATTGTCGCCACTGTGCAAAAGCGTAATTTAAACAATTTGTCTTGTGTCTTTTTGCACGCCGATACTGGCGATACTCTGTCTTTCGCCGAGATGGTTGAGCAGGCGGCTTTATTGGAAAGATTTCAAAAGATAGCAACCCACAAGTGGATTGAAAAAATTATCTACGAATATTACCCCGCTTTTGTCACTCTCCGAAAACAAAAATCAAAAGGAATGTTTAAAACTTTGACTGGGACTGGGTTTGTGACTTTATTTCCTAATATGATAAACGTTATCATTGCTTTAGACTGAAACCCTTGTGCAGCAAGTATTTCAGATTTTTATCTATGGAAAGTGACAGAAGAGGGTTACAGCTATTTTCAGGTAAATAGACCACGCGGTAGGGGCACAGCATTGCTGTGCCCCTACGATAGATGTGGTTCAAATACATGAAAACTGCTGTAATGATTGCTGCAATGATTTAAGCGTTGCTTATCAATCATGCAACATTAGCAGCAAACGCTTCAGCATTTGCAGCAACTGCTTATACATTTACTACAAAGATTTGAGCATTGCTTATAAATGAAATAGCATTTGTTGCAAAGGTTAAACTATTTGCAGCAACTGCTTATACATTTACTACAAAGACTTAAGCATTGCTTATAGATGAACTAGGATTTGTTACAAAGGTTAAAGTGTTTGCAGCAACTGCTTATAGATGACCTACTAACGCTTAAACATTACTTATGAATCAAGCTATATTAGCTACAACAGTTCAGATTGTGATAGCTAGTGTTTGAATTTGAGCGTAGGCGTAGCCCGTCGTAGCGAAAAATTGGAGCGGAGGCTTCCAACGCTCTGTACGAGACGCTATGCCGTAGACTTTACGCTGCGCTATCCGTTGGTGCAGCCCGCCGCAGGCATCCAAACTTTTAAAGGCAGACATCGCTAAACTGTGAAGCGTTTTGTAATTAAGTCTGGTGGTTGACCCCTTTTAATCTTCTCAACCGACCGAGTTTATTCAAGTCCTATTTCTCAAAGAAGAATAAATCCTCTCAAAGATAGATGAGCAAATTTTTTGGCTGCGTTAGTCTCAATGCTGGTGGTGAATATGCTATTGTTACCCACGCTGCTATCTAAATTAAATAATTAAGTAGGTTGGCACAATAAAACCAAACTATCTAAAGAAAGTTGAAAAGGCAAAAGGCAGAAGGTTTGATTAAGAAGCGGATTCAGACCTCTGCTTAATAAGAGCAAACAAATTTTTAATTTGGTCGGGGTTTTAAACCATTGTTCCCTTCAGCCACGGTAAATTAGATTAAAACCCTCTTGTCTTTTGCCACTTGCTTTATTCCAATTATAAATTTTGATGCCTACCTAGTTAATTTAATGGCTAAACAAAATATTATCGTCGTTGGAGGATCAGCAGGTGGAGTTGAGGCGCTGGCTTATCTAGTCAAGCATTTGCCGCCCGATCTGAATGCTGCTGTGATTATAGTTCTTCATGTACCCAGTCACAGCAAGAGTGCTCTGCCAAGAATATTAAGTCGCGTTGGCAAATTTCCAGTGTCCCACGCCCAGGACGGCGAAGCTATTGTTCCTGGTTGGATTTATGTCGCTCCGCCTGACTACCACTTAATACTAGAACCGGGATATTTGCGTTTGACGCGGGGAGCAAAAGAAAATCGTTGTCGTCCCGCTATTGATCCATTGTTTCGTAGTGCAGCGCGAACCTATGGGCAGCGAGTGATTGCTGTGCTACTAACAGGTATGCTTGACGACGGCACGGCGGGACTAGTGGCTGTAAAAATGCGAGGCGGTGTGGCAATTGTCCAAAATCCCGACGATGCTTTGTATCCTGATATGCCACGTAATGCGATCGAGAACGTAGAAGATATTGACCATATTGTGCCACTTTCAGATATTCCTTCTATTTTCGCAGCTTTAGTTAACACGCCAATGGAAGTAGAAACAGAAAAGCCCATACCTAGCAAGATGGAGTTTGAATCTGAAATAGCCAAATTGAATTTGGAAGCAGTAGAAAACGAAAGCGACCGACCCGGTAAACCATCAACCTTTGGCTGTCCTGACTGCGGCGGTATCCTCTGGGAAATCCAAGAGGGAAATTTGTTGCGCTTTCGGTGCCGCACGGGTCATGCTTTTTCAGCAAAAACTTTACTGGCCACACAGTCTGATGCCTTGGACGAGGCGCTATGGGTCGCTTTAAGGGCATTGGAAGAGAAAGCTTCTTTATCACATCGCATGGCTTTAAGGATGGAGGCTCGCAATCTATCATTGTCAGCAGAAAGATTGAAACACGAGGCGGAGGCTGCTCTTGTACGCGCCGCCATTATTCGAGAAGTGCTATTGAAAGACGATACAAACACAGATGTTGATTGAAGGTGTGTATTTGCGTGGATTGGATTGTATTAGATTGGATATCTAAAACGCGATGCCTACGGCAAGCCGTAAAGAGCGTCTACGTAAGTCGGTGCAATAAAACCAAACTGTGTAAAAAAAAGTAAATATGGCTCAAACTCTTTCTCCCCCAGCTAAAAGCCCAATACGCTTGGGTTAAGGCTAAAACTCTTTCTTCAAGTCAATTTTTTTAACGAACCGCCTTCTCTGCGAGAGGCTTCCGCCAACGCGCAGCGTCTCGTAGAGAAGGACGCAAAGGACGCAAAGAGAAGGAAGAAATTCTTAACCCAAGCGTATTGGCTAAAAGCCCAGCAAGAACTGCCTTATCCCAACAATAATTATTTACGCCGACCTACTTACGCATCCTCTAATATCATTCTGCTTGATTACTTATTAAACCCGAATAACCTCACCAGCAGGCTCTCGCTTCTACTCATCGCTTAACGTTTCAATCAACAAATCTACCTGCTGCTGTCGCTGCTGCAAAAAACTTTCGCATTGACGCAAATATTCAACAGCACTTGCAAATTGCTCAAACACAGCTTCCAATTCCAATTCACCCGCCTCAATACGAGCGATAATTCCCTCTATCTCAGCGACCTTCGCCTCATAATTCCAACCTTCTTCAGAATTAGAAGCACCCTTACGTTTAACCATTCAACTCTCTGTGTCCTCTGCGCCTCTGCGGTTCATTTATTTCCATAACCTTCACTTTAACCCCACCTTGCCCCAACTGAATCATTAACTCTTGCCCCACAGCCAACTCCGACGCCGAACGAACGATCGCCCCATCTTCTCGCCTCACCACCGCATAACCACGCTGTAACACAGCTTTCGGATCAAGACTAGCCAACTTTTGCCGTAATAATTCTAGATGCTGCGTTGCTTGCTGCGATCGCCCCGTCGTGATTTGCACCAAATGCTGACGCTTCCAAGCTAGCTTGTCCACCTCTTGTTGCACTTGCCGATCCAACCGCAAACGTCGCAAACGATTCCGCAATACTTGCAGTTTATTAAGAGCATCTTCCCCAGAGTCATGCACCGCCTCATGTAAAGCCACAACTCGCTGCCGATGCTCAGTATACAACTCTGAAAGTGCCGGCACAACCATTTCTGCCGCCGCAGTGGGTGTATGCACACAAGCATCTGCAACTAAATCTGCCAAAGATTCATCCCGTTGATGACCAATCCCAGTAATTACAGGAATGGAACAACTAGCAAGCGATCGCACCACACGTTCATCATTAAAGCAAGCCAATTCTTCAACTGCGCCACCACCCCGCGATAAAATTAACACTTCGGCGCGACCATCTCTTTCCACTCGCTCAATTGCTTTGACGATAGATTCCGGCGCTTGCTCACCTTGTACTGTCGCCGGAGAAAATAAAACGTGTAAACCTGGATACCTTTGCTTCAAGGTTTTTTGAATATCACCCCAAGCAGCAGCCGTTGGTGAAGTGACGACAGCGATCGTTTGGGGGTGAATGGGGAGCGATCGCTTTCTTTGCGCGTCGAACAATCCCTCAGCCAGCAAGCGATTTTTTAGTTGTTGATAGCGTAGCGCTTGTAAACCAACACCAGCAGGTAAAGTCTGCCAAACTGATAACTGATACTCTCCGCGTTGTGGATACAGGCGAATACTACCTAAAATGATTATCTGCTCACCAGGAACGGGTATCTGGGCGAGTTTTGGCAATTGGCTATTCCATACCACACACTTAATTCCGGCGGTGCGATCGGTATCTTGCAGCGTGAAAAATAAACCACTGCGATGATTATTAGCACTGGAAACTTCGCCAGTTACCCAAACTTGCCGTAATTGTTCATCTTGCTCTAACAGCAAGCGGATATAGTCAGTTAATCCAGAAACTGAAAGTGCAGTATCGAGAATGAGAGAGTCGGGAAGGTCAAAAGTCATCAAAGATGCCTGAAAGCATTTGTGCTGGAGCGATTTTAGCATTTTAATGAAAACAGAAGTTTATGCTAGTAAACGCTTTAATCTTTTGTAGACATCATCATCATTGCGCTTACCGACTAAAATCACTTCTACTAAATCTTGATCAGGAAAATACCTGTAAACAATTCGATATTCACCACTATCAACTCGATATAAACCCTGATAACCAGATAGCTGCTCACAATCAGCGGGTAAAGGCTCAACATTCAAAGCCAAAACCTTTTTTGCAATCTGTGCTGCTATTTTAGGCTGCAAACCGTTCAGAAAATCAAGAACAGTTGCCAGACCATCAAGCTTCGCCATTAGCTAAATGCTTTAATGCAGATGTAAAAGCCTCTGTACCAATCATTTTGGACTCACTCAGAGCAACTTCAGCAGCTTTACCGAAAACTATATCCTCTAATTCTTCCAGCCGATTAATTAATTTTTGGTAGCTCTCGGCTGAAATAATCACATGGCTAGGTCGTGATTGCTTGGTTAATAGAACTGGCTCAGTAGCAGCCTTATCAAAAACCTCACCGTGTTTGTTACGAGCATCAGTCAAAGTGTAGGTCTGCATAGTAATTGTGACTATTTTAGACATTTTGACTATATTTTACCAGATAAATCTTCTCATCTCAATTAGGACTTACGCAAAAAGGCAGTAAAAGCCTTAATTTCCCGTAGGGGCAATTCATGAATTGCCCCTACATTTCTTGATGCGTAAGTCCTATCAATGATTTTTCCTAGCTCAACCCTTGATGAATGAAAATCAAGATATTTGTTTACCTGTACTCCTAGTTTTCTTTAGTTCTCTCCTTAAGACTTTGAATATCAAGCTCTGTACAAGAGCATACTGGGCAAATTAGTCCGCTTTCTTTGGGGCTTGCTGGATGAACACCATTCAAAAAGTTCTGTTCTTCATAGGTATGATATAAGCAACACTCTTGGTGAAACGCTTGTTTTATTGATGATGTCAATCGCCAAGTTACATGCGTTGCTTTATCTCTATGATTATGGGTTAACAATCTAGTTAACAAGCATATATCAGAACGACCTATATAAATTGGATAAAAACGATTAAGACCTATATTTCCTAATATATATACACCAATCTTATCTTTTGGAATTAGACTGCGTAGTATGTCTGGAGCTAGTTGATATGCTCTTTCCATTATTGCTCATCAGCAAGCTTCTTAATATACTTCCTCAATTGAACACCCCAATAGCTCCTAAGCTCAGTCATCACTTCATTAATTGTCGGATTATCTAGATCAATCATGCTTTCAGCGCGTCCATAAGCCATAAGTAGTAAATCGATGGCATACCTAATGACTAAAGCTGTAGTTTGTGTATTTTCATCAACTGATTGCTCCAGTTCTTCAAGTTTGCTGTAAATTTCACTAAAAAATGGATGCTCTTTATTAAAAGTAAGAACAATTTGACCATTCCCTATATGGTCTGTTTCCATGAACTCTGCGCCTGCCATTGCTTTTGATTTGATTGAAATTGGTAGTGGACTTGGCCCAACAACTTTTTGACGCAACACTGTTTTCTCATGTTCAGGAAGTTCTGGGTCTTCTATGACTTCTCGTCGTTTCTCTTCCTTTTGTTCTGGAGATAAAACTTTTCCTGCCTGAACAGCAGGTTTAACAGTATTTTCCACCTCCTTAACAATATCTTCTGCTGGTGTATGGACACCTTTTTCTTGAGCGTTTGCAGCATCGACTCTTTTCCAGTATTCCTGAATTTCTTTTCTTAAATCAAGAACTTTTTTGCTGAGTAGTTTTTTAATAGCTTCTCTGAGTTCAGCTATGGGACGAGCACCGCGTTTAACATTTCGGATTTCCCAGCATTCATCCAAATCCGGTTCAAAATTAATCTCACATCCCCACCATCTATCTATTTCAATAACACTAGGAAGCATAGGGTAGAAATTTCCAAATGCAACCTCTCGTTTATGTCTAAGAAGTGAAATTCCTTCATTTTCATCAATCCTTCTTTCTATTGCAGGAGGCTCACCACCTGCACCACGTTTAGGTCTCAAACTTTCAGGTAGTAATGTCAGAGTAATTTTTATTTTAGAAGTTTTAGTGGGATTATTTGGAATTTGCCACTCTAGCTCATGAGAAAATTCTACTTTAGCTGGCTCATCCTCTGATAATTTTGTACCTTTTGGATTCAAATAAAGAGGATCATGAGCAATGATTGATTTGCCATTTAAGTAGATTTCTCTTTTATCCCATAAAAAATATCTATATGCACGTGATATCCATTCTTCAAGTTCATCTAATAAAAGCTTAGAATTTATAGGCTTTCCATTAGGATCAGTTTCTAGCCGATCACATTTATCCCACACAATAATTGTTCCAGAGTCTTGATTTAGAAGAGGATTTGCCTTTATAGATGGTTTTGTAATTACAGGGTATGGTATTTCTAATTGATATTTGTTAGCAATTTCATCTATATCAATGTATGTTGATAGAAAATCTTCTGTAGATTTATCGCGGGAGAAAACACTAATTTTTTTACATTGAGAAATAGCTGCGAGGGTTGCTCCTACTCCAAAGCGACCAATACCTTCCCTATCGTTATATCTTGTGGAATAACCTAGCTGAAGACAACTATGAAGCACATCAGCGTTCATACCATAACCATTGTCGATAATGGCTACTCGTTGGATAACAGGTAACTTTTTTTTAGAGTTAGGGTTATCTTTCTCTATTGTCTTTGTAATAATGTATATTTTCGTTGCTTGTGCTTGAATAGCGTTATCAATTGGTTCACCAACAGCAGTTGAGAAATCGAAACCAGAATCCCTCAAAGAGTTATATGCTGTAGCTAGCTCTAGCAAAGGTTTTCCTGATGTTGTAGGCATAATTTTGTTTCTAATAAACAAATAGATGGAAATTTGTCAGTGTATCACCTTGATCTGGGTGGATAGGCTGACCGATTCCCAGTAAGTTGCACTATACACAGAGGCAGTCTAATAATTTCAGTATATCTACTAAAAGTGGTATTTCCCACTAAATCCGTCACTGAGCATTGAGTGAGGGTAAGACGATCGCTTCTAATTATACCAACCTCCGCAAATGCTCACGAGTACGGTTCTACTGACAGTGTTGTTTAGGTAATTTATTTTTTTTTGAAAATCGCTTGCTTACCCAGCCAAAAAAAGCTATCTCTAAATGCAAGTTGGTATCATTGTGCAAGACTACCCTAATTTGGTAGCGATCAAGTTACGATCTTGTTACACCCTTTTTTTGATTTGAGAAGTCCTATTCCAGAATTTTCTGGTTAAAATAGTATATCTGTTCTACTCCAACTCCCAGAGCAACACTCCTTAAAACCATATATTAAGAGGCATTAGAGGCAGGAATGGCTATCAACACCGATACTTCTGGCAAGCAAAAAGCGCTGACTATGGTGCTCAACCAGATTGAGCGCAGCTTTGGTAAAGGAGCAATCATGCGCCTGGGCGATGCCACCCGGATGCGGGTGGAGACGATTTCCAGTGGGGCGCTCACTTTGGATCTAGCATTGGGTGGTGGTTTACCCAAAGGGCGGGTAATTGAAATTTATGGCCCCGAAAGTTCCGGTAAGACTACAGTAGCGCTACATGCGCTCGCCGAAGTGCAAAGAAATGGCGGTATTGCTGCCTTTGTTGATGCTGAACACGCCCTTGACCCTACCTATGCTGCGGCATTGGGTGTAGATATTGACAATTTACTGATTTCCCAACCTGACACAGGCGAATCAGCTTTGGAAATTGTCGATCAGCTTGTTCGCTCTGCTGCAGTTGATATTGTAGTCATTGACTCAGTAGCAGCACTGGTTCCCCGGGCTGAAATTGAAGGCGATATGGGTGACGCCCACGTTGGTCTGCAAGCGCGGTTAATGAGCCAAGCCCTACGTAAGATTACTGGCAATATTGGTAAATCTGGTTGTACAGTTATTTTCATCAACCAGTTGCGGCAAAAAATCGGTGTTACTTACGGTAGCCCAGAAACTACTACTGGCGGTAATGCATTGAAATTTTATGCTTCGGTGCGCTTGGATATTCGCCGAATTCAAACCTTGAAAAAAGGTACAGATGAATTTGGTAACCGTGTTAAAGTCAAAGTCGCCAAAAATAAAGTAGCGCCGCCTTTTAGAATAGCGGAATTTGACATTATTTTTGGTAAAGGTATTTCTACCTTGGGTTGTCTTGTTGACTTAGCAGAAGAAACTGGCATTATTGTCCGCAAAGGAGCTTGGTATAGTTACAACGGCGATAATATCTCCCAAGGACGAGACAACGCAATTAAGTATTTAGAAGAAAAACCTGAATTTGCTGAACAAATTAAGCAACTGGTGCGTGAAAAGTTAGATAAAGGCGCTGTTGTTTCTGCTAACTCCGTAGCTAAAGCCAATGAAGAAGATGAAGAGGAAGAACTGGATTTAGAACCAGAAGAATAAGGAATGCGGATTTATTAATCTGCAACTTTTAATGTGTAGTAGGTTACAAAGACAGCTAACCACCTTTTTGAAAGGTATTGATGAGTTTCAGCAAGCCTAACGAAATGATTTCTACTATATGACGAGCAATCATTTCGTTAAGCGTTTCTCGTTGGAATCAGGTAAAACTAGGGGCACAACAACGTTGTGCCTCTACGAATTGTGTATATTTCAGGCAATTGAAAATTGCTATACTTTCCAATTTTTTAGCTGCGATTGTATGGTATTTGTTTGCTAAAGAAGCGGTCTAAAATTTCTGATTTCTGTTCTGAACTGAAGTTATCATACCAATGTTCAAACTTCTCAACTAGTCTGGAATTTCTGAAAATCTCTAAATTTTCATCTGCTTTTTCAAGTAGAGGTTTTTGTCTGTCACGGGAATAAGCAAGTATTTCTACTTGATTATCGTTCTTTCGACGCACAAGCTGCATCAATAAATCGATCGCTACAGTTGGCAAAACACGGCATGTATAATTCACAAAAAAATCAAAAGTTATATTGCCTAAACGGATGCGATCGCCATCTTTGAGCTTGATCGGCCGTTCAGCGAGTTCTCCATTCACAAACGAGCCATTGGTACTGTTGAAATCAATTAAGTAGAAGCCTTGAGCATCAATATGTTGAATAGCAGCGTGGCGACGAGATATATGACTATCAGGAATGCAAATACCACTGCTGCCATGACGACCGATCGTCCAGATCTGCTGTGGCTGTCGTAAACTTTGAGTTTGATTGTCACACAAGTTAGTCATCAAATAAACAGCAGTAGTATCCACTACACCATGTACGTAACATGGTTTCACTCTCGTAAACGACGGTTGAGATAGGTTTTTTAGCTGAAGAATTTCATCTAGAAGGCTGCTGTGGTGTTCATACAACTTGAGGAATACCTGATATAAAATTAATCGCCGTTCTATTTCTGTTTGTGCAAAGTCAGCCATTATACGTAAACCTTGTACTACCTGATTTCAGTTATGAATATTCTGCTCTAGCCTACAATCAGGAATAATTGATTTTTCACTTTCCGCTGCCATCTGAAAACTTGAGTGGCTTAAAAGCGTTATGTTTTACAACTTTTAGGTGCGAGATTCCTTGTTGTTTCTAGCCATAAAAAGCATGAAAATCTCTTTAAAAATTATTATGATCCTTTATTGTTTATTGTAAATAATCATTTGTTATTTGTAACAGATAATAATTATGAAGATTTGATTAAGAATTCTCAAATATCTGCGTATTTTTGCTAAAAAACTGGATCTTTCGTAAAAGGGACTCTTGACTAGAGACTAGGGATTGGGGATTGGGGTAAGCAGTCCAAAT
Organism: Nostoc sp.; assembly: GCF_036916575.1. Lineage (GTDB taxonomy): Bacteria > Cyanobacteriota > Cyanobacteriia > Cyanobacteriales > Nostocaceae > Nostoc. Next base: position 29,601 of record NZ_JBALGC010000041.1, read on the forward strand.
TGAAAAATTATGGTGGTTGCTCTTTATCTACTTGTCAATTTTAAAAAACTTTTCCAAGTATTAAGTCACCGGAGTTAACCCGCTTTTGTCACTCTCCGAAAACAAAAATCAAAAGGAATGTTTAAAACTTTGACTGGGACCATCGGTGAGAGGTTAAGATAATATTATTTTTGTCAATTAGAAATTATGCTGAAAATTTGGAAAAAGCAGAGGTATTAAGTTAACTCTTGTACTGAACTTATAGGTAAAAAATGAATGAAACGCCCTAGATTATGCGTAGGCGTAGGCATCGCCTGCTCAAAAATAGTGTTTCCAACCCCACTTTTCAGCCATATTTTGAGTACTCTTGCTTATTGACAAATGGTATCTAACCTTAACCTCTCACGAATGGACTGGGACTGGGTTTGTGACTTTATTTCCTAATATGATAAACGTTATCATTGCTTGAGACTGAAACCCTTGTGCAGCAAGTATTTCAGATTTTTATCTATAGAAAGTGACAGAAGAGGGTTATTACCGTTGTAGTAATTTCTGCATCAATCATCTCTCTGCGACAGTCAAGCGCTAGCCTCATCGCCTTTAACGGGTCATCAATGATAGCATAGACGGTAATTATTTCGTTTAGCATATTCCCCTCCGTTTTTCACATGTGGAGGGGATTTTATTACATAAAGCGATCACCTGAATCAATAACTAGCAACTTGGGTTATAATATCTACTTGGTTTATTCTGAATAAATCTGAGTTGTTATCAAGAGTAATCAGGTTTGATTTTCAAAGTTAGCGAAAAAATATAAGCCTTGTGTTTCTTAGAAAATAAATGTTTGAGAATTGTTAAGAAAAATGTAATTAATCGATAGCTTAAAAAGCAGGGAGGCTATTTTCCTAATCTAAATAATCGGTTTTAACAAAAAGGATGCATCTGTAAAGATAGTATAAAATCTAATATCTAAATCAAGTCACCCAATCTAAAAATCATGCCACTTCGCTCAACTTTAGCAACCAGAGCAAGCAAGTGGCTCCCAAATTTAAACTTTCAACTTACAATAACCCTCGTTTACCATTGGGGCGGACGGTCATCCAATTTGTTTTTGCTAGTGCTAGCTGCTCATCAGAAATTTTGGCACTGGTAAGATTAGCACCACATAGATTAGCTCCTCGGAGGTTAGCATTGCTGAGATAAGCATTACTGAGGTCTGCTCCTCGCAGGTCTGCCCCTTCTAAATCAGCATGGTTAAAGTATGCTTTGCTCAAATTAGCATCCTTGAGATTTGCTTGAGTAAGACTGGCTCTGCCAAAGTCACTATTGTGGAGATTAGCTCCCTGGAGATTGGTTTTTTGCAATTGAGCAGAATGGAAATTTGTTTGGGATAAGTCAGCACCTTGCAGATTCAGCAAACTTAAATTATGTAGGGCAAAATCCCGTCTTCCCTTCAGATAGGCTGTTAATAAAGCTTGGGTATCTAACTTACGCTTAACTTTAGAATTTGGAACTTGCGAACTATTGCTGTTGCTGTTAGCTAAAGTCGTTGATTTTGCCATCCCAGAACCCTGGTGTAATCCAGCCGCTTCCGCTGCCTTGGCTCGTCTAGCACGAATTGCTGCCGCTACCTGTGCCACTCCTACACTGGTAACAGCAGCAGAAGAGCTGTTACATAAAACAGCAGAATTTTCCAGATGGTTGTGTGGTCGCTCTTGAGCTCCAGTATCAGATTTAACCAGTAAACCCTTTGCTAAACTTTCTAAGTATGGTTCTATTTCCAATGCTCTAAGAACTTCTGCCGCTGACTGATAGCGATTACGTACAGACACGTCTAACATTTTTCGCAATACATTGCTCAAGTGGTCACTCACTTGCACAAGCCGCTCCCACATCATCTCGCCAGTGTTGGGATTGTAATCTAAATCTTTAGGAGTTTTGTTAGTCAATAAATAAATGCATGTCACCCCCAGTGCATAGATATCACTGGCGTAGACTGGACGCATAGCCATTTGCTCTGGAGGTGCAAAACCAGGAGTACCAATGGCATATGCAGTTAATGCTGTCTGTCCCGATTGACTTGTCGCAACTTGGCTAACTTGGTCTTTGACGGCACCAAAGTCGATGAGTACCATTCTGGCATCTTGAGTGCGGCGAATTAAGTTAGCTGGCTTGATGTCACGGTGAATCACCTTTTGCTCATGGATGTATTGCAGCAGTGGCAAAATCTCGCTCAAAAATTGCTTGACTCCAGTTTCGCTGAAGATGCCGTTAAGTTTGACCTCCTCCTGCAAGGTATCACCACTGATGTATTCTTGAACTAAGTAGAATTGTTCATGATCTTCAAAATAGTCTAACAATCTTGGTACTTGGGGATGATTGCCAACCTTACCTAGAGTTTTGGCTTCTCGCTCAAACAGTTCTCTAGCCATCTGTAAAACGTGTGGCGCGCTTCCTGATGGGCGTAATTGCTTGATTACGCAACTCGGTTCTCCTGGTAAGCCTTGATCATAGGCTAAGAAGGTTGCTCCAAAGCCACCCTGACCTAATGGTTTGATTACCTGATAGCGCGAGCGCAACAGTAGTTGCGAGCCACAAGACTGACACCTTTGGCTATATACCAAATTTTCTGGATTGGGACAAGTAGGATTTAAGCAGTAGCTCATGCACTGTCAACTCGCTGCACGAATAATCACGGGGAGTGTTATACTCTGTTTCAATTATTTAGATATTAATCAACTCTTGCCAGGTAATTTTTGCTGGAAATCCTTTGAAGAGTTTCTAAAGTTTAGCTAAGACTACGTAAAGCGATCGCCGAAACAAAATGTTTATTATACTTAGACTGTTAAATAGTATTTAAGCTACTTTATACTAATTTGTAATGACGTTCTCTTAAAGCTTACTACGTTCAGCGTGCTGCTCTCCCGACTCGCTAACGTAATTCAAAATTGAGAAAGTCAGCTTTAATCTGGGTTTTTGCATGATTGTATTTGTAGTCTTATTTTAGAGAATTGGTATTTAAAGGCATTGCAAGCCAGTGCCCAACGCCAGTTGACGCCACTTGCTCTACTTAGGGAGACCCTAGACGCTTTAGCGCATAGCGCTAAAGCGTCTCTCTTTGGGAGAAGACCATACAGCCTCACCGCACTGGCTTTCCCTACAGAAAATTGCTGTAGGATTTTGGATGCCCAAATTTGGAGGCAATTTAAAATCATCTCCATTAGTCGTTAAGAGACTATTAGCTGGCTTTCATGTTCACACTAATCAACTGTTCGATAAGTGCAAAAACATCACTGCGGCTGAGTTTCTCTTTACCATTAGCAAGGGCGTCAAGAGTGCCATTAGCCAAGGTTAAGGGAATTTGGCAAAAATCTAAGGCTGGTCCGGTAGGAAGGTTTTTAGTGTAAGCTTCTGCCAGGGCTAGATTGCGCCGGGCATACTCTTGCATATTTTCTGCACTCCAACCCTCCGGGAAAAAGTCTACCCCACGCCCTAAATCTTCAGTATGATTACGCAGGATATTAACTGCTTGTAAACCCCGACCAAACCCAATTGCCTGAGTACGGTTAGTTTGGGTTCCATCGTACCAAGTCCATAAGTCCGATAGTAACAATCCCACTGCACCTGCAACCCCAAAGGTATAACGATCCAAATCAGATTCTGTGTAAATTTTCCAGTTTCTTTCTGCCCAGTAAGTCATCCGGTCTGCCATTGCAGCAGTGGCATCCCAAATTCGAGGTGCAATGGTCTCTGGTGCTAGCAGCGACCATTCTCTAATCCTCACAGTGACTTCTTCTAAGATATTTTCATACCCACTAAATCCTGCAAAGAAAGCATCTACCGCGAAGCCATCAACTCCTGCCTGTAATGTCAGGCTAATCGTTCTTAACAGCTTTGCTTTAGTAGCGTTATCTAATTCGGGATGATCTTCAATTTCATCAATAGCACGCATACACAAATATGCTGATGCTACTGCTTCTTGCAATCCTGGCGGTAAAAGACTAATTGGGATATAAAAAGTTCGGCTAGTTTCTTTGAGGATTTGCAATGCATCTCTACGTAAATTCATGTTTTCACTCCCCGCTTGATTTTGGCACCACATGAAGTTTGCAGTTTTTTGATGATACTGGATATAGTTTTGACTAAACCTTAAAAACTATAGACTATAAGATACGCTAGTATTTCATCTAAAAATTAATAGTTTTTGGTGTTGCAATTAACAAAACTCTCAAATTTATCAAAGTCTAGTCTAGTATATAGGGTTTTGGTTGCAAAAATGTGTAAGGTGTCGTTTGATATAGCTTTCAGAAACTTTTAGTATAGATATAAATAATTATGGTAATATTTGGTTGATTACCGCCAAATTTTCCTATGACCAAACATCCATTTTCGGGATTTAAAAGTGTTTTAAGTCTGCGTTAATCTGACTAACAAAGTGTAATTATTGTATATATAAAGACAATTCAGTAAAAGCTGACAACGGATAACAGTAACTGTACTGCTGTTCAAGGTAACATAAAGTGACTATAACCCAGAACAAAAAGTTCCCGTATATTTACGAGATTGATAATAAAACAGTGGACTGTTTGCCGTTGGTGTTAAGTTAAAAAAAGTACAGTTTTGCCAAGTGTGGATAACTCAATGCTCAAATTCAACACCCTTGTGTTGAAAAAAACCATGAGTAAGTCAGGGAAAAAACTAGGAAATCCAGACTTTTGTCATCGAGTGACAGTACCAGCGCCAACAAGCCAAGAGATAGAATTGCGGTTAATGGCGCTGGGAAGTCCAGGAACATTTGCCAACCTCAAAAGGGTAAAAGACAAAGAACGTAGCTTGCGCGATCGTCTACTCACCCTATCAGTGATGGCAGCAATAGTATTGAGTCTAGTGTATAGACAATTACAGCATTTAACAGATGTGCTACGCTGCCTGGAAGTGGAAGGACTGATGTGGGTTGAGGCAATGCAGGTGAGTCGGCAAGCTCTATCTCAAGCCTTGGGAGCTTGTCCGCGCGGGAGCATCCCAAATGTGCAAGTTTATTTTCATACGGTATTTTGACTTAGACGCAGAATGAAATAACGTAGACGCTGACTCGACTTGCCGCAGCCAAAAGTGTATCGCGTCGTTTCCCGCCGTTGGCGCAGCCCGCTAAAGGCGAACTGTTAGCGCAGCGTAAAGCCTGCCTGCGGCATAGCTTCTCTTCGAGACGCTGCGCGAACGCTTAGAGCGACGTAAGAGCGTCACTTTTCAAGACAGGCGAAGGCAAAGGACGCATAGACACGTACTCCTACGGAGAAGCAAGCTACGCAGAGTGTCTCCAAGAGTTGTGGCTGACCGCAGGGTAGAACACAAACCAAAGAGGTTTGTACAGGGTTTTTGTACCAGTCGTGTGTCTTTTGGCTTGCATTGGGATGCTCCCGTCCGCACACCAGTTTATCGGGCTATTTGAGCAAGTAATATAAGACTAATGGCATCTTGCCCGCCTTTGGCTTGGTGAAAGAATCGATATTACTATGAATAAAAGTTGGGTTTTGGCAGCTCATCATTTAACGCCCAGTTTCCTATCTCTTGGATTTTGTAATCTACTGGATCGTGAAGAGTGAAAGTGCGTAGATTACGCCAATAACGATCAAAGCCATATTTTGCCGTAGTAGCGCGTGCGCCCATAACTTCAAAGATGCGGTTGGTAATGTCTAAACCGACTCTAGTGGCGACGACTTTGGCAGTAGCGACCAAGAGCGCACATTCTCCCCGTTGTTCTGCGGTAAGTGACCATTCCCGCTCCCAAGCTGCTTGTAGTAATTCTCCCGCTTGCTCAGTTAGATACACGGCTGCTTGAAGATCAACCCATATTTTGCCATAGTGCTGGAGGATGTAAGGATCTTGGGTCGCACTCTCTACACCTGATGTCAGCCAAGGTTTTGTATTAGTGGAAGTGTATGTTTTAGCAGCTTCAAATGCTCCCTGTGCAATTCCTAAGTAGATATTAGCAAAATTCAATTGAGTTAAGCAGGCACGAATGGTGGTGAAGGGCTGACTGGGTTTGTCTTTACTACTAAGAATTTCGTCAGGGTATACCAACACATTCTCAAAAGTAACACTACCACTGTCTGTTTGGCGTTGCCCTATATTATGCCAATCATCATGAACAGTAACACCTTGCCGTTGGGTGGGAATTATCAAAATACCCAATTCATCAGTTTCTTGATTAGTGGCAGTGATCGGCAATATATCCGAGTCTTGGGAGCCAGAGCAAAAGCTTTTAATCCCGTTGAGACGGAAATAATTATTTTCCGGTGTCAGAGTAGTCCTTTTATCTAAAGGGTTGAGGGCATTGCACCAAAACCAATTATTGTGAATAGTTTCTGAGTAATATCGCTGTTTTTGCTCTGCCGAACCAAAGATATGAGGAATTACTACACCTAGATGGTGGTAAGAAAAGACGTGAGCAATGGAGCTATCAACCTTGGCAAGCTCGCGGGTAATTTGCAGAACGGTAATCCAGCTTTGTCCTAAACCACCGTACTCTGTGGGTACGATCAGTTTCAGCAAGTTGCTTTGGCGCAAGCGATCGCGTTCATGTTTTGGTGTTCCCCCTTTGGCATCCCGAACCACAGCAGTCTGGGCAAATTCCTTTGCTAAAAACTTAGCTAAATCAAGATAATTTTGAGACTCTTTAGTTTCGATTAATTGCATACTTTGCAACTTCTCCTATTAACCCTCTTGTGAGGAGTAACTATAAATTTGGCTAGAAAAATTTAATTTACAGTATTTTGATAAACTTATCGTACTATAAAAATAGTATTGCATAGTACAACTAATAAAGCAAGTTTAAATAAAATAAATTTTGCTAAAGCTTTAAATTGTTAGTCCAGTATCAAAAATAGTTGATAGAGAGTCAAGCAAAAAACAACTTTTGAGAATAAATTTTTTCATCTACTTGTTTTTTATGACTATATATGCAATATTATTAACTTAAATCCGCGAAACTACTTTTACTTGACAGGTTTATAGTAGTTTATAACTGAGTTGTGATAAATTCAGATTAATCTGTAAAACCACAGACATTCTTTAAGCAAATAGACTATCTTGTGCAGGGATTCTATTTGTGTGAAAAAGTCTTTTCTACACTTAAATACGCAGATGACAACACCAGTAACTAACTTATATATCTGGTTATTTATGGAAGTGTAGCGATATTAGGGAAAACTTTCGAGTGTTAGAGTAATTCAACATTTTTCAGGGCTAATCATAAATTTTTAGCTTGACAAGTACCTGAAATGTCTGATGTTTTTCACGAAATTTTTCAAACCAAAAATGTGAGGAGTGATAGAAATGTTCAATCGTTCATTCCATAATTTATTCATGGAATCGATGATTTTGGGAGCTACTTTGTTAGCCAACACATCAGTTCATGCTGAAGACAGGAATTTAGTGGCTGTGACTAGGACTCAAACAAATAATTTGGTGTTAGGCATCGCCAAGCTATCCCTAAGCCCCAACCATCCACGTTTCGGGGACAATTCTTTGGAAACAACCATCGCACAAACACCTAAAATTCCTGCAATCAATAGTGATGCAAGCGTCCAAAACACAAACAGTATGTCTCAGGTAACATCTGTATCTCAGTTTTCAGATGTGCAGCCAACTGATTGGGCATTTGGCGCACTCCAATCTTTAGTTGAGCGTTATGGATGTATTACGGGGTATTTAAATAGCACTTATCGGGGAAACCGCGCCATCACTCGCTATGAATTTGCAGCAGGCTTAAATGCTTGTTTATCTCGGATTAACGAGCTAATTGCAACAGCTACATCTGATTTAGTTACCAAAGAAGACTTAACTACCTTACAAAGGCTACAAGCAGAATTTTCCCCTGAACTAGCAACTCTACAGGGTCGCGTTGATAGTTTAGAAGCTCGGACTGCGGAACTAGAAGCAAATCAGTTTTCAACAACTACAAAGCTTTCTGCAGAAGCCATCTTTGTGATTACGAATGCCTTCCAAGGCTCAGTTAATGGTGATAACACAGTTTTTCAAGATAGAGTTCGCCTCGTTTTCAAAACTAGCTTTACAGGTAAAGACAATCTATATACTCGTCTAACTGCTGGAAACACTACTCTTTTGCAGCTTCCTGGTGGTTCAGCCGAAGGTTTGCAAACCTTCAATCTTGCTCCTAGTAACAACAACCTGTCCCTAGATTGGCTCTCTTACTATTTCCCAGTTGGCAACAAAATCGATGCTTACATAGGAGCTGTGAACGGAGTACTTTATGATTTTGTTCCTACTCTGAGTCCCTATCTTGAGAGTGCCTCAGGAGGTGGTCGTGCTTTGACAGAATTTGCTTCCTCTAGTCCTATCTACCGTATTGGTGGTGGTGCAGGTGGAGGATTCAATTATCGATTCAGTGACCAATTGGTATTGAGCTTGGGTTACTTAGCAGGAGATCATGCCAGTCCTCAGCCAGACAGAGGTTTTTTTAATGGTCAATATAGCGCATTTGGACAAATAGCATGGAACCCCAACAAGAACTCTGGCATTGGTTTGACCTATGTAAATGCCTACCAAAATCGGGGAGCAATATTTGACCTGGGTAGTAGTTTTACACTTGTCGGGACAGCTCAAGCCAATACTCCATTTGAGCGGACGATTACCAACTCCTACGGAGTAGAAGCTTTCTATAAATTTAGTCCTCGATTTGCAGTCAATGGGTTCTTTGGCTACACTAACGCCAAGAATTTGGCAGGTAGTGGTAGTGCAGATATTTGGTACTATGCTCTGGGATTGGCATTCCCAGATTTAGGTAAACAAGGCAACCTTGGTGGTGTTATTGTGGGTGCAGAACCTTATCGGGGTGGTAATCCTGCACCCGCAAACGATTTATCCTTACATATTGAAGGCTTTTACAAGTATCAGCTTACAGATAACATTGCCATCACCCCTGGCGTAATTTGGATCACGGCTCCTGCTCAAAACGATGACAATCAGGATGCGGTAATTGGCACTGTGAGAACAACCTTCACCTTTTAGATAATCAGCAAAGGTGCAAAGAATAATTCATCGAAAGTCGGCGAGTTTTTTATCCTTCTAATCAGCATTGCAGATATGAAAGCTAAAAAACTCTCTGAATTCATAATTGAATTCTTAACTACAAATTACAAATTACGAATTACGAATTATTTTAACGTCCTTCACGATTCAAGCTGAAGGATTGCTGTTCTTCAACTAGTGGCGGTACATCCTGCCAAAGGCTAATTCCGTCGTATAATCCTGGAGCCATTAAGAATACTTGAACCCAAAGGATATTGAACCACCAGTAAAGCCCTTGGATAATATTTTCTTGACCTACTAGAGATACTGTCATCAGGTACAACAAGACCGAAATTATTAAACTAGCAACAGATGCAACTATGCCTTTTGTGGGCTGTAATAGCTCTGTGAAAGGCCACATATTGAATTGCCAAACAAATCCTAAACCAACAGTTGTCCAAATAGCTGCAAACGTTGGACCTGCCGTTGTTGTAAACAAATCCATTCCTAGCTGTTTGAGGAACAATTCTGTAATCAAAGTGAGTAACAAAATAATACCTGTATGCAGTAACCCCAAACGTGGCATTTCTAGTTCCAATTTGTTCAAAGGCCAACGTTCAAAGAAACTGCCGAACACTGTTGAACAAGGATACCAATACCAAGGAATATAAAACGGTTGAAGTCCCCACATTTGTGGCAAAAAGGTAAGAGCAGGGGCAATAAAGAAGATAGCAAAAAAGATATTGAGAAAGCCGCTAACTGGATGCCAGTTGCGTACTTCCTCAGTGGTGACAATCGTATTGTCAAAGAAGAACAAACTGGCGGCTGCTGCAATAATTGCTGTTTGTCCCCACAAGCCAACGGATGTATCAGTAAGAATTGCTTTTGCAGAAATGAACTTCCAAGCTTCTCCAGTAATGTAAACTAGTGCCAACAGCACTACTAAATTCACTGTTCCTCGTCCAAATCGGGTAGAAGAAAAGCGAGAACCTGGATAGCCGTTGAGGGAAAAACCTAGATGCCACCACCAAACGAAGCATATAGTGATGTAAGTCAACTTTGTTCCCACGTTCAGTTGAATAATTTGACCAAACATGAGTTCAAAAATATAGCTAATGACAGCAATTACAGCAATAAAAAGCAGTCCCTTAAATGGCTGGCTTTTCCAAATGCTCCGCCTCTGGGTTGGGTTTGCAACGCTCATAGTATCAACTTAAATAATGTTGAATAATGTTTGGATTTGTCAGGGGCAAAGCATTCTACTAAATATTCCCTCCGAATTTTAGATTTTAGATTTGCAATTTTAGATTGAAAAGATTTCCTAATCCAAAATCGTTCGACTGAGCGCTCACGCCGTACCACTTCGTGGAAGCAAGCTACGCCTAGCGTTCCGCAGGAAAGTCTAAAATCCCAAATCCAAAATTGAGTCACCCCAATAGAGAATGCGGCAATTACAGCCAAGGATGGCGTGGGGGGTAGACACCATTGAGAAAGTAGTTGCCAACAGCGTAGTATTTCCAACGCACGGGATCGTGGAGTGTGTGAGCGCGGGCATTTCGCCAGTGGCGATTGTAGTTGAATTGCTCCAATGTGGACTTAGTACCTGCTAATTCAAACAACTTGTTGGTAGCTAGTAGTGATGCTTCGGTGGCTAAGGCTTTGGCTTCAGCAACTGCGATCGATGCTTCAACTACCTTGGGTTCTTCTAAACCTGACTCGTTGGCAATGTCGATAAACTCGCCTGCACGTCGCAGCAATGCTTCAGCAGCGTGAACCTGAATCTGTACATTGCCTAAGTTATAAAGCGTCAGCGGGTCTTCGTATCCTTTTTCTAAATTGCTGTCAACCCAAGGGCGGGTATGGTTGCGGACAAAGTAGATGGTGTCACGGACTGCGGCTTTGGCAATCCCCACGTCTACAGCAGCTTGGATGATTTGGGCGATCGCACCCATTGGTGTTGCCCGCTCAAAGGCTAAATAGTGCGAAATCACGTGTTCTGCCTTAACTTTCACATTTTCAATAATGCTAGTGCCGCTGGCAGTGGTACGTTGTCCGAAGCTCGTCCAGTCATCGAGTAGGGTCAATCCTGGAGCATCCCGTTCGACAAATGCCACCACTGTTTTACCATCTGGATTGCTGGCAATGACGGGAACCCAATGTGCCAGTAGTGCCCCAGCAGAGTAGTATTTGCGTCCGTTGAGTACGAAGTCAGAACCATCTGGTTCTAACTTTGTCTGGACATCAGTAACAGACTTAGTGCCAATTTCTGAGAAGGCGTTACCGAACCGCTTGCCTTGTAGAGCCAAATCAAAGAAGAACTTCTTCTGCTCATCTGTACCATCCAAGCGAACTGCTTCCACCATATAGAGGTGGTTTTGGGGAATTTGACCAAGGCTAGAATCGGCTTCGGAGATGATTTTAACTACTTCTGCCAAGGTGACATTAGATACAAAAGCACCGCCATACTCTTTAGGGACTGTAATCCCCCACAATCCACTCTGGGAGAACTTTTGCACTTCTTCAGCAGGGAGACGCCGATTTTGGTCGCGCTCTGAGTCTCCCTTTGCAAACTCAGCTGCTAGTTCGTGAGCGATCGCAATCGCTTCTTGGTCATCCCGAATAATATGGGCTTTCTGTTCTGTATTAATTACTGATGTCATAATATAACTCCTTGTTGATTGTGATTAAATAACTGACAACGGAAAAACAAACCATTCCCAGCACAGAGGAGGACACTTGCGACTTGAGCGAAGTCTCCGTAACACGGAGGAATTAGAGTTTGAAAGTTATTTTGCGTAACTTCTAACAGATTGAATCTGAATTTTTGTCGTGAGGGGCTTAACTATTGAACGATTTACCAGTTAAAGCCCGGATAAATTACACAACTACTTGCACCCAGTCGTTAACTCTCAAAAATCAGCTAGACCACAACTAACTCATCAGCTGTCCGACGATGGGCTTCTAGTTCGCGCACAATTGGTATTACTGTCTTACCAAACGCTGGTAGATCATCTGTGTAGTGTAAGAAGCCGCCAAGAATTAAATCGACTCCCGCTTCATAAAACTGGCGAATCTTGTCAGCTACTTGATCAGCCGTGCCAATCAAGCCTGAACGGAAGCCATCGTTATACTGCACCAAGTCTTCAAAATTGGAATTCGCCCACATTCCCTGACGTTCACGAGTAGAAGATCCCGCCTGTTTCACCGCTTCGCCAAATCCTTTCACCGCCTCTACATCGGCTTGGGCAATAATATCGCGCAATACTTCATGGGCTTCTGCTTCCGTATCTCGCACAATGATAAAGGAATTCAGACCAAACTTAATTTTGCGTCCTTCTTGACGAGCTAATGCAGACACTTCTTGAATCTGCTCTCGCACCCCTTCTATGGTGTTGCCATTCATGAAATACCAATCAGAGACGCGGCTAGCCATGCGCCGCGCTGCCTTGGAGTTACCACCTTGAAATATCTCCGGGTGTGGATTCTGATTAATTGGTTTAGGCTTTACCCAACCGCCGTTAATCCGGTAAAAGTCGCCTTTAAAGTGAAACTCATCCTCAGTCCACAAACCTTTGAGAACGCGGATAAATTCCTCTGAACGACGATAGCGTTCGTCATGGTCTAACCAATGTTCACCATATATAATGAATTCATCTTTGAACCAGCCGCTAACTACATTCAGAGCAAACCGTCCGTTAGAGAGAAAATCAATGCTAGAACCCATTTTGGCAACTACTCCCGGATGCCACAATCCAGGGTGAACTGCTGCAATTAGTTTCAATTTCTTGGTGACTGGAGCCAGGGCTGACACGGTTGTCAATGCCTCTAACTGGTACTCAGCGCCATAGCTGGCGATAAATCTGGCTTGTGCTAGAGCATATTCAAATCCAACTTCTTCAGCTGTCTGAGCTAGTTGAGCATTGTATTCGTAAGTCCAATCTGTCCGTTGGGGAATTTTACTCACAACTAACCCACCGCTGACGTTGGGAATCCAATATGCGAACTTAATATCTACCATAATTGTGCGTTTGTAATTGAAACTGCTTGGTTATTTGTTTAAGCTTGCAAGTGAAGCAACAAAGTCTAATTTGTGATCGCTAACAAATCAGCTAAAATTTGAGCCGACAAAATTTTAGTCAGAATTTAAAGCTTGAGAGCGGCTGGAAACTACTCTGAGTTTACAAGTAGACAATTTCAGGTTCTGATGGTCGTAATATACCATAACCCGACCGCGCTACCGTAGTTTTTAATGGATCAGACTTTATCACGACAATTTTTCCGATGTCGTGACTCGATATACTTAAATTCCATTTCCATATTCCAAAATGGAATACAGCCGACTTTTGCTGAGTATTTAATTATTATTTTATATTTGCTGGCTATCATCCTGATTCTGTCAGAGCAACCAGAAATCAGGACTCGACAAAGTATCGATACTATTCCATATCGTGATAAGCAACTGCTTTTTATGTGTAATCTGCAACTATACACAGCAGAAATAAATGTGGTAGTGTGAACTACTAAACTACGGTAAAAAGATATATATACCGTATTTATTTTAATATCTTGTAGAAAAAGGCACAGGAAAAAGATTTATGCCACTTCAGTTTGGAATTTGGTCGCCGGTCTGTGGTGGATGGTTGCGGGTTGTCAACCATGAGGCTAATTTATCCACGCAAGATTTGGTAAAGCTGGCAGTTCAGGCAGACGAGTTAGGTTATCACTTCTATTACATTCCTGAACATTACTTGAATGCAGTTCATGGGCCTAACTATAATGTCGCTGATGCCTGGATTACAGCAGCTTTAGCAAGTTTGAACACCAAGAATATCAAGATTGTTGCGGCTGTACAACCCGGTTTTAAATTGCCTGCGGTCGTTGCCAAGCTGAGTGCAAACATTCAAAATCAACTTAGTAACGGTAGATTTGCTCTGAGTGGTATTGCAGGTTGGTGGAAATTAGAAGTAGAAAGCTATGGAGATATCTGGCTACCCCACAGTGAACGATACGCACGATTAGAAGAGTACATTGATGTAATCAAGGGACTATGGACTGTCGAAGCCTTTAATTACGTCGGCAAATACTACACGATCGCAGGTGGTATGCTCACAGATAAGCCTACACCAACACCACCCATTTTCATTGCTGGTGAATCAGACCGGGCGATTGACCTAGCGGCTCGTCAGGGAGATTATTTATTTATCAATGCTGATGATCCTGAAAAAACAGCAGCATTGGTGCAGAAAGTGAAAAGATTGGCTAGCGATCGCTACCAGCGTCAGATTAAAGTGGCAATGAGTGCGTTTGCGATCGTTCGTAAACATACCGCCGAAGCTGAAGCCAAATTATCAGCGATTTATCGTTCTGCGGATCAGCAGCAGATCAAATACTTTCAAGAGCAAATCGATCCTAACGTAGTTGCCCACAACAAACTAGATATTAGTCAAACCATTGAAGCCAATCTGGGTTTATCTGCTCAACTCGTTGGCGATCGCTATACTATCATTCAACGCCTGAAAGAATACGAAGCTGTTGGCGTTGACTTAATTGTACTCAAATTTGAATCTATGTTGGAAGACACTATTCGTTTCCACAAACTAGTTATCTCCGAATATACACAGCAGAACAGCTTAATTCCGTTGTAATTAAAAATCTTGCCTTACCTAGCATGAATAAGATTAAACTCGAAGATATTACCCTAAATCACATCAAAATTTTAAAAGCAGTAGATGACTGTGGTAGCTTCTCTAAAGCAGCACAAAAGCTAGGGTATAGTCAAGCACTAATTAGTAAAAAAGTCAAACAAATAGAAGATTATTTCGGAGTAATTCTCCTAAATCGCTCTCCTGGCTGTATCGGTTTGACTAATAAAGGCAAGAAATTGATTTCTCAGACACTTAATGTAGTAGAAACTGTAGAAAATCTGCAAGAAGAATTTCAAGCAACATTTAGCGCTGAAGGTGAAGATTTGATATTGGGGGCTACTAATTTAATCTTAGAAGTCTGGCTCAAACAATATTTACAGCGATTTCAGCTTTGTTTTCCAGGGAGAAATATCAAAGAAATAGCGGTGAAAAATAGCATATTTTTCTCAAATTCTCAAGTTATAGAGATGGATCTCTTGCTCAATAGTTGCTCTGGATATAAGGAAGAACACCACTGTACTAGATTAACAACTCATAAAATGCTGCTTGTCTCCTTTAGGGCAAATAAATATCTCAATGAGCATAGCTTAGTTAAAATAAATGATATTGATCTAGCTGATATTGTACTTTTAGATGAGGTTCACCATGAACTATCTAAAAATGGATTTTTGATGAATGAATTAAGTGGTGTTCAGGTGCTACACAGTTATCAAGATGTACTCAACTACACTTCAATAAATCAAAAAATAACGATTTTACCTGATTTTTGTCAAGCTGACATAATATCTCAATACCAAGTCCTAACTCTCCCTATTCAAGATGTTAATGAATATGGGATTTATCTGCATGTTCCTCGCTTTAGTGAATTGTTAATATCCGCAGAGGGTTTGGTGAGAAGTTTTAGACTCGATCAGGATAACTTAGAAAGTTTGCCAAATGTAAATCTATTTTTAGGTAACTGTTCTACTAAAGAGGAAAATGTTCTGAAGATAGGTATTCAGAGTGATTCCATTGGACAGTTTATTGCTGGGTATGGGACTAAGTATATTTCTGATTTACAGAGAGCATCCTCATCACTTGAGCAGGCTATTTTCAAAAATATTGAAATTAATCGAGATTTTGAGTTACAAATTATCCCGTTTGCCTCTGGGGAACAAATGAACAGACAGATGAAACGGGGAGAACTAGATATTTGTATTTTAGATGATATTTCTCTTTTAAATAATGGTAGCCAATTCTTTGATGATTTAAGTTTTGGTTCTAAATTAATTGGGATTGCTTCGTATAATATTTTGGGTCAAGATATAAATATTGTTTTCCATAAAGATTCTTCTATAAACACTATCCAGGATCTAAAAGGTAAACGAATTTCCACCTTATTTGGTTCAAATGCTCATAGGTTCATCATTACTCTTTTTGACCTGTATGATATGGATGTCAGTAAAGATTGCAGATTAGTGAATGAAGATCCTCGGAAAGCAAGTAAGAGTTTGGCAAATAAAACTATAGATGCTTACGTGTGTTGTCACACTTTTGCCTCAATATTAGAAGGATATGCTTTTGTCAGAAAGCTGCCTCTATCTCAAACAACTAGTTTAAGAATTCCATCAATCAGGGGAATTGTTTGTCGTTCGCAGTTCATTAAAGAAAATCCTAAAATTGTAGTTGCTTATTTACATGATTTAGTAGTTGCTAATTATTGGTTTAATTCATCTCCAATCAATGCAGCAGATTTATTAACTAAAATGATTGATGTAAGAAAAACTCAAGTAAATAAATTTTTTAATCCTGTATTTGGTAACCGCATCGATCCGACTCTCAAGCCTCAATGGTCTTGGTTACTGAAAACTTTAAATCGCAGGTTGGAAGGAAAATATGGCATTTCACTATTTGATGTAGATTTTTGGATAGATGATTATTTTTTAAGACTTGTCTACAATTTGCTGAATTTAGATTATCACTTTCATCAGGTTTCTTTTGCAAGTGAATTTTCTAGCAGCTATTTTGTCGAGGAACAGTTTAGCAGACACATGAAAGTTCTCTATGATAAAGATAATCTACCGCTACAAGATGAAGATAGCAATCCAATCATACAGCAATATCCAATGTAAAATGAAAATCGCGCAGAAACTACCTAATTTTGAATTGAAAGAAAAATCTAAAATCTAAAATTGAATGACTCCTAAATCCTTCAATCATAATTAAGGGGCAATCTCTCCATGCTTGCTTTCACGAATCAAAAGCAGTCACAGGGCTATTGCCCCTAAATATTTTGAGCGTTTTTAGCGTAGACGCGAGAAGCAGCTTGCCGCAGGCATCGCTCTTTCCCCAAAAACACCTATGAATTATCTTTGATCAGGCTGTCTGGACTTATGACTCTACACACCATATTCCATAATCTCAACACAATTACTCAGCTGTGACCAGTTCAGTACTACCGCGTGTCCGTCGCCGTGTGAGGCTGTTGTATAGCATTACACTGATCGCCTTGATCAAATTGCCTTCCAATTCTTGGAACATCTTCATGTTCATGCCAAAGGCGGCGTTAGCTTCATCAACGATGCGATCGGTTGTAGCATCGTCAAGGGGTAATTCATCCAAAGTTTGACGATATTTGGCTTTGAATGCCTTCTCATCAGGAATCTCTGGAAACTCATAAAAAGCTATTCCTTGCCCATCAGACAAATTCATCGCTGTTACAGCAATATTTTTGAGAATTTGTCCCCCGGATAAGTCACCCAGGTAACGAGTATATGAATGGGCGATTAACAGTTCTGGTTGTGTTTGAGATATTTCTCGGATGCGCTGTACATAAGCTTCACCTGCGGGAGATAGTTTGATTTGCTCTTTCCAGTTGGCACCAAAGTAATAACTCAGGTCTTCCTCTAGGCTAGACTTGCGGTTTAGCTGAGGAAAGTTAATTTTAGAAACAATTGGGTGCTGGCGATGCTTTTCCATTTCCTCTTCCATCGCTGAGTAGACGAAGTAGAAATTAGCAACTAGTTTCCGATAAGAGTTTTTCTCGACTACTCCTTTTAAAAAGCACTTGACAAAACCTACATTTTCTGCCATCGTGTGGGCTTTCTTAGTGCCTACACGTAATTTGGTTGCTAAATTGCTGCTCATGCTAAAATTCTCAACTTTAAAAAGTTAACTGCCGGAGTTTTAATTCACTAACGGCTAAAGAAGCCATTAAAACGTTACCTTAAAACTATTTGATGAGAATTTATATTAAAATTTTTTAAGCTGTAAAGATTTTGTAGTTTTTTGCATAGCAACAAGGCTAAGGCAATAAAACTTTACATTTCGGGGTTTTGATTTTTTGTATTAGCTAAATTTTGCTTTCATTCTCAGCTTTCCTGAAAAACACTTGTGATGGAACAGGGTAATATTTATTACAGCTTTTTCTTTGTTAGTAGCATTGTAAAGTGTGAGCTAATCTATATCAAAATCAAGATTAAAGTTGAGGGCCTAAAAGGAATAATTAGCTAAAATGTGAAGACTTTACTGAGAATGTAAAAACCAATACTGACTTTCATGAAAGATTTACAATTAAACAGGCAGAACTTAAGTATTATTACGTAAGTAAGCCTAATCTAGAATGAATTTCTAAAGAGAAAAAGCATGTCGAAATTGGTGAATAAAGTCTTAATTAAGTGCTATTTTTCAGTGTGATTGTGTGGAGTGTTTAAAAATATGGTTTCATCTATAACTCGGACACTGGGCATTTCTGGGGGTTCTGCTTTTGAAGCTGATGGATTGGGCAAAGGGATTGAGAGCAGTTTTGCACTGAATTTAATCCCACTACCAGCAAATCCTTTATTTGGTACAGATGGAATTCGCGGCCGAGTCGGAGAATTACTGAGTGCGCCTTTAGCATTACAAGTTGGTTTTTGGACAGGGATTGTTTTACGTAACCATGCTACTCAAGTAGGGCCAGTCATTCTCGGACAGGACTCTAGAAACTCCAGCGATATGCTGGCAATGGCTTTGAGTGCAGGGTTAACAGCAGCAGGATTAGAGGTCTGGTATTTGGGACTATGTCCCACTCCTTGCGTTGCCTATCTTACCAGCATTAGTAATGCCATCGGCGGAGTGATGATTTCTGCCAGCCATAATCCTCCAGAAGACAATGGTATTAAGGTTTTTGATGCGGATGGTGGGAAGTTACCGCAAATATTGCAGGCAGAAATTGAAGCCGGACTGCGTGGCAAAATATCACCTATTGCTATCAGTAATTGTGGACGGCATTACTCACGTTTGGAGTTAGTGGGGCATTATGGCGAGGCGTTGAAAAAACCTTTGAATAGTGGCCTAAATCTTCAGGGAATGAAGATTGTTTTAGACTTGGCGTGGGGAGCAGCAGTCGGGTTAGCACCATCAGTATTTACACAAATGGGGGCAGAGGTAATCTGCTTGCATAATGAAGCAGATGGCGATCGCATTAATGTAAACTGCGGTTCTACACACTTAGATATTCTTTGTGCAACAGTACAAGAACACAACGCCGACATCGGCTTTGCCTTCGATGGCGACGCCGATCGCGTCTTAGCAGTAGACAATACAGGAAGGCAAGTTAACGGCGATTACATTCTCTATCTGTGGGGACGCCAGTTACAACAAAACCAGCAACTGCCGAATAACCTGATTGTATCTACTGTCATGGCCAACTTAGGGTTTGAGAAAGCTTGGCAGCAAATTGGTGGTAACTTGATTCGCACCGCAGTTGGCGACCAATATGTGCAAGCCGAAATGTTGCGGACTGGAGGAATGCTAGGCGGCGAACAATCAGGTCATATTGTTTGCCGTCATTATGCTGTTACTGGAGATGGCTTATTAACAGCATTACATATAGCAGCTTTACTGAAACAGGCGGGTGTTCCCTTTAGCGAATTGGTAGATCAAAGCTTCCAGACCTATCCGCAATTGTTGCGGAACGTGCGAGTCATAGATCGCGATCGCCGTTTGGGATGGCAAGATTGCCAACCTTTGCAACAAGCGATCGCTCTTGCTGAAGCTGCAATGGGTGATTCCGGCAGAATTTTGGTTCGCGCCTCTGGTACAGAACCAGTCATCAGAGTAATGGTAGAAGCTGCCAATGCCGAACTCGCCAATCACTGGACAAATGAATTAGTTTCCCAAGTGCAGCAGCATCTGATGGACTAAATTAACTATTATCTTAGCTTTTAACAAGCGCCAATTTTCCGTCACAGCTTCTACATATAATCAAAACTGGTTATCTGTAGAAGCTGTGATATTTGTATTTGTATTGTTAGATCATCTCCGGCTAATTACTTATCAAAAACTCAACGCCTCACTATAATTTAATACGCTTGGGTTAAAGCTTGATCCTCCCTAACCCTCCTTTTTAAGGAGGGAATTAAGAATTAAGCCCACTTTTTAAGGGGAGGCACTGCGGTCTTCTCCCCACAGCCCTTCTCTACGAGACGCGAACGCGAACGCTTAGAGCGAGTCCGCGTACCCCTTCGGGGAAGCTAGCTACGCGCAGCGTCTCGTAGAGAGCGTCTGGGGTTTTCCCAAGTGGAGCAAGTGGCGTGGGTTGGGAGGATCTTCCGGGGCAAAATATCACTAACACCAAGCGTATTCGACTTACAGCTATCCAAAGAAATTTGTCAACTCAATACCTTCGCCAATTTTTTAGAACGCCCGCAGAATGCGGGTTTTGGGCTATGGGTTGAAACCTAAATTCAAAAGCCTGAAACCCTTTGTGTCTAAGGAATTTAGCTTTTTTGTCTACCTCTAACCCTCTAATTTTGGCCAAGGTATTGTCAACTATAATAGATTTTCTGAGGCTGATAGGCTACAGCACCACTATGCCAAAATTCAAGTCAAAATCTCAGCAATCTAAAAACTCGAAAAAACAGGCTAAAAAGGAAACTTCTACCCTTAGCCTCAAAGAACAGTTAGCCCAAAAGCGCAAAGCAGCTCAAGCACGTAAAGAACTCACTAGCTTACTTACCACCGCCACCTTTGGCGGTGTCTTCGTTGGCATTCTGCTTTTTTTCGTAGCTGGAATTAAAGCAGCAATCCCTGGTGTCTTGGGGATACTCATCATGTCCCTTTCCTACAAATACCCGCGACAAGCGCTATATGCCTTCATCATTTACGTACCTGTTGGGGGTACTATCACTTACTACTTAGGTAATAGTCCCATACTCCAATTAGCTAAAGATGCTTTTTATGTTCCAGCCCTAATTGGACTTTGGCAAACTTGCCGTAAACAGGGGCTACCCATAATTATTCCCCAAGGCATTAAAATCCCACTTTATATTGTTTTGGGTTGCAGTTTGTTAACACTGTTGTTTATCAATGGTGGACAGCAGTTTAACCCGCCTAGTGTAGGACTATTGGAAAAATCACCCCAAGAAATACCCTTAGGTATGGGAATTCTGGGACTAAAAGTATTTTTAGGCTATGTCCCCCTGATTGGTTGTGCCTACTATTTAATTCGCGATAAGCGGGATTTTCTATTTTTATCACGCCTCCAGATTGTCCTCATACTGATTTGCTGTGTACTGGGATTTATTCAATATCTGTTACTACTAACTGGTGCATGTCAAGGCACTAGAGGTCTTGAAGGAGATGCCTTATTTAGAGCAACACTCGAAGCCAGGTGTTATTTTGGTGGAGCGTTAGTATATAGTCCCGATGAAGGGGTTATTCGCCTACCAGGGACATTTGTAGCTCCTTGGCAGTGGGCATGGTTCTTAATTGCCAGCACCTTTTTTACCTTTGCCACCGGCTTTACCGATCCTTCCCTAATATGGCGGCTGGTCGGTTTAGGTTCTTTAGTGACAGTCTTTATCAATGCTGTAATCTCTGGACAGAGAATCGCCTTAGCCTTAGTACCAACCTGCTTCGGGATTTTGCTATTGCTCACTGGACAACTTGGTAACCTTAAACGATTTATCCCTATTGGGATAGGACTTGCCCTAGTTTTGGGAATTGCGATGGTGACTAACCCTGCTGTTGTGCAAGAGAGAACTGAGAGTTTTACCAGTCGCTGGGACGCTTCACCACCTCAAGATTTTATCGTCCAGCAATTTGAAGAAAATTGGAAAAACGTAGACGGACCACTGGGAAGTGGCTTAGGTCGAGCAACTAACTCCGCCCGTGCAATGGGTAGAACTAAGCTTGTGGAAACCTACTACCCCAAACTACTTTATGAAGTTGGAATTCTTGGAGTACTAGCGTTTCTGAGTTTGGCAACAAGTTTAACAATTATTAGCTTTAAAACCTATCGTTCCATAAAGAACCGTAATTTCCGCAGTTACGGAGCAGCTTTGTGGGTGTTTATATTGTTTATTAGCTACAACACCTACTACTATCCTCTGGATGTTGATCCAGTTGCTGTCTATTATTGGTTTTATGCAGGAGTTCTTTTTAAATTGCCAGAGCTGGAGAAACAAGATAAGGAAGATACTAACCCTCAGCAAAAAAACCAGAAAAAACGTCTAAAAACAATTTAAATGAAATAAAAATGGCAAAAGTTATCATAGGAGGTCAAAAACACCTCAGCATTCCAAACCTACCTCGAAATTCTCGGCATACACTCATGCGCCCCAAGCCTTTTCCAGCAGGCAGATATCCTATAGAAAAAATTTGGTATCCTTTAGGCAGCTTTATTGCTTGGCAACCTGTATGGGAAAGATACCAAGCAATTCATTCTTTCAATAGAATTTTATATACAAATAAACCTTGGTTTCTCACCTTTGAGGATCATCGTGTTTTATATAGAAATCCTCATAATAAAGGTGAAGCGGCAATTTATGATTTATTAAATAATCGATTAGCACTAGAAAATTGCCGAAAAATTATCGCTATCTCTGATTATGCCAAGTTGAGATTAATTAAACGGATAGAAGGTTGGAAGATAGAAGAAAAAGTAACTAAGAAAGTGGATGTAATCCATTCCAACTTTCCAGTCAGGGTTAACCAATCGAAACTTTATCAGGAGCAGCAAAATCTCCAGCTTATATTTATCGGAAATCATATTGCCCGTAAAGGCGGAATTGTTGCTTTAAGACTCGCCAATAAAGCTGAAAAATTAGGTTTACCTATTACTGTACATATAATTTCGGAACTGGGACATGGTTCAGGAGTGCCGACGGATTTCCCCGATCGCACCAAATATGTAGAGGATTTAAAATTACTGGATTTAAATAATGTTGTCTTTCATAAAAGCATTCCTAATGAAAAAGTAATTCAGTTATTATCGCAGAGTCATTTTCAATTAATGGCGACATTACATGATACTTATGGCTATAGTATCATCGAAGGATTTTCCGTTGCCACTCCTGCAATTACGACAAATGTATGCGCCTTACCAGAGTTGATTCATCATGGGGAAAATGGCTATATTTTAGAATTACCAATTAATGAAATTAGGCACTGGAGTAATTGGCTACACGGAGATAAAACCAAAAGTAATGAATATTGGGAAATTCTCAATAGCACCTATGACTATCTGGCAGAGCAAGCATTGCAAAAAATCATCCAATTTTTTGATAGAACCGATAAACGAGAACATTATGAATTTTTAAGTGCAGGAGCATTAGCTCAAGCGCAAATTGTGCATAATTCCGAAAAGCAAAATGAGTTATTTGATAATCTATATGCAGCAGTATAAACAATTAATTGAATGTGAATTATGACTTTTTAGATTATGCGGAAAACCAACACCAGAGCTAACCACCGAGCAAGCTTCCCTACTAGGTAAAGGGGAAAATTCAAAGTCTCTCCCCTAGAAAGGGAGAGGTTGGGAGACAGGTTTTGCAGAACCCGTAAAAAGTCAAAATATAAATTAAAATAATCGCAGCTTACTAAATTTTATGAAAATTAATTTTTACAAGGCTATTATCTTTAAGAAAAACCATGAATAATTATCCTTTAATTTCTGTAGTTATCCCAACCTATGGTAGAGAGGAAGCACTACGCGATAGCATTGTGGATGTCCTAAAACAGGACTATTCAAATTTTGAAGTTTTGGTGGTAGACCAAACCCCAAAACATCAACCAGAAATTCAAGCCTACCTAGAGGAGATGGCGGGGGCAGGTAAAATTAAATGGTTGCGCTTAGATTGGGCAAGTTTGCCAGGGGCGCGGAATTATGCTGTGCGGCGGTCATTTGGTGAAATAATATTATTTATTGATGATGATGTTCAGTTAACCCCTGGATTGTTAGCAGCCCATGCAAAAAATTATTTGCAAAACCCAGAGGTGGGGGCTGTGGCCGGACGGGTATTTGACAGAATGAAATTGGGTGATTCTGGAGGAGATTTACAGATTGAATATCTGCCTCCCCAAGCTATGGATCCAGGAATTGCTTGGTATCATATTGATTTAGTACATACCATCAAACCCCAGCAAGTACTGACAGCGAGGGGTTGTAATATGTCTTTTCGCCGCGAAATTTTTACTAAGTACGGACTGAGGTTTGATGAGAGGTTTCGCGGTAGTGCAGTGCGCGAAGAGTCAGATTTTTGTTTGCGAGTGCGACAGACGGGGTATAAGATTTGGTACGACCCAGAAGCGCATTTGGTGCATTTAGGCGAAGAAACAGGGGGTTGTCATGATATTAGTATGCGATCGCTCAAATATCAACTCACCTTTTACCACAACCATTTTTTACTGGGGCTGAAAAACCTCACTGCTACTCAAGCTTTACGCCTATACGCCCGTTTATTTGACTGTCACGTCCTGGGACACCCACCTTGCAACAAAAGCGGTTCCCCCATCAAAATTGCCACTCGGGCTTTTTTCTACACTTTGGGTTTTTTTAAAGCCTTGGGTACTGTCATCCAATCAATATGGAACGATGGTCAAATTTACAGTCGGTTGGATGAACAAGTTTAATTAGGAGTAGAGACGCGATTAATCGCGTCTGTACAGGAGTTAGGAGTTAGTAAATAACAAAGGACAACTGACAAAGAATAAATAACAATTAATAAATATCAATGAAAATCTTAGTTGCTAGTCACACTTATATCGTAGACCTCAACTGTGAAAAATTACGCGCTTTATCTCAACTCGAACCAGGAGTTGAAGTGACAGTTGTAGTCCCAAAGCGCTGGAAACCAGGTGGCGTGCAAAACAGAATTATTCAAACGGAATACCGTGATGAAGGCACATTTAGAATAGTTCCAGTTTCTAATTTTAGTCAAAATCATCAGGGACTCCTTACCTTTGGTGCTGATTTGATATCCTTGTTAAAGCAATTTCGTCCGCAAATCATCCAGGTAGAACAAGGGTCTAGAGCATTGGCTTACACTCAAATGATTGCTTTAAATAAGCTATTAAGACTCAAGGCAAAAAATGTATTTTTTACTTGGTGGAATCTTCCCTATGAACTGAAACTACCAGTTTCTTTGTTAGAAAAATATAACCTCAATCACAGCCACGGCATCATTTCTGGCAATCAGGATGGGGCAGAAATTTTACGGCAACGGGGATATCAAGGAGCAATTAAAATCATGCCACAACTGGGCGTAGATGAAAATCTATTTACTCCCAAAGGACAACCAGAGTTAGCAGCTAATTTGGGCATTAGAAAAGGAGATTTTGTGGTAGGCTTTGTTGGGCGATTTGTGCAAGAAAAAGGTTTATTAACACTTTTACAAGCTTTAATAAGTTTGAAAAATAGACCTTGGAAATTACTACTACTTGGACGCGGAGAGTTACAAACTGAATTAATCAAAATAGCGACAGACAACAATATTAAAGAAAGGTTAATTTTGGTAGAAAGTGTCCCTCATGACAAGGTGACAAACTATATCAATTTAATGAGTACTTTAGTACTACCTTCAGAAACAACTTCTAAGTTTAAAACCCTAACTTCTGTTGGTTGGAAAGAACAATTTGGTCATGTGCTAATTGAGGCAATGGCTTGCCAAATACCTGTAATTGGTTCTGATTCTGGTGAAATTCCTTATGTAATTGGCGATGCTGGTTTAGTATTTCCTGAAGGTGATGCTCAAGCCCTTGCTAATTGCTTAGTTAAATTAATAGATAAACCTTATTATGCTCACACTCTAGGTGAAATGGGTTATAAAAAAGCAATGATTAAATATACAAATAAAGCTTTGGCTAAACAGCAATTAGAATTTTATCAAGAATTGGTTAATAGTCATTAGTCATTGGTCATTGGTTATTGGTCATTAGTGAATAACAAAAGACAATTGACAAGGGACAAATCACAAATGACAAAAAAATGAAAATATTACAAATTGTTCCCTCAATTTCTCTGATTTACGGCGGGCCTAGTCAAATGGTACTAGGATTAGCTCCAGCGTTGGTAAAAGAGGGAGTAGAAGTTACAATTCTTACAACTGATAGTAATGGTGATAATGGTCAAACACCTCTGGATGTTCCTTTAAATCGCCCAATTAAACAAGATGGCTATGAAATAATTTACTTTCGTTGTGCCCCGTTTCGTCGCTACAAATTTTCCCTAGATTTATTAAACTGGCTAAAATGTCATGCTCACGAGTTTGACATCGCACATATTCATGCTTTATTCTCCCCAATAATTAGTGCTGCTGCTATTGTGTGTCGTCAGCAAAAGCTACCTTATATTTTCCGTCCTTTGGGTACTCTCGATCCGGCTGATTTGCGTAAAAAAAAGCAATTAAAACAGCTTTATGTCGCAATTATAGAACGTCAAAATTTAGCTGGTGCGGCGGCTATTCATTTTACCAGCGATCAAGAAGCTAAAATATCAGAAAGATTTGGAGTATCTACGCCAGATTTGGTGATTCCTTTGGGTGTTATCCCCGCTCAATATCCTCTTAAAAATGTATGTAATCAGTTGCAAATACCAAAAGATGTACCGTTGGTGCTGTTTATGTCACGAATTGACCCGAAAAAGGGGTTAAATTTGTTGATTCCAGCGTTAGAAAAGCTGTTAGCGGTTGGTTATAAGTTTCATTTTGTTTTAGCTGGAACAAATCCCCAAGATCCAGATTACGAACAAAAGATAATATCCCAAATTCAAAATTCACCACTGCGATCGCACACTACAATTACTGGCTTTGTCACTGGTGAACTAAAAGTTAGTTTACTACAAGCTGCTGATTTATTTGTCTTGCCTTCTTACTACGAAAATTTTGGGATTGCTGTAGCTGAAGCGATGGTAGCAGGTATACCTGTGGTAATTTCTGACCAAGTGCATATTTGTCAACAGATACGTGATAGCGAGTCAGGTTGGGTATGTGCAACAGATGTCCAAGCACTAGTAGAGTTACTCCAAGAAGCTTTGCAAAATCCTGCAGAACGCCAACGACGGGGACTAAACGCCCAAAAATATGCATTGGAAAATTTTAGCTGGGATGCGATCGCTCGGCAAACAATCCAAGCCTACCAAAAAATTCTGACGAACAAATTAATTTAACCCAACGCAGACAACAGCAGTTTTTGCCAAATAGGCGCTAAAACTGCTTTAACAACGATATCCGCAATCACAAAACCAATCCCAATTAACATATAAGTTTTAGGAAAAGGAGACTTAGGAACTTCGCCTCTAATGCCAGTTACTAAATTTAATCCTAATGCAGCTAAAGCCACCCCAGTTGCGATAAACCCGATTATCCGCAAAATAGACCAAGGATACCACCCTAAAATAGCTGCTAACCAAGGTTTAGCACTAACTTTCACCAATTCTGCAACATAAAAATTCATGTAGTTCAGCATCCAAGTGCCAAATATCAATGCCACGCTACTTAAGGTAACAACGCAGAGAATACAAAAAATCCCGTAGTACAATAAATGACCTGGTAAAAATGAACTGAGTGAACCTTCTGAACCTTCTCCGGTGCGAATCCAGTGCAACATCTCTGTAGTGTATGACTGTCCACGAAGAATATTTTTTGCTGCTGTTTGTGGTGCGTAGGCGTAGCCCGTCGTAGACATCGTCGTTGCTGCAATTACGGCAATACTCTGCAACACTCCCCACAGTAACATCCACCAAAAAGCACTTTTATATTGTTGATGACGCACATGTAAAAATAAAATGGGATAGGGGACAGCAGCACCGAAAATCGGCATCAACCAGGGAATTCCAAAAACAAAACTCGCAGTTGTGCTGAGGATAACACCAATAACCAAAAATATTACTATCGTCATAAGTGATTCAAAAATAAAACAGACTGGGCACTAGCTACTGAGAGAGTATTCAAAAATATCTTCTTTGAAAACCCCTGGTGATAATTTTAGAGCTTGTCAGCTAATGCCTAGTTCCTAATCCCCAGTCCTTTTGACTAATCTTTACCTCCTCGATCTATTATCTAAGAGTGGTGACAACCTAAAATTTTGTTTCAAACCGCTAAAGCCCGATTGGGGAATAGGGGTTTTATGTCATGATGGCAAAGTAGAACACATATGCTTTTCTAACTACAGGGAATCTCACATGGCTCTTCGTCTAGGTGACACAGTACCCAACTTTACGCAAGCCTCAACACACGGCGACATCGATTTTTACGAATGGGCAGGTGACAGCTGGGTAGTGCTGTTCTCTCACCCTGCTGATTTTACACCTGTTTGCACAACAGAACTCGGCACAGTTGCCAAGCTAAAACCAGAATTTGACAAGCGCAATGTCAAAGCGATCGCACTTAGTGTTGATAACGTTGAATCCCACAAAGGCTGGGTGGGAGACATCGAAGAAACTCAAAGCACCACTCTTAACTACCCAATTTTGGCAGATGCGGATCGCAAGGTTTCTGACCTTTACGACATGATCCACCCGAATGCTAATGCGGCTGTGACAGTGCGATCGGTTTTCGTGATTGACCCCAACAAGAAACTCCGTCTCACTTTCACCTACCCTCCCAGCACGGGACGCAACTTTGATGAACTGTTGCGGGTAATTGATTCTCTGCAATTGACTGATAACTATAGTGTGGCCACACCAGCTGACTGGAAAGATGGAGAGGATGTCGTAATTGTCCCCTCACTCAAAGATCCAGAAGTACTTAAACAGAAATTCCCCAAAGGTTATGAGGAAGTCAAACCCTATTTGCGGGTAACTCCTCAGCCTAACAAGTAAATCTGAAAATGATTTTGGATAAAAAAGCAAAGGCGCAAAGTTTTATCTTGGCGTCTTTGTTTCTTTGCGTGAGAATATAGTTACTCGGCTAGGCATCATAACCTGGAGGAAATCCCTATGTTCTCATCTCCTTTGGTTTTGCAAATTCCGTCATCAATGCAAATGACAGACGAACAATTTTTTGAATTTTGTCAGGTGAATCGTGACTTACGCATTGAGCGGAATAAATTTGGAGATTTGGTAATTATGCCTCCTACTGGTTCAGAGACAGGAAACCGAGAAGTTAATATCTCAGGACAGCTATGGGTGTGGTCAGAACAAGATGGTACAGGTATAACTTTTAGCTCTAGTACCGGATTTAAGTTATCAACAGGTGCAGAACGCTCTCCAGATGCTTCCTGGATTAAACTAGAACGGTGGAATGCTCTGTCTCCAAAACAACAAGAAAAATTTGCACCTATTTGTCCAGATTTTGTAGTCGAACTCAAATCTCCCAGCGACAACCTCCAAACTTTGAAGGAAAAAATGGAGGAATATATGAATGAGCCAGGAATACAGTTAGGCTGGTTGATTGACCGTAAGCAGCGTAAAGTCTATATTTATCGTCCTGGATTATCAGAGGAATGTTTGGATAATCCTACGACTGTTAGCGGTGAGTCGCTATTACCTGGGTTTATTCTCAATATGAGTAAAGTTTGGTAGAGAAAGTTTTAGTTAAATTTAGCTTTGGGATAATATAGCAATTTCAATTAGTAAATTTGGGTAACATCGAAGGGTAATTGTAATGATAAAAGTACTACCTTTACCTAATTCAGTTTGCACGTTGAAACTACCTTGGTGTGGCTGAATCATTGCCTCAATGATCGCTAATTATAATCTAAAGCCACCAGTTTTACGAGAGCGATCGCTATCAAACATTATTGCCAGCTATGCAGCTTGAACCTATGGAAGAAAACTGTTAGGCAGGATTCTCTCAATATCCTAGTACGTCACGGCGTAAATAGCGCAAAGTCGAGCCAGTCCGTTGGTGGGGTTCCCCCACTTAAAGGAACTGGCGTTGAGCGGCGGTTCCCGCCGTTGACGTAGCCCGCCGTAGGCATCAGAACTTTGCAAGACGAGTAACCATTTAAAAACTCTAAAAACCCCATTCCATAATACTTTTGAATAAGTGACTTTTGGCTTTTGACTTCCGCCTTGCGGTACTAGTACCCTTGCAAAATGCATACGGAAGGTATTAGTAATGCACTATAGTACATACAAATTGTCGTATAATAACTATTTAGACATCAAATAAAAATTTTTAGTTACTCTTTAAAATTTATAATTATCACAGCCAAACTGCAAAAATGATTACTATTGCTAAAAGAGTAAAATCAGCTATCGACCATTGGGACAAAGGTGAGATTGAGCTAGCTTTGACTGATGCTTGTATTGCTGTTGATGCAACTTCTATCAAGTACTATAAACTTCCCAAATCTTCATGGAAGGACTATCAACGCTTTCTTAAGGAATTCATGTGGCTGATCACATATTCTGGTCTGCCTGGATTAATGAGCCAGAATGTAGAAGTTCCACGAGGTAAGTTATCTTTTCCAGGCGTTACAGGTGATACTGTTTCTGTAGAACAACTGATTTATTACGTTTTAAGGTGTGATTTAGTTCATGGCAACTCAATTGATCCAAATCTTATCTTTAGTAATCATGTAACTTTGGGAACGGATGGCGATAAACTATT
Source organism: Nostoc sp. (assembly GCF_036916575.1). GTDB lineage: Bacteria > Cyanobacteriota > Cyanobacteriia > Cyanobacteriales > Nostocaceae > Nostoc. Next base: position 60,052 of record NZ_JBALGC010000041.1, read on the forward strand.
AATTTCCAGTAACATAGTTTGGGGAATTCTTCATTCTGTAATTTTCAATCCTGCTAATGCAAATGAAACAATTGGTGAAGAATTTTATTGGACTTCAATAACAGACTTTAAAATGTTTATTGATGACTATTGGGGCAAAATACATATTCCTAAAAAAATAATTCAATTGTATACAGGTGTGATTGTATAGCGCAGGTATATCCATATCTAATAATTTGGTTGGATTCGATAAAGAAGAATTGTATATAACTCAATACGCTTGGGTTAAGGCTAAAACTCTTTCTTCAAGTCAATTTTTTTTAACGTAGACGCGGAGCGGCTTGCCGCAGGCTACCGCCAAGGACGCAAAGGACGCAAAGAGAAGGAAGAAATTCTTAACCCAAGCGTATTGGTATATAACTTCCATACGCTCAGAGGAAATTTACCTAGTTTGTCAAGCAATTAACGAAGTGCAGCCTGAGATTTTGCGATCGCATCTTGCAACCTTTGCAGATGACTGGGATAGCACAAAAATCAGTATCTATAACAACTATGATGCAGCTAAAACAAACATTTAAACGAGGTGATATTGTTCTATTACTATTTCGAGAGCATCCCAATGCAAGCCAAAAGACACAGGACTGGTACAAAAACCCTGTACAAACCTCTTTGGTTTATGTTCTAACCTGCGGTCAGCCACAACTCTTGGAGACGCTCCGCGTAGCTTGCTTTCACGAAGTGGTACGGCTCAAACTTTGCGCTGCGTCGTTGGCGTAGCCCAAGGTAGAGAAGAGGCTGCGCTAACACAAAAGGCGGGAAACGACGCGATACACCTTTGGCTGCGGCAAGCCGAGTCAGCGTCTACGTTATTTTAAACACGCTGTAAGTCAAAATACTGTATGAAAATAAACTTGCATATTTGGGATGCTCCCACTATTTTCAAATTTTAACCTGACTACTGCTAAAACACGACCTGCTCTGATTGTGCAAACTACGAATTACGAATTAGTATCACTGGTTATACCAAGTTTTTCGCCACTGCTGCATTTGCTTAATCTCTGTATTTTGTGCCTTGATAATTTCTTGGGCTAATTGCTTGATTTCAGGACGCTTAGACTTACTCAAGACATCTTTTGCCATTGTTACAGCCCCTTCATGGTGAGGAATCATCGCATTGATAAAGCGCAGATCAAATTCAGCATCAGCTGCACCTAAGTCTTGACTCATCATCATGGCTTTCATTTGGTCAGATGACATCTCCATCATGTGACCCATTTGACTGTCATAAGCCATTGGTTTATCTCCCGCCTTGGGATACCAAGCTTGTCGCCACTGCTTCATCTGAGTGATTTCTTGGTTTTGCGATTTGATGATATTGTCTGCTAGTTTTTTGATTTCAGGGCGTTTTGATTTCTGCTGTGCTTCTTTAGCCATTTCCACAGCTCCTTGATGGTGCGGTATCATAGCGTCGATAAACCGTAAATCAAAATTAGCATCGGCTGGGCCTAAATCCATTGCCATGCTGTGATTCATCTGCTTGTCACTAGCATTGGTAGCAATTACGTTTGGGGCTTGGCTTTCGTTCTGGGAAGCAGTATTGGTACAAGCTGTGATTAACCCACCGGCTGAGGTGATCGCAGTCAAGGTTAACGCCAAAAAGCCATTCCTCAAAGATAGCAGTTGCATAAGTCTCACATAACAGTTTCCTAATTCTATAATTTAACGTAAGTTAGATGAACCTCTCCCTGTCTTGAACTAAAGTTCAAGTCTTTCCCTCTCCGACTCGGAGAGGGACAGGTTTTGCGTAGTAAAACCAGGAAGAGGTTTTTTATTCGACTGATGAAATCTAAAGATACCCAACTTCTTTAATAAGCCGGGTATCCGGTTTTTCATTTTTCACTCAAAATTGTGTAAGCTTCATTAACTAAATGCATTTTCTCTTGTGCTTGTTTTTGCAGTTGCGGCTGATTAACAAACAAATCTGGATGCCATTTTTTTACTAAAGTTCGATAAGCCTGCTTCACCTCAGCCAAAGAAGCATTTGTTTGTAATCCTAAAATGCTGTAGGCGCGAGTAATTTTATCTATTTCTGCATGGGTTTTTGGTTGGTTGGGCGCTTTATTGCTTTGAGTTGTATTTTGCTGTTTGCCAGTTTTAAAATTAGGCGATGTCTGACGACAAGCCTTAGGGCTACGCATCTCTGCTTTCATTCGCGCTATTTCCTCATTCAGTTCCCAATCCCGAAATTTCGCTTCCACCTCTTCTGGACGTGCAGAGGGAGAAGCTTTAGGCGGTGGTAGTGGAGAAACAGATTCTACCCTTGTCCCAGTATTCTTAGCAGTATTTTCCTGTTGTTGCTTAATACCAGGATCTTTTTCAGGAGAAGTTTGAACTCTCTTTGGCTGTGGCGAATATTTTATCTTAGTATTTGTGTATTTTGGTATTTCTTTATAAGGTTGATGATTTAAGAGGATTTTCACTTTTTCTAACTCTCGTAGCAACTGATTAAAACCCTTTTGTAACTGCTGCAACTTTTCACGCTTATTAGTCACTTCTAATGGTTCTTGACTGGATTCAAAACAAATTACTTTTTCGGCTTTCTGCTCATATTCAGTTAAAATTGATAAGCCTTGACTGCTGAAGCGAGAGAAATAATCTTCAATTGCAGTTATACAAAGTTTAGCAACTTCCTGATGATAAGATTCCTTTGCTGATTGTTCGTCTTGTTTTTGGATATTCTTGTTTAACAAATAAGAAATACTCCCGACGACAGCAGCACCAACTGGGCCGCCTAACAACCAACCAATACCACCACCAACAGCGATGGAACCAGGTTCACTTAAATCATCAGTAGTGCTTGGCTTTGAGGGTAGTATTAATTGTGGTTCGCTAGGAAAGGGAATTAATAAATCTTGCGGTCGTTCTTCTTGGAAAAATTCGTAAGCTTGATAAAGCCATTTCACCGCAGCCAATTGTAATTGATTCAAGTCTTTTTTAAGAGTATTTGTTTCCCAAGCTTTAAAGTTATTTTCTGCCAATGCAACTGCCGCATCAGCTTGATATTTTGTGAGTAGCTTGGGTAATACTAGCCAATCGCGTAACTCTCCCACGCTAGTAGCAAAACCTTTATAAATTAAGTTGGCTGCTTTTTGTTTAATTTCAATTTTAGTATTTTGTTTATCATCAAAAGATTTTATTTCAATAGCAATCGGGTCAATTTTAGCTTTTAATAAAAGTTGGATTTTAGAAGCGATCGCCTCCACTCTTGGCAAACGCACATTACCACGATTTGGTTGCAAAATTCCCACAATATTTTGCAAAGCTGTTTCAAAAGCCGCTAACCCGCTACTATTAGCAGCAGCAACATCACCTTTTAATCTGGCTCTTAAGGCAGGTAAAGCATCAACGCGATATAAATTACTAAAACCCGAAGGTAATTCGGCTCGAAAGCTTTCCGCAACAAACACTAAGCGATTTTGAACTTGTTTTTGCTCGTCGGGTTCAAGTAAGTTAATAAAATTAGCAATAAATATAACTGTTTTAATGCCGCGATCTAATAGCCAATCTCGTAAGTTTTCCCGCTCCCCTAAAGTCATTAACTTACGTGCATCTAATAATTGTATAACTAAATCTGCACTTAAGAGTTGTTCTCGAATTAAATTATCTTGTTCATCTCGATCATTTGTTCCCGGTAAATCGAGCAATTCTACACCTGTTTCCAAAAATGGATGCGGACAAAAAACTTCCACAGATGCTACATCTTTTCGCATCTGCCTATTGCCATCAAGAATTGCAAATTGCTGTAAAACTTCTGTGCCACTGCGATAGATTTCTGTGCCATCTACCAACATGATGCGAGTCTGCACATCAGAGCCATACTTGATAGTAATCGCTGCGCCTGTGGTGGGAATTAAATCAATTGGTAAGGTGCGATTCCCCAATATGGCATTCAATAGGGTAGACTTGCCATGATTAAAAGGCCCAAATACCGCAATCCGAAAGTTAGGATTAACTAGATGATTGCAAATAGTAATTATATCTTGATGCAGTTGCGATTTGCGCTCTAAATTCAGTAACGCAGATGCAGATTTGAGAGAATCTGCTAAATCCTTATAACCTTCATACTGTTGTTGCATAGTTCCTCGTTAGTTCCTCGTTCCCAGCTTCTAGCTGGGAACGAGAGTAATGAGATATATTAGCTATAGTAAGCTAATAAGTTGCTATACGCAGCCTCAATTTTTTGCAACTGAGCGATGACATTTTCCTGTAAATCTTTTAAACGTTTGAATTCACTCTCACGATTTATCTCGCGAGTTTCTTTCTGCTTGACTAGATTACCTAATTCACATTTGCGAGATACAATATCATCGTTAATCCGCTTACTCACTTCTCTTTCGTAAGAGTCAAAGCACTCTTTGACTGCATTGTATACAACCTGAGATTGCTCATGCGCCACTTGGGGTAGATATTTAACTAACTCTTTTTTTGCTGTTTTAACTAACTCTTTACGCGCTTGATCTGCTTGCAAAAATCCTACTCCCAAACCTAGCAGTGCAAACCCGATAGGCCCAAGAAAAATACCTGTCACTGCTGTAATTATCCCGCCAATGCCAATTACAGTGAAGTAGTTTAACAAGATATTTTTCCAATCAAATCCAGCGCCGGCTAATGCGAAACCAGCAAGATTTCCATTAGACAGAGATAACAATCCCATTGCCCATTTTGCCCAGCTGGGAGAGTTATCATCTTCAGCAGTAGTAGTCGTATTTACCTTTACGTCTTGTCCAGTGAGCTTTTCTGTAATTTTGTCTGTGACTTGACTGTAAAACGCGCCATATTGTGCAGCGCTGCGAGAAAGTTCTCTAAAAGCTGCATTAATATCTTTTTCAGCAGTTAATGTCCAAGCAGCAGATTTGTCAGTGATATATTGCTCAAAGGCTTTTTGCAGTGCGGTGTTAAATGCTTCTCGTTTACCACTACTGAGAAAATCAAATAGATTTAATTCTGGCTGATAGCGTAAGAAATCGTTTTCAAAGGTATTACCTAAGTTTAAAACGTAGCTGCGAAAAGATTCGGAAATCGTTCTTGCTTGAGTGTCTCTTGTATTGATAATTTCTTTTTGGAATTCATCCCGAATACCTGTGAGTTTGTTAAACTCCGGTTCTACTGAATCAATTCGTTTTTTTAATTCATTTACATCTTGGTCAAGTAATGGTACACGTCTAGCAACTGCTTCGCGGGTATGATTGCAGGCAAGTCTTGCTAAGGTTCTGACTTGACGGAGTTCTGTGATCGCCCGTTCTCTGGTAAGAAAAGTATTAAGCGAATCCATAAACTTCGGAAAGCCAGTCCCCTCTAAATCAGCTTGGGGATTTTTCAACCGTCGTCTGAGTGCTTGAATTGACGAGAGTTCAAATACGCGTTCATCATAAATATTCTGACCCTCTACATAACAATATTCTGCTAAATTCGCGTTAAATACTTGCCGTAATCTATCCTCAGATGCTTTTAATTCTTCGACATCATCAGGATCAATCAATGATTCTCGCACCTGATCCCAAGCATTAACTAAGAAAAAAACTGTCAATCCTCGACCTTTAATATAATTTTCTAAGTAGCGACGTTCACCTAAGGTACAAGGTTGAGAAGCTCTCATTACAAACAAAATTGCATGGCAGTTATTTACATAACCTAAGGATAATTCGTTTCGTGCTTCTGTATCATTCAATCCTGGACTATCAACAATTTCAATTCCCTTTTCTAGTAGCGTTAAAGGATACTCAACTACTGCATAATCAACATCAGGAAAGGCTTGTTTTTTCTCTTGCTCTAGTTTTTTAGCTTCAGTCGGATCAATAGTATATTTATATTTAAAGTTCTGAAAATCTAGCTGTTGCGGACTTGTACCATCATTAAAATGAATTGTGACTTTCTTTTGGGACCCATAGCGTAAAACTGTTAACACTGCAGTACAAGGGTTAACATCGCTTGGTAATAAGTTTTCTCCAATTAAGGCATTGAGAAATGTGCTTTTTCCCCGTTTCATATCGCCCAACACCAAAAGGCGAAATACACCTTTGCGGAGATTTTTACTAGCTACTGTAATATCTTCAATATCTCGTTCTAAACTGAGTTTTCCTGATGAAGAGTCCCCAGCCAATTCAGCTTTTTTAATTGTTTCAGCCAGTTTACTCAAACATACAGAAATCTCAGTTCGCACTTGAGCAACACGCTCTAAATCTTGAATAAATCTGTCAGTTGCTACCTGATCACTCATCATAGTTACACCTTTATTAAAGATTGGTTTTTTGGGATTCCAAAAATCATTTGTAAGACATCCACCCTAGCGCAGCAATAATAATAAACCCAGCCAGCACTGAGGCTATTCTCACTGCAACCAGCGCTACCACACCAAGAGCAAACAGCTTTCCACCGAGGATAACTTTTTTCATCCAAGGTTTGTGGGAATTTTCTAGCTGATGCTTCACAGTTTGATCAAAAGCCGCATCGGTAGCATGGATTTTAGTTTCCATTTCCCGGAATCGCAATTCAACTTCTCGTTCTCGTAGTATACGTTCCCGGTGTTCAAGTTCTTTCTGGCGATGCCTACGGCGGTCTACGCCTACGCTTTCAGATGTCATCTGTGTCCATCCCATCTAAGACAATGAAGTGATCTCAGCATTAACTCTTTAATTACGGAGTATAATAAATTACTTATTTATTTAATATTCTCAGTAATTTAACTAGTTTATTTATCATTGCCTGCTAAACTTAAGCTGGAGTTAAATACCACAAAATACACTTACTTTCCGGAAAATTGTGGCGAAAACGAATATTAGCGTCTCACCAAAAGAATGACTTGCGTGAGAATAAGAAATACAAGCCAGTCGGGTAGACAGCAAAACCTGGAGGAAATCATCATGCTTTCATCCCCTTTAGTTGTGCAAATTCCCCCCTCAATGCAAATGACAGACGAACAGTTTTTTGACTTTTGTCAGGTTAATCGTGACTTACGCATTGAGCGGAATCAATTTGGAGAAATATCAATTATGCCCCCCACTGGTGGAAAAACAGGTAATCGTAACTTCAGCATCGCCGGTCAATTATATGTTTGGGCAGAAAAAGACGGGACAGGTATTTGTTTTGACTCCAGCACCGGATTTAAGCTATCAACAGGTGCAGATAGATCGCCGGATGTCTCATGGATGAAACTAGAACGTTGGAATAGTTTGTCAGCAGAACAGCAAGAGAAATTCGTGCCACTCTGTCCAGATTTTGTAGTTGAACTGAGGTCGCTTTCTGATAACCTCAAACCCTTAAAGGAAAAAATGGAGGAATATATGAGAGAGCAAGGAGTACAGCTAGGCTTGCTAATTGACCGCAAGCATCGCCGAGTCTATATTTATCGTCCTGGTGTACCAGAGGAATGTTTAGAAAATCCTGCGACTGTCAGGGGGGAATCGGTATTGCCTGGGTTTGTTTTGAATATGAGTAAAGTTTGGTAGGGTCAAAATAATAATGGAAAACTTAAATCTGAAATGACAAGCAGCGATGCCTGCGGCGGTAAACTACGCTCCTCACCAAGGTTCATTGTAAATTTGGGTAAGATGTGGTTACAATCTCCTACAATAAATCTCTACACTGCAACGTACTTGCTTTGAAAATAGAAATAGGCGATGCCTTCTGTGCTAGAGGCTTCTCTAACAAGACGCTACGCGAATGCCAATGGCAACCGCGAAAGTGTACGCATCATTGGATTTTAGGCAAATCAGCTATAAATCATGCCACCGCTATAAGCCAAAATTTTTATAGATGAAAACATAGGTACAGTCAAAATGGATATTAAAAATGGCTTCGTCGGCGCTGTTGGCAACACACCGCTGATTCGCTTAAACAGCTTCAGTGAAGAAACCGGGTGTGAAATCCTTGGTAAAGCAGAATTCCTCAATCCTGGCGGTTCCGTCAAAGACCGCGCCGCACTTTACATCATAGAAGACGCCGAAGAGAAAGGTCTACTCAAACCCGGTGGCACCGTTGTAGAAGGAACTGCTGGTAATACTGGCATTGGACTAGCACATATTTGCAACGCCAAAGGCTACAAATGCCTAATTATTATTCCCGATACTCAGTCACAAGAAAAAATAGACGCACTGACAGCACTCGGAGCAGAAGTCCGTCCCGTCCCTGCTGTACCCTACAAAGACCCAAACAACTACGTCAAGCTATCTGGCAGAGTCGCTGCTGAGTTAGAAAATGCTATTTGGGCGAATCAGTTTGATAACTTAGCCAACCGCCGCGCCCATTACGAAACCACAGGGCCGGAAATTTGGACGCAGACAGATGGTAAAATAGATGCATGGACAGCTTCAACTGGTACTGGTGGTACTTTTGCTGGTGTGGCATTGTACTTTAAAGAACAAAATCCGGCGATTAAATGCGTTGTTGCCGATCCGTTGGGTAGTGGACTTTATAGCTATGTCAAAACCGGGGAAATCAAGATTGAAGGAAATTCCATTACCGAAGGCATCGGTAACGGTCGTGTTACAGCCAATATGGAAGGCGCACCTGCTGATGATGCTATCCAAATCGATGACAAAGAAGCTTTACGAGTAGTTTACCAACTGCTGAGGCAAGATGGGCTGTTAATGGGCGGTTCAACAGGTATTAATGTTGGCGCAGCTGTTGCCATAGCGAAGCAGTTGGGCCCAGGACATACCATTGTCACCATCTTGTGTGATAGTGGTTCCCGCTATCAATCGCGGATATTCAACCTTGAATGGCTAGCCTCAAAAGGACTTTCAATAGATTAGTTATTGGGCATTGGGCATTGGGAAGAGACAAGGAAGAAACTTGTTCAATAATTCTCCCTTGTCCCGTCCCCTTCCTCTCCCCCTGCTTCCCCTGCTTGTTTCCACTCCTCTGTGGTTCGTTAAAAAATGTCAAACATAACTCAACCATCAAATTTCCCGATAATAGACCAACCCTCTTTTCCTAGATGTGTGCGGGTTTGTCAAAATCGTACTTGCAAAAAGCAAGGTGCCCTCAAGGTATTAGCAGCTTTTGCAGCTTTGCCAATCCCCGGTGTAACGGTAACGGGTAGCAGCTGTTTGGGACAATGTGGCAATGGGCCGATGGTGCTGGTATTACCCGATATAGTCTGGTATAGCGGCGTTCAACCCGATGAAGTATCTCTACTGGTAGAAAATCATTTGCTAGGTGGTCAAAGAGTCAAACAGATGCTCTATTATCGGTTTCATCCCCAGAAATAAAGCTAATTAACAATATCAAGGTGTGCAATCTTGTTGACTGAAGCGAGGCATCCAATGAATATCCAGCAACTGCGTCAATCCTTAAAACAAAAGTGGCTGAGTTACTACGAGCAAAATATTCCCTGGCTGGTCAAAATCCGAATTTGGGGTACTTACGATGGTCTGCGGCGTCCTTTATCCGGTTTTATTTTGGCAACACTGTCTGTTTTGGAACCCCAGTTTGATCAAATACTTTCTTTTATGCTGGATCTAAATAACGATCCTGATAAAATAGTCGCCGTTTTAGGTCTTAACTTCAATCCTGATCAAGAGTTACGTTTAATAAAATCAGAACATTCTATGGCTACAAGCCAAGTTGAAAGCAAGTCGCCACATGAGAAGCATTCTGAAGATCAACATGTGTCATCGGTTGTAACTGCCAGCCAGATTGCGCCTGATTCTCTTGTCAAGACTCTAGACTCCAACTTGCCATGCGCCGAAGAACTTGTGCCATCATTTACAGCTACCACTGAGGTAGTTCGGACACAGAAACCGGAGTTAGTAAGTGCATTTGCTACTAAAATTGCTCCAGATACTCCAGTAAAAACGCTATCCTCCGGTTTACTAAACGAATATCAACCAGTACAATCGCCCCTTGAACGCCTCCCTTCAGAAGCATCACTGACAATGACCGCTGAGGTTAAAGCTAAAACTATGTCATCTGTGGCATTAGCTACCGAGGTTAAGAGCAACGACAAAACAGCTTGTCGTCAGACATCACCATCTGGCCGAATCCCTGTAGGCGCATTGCTGGCAACTACCATTGAGATTTGTAGTAACCGTAAACCAGTGCGTAGCTGCATTCGCAAAGCGTCTCGTAGAGAAGCAGCTTCTCGTCAGACATCGCCCAAGGGGCGGCTCCCTTCAGCAGCATCGCTAGCAATTACTACCGAGGTTAAGAGCAACGGCAAACAAGCGAATATCCAACCACAACACGTTAAAAGCAGAGTGAATTTACCAACCACTAATGCCCGAAGTCTAGCTTCTTGGTTAGATGAATTTTGTCACGGCACTGCATGGGATCGACACAAAGATATTTATATTTGAATCTCCGATCCAAAATAAATACAGGAGGCGCTAGAGCATCGCCAACGTCAAGGGCGAACCGAACTGAACTTCGGTAAATTTTGAATTGCTTATGGATACTCCTGAGAAACAAACGGGATTTCTACTACTTCACCTTCAGTTTCTCCCACTTTAACTTTCAAGCCCACGCCACCAGCTTTAGTGCGAATGTAACCTAGTCCAAAATAACCATCAGCAGTTTCTGTGTAACTGGTAAGTTTGCCAACCTTTTCATCTCCGACTGTGATCGCACTTCCAACTGACGCAGGGGCACTAAGGCGGATACCCAACAGGTGTTGTTTTACACCTTTATATGTATTTAACCGGGCGATGGTTTCTTGCCCAATATAGCAACCTTTATTAAAAGAAATTGTTTGCCATAAACCAACTTCTAGAGGATTGTAATCATCTGTTAGTTCAGCATCTGGGGTGGGGCGGCCTTGTAATATTCGCAACACATCCCAAGCGCGATCGCTCATCTCTACTGCCCCAGCTTCTAACAATTTGTTCCACACCGTTGCTTTGTCAGTATAGGGAAAAGTTAAGGTGTATCCGGGAGCAGCTAACCCACTACCCACAGCAATCCGCACTCCCTCCGCAGGAGCAATTGTGTATACTTGGTGACTACCGTAAGGTTGTCCGATCAGTTCGCCAATACCCAACTTTTCTAAAACAGCGTCGCTTCCTGGGCCAATCAGGCTAAAGGTGTTGGTATATTGTGTGATATCAGATAATTCCACCTTGTCGGCAAAGAAAATATATTTATCCAGCCATTCCATCAAAAACTGGCGACGGTTGGGTGAAACCAGCAGGATTACCGCATCTTCTCTAACGTAGGCGGTTGCTAAATCAATTGTTCTGGCTGTGGAAGTGACGAAAACCGTATCACAACCTTGTCCGGGCTTGAGTATTTGAAAATTGTTAGTACTTTGGTTGTGTAAGAAATTGAGGCGATCGTCGCCAGATACTTTAATGCGTCCCCAGCCAGAGCGATCGCATATAGCAACCCCTTCTTTTACGGCTTGGATAGCTGCTACGTCTTTATTGTCAAGTGTAGATGTTGGCATGGTAATGGAGAGTTGCCCTGTTTCAATATTGTCGCACTGGAAATCTTAGCAAATAAGCGTTTGCAGCTTCAATGTACCTCCAGTTTTCTTCTGGAGTATAATCAAATCAAAAGAAAGTGCCGAACAACAAAAACTTATGAAACAAACTTTTACTGCAAGTGTATGGCAGGAAGGTAACTGGTTTGTGGCACAGTGTTTGGAGATTGATATTGCTAGTCAGGGTCAGACTGAAACTGAGACATTGGCTAATCTTGAGGAAGCTTTGTCACTGCATTTTGAACCACCAGTAGCTACTATTATTCCTCAAATTAAGACACTTCAGGTAGAAATAGGTGCCGCTTAAACCATTACCTTATCGTGAAGTGAAGCGTCGATTAGAAGCAGTAGGCTTTGGGGAAGTTAGCCAAAAGGGTAGTCACGTAAAGTTTGCCAAATCTACCAATGAAGGAACCCGTACTGCGATTGTGCCTCATTATCGAGAAATTACTATCAGTACGCTGGGCAGTATTTTACGACAAGCTGGGATAAGTTTAGAAGAGTTTGAGGTTTTGTAAGGGGGGCAGATATAGCGCTTCTCAATTGAGTCGAATACAAACCTAACAAGAACAGCCCCTTCCCTACAACGGAAGGGCAGAGTGGTTTTATACAAGCAGAAAAAAATTAAAACTGGGTTTCAAAGCCTCTCCCCCTGTGGGGGAGAGGTTTGGAGAGAGGGAAAAAGCCATGCCACTTTCACGAAAAATCAAGACTTATGTATTTTTCTTTTTTTGGATGAAACCACCCTGCTTCCCTACAACGGAAGGCGAGTAAATTCAAAGCCTCTGACGCCACGTGCTTCTCCTAAGAAACGTGAGTTCGACGGATAGAAAACCCCAAAAAGCTTGCCAGAGATGAATTTACTTAACTGGACAGGCGAAGTGCGATCGCATCTGGTGGTCTGTTTAATGAGAACGGGCGTACCAATCAGCTTTTTAGATTTGCTACTTTGACCTCAGATTGTTTAACTGGAATTTCAATCACAAACTCAGCCCCCTCACCAGGTAGGGACAGACACTGTAATTTGCCTCCGTGCTTTTCTACAATTTGGTAACTAATTGAGAGTCCTAAACCTGTACCTTGACCGACAGACTTTGTTGTGAAAAAGGGATTAAATAGCCTAGTCTGTACCTCTTTTGTCATGCCGACTCCATTATCCTTAATGGAGATTTGCACCCAATCATCTGCTATCAGCTGTGTTTTGATCGTGATCAGAGGATGGTGTTTATTTGCACCTGATTTCGCAGACTGACGGCATAAATCCTCCAGCGCATCGATCGCATTTGCTAACAGGTTCATAAACACTTGGTTAAGTTGTCCAGCAAAACACTCTACAAGCGGTAACTCGCCGTACTGTTTGACAATCTCAACGCCTGAATGCAATGAATTAGCCTTAAGACGATGCTGCAATATTAATAGAGTGCTATCGAGTCCTTCAAGAATATCAACAGATTTTACCTCGGCTTGGTCGAAACGAGAGAAATTTCGCAAGGAAAGAATAATTTCACGAATTCTTTCAGCACCTAGATTCAGCGAAGCAAACAGTTTAGGCAAATCTTCAGCGATGAATTCTAAATCTGCTAATTTTGCTTGTCGTTGAATTTCCAGATTAGGTTCAGGATATACCTGTTGATAGACATTAAGCATCTCAATCAAATTTTGTGTATATTCATGAAGATGAATGAGATTGCCGTAAATAAAGTTAACTGGATTATTAATTTCATGGGCAACCCCTGCTACTAATAATCCCAGACTCGACATCTTTTCAGTGTGAATCAGATGAGCTTGAGTTTGCTGCAAATGTTCAAGCGCTTGGGAAAGTTGGCTGGCTTGCTGCTGTGTGTGGTTGAGCAGTACTACGTGTTGTAAAGCAACTCCTAACTGAGAGGCAATTTGGCTGACAAATTCAATTTCAGACTCTTGCCACTCACGGGATTTTTGGCATTGATGAATACACAGTAAACCCCATAGTTGCCCTTGCTTGAGCATGGGAATTACTAAGTTCGCCCTGATTTGGAAGCGAGACAGCATCGAAACATAACAATCGTCTAACTCGCTGTTATAAATATCAGTGACTGCATGAATGTAGCCTTGGGAGAATTTCTGAGTATACTGCTCACCCAAGCAGTGATCGTACACCTTTGCTGTTAAGGTTGATGGGAAAGGCGACGCAACATCTTCTGCAATGACTTCGCCGCCGTCATAGCTAGATTCAGAATAGAAGCGAAAGACCACAACACGATCAGCATTGAGTACTCGGCGGAGTTCTTGGGTTGTGGTTTCAAAAATCGCGTTCAAGTCCAGTGATTCCCGAACTTTGGTAATTACACTTGCTAAAGTTTGCTGTTGCTCTGCCACAAGTGCCAATTGTCTGGTTTGCGATCGCACTTGTTCTAGGTACTCGGCTTGTTGCAACGCCACTCCCAGCTGTGTTGCTATTGAAGAGAAAAACTCGACTTCCAAAGCTTCCCAATGCCGAGTGCTTGAATGTTGATACGCTCCCAATAAACCCCATAGTTCTTGCCCCACAAAAATCGGCACAATCATGAAGGCTTTGACATGAAATTGTTCAAGTATATTAAGGTGGCACTGGCTAAATCCGAGGCTATAGATATCATCAACTACAAAACTTTCATTATTGCGGTAGCGTCCGCCTTGCGTTTGCTGCAAGTATGTGTCGTCCCACACCATACCTACTCCCAGCTTGACATTGCTCTGCCATTGGGGATTTGCAGATTCATAATCACTGACAAATTCACCTCCCCAGTCGGCATTAAAACGATAGACACTTAAGCGATCGCTTTTAAGTAATTGACAAACTTCCTCAGTCGTGGTGCGGAAAATAGTGGTAACGTCCAGCGACTGTCGCATATTAGCAATGATCCGAGCTAGGGCTTGTTGCCGTTCCATTGAGCGCTGTAGCTCAATAGTCGAGCGTTGCAAATCAGTATTAGTCTGTTGCAGTTCGGCGGTGCGATCGCGCACTTGTTGCTCTAGGTTTGTATTCAGGACCTGCACTTGTTTGTAAAGTCGATACTGCTTTACTGCGGTTGCAAAGCGTTCGCCTAATGCTTGCGCCAGCTTAACTTCTGATTCTGTCCACTGCTGTGCTTGCCCGGTTTTCAATTCGCGCCATGCTGCAAAAGACTGACGCGGTATCAGTTGGCGAGAATCGGTATCAACATAACCTGCCCAAATAGTTTCAATATCCACCTGATCTCGGAAGATGGTTAAACAGCCAACGACGGTGGCACCATGCTGTAGTGGTATAATCAACAAGGCCCGGATTTGCGTTGCTTGAAAGCTGGGGACGAGTGATCGCAATAAAGGTTCTTTATAAAGATCGCCGATCGCCCACAAATTTGAGTCACAACTGAGTTCGTTAGGTGGAGGAGTCAAAGCGTAAACTGCTCTCATCCAATTCACTGACCATGTTTTGTTCTTTTGCTTTTCTGGATAATCGGGGGATGAGACAGTGGCAGAATAGAGATATTTCTGCCACAATCGATGCTCTTCAATCGGTCTATCTTGTCCGATATCGAGTTGAGTAGGCTGCATCCCACAAGTGTAGATTTCTGCTGTTTGTTCGCCGTCTGGCAGCAAATAGACTCGTCCTCCAGAGCCTTGAAAGGCAGCTACTGTTTCTTCAAGGGCAGCTTGCAGTTGGACAGTAGGCGTAGTATGCAGTTGCTCGGTAACTTGATTAATAATCGCTTCTTGACGGGCTTGCGATCGCACTTGAGTGAGCAAAATCGATTGCGATATGGCGATCGCCAGCTGATCGACCACCGACTGAATTAATTGTAATTCCTGTTCTGTCACCACTCGCGCTTGGGAATGGTGAGATACCAATAGTCCCCACAATTGAGATGATTCCCCCAGAGAAGGTAATAAATCTTTCCCTGTTTCCTTGCTCTTTAAAACAATCGGCACCACAACTGAAGACTTTACGCCCATTGCCGTCAAATATTCTACATGACAAGGATCGACGGGACGATAGCGAATATCTTGATAGTCTAATAGTTTGCCTGTTTCTAAGCAATCAAGAGGACTGATACCAATTTCCTGTGTTGTCAAATCAACAATAGTTCGCTGGCGTGCTCGCACAAACAGTTCACGGGCATGGGGTGGGATGTCATCTGCGGGGAAATTTAACCCCACAAGAGGCGGCAACCGACCTGACTGAATCGATTCAGCAATGACTAATCCATGACCATCAGGTTGAAACTGATAAATTTTGACGCGATCAGTGTCTAGAAACGAGCGTACTTCTGCAACCGTCGCCGACAAAATTTCTTGCAGTTCTAAAGATTGCCGGATACGACTCGCAATCCGATGTAATAAAATTTCTTGAGTTTGACTTACTTGCTTTGTTAGCGATCCCATATATTTGAGTGTTATCAAAAATTTGAGTATTTTTATGATTTGTATACTTTCTATTCTGGTAATTAATTAATCTTTATAGTCATAGTAAAAATACGGTTATATACCGTAGCAAAAACAAAGCTCCTCTGAGGAGATTCTCACAGAGGATATCAATTATAGTTAGTAATGCTATTTGTTACACAGAAAAAGGCTGCGTCACCATTGAGTCTGATTCGCTGATCAGCAATCAATGGGCGATCGCAGTTCCTGATACAGGAATTGGCATCGCTCTTAAAGACCAGGAGCGCATTTTTGACTTCTTTGCTGGCGCTGATCACTCTAACAAACTGCATCCTCCTGATAGCACAGGGTTAAAACTAGCGATGGCGTTTCGCATCTTCTTTTCTTACTTTTACTAATCCACTTATTGTCTAATTTGTCAATAAATTAGTTATGAACCTGGTAAGCATCGAAAAAACCATGCGATTGCCTACGGCGGGCGGTTACGCCATTGCATGTTTGATTAGACATGTTTTATTCTTCAATTTATCTATTACTTTTTGTAGTAATTTGACTATAGAGTTGTTTTGGCTTGAATTTCTTGAATGATGGTTAAAATTTCCTCTTCCGATTCGATGTGCCTTGCTAGAACTTCAGCGGTTAAGTCAAGTACCCGCTCAGAAAATAATTTAGCTAAATCTTGTCGCAAACTTTGTCCAATGTAAAACTTGAGTAATGCTTCAAGTGTCATATCTCGATTAGCTGCAACTTTTTTGAGCGATTCTAATGTATCTGTTGGTATTTTTATTGATACTGTTTCTGTACTACGGGGCTTTAAGTGTAGTTCGAGTTCTTCATCATGCTTGCTCATATAACTTTCTTTCTGTGCTAGTAGCTGGACGGGCAGAAATAATGCGTGTTCGCCTACTACGTTCTAGATAAACTACGAGCAATAAGCGTTGAGAAAGAGAATAGCCTAAAATGAAATCACGCTGTTGATTATTAGCAGTAGCATCACCCACTTGGTAAAAGGGGTCAAAGAATACCTCTGTAGCTTCTTCAAATGTAACACTATGTTTTTCGATGTTGCTTCGTGCTTTATTCTCATCCCATTCAAATTCAACACCTTGTAGACGATAAATAATATCCATCTATCAATTTTGCTTTTGGATTAAGCGCTCCCCGTCATATTTTATCAAGCTTATATTTATTGAATTACTTAAAAAGGTATATCAATATCATTAGATATCTCGCACAAGTCCATATCTAATAAAATTTTTCCAAAGTACCTAATAAATTCTTGTAATACCTCCCTTGAATATATAAACATTTCCCATGTGTAATCGAATTGTTTATCTTCGCGAATACATAGATAAGTTTCCCTGTCACTCAGATCATATGCACTAAATCCATCCAAATATATTGTAGTTAATTCATCTGTATTATGATCATAAAACTCTGGATTTTGTTGGCTATTCAGATAAAAATTACCTACTGTTTTTCTTTCAATTTCTAAGGTATTCTAGTATTTAGGATTAAGTGAATCCAAAAATAAATTTTCTTTACCAGGTAATACTAAGAATCTTCCTGCTATACTCTCGGATAAAACTTTATATTCATAAATATATATCCAATATTGGAAATTTAGCAGATATGGATCTAAAATAAGTTTATTAATAGAAACACTTAAACCGTATAGACTTTGTTTGAAAAAGATTTGATAGCGTTTATCTCTCTCTCCAGGATTTTTAAGTCGATACCCTATACATTGTGATGCCTTACTCATCTTAAACTTTTCCTCAAAACCAACCTGCTGAAGCATATTGGTAGCCAAAAACATCAATTCCTCCCAATCTTCTTCAAAAATTTCGTCACCTGACAAAACTAAAGAAGGCACGCCGTCATAGTTTATTTTTTCTAATTGGTTGCTAACTTCATTAGTAATAGCAAGAGAGGAATTACTTACCCACTCAGGCTTGTACTTGAGAAATAGAGCCTTTAACTTGTCTCTTAAAGCGCGATCGCCTGGAAATTCATTTTTAATACCAAAATCGTTATATATATTTGAGATTTGCTTGCGTACAGTTCCTTCTGCACGACCCCTAAACTGAGCAATTTCATCATTAGTGTGTCCAGCCAGCAACAACTTTAACACCTCTACCTTACGAGGTGCTTTCCTTAGGTTTTCCAGAGCTTCGTTAAACTGCGGACTATTCATACTTTTCAGAATACCGCATTTTCCTTAATCTGCGTATTTTGCGTATTGCGCGTATTTCTATTTGCTTTATGGGTGTCCATTGCTTTGCGTATCTGCGTAATGAGCATGATATATACAGCAGCGTTTGAGTGAAGCAATGGAAAATAATTCTAGATTTGTTCAATTAGAAATACCAGGAATGGAGCAATTTCTTGTCCAAAAGAAAACTGTCTCAGAAACAACCAAGATGACTCTACAAGCTATTACAGACATTTCGGCTAACAGTCCAGACAATCAAATCATATTCCATCAATTAGAAATACCAGGGATGGAAAAACTTATTGCCAAATTGAAAACACAGTCAGAACCTACTAACTCAATTGACTACAGCCGCATGAGTGAAGATTTTGCTGCTTGAAGAAAAAGCGTAGGCGCAGCCCGCCGTAGGCATCGCCTTACCTCATAAGCGCACGCAGGTAGGTTTCGTTTGTATAACCCCAGAATTCTATTCTGAGGGCTTTACCCTTCTGGCAATTTAGCAAACGCCTGCTCAACTAACTCTTTTGCCTTAGCATCCAAACGCAACCAATCCACTTCACCGAATTCATCAATTAAACTAGTATCAATATCAGCAGCTTCCTCCTGTAGTGTGTATTCAAGAAAACACACTTGATAACATAGTTCCCACAAATCGATACTCGCTTCTTGCTGTTGACGCTCTAAACGTAGATGATATCCTGGATGGGGCATCGGCAGACGAGCCAGAGTCTGTTTGATTTCATCTGCTTCTTGGGGCGTTGCAGTTTCCATTGCTTGCAACAGTTCAGTCACCAATGCTTTGATTTCATCAGTGGTGCTAGGCGGCCAAATCAGGACATCGTGGTAAGTTCCCGTCCAGGAAGATTCATCAAGCAACTTGCGGATATTGTCGATAACGCGAATGAAAGCAGGTTGCATGAGGATTTCAGCCTGCTGCCATGCAACTGGATTTGTTATTTTAGGTGGCATTGGTAATAAACAGGGGCACTAAAAGAAAAATAAACAGTCTGCGTTTATTAAAAAGCTGCGTTTTTAATCTAAATCTTTTCTCAAGATAGCGGATTTCATTGAAGAAAATTTGGAGATATTTATTACCAGCTGGAAAATTAGGTAATAACTCTGGGGAGGGAATATGATAGGCAAGCTACTAGACCATCGTTACCAAGTAATTCGAGTCCTCGCGACGGGAGGATTTGGTCAAACCTACATTGCCCAAGATACTAGGCGGCCCGGCAATCCCATCTGCGTTGTCAAGCACCTCAAACCCGGAACTGACCCCAGAGTTTTTGATACTGCTAAACGCCTGTTCCACAGCGAAGCCGAAACCTTAGAAAAACTAGGCAACCATGACCAAATACCCAGGCTATTAGCATACTTTGATGAAAACCAAGAATTTTATTTAGTACAAGAGTATATTGAAGGACATACCCTCGCTGAAGAACTTATACCTGGTAAGCGCTGGAGTGAAAGCCAAGTAGTTCAACTATTGCAAGAAGTTCTAGAAATTCTTGAATTTGTCCACCGCCAAGGCGTGATTCACCGCGACATCAAACCGGATAATATCATCCGTCGTGCCTCAGATCATAAGTTAGTTTTAGTGGACTTTGGGGCAGTGAAGCAACTACGTACACAACTGGTTACAGTGGGCGGACAACTTTCTGCCACAGTAGTTATTGGCACTCCTGGCTATATGCCCACAGAACAAGGGCAAGGTAAACCTCGCCCCAATAGTGATATCTATTCCCTTGGCATCATCGCTATTCAAGCACTAACAGGATTATCGGCAACAGAATTGCAAGAAGACCCGGAAACGGGTGAAATCATTTGGCAGCATTCAGTAACTGTGAACTATCAACTGGCGGCAGTGTTGTCCAAGATGATACGTTATCACTTCAAAGACCGCTACCAAAACGCCACGGAAGCCCTGCAAGCATGTAAAGACGCAATTAATCCTGTACCTGCACTTTCCACACCTCAAGAATCCGCCAAAAATTTAAGTTACCAAGCAGCTAAATCCCAGCCTCAAGTATCTCGGCTGCAAACGGTTGCAGTTGCACCAGCAAATCCTGTTAAACCTGCTCGTCAAGACTCTAGCAAATCTGATCCATGGCCAATATTAATTGGCATATTATTAGCAGGTGGTGCGGCTGCTTTGGTAGCAAATGTATATCCAAATGTGAAAAGTTTAGCTCTTAATCTTACAGGTAAGGATACCGCCTTAGCAAACAAATGCTCGGCTGTTGTCGTCGGAAATTCTAATATCCGTTCTGAACCTAGTTCGATAAATTCTGATAATATTTTACAAACAGTTGCCGATAACACCAATTTTGAGGTGACTGGCAAGCGAACAAAACGGGGTTGGATAGAAGTTAAACTTAAGTCTGGTCGTTTGGCTTGGGCACACTCGGATGTGATAACCAATAATCAAGAATGGAGTTCTTGCCTGCGCGAAAAGGGCATTGCAACTAAGACAGTAGATGATAGTCCCCTGATTGCAACTCGACCGACTCCCAAGCCAAAAGCAAAATCGAGGGATGTAGCAACTCCATTACCAGAAAAGCCGAAAGGGTTAACTGACGATGCTGAGAAATCAGAACGATCGCAGCCTAGTGATAACAATGCCAATATTATAGAACAAGCAAAACAGAAGTATGATTCAGGGGATATAGTGGGAGCGATCGCACTTTTGAAATCAATTCCGGCAAATGCTGCTTCTGGTATCCAAGAGACACGCAAAATGATTGCCCAGTGGCAGGAAGATTGGGCTAAGGCGGAGGCGTTATCTAATGAGATAAATAAAGCAATAGATGATGGGAAGTGGGATAAAGTTTTAGATTATAGAAACCATCCAGAAAAGTTGCCTAATACTCAATATTGGCGAAATAGAATAGAACCATTATTTAAACAAGCAGCCGAAAATCTAGCAAAACAGGCACTAATTAAACTAGAAAATCAAGGTAATCAGAAAAATACCCCACAGAAACTTCCCGATACTAATCAGCCTGCCACTAAAGATAGTCCTAATACTACAGAAACTCCTAAAAACGGATTTTAACAGTTATCAGTAAACACTGTTTTCCTCTTCCCAACCTCTAGCTCTTAATGCCTACAAGGAGGCTCTACCTCCTGAATTAGCGGCAGCACTCCAATGAAGAACGCTTCCAAGTATAACCTGGAAACGAGATTTTAAATCTGTGTTTATCTGTGGTTTTATTTTCCCTATTACTGCATTTCGTCGTATTCCGGGGTTTCAACTCGTCTTGCTTCCATCCGCGAAGCAGGCAGAAACTCGGCACGGCGTACCGGAACCAAGGGTGGCGTATTTCCTTGGTAAGGGTGAATCACTTGTACAGTACGGGCTGGACGCTGCCGTGGTGAGAATAAAGCCAATACCCCAGCGACAACAACACCACCACCAATAGTGAGAGTTGCACCTCCCACAGCCCAAAGCACGGGTGAAGACCACCAAGTATTTTGCGGTTGGAATGTTGCTGCTGTTTTTTGTTGGTTATTCTGCTGGGCTAATTGCCACTGCTGCTGAGTATTGAAATTTTGGACTTGGCCTTGGAGTTGTTGATTTTGCAACTTTAACTGTTCATTGTCGTTTTTTAAACGCTCCAGCTGCATCTGCGTGTTCAGCTTCTCCATCTCTAGACGCTGGTCAGTATTAGGAGCAACTGATGGCTGATTAGGATTAGGATACATTGGTTGCCCATAAGGCCCGTAAGGATACATTTGTGGCTGCATTCCTTGGGGCGCTACTACAGTACCTGGCATTTGCGGAGCAACAGCGAAGTTAGATTGTAGGGGAATATTTGTTCCTTTGAGCAATACCAGAGCCGCCAGCCCAGCTACGGCCACTCCGCCGATAAATGCCATACTCTCACTCATCGCCTTTGCTCCTTGATTGCGACGTAACTATAACCATTTGTGACTGACTCACTCTCACACTCATAAATTATGCCTACTCGATTTCACATAATACTCAAACTATAAGCGACCGTATCAGCTGGTTTTTTTTACATCTTGATATCTGATGTTAATATTCAAAACCATAACGGTCAAATTGTCTACCAAGTAAGGATAGAAAAACTGCGCCGTTATACTTCTTAATCTACTTACCCGTCTAATCAAGAGGAGTATTTGTGCTGGTGTTAGTGGTCTTGATGGCTGCCTTAAGACTTTGGCAAAATTCGGCGATCGCCGAAAGTCCCTGCTCTGGTGTCCCTTGGGCTAACCGTTTTACAATAGCGCTACCCACGATCGCTGCATCTGCACCCCATTCCTTTACCTGAAGGGCTTGGGTAGGTTCGGAGATGCCAAAGCCTACACCAATGGGTTTATCAGTAACACTACGAATTTGTTTGAGTAAATCAGACACGCGGTTTTCCAGTTGCGATCGCATCCCTGTAACCCCTGTGACGCTGACTAAATAAATAAATCCTTGGGAAGAACGAGCGATCGCTTCTATGCGTTGGGCAGAACTGGTGGGAGCGACCAACAAGATTACGTCAATTCCCATCTTACTAGCTGCTTGGAGCAAGCCTGCTGCTTCCTCTAAAGGTAAATCAGGTATTACCAATCCTGAGACCCCAGCAGCAGCAATTTGCCCAAGAAATTTTTCAATCCCACGGTGCAAAATTGGGTTGTAATAGATGAACAGGACAATGGGCGATCGCAGTTTAGGAGTAATCCCTTGCAACATTTCCACCACCTGCTCTAATTTCGTTTCCTTTTGCAAGGCGCGGGTAGCAGCAGCTTGAATTACTGGCCCATCCGCCAGAGGATCGGAGTAGGGTATGCCCAGTTCTATAATGTCGGCTCCACTGCGATCTAGAACCTGCAACGCTTTTACTGTTGTTTCTAAATCTGGATCGCCAGCAGTGATAAACGGAATCAGAGCGCACTCACGATTTTGCTTAAGGGTTTCAAAGCAATCAGAAATTGCAGTCATTAGTCATTAGTCATTAGTCATTCTTACAAAATTCTGAGCAGAGGTTTCTCCGATCAGACTTTGCGCTTGGTCATTAGTCGTTGGTAATTCGTAACTAACAAAGGACAAACGACAACTGACCAATGATAACTTTACACCTGGGATTGCTCTTCTTGTTCTATTTGGGCTTGAATTCGCGCTAGTTCTTCGGGAGTAAGCTCTTCTAGCCGCTTTTGCAGAAAGTCTTGCTCATACTGTTCCCGCTGTTGATGGTAGGTCATTTTTTGTCCCACCGCACGGAAAAAATAGCTGGCTAACCAGCCAACTAACCCACTGACTAGTAAGACTTGGCTCCATATACCAGCTTTCTGATTATCCAAACCGACTAGCTGCAATCCTACATATGCCAAGCCGCCGACAATAAAAACACCCAAGCCAATTCCAATAGCGTCAATCCGTCGCATGAGAGTTATGACCTACCAATCTCGTTAAACTTGAATTTGTCGCCGTTGAGGTCGAAAATTTACAAACGGCGATAGAACCAACAAACCCGGAAAGAAGAAAAACACCAAAAAGTACATAAAGGTACGCTCGATGGAGGTAGCTACATACCAACGCTGCTTCAGGTACAGCAAGATAGCAACGGGGATTACTAGAAGGTAAGCTCCAGCCAAAATCAGATACAGCAGGGCGACAATCATAACTTTTTTGTCTAAGCATCTGTTTTCCATCATAGGCTGAAGAGCCAGACTTAGAGAAGTATAGTCATAATGCTTTCAACATAACTGCGCCATAATTCCTCGTCTATGTCCAGATGACAGACAATATGGCGGTTCTCGTTTGAGTGCAGTACAGTTTTGACCTCTCTCCAAACCTCTCTCCTAAGAGGAGAGAGGCTTTGAATCTTACTCCCCTTCCCTGTTAGGGAAGGGGTTGGGGGTTAGGTCTGTATTCGACTCAACTGCAAACCGCTATATTATGTCCGCTCAATTAACCAGAATTCTTCAAAACCCCACCTTGCAAGCTCTTAGAGGAGCCAAAGCGCAGCTTTGGCTCTTTAGAGTACTTTTACTATAGGCAATTCAACGGACATCATAACAAAAGCTAATATCGTGCTATTATGGTAAATTCTCTAGCAAACAAATACTCTAGTCAGACAATAGCGAAAACTCATTGAGATATTACGAGGAAACAAACAAGACTTTCAACTTTGAAAAACAATCGCAAAATCTGGAAAAAATATTTTCAATCTAGTTGGACAAAAGACACAATTGATGGTGGAATAGATGAGGAGGTATTTGCTGCCTTCACAAAATAACTAGTTATACTAGTTGCCAAACACCAACGGGGGTGTGGCGGAATGGTAGACGCTACGGACTTAGATAACTGAGCCTTGGAGGAGAAATCTTTCAAGTGGCAGCTCTCAAACTCAGGGAAACCTAAATCTGGTGACAGACATGGCAATCCTGAGCCAAGCCGAAAAAAGTCGTGAGTACTGAGTACTGAGTAAATTCAAAACTCCTAACTCTTAACTCCTAACTATTCGGAAGGTGCAGAGACCCGACGGGAGCTACCCTAACGTTAAGTCGAGGGTAAAGGGAGAGTCCAATTTTCAAAACCTGAGTTGGCTATTGCCATCAGGTAGCAGTGAAAACTGCGGGAGAATGAAAATCCGTTGACCGTAAAAGGTCGTGTGGGTTCAAGTCCCTCCACCCCCATTAAAAATTTAAAAAGATGAAGCGGCTAATGTTATTAGCCACGCGATCGCATGAACAACCTTAGGACTTACGCATCAAGTACGAAATGTAGGGGCAATTCATGAATTGCCCCTACGATAAATCAAGGCTTTCACTGCCTTTTTGCGTAAGTCCTGAACCTTTGCAAATGGCAAAGTTTGATAAACAAGCTGCCCTAGAAGCACTTTGTCAAGGACAAACTGTGATTCTCTTTTGGTGCGATGCCTGCGGCGGGCTACGCCAACGCATTCACGAACTCTTACACCAAAACCTCAAACGCTTTAGCGAGTAATATGAAGTACTATTACGCTGCATAAGAATGCTTATTAGCACTTTTATACTGCTGATAAACATGGAGAAATACTATATTACTAAGGTTGTCTACATCGCTATCATCGTAGGCATCTACAGGTAAACCCGTGTCTTCGCTGTATAAATAATCGTAAATAAAACTTTTAATTGTGGCTCTTGTAGATTCCTTATCTCGCCAGTTTTCTAGTTGCTGTAATTGTGATTTCACGGCTTCAATTAAAGACTGAGCAACTTGTTTGACGCGGTTTCTAATTCTGGTATCCAAATTATCTTTAGATGAGCAAAGCAAGTCAAAAACGGCAAGATGTTCTTCGCTTAAACCTTCGCGGACAGCACGGGTGTTTTCTTCAGATAAGTCATTGACAAGTTTCAGCAGTTCCTCAAATGTTTGTTCAATGGCTACTCGGTCAGTTTCGCGGTTATAGTTTTGAATAACTTGTTGATAGCGCGTGTAGTAGTCAATGCGAGATGGGTTTTGTTGTATCATTCGCTGAAGTTGGCGTTCAACTGCTTCTTTCAGGGTTTGGACTGAGGTATTTTTAGTTGGGGAATTGGCAAATTCTGCTTTTAATAACTTAAAGTCTATCTTGCTGATATTGTAAGTTTTGCCTGACTCTGAACCTGGAAGACGGGAAGTATCAACGTTGATGAACTCGCTAACAATACCTTGTAAGGAACGGAGGACAGCGTTGATATCTAGAGATATTTTGTGTTGTTCGTGTAAGTATTTGTAAATTTGCTCTATGGCGTTATATCTTCCTTGGTAAAGTGCTGTTAATTTCGGTTCAGTAATTAACGCCTGTTTCTTTTTAAAGACTTCCCTGGCTAAAACTTCAAAGCGAGCGCGAGATTCATCGTTAGTACAAACTGTATTAACTGCACTTGCTAAAGCAGCAATTTTATCAAATCCTGCTGTTTCTACCAATTCTTGCAAGTCAAACCCTAGATTGGCGATGTGGTCAATACAATTTTGAAGTGCGATCGCATAATCTTCTTGTAATTGATTTAGGTCGTTGTAAGGTGTGATACTTTCATCTTCACTTCCAACTTCTGCACGAGAGTATCTTGCTAGGGCAGCACGGAGACTTGTTAAAATACCGTTGTAATCAATTAATAAGCCGTTATTTTTCCCTTCATAGACGCGGTTTGCACGGGCGATCGCTTGCATGAGAGTATGTCCTTGCAAGGGTTTATCTATATATAATGTGGCAAGGCTGGGGACATCAAAGCCTGTTAACCACATGGCGCAGACAATCGCAAAACGGAAAGGGTGTTTTTCGTTCTTAAATTCTTCCTCTAGATTGCGACTTTTGATAATTTGGCGATGGGGAATTATATCTAAACCCCAATCTTTGAAAGTTTTAACTTCGTTTTGAGCTTCGCTGATTACAACTAAATATTCCGTTGACTGCAACCATTGCAAATGTTGCTGGTGTTCCACTTCTTCTTGTTCATCAGCAGCTTGTTTGACTAATTGTTTCTATGCTTGTATTGCTTGTTTCCAGTATTTATCGATAAGTCCGTACATTCGCACGGCGGTAATCTTATCTAGACAAACAAGCATGGCTTTTCCTGTTTGCCAACGTTGGGTATAGTGAGCTACTAAGTCTTGGGCGATTCGATCTAAACGTTTTTCGGCGGTGAGGATGAGATATTCTCCCCCCAAGCGGCGATAGACAGCTTCTTCTTGTTCCGCGTCGAGGTCAAATTGTTCAATCGCAGTAGCGAGGCGTTGATTTAATTCCTCCGAAGCTGCAACCTGGCGTTGACTACCTTTGTCGTCATAATATAATTCTTCGCCTCGATTGTCGTAGTAC
The DNA here is from genome assembly GCF_036916575.1 of Nostoc sp. GTDB lineage: Bacteria > Cyanobacteriota > Cyanobacteriia > Cyanobacteriales > Nostocaceae > Nostoc. The sequence goes on from NZ_JBALGC010000041.1 coordinate 86,906, forward strand.
AGAGGAACAGTTGCACCATCTTCGACAGCACGTTGGAAATCGTAGGTGGAAACGTAACCGCCGAAAACTCGACGGGTAAGTTGGTCTTCTTCCGACTCCATTAAGGGTGTACCAGTAAAGCCGATGAAAGATGCATTGGGTAAGCTGAAACGCATATTTTCCGCAAGTTTACCGTATTGGGTACGGTGCGCTTCGTCGGAAATGACGATAATATCGGGACGCAGGGAGTAAATCTCACCTGGTTTGTTGAATTTGTGAATTAAGGTGAAAACGTAGCGATGGTTGTCTTTGAGTAATTCAGCTAATTTTTCACCACTGGCGGCTTGGGTGTTAGTCTCTTTGATAGCACCAACGCCAGCAAAGGTTTTTACAATTTGATTATCTAATTCTTGGCGGTCTGTGACGATAACAAAGGTAAAATTACCTGGTAATTGGCGGTGGGCTTTGCGAGTCAGAAATGCCATTGAGTAAGATTTACCGCTACCTTGAGTATGCCAAAAAACGCCAAGTTTACCTTCTCGGACTTCTCGCTGTTGAACGGCGGTAAATGCGCGGTTAACACCAAGAAACTGGTGATTACGAGTCAGTATTTTGATAGTTTTACCGCTACTGTCATCAAAGAGAATGAAGTTTTCGATGATGTCGAGGAAATTGTCTTTACGGCACATCCCGATTAACATTGTTTGGTAGTCAACTTTACCTTTTTCCTCTTCCTTTAGACGTTTCCATTCTTGAAAATGACTATAGCGACTGGTGATGCTACCTACTTTCCCCTCTATTCCATTACTCAACATAACTATGGCGTTGTGATGGAAAATTTCCGGGATAGTGTCTTTGTAATCGGTGTAGTTTTTTTCGTAAGCGACTCTGACGTTGCAGTGGGTGGCTTTAAGTTCAATAAATAGTAAAGGAATTCCATTAACAAAACCGATGATATCAGGCCGTTTGGAATAGAGAGAACCTTTAATAGATAACTCCCGCACAACCAGGAAATGATTATTTTCGGGGTTTTGAAAGTCAATCACTTTCAGGCGGGGATTGATGGTTTCACCCTCTGAGTTTTTGTAGGGTTTCTCTAGGATACCTTCGCGGATGAGTTGATATTTTTTCTGGTTTATGGTGATTAATTGGTCTGAAATATTGGATGTGGTGAATGCAAGGGTCGCATCGTCGTATACTTGCTGTGGATGACCAGGGTTAAGTTTCTCCAGTGCTTGGCGAAGATAGCGTGTGAGGACAACTTCTCGTTTATCTTTGCGTCCTAGTGTACCGTTAGTGCCGAAGGTTTCTTTTTTGTATGCGTAAACTGAGTGCCATTTCAGGGTTTGTTCAAAGAAATTAGCGGTAGTTTGTTGCACCAGGCGGTCTTCGGAATATTCGGAACTCATGGGGGTGATAGGTGATACAGGTCGCTATTCTATTGATAGCTTTGGGATTGGGTAAGTAGCAAGTATCACCTTCAAAATAATTTTATATGCTTTCTCTTTTTGAACTTTTCTGTAAGCAAAAAGGCTTATTATTTTCTCAAAATACTTGATTGCTTTCTCATTTCGGTAGATTCAGCAAGCAAAAAGGCTTATTGCTTTCTCAAAATGCTTGATTGCTTTCTCATTTCAGTAGATTCAGCAAGCAAAAAGGCAGATTGTGTTCTCAAATGCTTGATTGCTTTCTCATTTCAGTAGATTCAGCAAGCAAAAAGGCTTATTGCTTTCTCAAAATGCTTGATTGCTTTCTCATTTCAGTAGATTCAGCAAGCAAAAAGCCATATTGCTTTCTAATTTCGGTAGATTCAGCAAGCAAAAAGACATATTGCTTTCTCAAACTGGAGTTTGCTTTCTGATTTCGGTAGATTCAGCAAGCAAAAAGCCATATTGCTTTCTCATTTGAGTAATTTACTAAAGTGATGCAATAGAAAATTCATCAGTAGGGTGTAATGTCACTTACTAATCGCTGGATTTAGAACCGCGACTGCTTGTAGACTACCTGTAGGGTGGCTTCCCGGCGGGTAGAAGTTGGCTATCTAGATAGCAGCTGATATTTAACCCACAGCATAATCTGTAAATTGGCGCTTAAATGGCGAATGAAAGCCGATGACAATATCCTGTTTGGGAATACCTAAATTTGCTAAATCTTCTCCAACTTCATTTTCTGTACCGTTGTGTTGCAGCCAAACTTTACCATCTTTGATGTCTAGATGTAAAAAGCAACCATAAACACGACGGTCATTTTTCCAGCCGACATTTACAAGTTGATAGTGGTGACGTTCTGTGTCAAAATTTAATTGGGTTTCAATTTCTGGATCTTGACTGGAGATTTCAGCGTATTCTTGGAGAAGTTGCTGAATTATTTGTTCGTATTTTTTTAGTTTATCCATTCAACTATCTCCTCCGTTACAGGTTTATAAGTAATCAATTTAAGCTGATATGTTTTAATAATATTTTGTACAAGTCTGATGGTGAAGAAGGAAGTATATGTATCAATGGGAACTGCTAAATAGAGAGTACGGTCTGGTTCTTGTTCAGACAATGCTAGTCGATAGTTAATAAACTGTCCTAAAGCTGTGTGAAATTCAGAAATTGCAGATGTTTTAAAAAAGCTTTTAATTTCAACAGCAATTTTTTCACCCTCTCTTTCTGCTGCTAGAATTCTTTCCGCGCCTAAGTCTATGTACATATCCCCTAACTCGAAACTGACGGGTAAGGGATCATGGGTAATTTTCCACCCTTCTTTTTCTAGCCCTTTTTTGACTGCGTTGTGAAAGATATCTCTGGCTGGCATGATATAGCATTATAAAGGATTTTCTACACGGCGATGCTTCCGTTCATGAGGGGAGGGAGGAGTAAATCGCGGGCTTGGCGAAGATTATAGTTATATTTTTTTAATATCTCAATCTGTATAAGAATTGAATTAGCAAAATTATCAAACTTACGTTGGAGTTGTTCGCTAGGAAGAAGAATTTTAACTTCGTGGATTACATTTCTATTTAAAGTTGGTACGGCTGCACCTGCTTGATAGCTGTTTAAGTCCATCTGCGAGAGTAAGCAATAAGCAAAAGGTGGTGTAACCTTTTTAAACTCTTTTACCCATAATGTTGTGTTCAATGGCCAGAAATGTTTCTGTACATACATTACAGAACCTACTGTTCCGCTTCTTCCTGTCACAACACCAGGAGCTTTTACTTTAGGTGTATCATGAAATCCATTAATTCCGGTTGATGCATATACAGGGACATCTCCAGACTTTCGATTTTTACTTGGAAGGTCAAAACCTCTCTGAAGTATCAAAGCTTCACCAAACTCTACACGACTCCACCCATCTGGAATGCCATTAACTACCTTCACCGACTCGTAGCCAGGGAAGCGCGATCGCACAAACCATTCTTTGTAAAGCTGGTGGATGGATTCTTCCAGCAGTGCTATTCGGCGGTTGTTGTTGTCGATGAGGCGATCATAAGTTGAAAGAATCTCAGCTATGCGTTGTTGGGTGGGTAGCGGAGGAAGAGGAACTTGTAAGCGACTAAGAATTTTTTGATTGAGATTTGCAATATTCGTACCTCCACCATACGCTGATAGAGTTTTTCGGATAAGGTCAGACCTGAAAAGATATGCAAAAAATCTAGGAAATGCTTGATTTGAAGTAAATCTTGTACGAATGCAGAAACCTGAAAATGTAATTGGTTCTGGAGGAGATTCTATAAACAAACTTCGACCAATTAAATCTTTATTCCCATTAGAGCGAACAAATAAAATATCATTATTTTGAAGTATGTCTTCTTCTTTAACTACTCCTTCAGGATTAACTTCTTCTAATTCGTTATATCGAGGTTTAATATAGTTTTGAAAGTTCACTACACCAACAACTTTTATCCCACTACCAAAATTATTTTGATTATAGTTAATACCATTTCTGAATTCTGCTAAATCTCCCAGTTCAACAATTGACCAACTCATCCTATTATTGTCAACTCCTCAAAGTTTGCCGCAATACTCGCCGCTAACTCCACCGCTTCCTCATTCAAACTCGCCAACTCTAAATGAATTTCCCGCATTCTCTCCTTAAAATCATCTTCATCTTCCCCATCCAAAGCGGTCACACCGACATAACGCCCAGGTGTTAAACTACTATCTTGCTGGGTTATTCCATCCTGCGTTACCACTTTACACAACCCCGGTACATCAACTAACGCCGCTTCGGGAAACCGAGTTTGTAACCAGCTAACTTGCGCTTTCACATACAGCGTAGACTTAATAGCAGAAATAGCTGTGTCTCGCGCTGTATCCAGTGCATCACGTTGTTTTTTAATTTCCTTCGCGTCCCAAGTTTCTTGTTTACGTGCGTCTAACTTTTTCTCCGCCAGTTCCACAGCGCGAGTACCGAGTTTATGCACTTCGTTGATGTGCTTTTGCAGGGTTTTCAATTGGGGAATAAATTGTATAAACCTTGTTGCACAGTCTTTTTGCGCTTCGTTGATTGACCTCTCCCCCAACCCCTCCCCTACAAGGGGAGGGGAGTAATTATCTTTCCCCCCTTCCCTTGTAGGGAAGGGGGGTAGGGGGGTTAGGTTATTCTCTGCAAACCATGCAAGATGCACTTGTAATTCACCAATTAAATCTTGTCTCGCCTCAGCCAATTCTTTAATTCCCGCCTCTAACTCAGACAAACTAGCGCGGAAAGTCTCTACATTCTCATTGGCGATATCTTCAGCAACTAATCCCTCAACTTCGGGTAACTCCTTTAATAAAGGAAGCGAAGCACCAAGGCGATCGCTAAAATTCTGCAATAATTGTGTCAACTTAGTTAAAGGTGACTCCAACTGTATCAACGCACCTTCAATAGTCGCCGCTTCTTGATGCGTCTTGTTTAAATAATCTTGCACCAACCCTAAATAACGTTCTTGCTGACCACGATACAACCAAGCGATCGCAGTGATATTCTGGAGTTGTTCTTCACTAAAATCGCGGATTTTGCGCGTCACTACCCGATAAATATTTCGCGCATCAATCATCAATACCTTGTCTTGGCGTTCTGCTGGTTTTCCCTTGTCGAAAAACCACAATGTACAAGGTAGAGATTTTGTGTAAAAAAAGTTTGTCCCAATAGAAACAATCATATCCACCGCTTGAGTAGCGATTAACTCCTCTCGAATCTCCTTTTCCCCATGTCCCGCATCCGATGCAGAACTCGCCATTACAAACCCGGCTCTACCTCGCTCATTTAAATAACTGTAAAAATACTGTATCCACAAGTAATTTGCATTGCTCACTGCTTTAGTTTTCGCAGCAATTCCTGGTATCTTTTTCTCAGTAAACAGCCGGGGGTCAGTTTTCACCTTCTCTGGACTTACCCCATCGACATTAAACGGCGGGTTAGACATGACAAAATCACATTCACCTAGCAACTCTTCCCAGCGATCGTAAAAAGTATTACCCTGGCGAATTATCCCTTCTAAAGCGTGAACCGCTAAATTCATTCGCGCCAAACGAGTGTTAGTGTCCGATTTTTCTTGTCCGTAAAAAGTAATTTTTGCAGCTGCATCCTCACCGCGATTTTCGAGAAAATGTCCCGTCTGCACAAACATACCCGCACTACCACAAGCAGGGTCTAAGACATTTCCCCGGTCAGGTTCAATCAGATTTACAATTGTGCGTACCAAAGAAGGTGGTGTAAAAAATTCTCCTCCTTCCTGTGCGCCACTCATGGCAAATTTATTCAGAAAATACTCATAAATTCGCCCAAATACATCACCTGTGGCTTTCCGTAACTCTTCCCGGTCAAAAATTCGCACTAAATTATACAGCAAATCCTGCTCAAAACTGGTGTACTCCTTCGGTAACACCCCCTGCAACATCTCAGTTTCATCCTCAATCGCTTTCATGGCTGCATTGATCGCCTTGCCAATATCTGCGTTTTCTGCCAAATTCAAGATGCGATCGTACTGAGCTTCTTCTGGTAAAAAAATTGCTGACTTTCCTTTAAAGTCATCTTTGGTAATTGGGCGTTTTTTTCCACCCCGCGATGGTAAACTCTTTTCAATCTCCGTCTTTACTGCATTGAAGCGATTTGTCGCATGGCGAAGAAAGATTAGCCCAAGTACGGGCATACTGTATTCATTAGCATTGAGTTTTGAGTTAGCACGGAGTTGGTCTGCGGCTTCCCACAAGGAAGATTCAAGTTGACTGATATTGAGCATAGTTTGTTAGCGCTTAGGCGAAATTATCACTGTCTACTTCGCCTAAAAAATTATGAATTTACATATTAACTGTTCTGGCAACCAGGGAATCTGTTATTTTTCCGCTAGCCCAAACAAATATACTTAGCACATTTAATTCCTTGAGCGGAATTTTTTAACCTAAAATAACGTCCCAACAACGATCAGACGGTTGGAGAGAGACGCGATAAATCGCCGTCTCTACAGCAAATCTATTCGTTAATTATTTCTTGACACACTAGGCGATCGCAACTCAAACCCACTAAGCGTTTACACCTCATTTCCCCTGACTTGGTGGGATTTTACCCTCATTCTGAGCTTGTTTAATTGCTCGTTTCACAATTAACACTGCCATTTGAGACAAAGAACGCTCCTCTGCATCAGCCAACAATTGCAGGGCTTCTTTGTCTTCTTCTTCCATATAAAGAGTTACAGTTACTTTTCCCATGTCAGCATCATAAGCGATTTTGTTTGTTTTTGCATTAAATACATTAAAATACACTAATTAAAACAAAAACACTTTATTTTAGCGTATAATTACAGATAAGTCAAAAGCCAGCCATCAACTTTCTCAGGGCGGATGCTGGCTTTTGGCCCCCATATCACAGGAGACATATACAATGTTAAAGCCTGTTAGCTACAAAACAGATGAACACAGAGCTTATCAACAAGCTTTAGATGATTTCGGCATTACAGAATTACTAGCAAAGCTCAAAAATTACTCTGATGCTGACTTTGATAGCACTTGGATGCAACTCCAGCAGCAAGAAATAGAAACTCTAGCTGCGATTTTGATTTCTCAGTTAACTCAGAGTATCAATAGTAAGTTGATTGCTGCTTATCTCAATCTCATCCGGCACAGTAACCAAGATATAGTCCCAGGCTTGATTAACCTGAAATATCCAGATGCATCTATTGAGCTTCCTGTCAACTTTCCTGATGTAGCGAAGACACCCAGATTTTTATATGGCGATCGCTTGCGTTGGATCTCTGCCCAAAGTGATACTGACTGGGGCATTGTCATTGGTCGATTTTATAGCTTTGCTTATCATCGCTGCTGCTGGAGTTGGTGCTACCTGATTTGGTTGAGCAAAGACAGTCGCAGTGCAGCTTGGACATCTGCCGATATTGCTTGGGAAGAAGATTTAGAACCAATCAGAGAGGAAACAAAGTTATGAATCCTCATCCACTCAAGCAGCAAGAGCAAGATTTGATGCAATTCTACAGTTATTGTCAATTGGGTATGACTCCCAAGCAATTTTACTGCAAATGGCAAGTGAACCATGAACAAATGGCGCAGATTTGCGATCGTTCCCTGTCTACAGTTCGACGCTGGTTTGCTAGAGGTAAAAACTACCGCCGTCCCATGTCAGCCGATTTACGCCACTTTGCACTGATGAACTTTTTGCTGGAACACTTTGAGGAGATTCCCGAAGAACTTTTGCAGAAGATGTGTTTTCCAGATAAGAGTGAGTAGAAACTGAATCTAATTTCAATATCAAAATGATATTTCTTGCCAGCCACCGTCACAGTAGGCTGGCTTTTGTCTTGGAAATTACAGATTTTACTAGGAGAATTCGATGACTTATCTTGAAAAGCTCAGTCCTTGGTGTATAGTCCGGCTTTTACCTAATATGCAAAACCAAGTTGTAGCTCGTTTTCGTCGCCGCAGTGATGCAGAAGCTCATTTACAAGTTTTACGTAGGCTTATCCCCAGCTTGAGTTTTACACTAATTTTCAATGTGATGCTGGAACAGTAAGACCAAACTGCATAAAATACTACTTGCAAAACTTAATACCTTCGTCAACTGCTGAAATGCCCCTTAGTAGCGATCGCCACTGTTAATATTGATTAACAGATTCTTCCAGAATTGGTGTGGGTATATTTTGGCAGTTTGAGGATTCACGATGGCAAGCCTATCGATACTGGACATCGAAGAACTAGCAGAGGGCTGTGACGTTGAGGCCAAACAGGCATCAGGTAGGGATGGACAAGGTGAACTACCTAAAAGTTTCTTTGAGTCTTATTCCGCAATGGCTAACACCTACGGTGGTGTTATTTTTTTAGGTATTGAAGAAAAACCTAAAGGGAAATTTAGTCTCACAGGTATTGCCCTTCCAGATCGCGTCCTCAAAACCCTTTGGGATGGGCTTAATAATCGCCAGCGAATCAGTATTAACTTGCTGACTGATAAAATGGTCGAAGTAATCGAAGTACAAAATAGGCAAGTAATTCGCATTGCCGTTCCGCGAGCGAGGCGATCGCAGCGTCCAGTCTATGTAGGGCAAAATCCTTTAACAAGTACTTATCGAAGGAACTACGAGGGAGATTACCTTTGTGATGAAGAAACTGTTAAACGGATGCTCGCAGAACAAGTAGAGGAAGTGCGGGATGCCCGGTTACTGGAAAACTATGGTTTTGATGATATTGACCTGAATACACTTAAAGCATACCGAAATCAATTTAAAGCTACTAAACCCGATCATCCTTGGCTCGATCAAGATGATAAAGAATTTTTACAATCCATTGGTGGTTGGCTACGCGATCGCCAAACAAGCAAAGAAGGATTGACTGTAGCAGGTTTGTTGATGTTTGGTAAACTCCCGTCAATCCTTGAGGGAGTGCCTCACTATGTAGTGGACTATCAAGAACGTCCAGAGCCAAGAACAGAGGCTCGCTGGGTAGATCGTGTCACTACAGATGGAACGTGGTCAGGAAATCTTTATGATTTTTACCGTCGGGTTATCCAAAAACTTTTCTCAGAACTCAAAGTTCCCTTCAAACTCAAAGGTGCAAAACGAGTAGACGATACACCTGTACACGAAGCTTTACGTGAAGCATTAATTAACACAATAATTCATGCCGAATATACTGGACGAGTACCAATACAAATTATTAAGCGCCCAGATATGTTTGTATTTCGGAACCCTGGCATAATGCGACTACCTCTAGAGGATGCGTTACAGGGTGGTACAAGTGATTGCCGTAATCGCAAGTTACAAAAAATGTTTCAGCTTGTGGGTATTGGAGAACAAGCTGGTTCAGGTATTCCCAAAATTTACCGTAACTGGAGCCAGCAGCACTGGCGACTACCTGCGTTGCTAGAAGAAGTAGAGCCAGATCAAACACTACTGGCAATGCTTATGGTCAACCTACTGCCAGAGGAAACTCTTAGAGAACTTGACGAACGATTTGGTTCCGAATTTCGAGAATTATCAGACGATCAACGCCTTGCTTTAGTGACGGTAGCGCTTGAGGGGAAAGTTACTCATGCTCGACTCAAGTGTATGAGTGCTACTCACCCACACGATTTAACCAAGGCATTATCTGCTCTTGTTAGAGATGGCTTCCTTGAATCTAGCGGCATTGCTCGCGGAACTTTCTATTTTTTTCCGGGCGAGCCTCCTAACGTAGAAGTTGACTTAGTAGCTCAAAACTATAAATTTTTAGAAAAAACTAGTCCTGAAGATTTGTTGTTAGGGATTATACCAGAGGAGATTTTTGATGATTTAGAGTTAAGCTCCGATGATTTGGAGCCAAGCTCCGATGATTTGAAGCCAAGCTCCGATGATTTGGAGCCAAGCTCCGATGATTTGGAGCCAAGCTCCGATGATTTGGAGTCAAGCTCCGATGATTTGGAGTCAAGCTCCGATGATTGGGAATTACTTTTAGTAATTGCAGCAACTGTCAGAAATAAGCGCAAGGTATCAATAGATATTATGGAAGTAACAATTCTAAAGCTTTGCCAAGGAAGGTTTTTGAACCACAAACAACTTCAAGAGTTATTAAATCGTTCTCATAACACATTACGGCTTGGCTACCTAAGCAAGATGCAAAAGAAAGGTCAACTGGAGTTACGATATCCTGAGAAACCTACTCACCCCAATCAGGGATATCGCACCAAAAAGTCAAGCAGTAATAATTTTTAGGACTTAAGCGCTTTTTTGATACTTAATATCTCTACAAACAGTGTTCGACATCTATAACAACACCCATCCTCCCACAGCGCAGGCATTTTGAAAGGAGCTTCACAATTTGGACACTTCGCTAAAAGCTTGAGTTGATGGCGATCGCATTTCCACACCGATTTATATTGCCTTAGCCGCTTCATCTTGCAAGATTGAACAACGCCTAACGGCATCAAGCCACGAATCACTTCAGACTCAAAGAGGATGGGCAATCGTGATTGGTTGAGCAACGCCTAACGCTTGTGATCCATTCTAAAAAATCCGGTGCTTTCCTGCTTTCCATGCTTGATGGACTCACGGCAAGCTTATCCTTCCAATTTAGACTAACGGCAAAGTTATGGTTCCAAACTGCCAATTTCATTCAAAATTAGCTGACGCAAGAATGAGGGTTATAGTATTGTTGACGGCAAAGTTATGGGTAAAGTCACACCTATAGAAATTATGGGCGGGTTGTATTTAATGGTAAATCAACTCGTCCATATAGTTTTGTATTGCCTTTGATTGCTAAAACTAAGTAATTTAACGGAAATATTTGATAAAGTATTAAACAATTTATGTTTAATACTTTATTTATAGTCCGAGTTTATCAAATTTGTGTAAAAAGATTACTGAATCTCTGAAGAATAGATTGATGCTACTGTGCACCAAGGTTAAGCTGTTAATAATATGAACAGGAAGCCTTTTTGTACTGAGAACTGGAATGACCGCCAATAGTTTACCAATTAGTCAGGAAGATCCGCGTTGTGTTACATCTAACACTAGACAGCTAAATGTGCAAATTGCACAAGAGGAGGTTTATAATTTCTTTGTAGAAATTGTCAGGAAATTGCCACCAGAGGATGTTTTACGGGAATTCAAAGGTTTATTTATAGACGGTCTTGATTCCGAGGATTCCGCTTATACACCTGGAATATACAGCATTTTTCTAGATGATAATGAACAGGAGTTATGTAATACACTTAAGCGGTGTTGCTACATCATAATTAATAATTGGAAAACCAACAGAAAAGACAAATATATTCAGAAATTAGTTAATTTATTTGTTAATGAAAATCTGAAGATAAATATCAATAATCCTTCAGGAGTAAAAATTTGTAAAAGCTGGCTAGAAAATTTTGTCAACAGCAAAGACTACCAAGAACTGAAATTATTTTTTATTAAATATGACGCATTATCTAAAGGTCATTGGGCTAATCGCTACAGTTCTTATTTATTAATTGATCAATCTGTTAATGAGAATAATCCCAAAGAGCAACAAGAGGCTGCTAGAAGGCTTTCTAAACAGATAAAAGAAAAATTTAAGTTTGAACTAGCAATGTATATTGCTCGTTCTCAATCTGCCGTATCAAGCACAACACGCTACACAAATCCCAGTATTTTGGGAGACCATGTTCTGCGTTTAATAAAAGCAATTGTCTTAAAAAGAGGTGTGTTTAGCCATGAAAATATTGCCCATATATTTATTAAGCAAACTCAAAATCAAACTCTTGAAGAATTTAAAATAAATCTAGGAAAATATCTCTTCTTTTCTGTAGAAAATCAAGAAATAGTCGAGACTTGGCGGCAGCAATTTGCAGATACTTTATCTTTATGGAAGACGGATTATAATCAAAAAATTATCACTAAAGAATTGCTCCTGAGAAGCTGTAATCGAGCCATTGATTGCTTGACAACAGAAAATGGAAAAGAACCTTCGTCATTATTTATCTTATTGCTTAACCAAGGTCATTCTCTAACATTGGTGATTATACTATTAAAGATTATTTTAATTTGTAAAAATTCTCGCAGGCATTTAGAAACTCGGATTGCTCATTTGATTCGTTTTTATGAAAAGTATTCAGAAGAAGAATGCAAAGGAGTAATATATTTTATAGAGATTTTTAATATCACGTTTGCAATTCATGCAGAAAACGTAGAATACAACTTGATTAAGATAGAAGAACAAAGCAGTAATCCGCAGTTGGATCTGGATGGTTATCGTGTGTTTTCACAAATGAAGGTAGATAGACAAAAATGAGTGTCGCATGATTCATGATTTAGCAAGGCGTTCGTCTAACCAAGCTAGGGCAGCACCCGCAGTTTCAGCTAGAATACTAATGAGGCGATATAGAGCGATCGCACTAAATACTAGGGCGGCTGGAAAGTGGTGTCGTAAAAGTTCATATGCAGTCGCTTCAAACACACCTAACCCACCAGGCGCACCCGGAATGATAAACCCTAACAACCAAGCGCAACTAAAAGCCCCTAACAATAAAGGAATTTGATTCGCATTCAACGAATCCAGGGCGAACAAAGTTAATATAAACCCAGTTCCACGCAGTCCCATAAAGCCCAATTCTCCTAACAAAGGTCGTAGGGGATAGCTTTTAAGACTGAAGGGAACAGTTTGCTCAGTGGTGCCAGCAGACTTTTTTGCTTTCAATCTGTACAAAAAGCGAATAACTGGGTTTAAAAACCAAGGATGAATAGCACAAAGGACTACAGCTAAACTCAGCAATTGTAGTATTCGCAGAACAAGGGTAGTATTAGCTGCCGCAAATTGGCTACTGCATAGGACAATGATGATTAAAGCAGCCGCTAGCATCAGTAGCGGTTCCAGCAAAACGCTTAAGGTGGCTGCACCAGCAGAAATATTGGCGTTTTTGGCGGCTACAATTCGCCCGTAGTGATGCCAGATATTTCCTGGTAAATACTTAGCTATATTCGTTTTTAGGTAAACTTGGATGAACTGGGAAGATGATACAGGTTGATTTAACTCTTGCAGAATCCAAGTCCAGATCCAGCCAGCCCAAGTATGTGCTAGTAAAGTGACGCCTGTCGCGATCGCTATAATTGCCCATCCTAACTGATCAATGCGGATAGCAGTCACTTCAAGCCAATTATCCTTCAAAGCTTTCCCTAAAAAAAACAGCGTTCCGCCCAAAATTATCCAGCGTAAAAATTGCTTCATTAATTTAGTAATTTAACGGTTAGACCAACAAAGGCTGAATACCTCAACTATTACAGTACATCAGCTACCTATCCAAAGCTTTTGAAGTATTAAACAGGTTTATGTAGTTATTTTTTCAGAAAGTATATTATTTTATTTTATATCTCTCTAGAGTTAGATAAAAATATTCTATTGGTACTAATTAAAATGTGGCCTGCGCTAGAGGTAAAGTTAATTTTATTATTCATATCCTTAGTAGAGGTTATCGAAACTGAGCGAACCAAAACAAGCACAACAAGTTGCTGACCAATCCAATGATTCAGCAAACTATTAGCTTATTAATATTTTGGTAAGGAGGACTACGTGAACACTGTGAGAGTATTCTTGAAAAAAATAAGATTGCGCCAGATATTAACTATCTTTTTAGCTGGACTATTGTTGATAGTTAGCACTGCTTGTAGTGGGGCAAATGCTCAAGGTGCAAATCCACAAAATCCGGCTGTACAAGCTGGTGGAGCAAACAATCCTTATAAGAATGGTGGAGACAACTATACCAACAACAGAATGTCCACCGATCCGAAAATAACAAACCCAAAAGCCAATCAGGGACGCGACCAAGCTAGCTTACAACCAAGTTCGCAATTGTTGATTGCTACAAATAGAGAATCTGAGATCCTTTATCCTGGTGCTGAGACACCAGCAGGTCGAATCCAGAAAGAAGCAGAACTGCGAATCATCACAGATAAGGACTTTCGCCAGCCTGAAGCAGGTGGTTTGATTCAGGATGAATCAAATGTAGGAGATCGGGTTAAAGATCGTCTTGAGACTGTAAAAGAGGCTGTTGAAGAAGCTTCCGGCTTTTTGAAAAAGAAGCCAGATGAAGCTAAAGCAAGACCTTAATTACAACTAAATCCAGTAGTAGACAAATAGAACCCTTATTTTGTCTGAATGCTTGGGATACAAAATTAATTTCAAATGCTATCTTGGTTGAAGTTTAACTTAGTCAGAAAAATGCAAGGAGTTAGAAGTATGAAAAAAGCAATGAATTGGCTGAAAAACATTCGTCCCTTGAAAGTTTTAACTGTTTTTTTAGCAGGAATATTCTTATTTCTGACACAAGCTTGTGGTGCTCCAGGAATAGCAACACAGCCACCACAACCTGGCGCTCAAGCACCTAATATGGAACGATATGATCCCACAAAAGATTATCCTCTGTCTTCTCCTGCTGGTGGGATAAATAACTTTAGTGATGTAGATCCTAGAGCGAAAGATGAAAAGGCAGCGAATGACAGAGGTGATGCGCTGGCAAAAAATGCTCAAAGAAATATTGAGCAGAAGGGAGCTGACAGCCCAGAGCAATATGGCGAAAATTACAAACAAGGGACATCTCTTGGTGGAAGAGTGAAGAACCTGGGTGAAGATATAGGTAGTTCAGCTGAAGAAGTTCGCAAAGGTCTTGTTAAGGGAACTCAGCGAGGAATTGAAAATATCAAGAGTAATACCCAGAATGCTGCCGAAGACGTGACAAAAAATGTTCAGCGTGGAGCTGAGGATGCTGGTAAAAATGTTCAGCGCACAGCTGAAGATGCAGGCAACGCAGTGAAGAGAACAGTCAAAGACGTTGATTGAAATTAATTATTCAATCTCCTATAAAAATATGAAAGCGCCCACAGACTTTTAGTCTGGGGCTACCTAAACAAAGCCTGCCTACGCAAGCTTTGTTTGAGTTTTTAGGGGGATTTAATTCCCCAGTTAAAACATAATTAACGCGATGTGCAACTTAATATTCTAACCTCTCTCGTAAGAGGAGAGAGGCTTTGAACTTTCCCCCTTCCCTATGAAGGAAAGGGTACTGGGGGGTTAGGTTTGAGTAAAAGCACACGCAGGTGATAAACCTCTCCCTGCCTTGAACTAAAGTTCAAGTCTGTCTCTCTTTGAGTCTGAGAGGGACGGTTTTGCGTAGTAAAACTAGGGAAAGGTCTTTTGATTGACCTACGCAAAGAGATTTACGCCCGAGTTGAGATAGAGCGATCGCTTGTATGATTTGTGATAATGGTGCGATCGCACCATTATCAGCTAGACACAACTTACAAATACTTTTGCAACAATAATCCTAACTTTTCCTTCGTCGCCGTTGGTGCTTTATCCAACTGAGTCAAAATCGCATGTTGCAACGCCGAATGCGCCTCACTGGTTGGTGGATTTTCACTTAAGCGCCGCACAGTTTCTTGAATCACCCTTTGAGCATTCACCGCATTCCGCAGCAAATTGCCAATCACGATCTCCACTGTCACAGTGTCATGGCCTGGATGCCAACAATCATAATCTGTTACCAGCGCTAAAGTTGCATAAGCAATTTCCGCTTCCCTTGCCAACTTCGCCTCTGGTAAATTCGTCATCCCAATGATTGTTGCACCCCAACTGCGGTAAAGATTCGATTCCGCCTTTGTGGAAAAAGCTGGCCCTTCCATGCACACATAAGTACCGCCGCGATGGAGGGTAACTTCTGGTAAATTGAGAGATGCGATCGCATCTGCCAACACAACAGCCAAATTCTTACATATTGGATCACCAAAGGCAATGTGAGCCACAATTCCTTCACCGAAAAACGTCGAAATCCGATTTTTCGTTCTGTCAATAAACTGATCTGGCACCACCATATCCAGTGGTTTTGCCTCTTCCTTCAAGGAACCCACAGCACTAGCTGAGATTAAATATTCCACGCCCAATTGCTTCATTGCATAGATATTAGCGCGAAACGGTAACTCAGACGGTAAAAGCGTGTGATTGCGACCATGACGCGCCAAAAAAGCTACCCGTGTACCATCCAAAGTTCCCAGAATCAAAGCATCAGATGGTGAACCGAAAGGAGTCTGGACATGCACCTCTTCTATATCTTTGAGCGCGTCCATTTTATACAGACCGCTACCACCAATAATCCCAATACTAGCTTGAGGCATGATTCTGAACCTGTTCTTTGCTGATCTGCTAAGTTATTTTATCGAAAATGGGAGTAGCAGCAAAGGCAGTCAGCCCCAACTCTAGGAGACGCTACGCGTAGCTTGCTTCCCCGGAGGGGTACGGGGAAGTCAAAAAATTTGTTTACGTGCAGATAAAAGTCATCACCCAATTATTCGAGGATTGATTATTAATTTTTAGCAATCAAATCTCTGATAATTTTTGCAGATTATATGGTTATGATTAGTCCTTCACTTAATTGTCATCATAGCGTGTAATCGTTGATGTTTAATGTATATAAATGTTAAGTAGACGCACTCCTGATCAGGGAGAGAAAGTAAGGGTTATACTTTTGGAAAAAGACTTGTTTTAACCCCTGCTTTTAACATTTTCATAAATCAATGGCTCTCAATTTTCGCTTTGCGGTAGTCAGCGACTTACACTTGGCACTTCCCCACACAATCTGGGATCATCCCAGCCGATTTCATCTAGTGGAAGTCAGCATCTCGGCGTTTAAAACTGTATTAGAACATTTAACACAACTCGATTTAGATTTCTTGTTGTTACCAGGAGATTTAACTCAGCACGGCGAACCGGAGAACCACGCCTGGTTACAACAATGTTTAGCCCAGCTACCTTTTCCCGTCTATGTTGTTCCTGGTAATCATGACGTTCCTGTGCTGTCGGCTGATCAGCAATCAATTGCTTTTGCGGATTTTCCCTACTATTACACGAAGTTTGGCTATGACGATCCACGGCAGATTTACTACATTCGTCAGTTATTGCCTGGAGTTAAGCTGATTGGACTGAATTCTAACTCCTTTAATGACCAGGGGGAGCAGGTGGGGTATTTGGATACCAAACAGCTACGGTGGTTAGAAGAGGTGCTGGCGGCGTCTGGTGATGAATTAGTTTTGGTGATGGTGCATCATAACGTGGTCGAGCATTTGCCCAATCAATCAAGCCATCCACTGGCAAATCGATACATGTTGGCGAATTCAGCACAACTGTTGCAGTTGCTGAGGCGCTATGGAGTCAAACTAGTGTTTACCGGGCATTTGCACGTTCAGGATATTGCTTACTCAAACGGAGTATATGATATTACCACTGGCTCTTTAGTTAGTTATCCTCACGCTTATCGGGTGCTAGAGTTTCATCGAGATAACCAAGGTAAAGAATCGTTACAAATTTTATCGCATCGGGTAGAGTCAGTGCCTGAGTTCCCCAACTTGCAACAGTCATCGCGGCAGTGGATGGGCGATCGCTCTTTTCCCTTCTTAGTCAAGCTATTAACTCACTCTCCATTAAACTTACCATTATCACAGGCAAAAGAATTAGCTCCTGGTTTGCGAGACTTCTGGTCAATTATTGCCGATGGGGATGCAGTATTAGATTACCCCCACTTTCCGCTAGAAGTGCAGCGTTATATTCAGACCTATAATGCATTGGCGCAGCCCAACCCAGGTATGGCTACTAATGGAACTTTTACCCTGATTGATAATAACAGCACACTTTTGCTGGGTTAGGAGTGATCGGTAGCCTCTTTGCATCAGCCCCCGGACTATCACGCTGACTGGCACGCTGACTGGACTTGGTTCGACAACTCCTTCAAAGATTGCACACAGTATTTACCCTGTTATTGTGTGTTCCTTTTTAGATAGCGATCGCTCCTGCCATAATTCTCTGATCAAAAGTCACCTTAACAAGGCTACTCCTAACTAATTACCGATATCTTCATTCCAAAGTTCCGAGTTAGTTTCAATAAACTCACTCATCATTTGTTCGCATTCGTCAAGATTAAGATCAATTACTTCCACACCGTGAGATACCATAAATTCTTTAGCACCAGGAAAAGTTCTGGATTCTCCAGCGATGACTTTTTTAATGCCAAATTGTACCACTGCTCCAGCGCAGAGGTAACACGGCATTAAAGTTGAATAGAGTGTTGTACCTTTGTAGCTGCCAACTCTCCCAGCATTGCGGAGACAATCGATTTCGGCGTGAGTGACAGGATCGGCGTCTTGCACGCGTTTATTGTGTCCTCTGCCGAGAATTTTGCCATCCTTGACGAGAACCGAACCAATGGGAATTCCACCTTCTTGTCTGCCTTGTTTTGCTTCTTGAATTGCAACTTCCATAAACTCATTCATATTAATTCTCCTTTTATGTCAAAACAACTTGTATTAATGGATCATGATGGTGGTGTAGATGATTATTTAGCAACTATGCTGCTGTTGACAATGGATCATATTGAACTCCTTGGTGTTGTCGTCACTCCAGCAGATTGCTACATTCAACCAGCTGTTAGCGCCACACGTAAAATTATAGATTTGATGGGATTTTCTCATATCTCGGTTGCAGAAAGCACTGTACGCGGTATCAATCCATTTCCTACTCTCTATCGCCGTGATTCGTTTATCGTTGACCATCTTCCCATTCTCAATCAAAGCGAAACCATCACTACGCCTTTGGTTGCCGAAACAGGTCAAGATTTTATGATCAAGGTGTTGCGGGAGGCATCAGACCCCGTAACGTTGATGGTAACTGGGCCGTTGACGACGGTTGCAGTGGCTTTGGACAAAGCACCAGACATTGAAGCTAAGATTCACAAAATTGTGTGGATGGGAGGTGCGTTAAATGTCGGTGGTAATGTGGAAAAAAGTCTGGAAGCAGGACAAGATGGTTCTGCCGAATGGAATGTTTATTGGGACTCAATTTCAGCAGCGCGGGTATGGCAAACCCAAATTGAAATTATTATGTGTCCTTTGGATTTAACTAATAATGTCCCATTCACATCGGAATTAGTGAAAAAAATAGGGCGACAACGCCACTATCCCATCTCTGATTTAGCCGGACAATGTTATGCACTAGTTATCCCCCAAGATTATTATTTCTGGGATGTACTGGCAACAGCTTATCTAGGACACCCAGAATTCTATCAATTGCACGAATGGGAAACAGAAATTATCACCAGTGGTTTTAGTCAGGGGCGTACTAAAGTAGTTTCTAGTGGTCGGAAAATTTATGCAATGGATCAGGTAGATAAAGAGGCTTTTTATGGTTATATTTTGCAGCAATGGGCACGTTAAACAATCCAGATTTGAAATTTACAAGTAATTATGCAGCACTTGCGATCGCTTGGCATTTTGTCCATATTTTCTAGTGAAATATTATAAGGCTGCTCGGCATGACCTGGAAGCTGAATATAAAAGGGCGTAAATCCCTTATTTTGATAGGCTGCTTTAACGGCATCAATGGCAGATTTAGCAGAGATGCGTTGAGATTGAGGAATAATATTACCTATTTTTTCCTGAAGCGACCATTGCTGCAACTATGGCTGAAACACCAACAGACTTCCAGTAAGACCCACCAACACAATCACAAAGCCAACAGCTAAACCAAGATAGCGATGTAGCAAGAATATCCAGTGACGAAAGATTTTAGATTTCATGGCGATCGCTCCCAAGTATTATAAAACTGGCCAGAAAGAAAAAGTTACAGAGCCAATAAATTTATTTATGGGATTCTTATTTTTGACTTTTGACTTTTGAACGCCAGTTGCTTCAAGTCGGCAGAGCCGCCCAACGCACTGGCTCCTTTTGACTTCCCTGAAAGGGCTGGCCGATGATAATTAAAACTCAAATGAAATAGAACCTAAAACCGTCAGTGGTTCTTGCGGCACAATCCAGTATCCACTGGATCTGTAGTACTCAATATTCGTCAGGTTTTTCACATTGAGTTGCACCTTCCAGTTGTCCCGTTTGTAGAAAGCAGATGCATCAACGCGGAAATAGCTGGGGATTTGCAAAGCAGTATTAGGCAGTTGCCCCTCAGTTTCACTGGTATAGTAAAGTCCTAAACCCACTCCTAATCCTTTTAGAGACCCACGCTGGAGTTCATAACTTGTCCATAGACCAAACTGGTGCTTGGGAATGGCAACTAATCTTTGATCCACTAGCGTGGGATCGGTGTCTTTGCTGACAAAAGCATCAATGTAGGCATAGGAAAGAGCAATGTTCCAACCATCTAGCGGGCGACCGACCAAATCAAATTCAATACCTTGGCTAGTTTGCTCTCCAGTTTGAATGCTGAAATCAGGATTTTGTAGATCGCTCACCAAAACGTTTTGTTTTTTAATTTGGTAAGCTGCTACTGTTGTGGATAGTTGGTTGGGAATTAAATCTGCTTTGATGCCGACTTCAAACTGTCTACCGCGTTCTGGATCGAAGGGATTGCCCTGTGCATCCGCATCCAGTTGAGAAAAGAATGAAGTTGCATAACTAAAGTAGAGTGAGACGGGTTCAATCGGTTGATAGACAATCCCAGCACGAGGGCTAAAGGCTGAGGCAGTTGCTTCATCGTTTCTTCCCTCGGTATCTTGGGCGGTCAATCGAGTTAGATCGAATCGTCCTCCCAACAATAGTTTGAGATTGTTGGTCAGAGTGACTTGATCCTGAACATAAAAACCAAGTGCATCATCCACATAGGATCGACTATAAATTTCTCCCCCAGTATTTTCTGCTCTAGCGCCGTAGACTGGATTGAATAAATCAATTGAGGCGATCGTGGATTCATTGTCAAAGTAGTCATCAGTTCGACTATCTCGGAAGATTTCTGCTCCTAACAAAAGCTGATGTTCTACTGAGCCAGTCTTAAACTTACCGACAATCTCATTTTGTAGCGAATAGGATGCGTAGAAATTATTTCGGTTGTTTGTAGAACGATCAATAGTTCGACGATCTTCATTGAGACCAAAACCAAAAATTGTCGGAGTTCTACTGTCATTCACGATGGCTGTAAATCCATTCCGAAACTTCCAACTGTCACTAAATTGATGTTCTAGAAGATAACCAACCCGGTAAGAGTCGAACTTAATATCCCCATAATCTGGTTCACCAATAAAGCGGCTAATGGGCACTAGCAAGGATTCTGGCTCTGGAATCAGACCGTAATCGTAAATGCTTTTGTATCGGTTGTATTCAGCGTTAAACCTAATCTTGGTTCGCGGGCTAATTTGCCAGGATAAGGTTGGAGCAATAAAAATTGTTTCTGAATTGACAAAATCCTAGTTTTAACTTGTAGTCATTCAGTCCTACTTCTTTGGCTAATTCTAGTAATGATGGGGGATGAGCAAGATTTTTCAATAAAATTTCTCTTGCCCAATGAATTCTATTGATATCATCAGATTTGAGTATGTTAGACTGAGCAACAGATTCTTCTTTGCTCTGTAATTGTTCAATTTTTAAAGCTACTAATTCTAAACACTTAGCTTCTAAATAAAGATGTTTAGTTACTCCTTGAAAAGGACACTTCAAAATCTGCTCTAGTGCAATTCGCATCTGGGGGGTGATTGTATCATCATTTTCCCAATAAGGTTTGGCATCTGGAGACTCCAGAAGTTGTCTTAAATTTGGAGGTAAATTGCTCAGATATCCTGGAACATAATTATCTAAGAAATCAGCAGGATTGAAAGCAATATCTATTTTAACGATGCGATCGCCAGATTTCATTTCAGATATATGTTCTTCATCCTCCCATCCTGGTGGAACAAACTCCAGAAAATTTGTGCAACTCGGAACGATACCACGTTGACCTGACATATTAAAGCCAAATTCTAGCAATTCTTCGACTTTGCCAGATGGATAAAAAATATCTAAATCTTGGTAAAGTACTTGATTAATTATGAGTATTTCTATCCCACGCAGTCGAATAACTCTTTCATATCCTCTACCAAAATTCTCTGGGCAATTTTTGGTGATATCAGCACTATCATCAGGATCTAAATATTGGGCATTTGCTCACCATTGTTTATCGTACTCGGCTTTGTCAATGATGTGTACCACTGCTGTCTTTATACCGCTAGCTTTAGATTTAAACTAGCATTTATAGATAATACTTCTCAAGTAGGTGGGGAAAATATAAATTTGAGCACCTAATGTTAAACATGAAAACTGGGAGGAAATGCGATGGATGTTGTCAAGAGGTGTTAACCGTGATCGCATAGCTGAAAGTTAGCTCCAGATTAACAAAAAATCTGAAAAATCAAACAGCAAACGCTTCTGTAGGTAAATTAGTCGTAGGGCTTTTGCGATCGCTAACTTAGAAGTGAGGATGAAATATTGCTCAATTCTCGTTAAGCTATATTAGCAACAGTCTTGCTGGAGAGCCGTGCAATGGTTGGTCTTGATGTTAATCCACCACCATCTGTTTGTGAGGAAGTCACTGACGAAATTAAGTTCCCTCCCACCAATTTATATAGCGATGAGCCACCCTTGGAAACAGATTTTCACCGCGAACAGATTGACCTATTGATTCGGCTGCTGAAGTATTGGTGGCGCGATCGCCCAGATTTTTACATCTCTGGCAACTTGACAGTATACTACAACGAACAACAGCTAAAAAAGCGCGACTTCCGAGGGCCAGATGTATTTGTGGTTTTGGGAGCCGAGAAGCGCGATCGCCGCAGTTGGGCAATCTGGGAAGAAGGGGGTATGTACCCAAATGTAGTAATAGAGTTACTTTCAAGCTCGACGGCCACAGTGGATCGAGGCGCAAAGAAGCAACTATATCAGGATGTGTGGCGCGTACCTAACTATTTCTGGTTTCATCCAGAGACTATGGAATTTGCGGGGTTTGATCTGGTCAATGGTCGATATGAGGCAATCGCTCCCACAGACACAGGCTGGCTATGGAGTCGGCAACTGAGTCTATATTTAGGCATTCATCAGCGGCAGTTGCGCTGGTTTAGCACCGAAGGTCAGCTTATCCCGTTGCCAGAAGAAGCAGAACGACAGGCTAAGGAGCAAGCAGAACTTAGAGAAGTTCAAGCAAAACAAAAACAAGAGCGACTGGAAGCATTTTTGCGTAGACGCGAAGCGGCTTGTCGTTAGACATCGCAGGTATCGACCCCAATCACCTACCAGAATAGAAACGCCATCACATAGCTGAAAGTTAGCTCCACCAACACAATCACAAAGCTAATGGTGGCATCTGTGCAGAGATAGCTGCAAGCTTCATAAGAGTTACTCATATCGCCAAAGCGATCGCATATATCATTGCAGCGTTGTGTTTAAGCATGTAAAAATTGTTGAGAGATAAAATACAAGCGTTTCTACTTTTGAGCGTTCGCTTGTGTAAGTAAACTAGTCGTAGGTCTTTTGCGATACCACCACATGACAAAGCCTGTGATAAATAAAATAAATGGTGCAAGACCGACAAAGACGTAAAAAATCCGGGTAGGTAAACCGCCGAAGGTACCAAAATGTAGGGTATCAAAGGAATTCAAAATTTTATCACCTAGCGATTGCGAAGCTCCTTCGTGCTTGTCAATTTGTAAAACTTTGCCACTATACTTATCAAGATATATCTCTACCCAGCTGTCAGCCGACTGCTGAGGAAAAGTTAGGCTCACGTACAATCCATCCTTTGGGGTAGAAAACCCTCCGATCTCGCTGACAATACCACCTGGTAAAGCAGTGTTGACTTGATCAAGGAGTTCAGTCAAAGTTAGCGGCTGTTTGCCGGGAATGGGTTGAGAAACTGGTTCAATATGTTCAACAGGTTTTTGGGGACTGAAGGTGACAGCATAAATGATCGGATTCACAAATCCAGCAAAGTTCCAGCAAAAACCTGTAAAGAATGTTAGAACCAAAAACACAGCAGTAATTACACCAACGACTTTGTGAATGTCAAAGTTAACTCGTTTAGAATGAGCGTTCCATTTAATTTTGAAGCCTGAGATCAGTTTGCGCCAACCAGGCCATAAGATTAAACCCGTAATCGTCAAAAAGACCATAAGTAAACCGCAAATTCCGGCGATCGCAATGCCAATATGTTCAGCAAACAAGCGATAATGCAAGTTGACTAAGAAGCGATCGTAGCTATAGCGCTCTGGGTAATCGCCCATCACAACGCCTGTGTATGGATTGATTAGCACTTCTTGCCAACCATGAACATACAGGTTTGGATTTTCATCAGGCGATGTCATCTCCACAGTATAGGGATGGTGATTATCTTCTGGAGGAAATAGTCTCCGAAGCCGCCAATTTGAATGAGCAACTTGAGCTATGTTCAAGATTTTTTCAGGTGCAATAAGTTGCTCTTGTGCTTGAGGAATCACTTGACCAAATTTGCAAGTTGTGATGAATTCACTGATTTCCCCATTAAATACCAGTAAACTCCCTGTCAAGCCAATTACAATCAACACTAGTCCTATCGCTAATCCAATGTAGCGATGTAACGTGAATGCTAAGTTGCGGAGTTGTTTTGCTTTCATGGTAGAGACTCTGTTTATTTGCTTGTATCTGGCATTACCAACTAATGCGATAACCAACACTCAAACTTCTACCAGCACCGGCATAGTTCAAGGCATCGTAATAAAACGCAGTTGTTTGGGAATAAACTGGAAAATAGTAGGTGTTAAAGAGGTTTTGGATACCAATTTGTAATTCACCTCCACCCAGTTTGATACTGCTGATGTAATCTACAGTTGAGTATTCAGTGACAGGTAGAGGATCAACTCCTTCATCAAAAGCGCGACTGCGGTTGCCTATATAAAGTAATTGCAAACGATTACGCCATCCTGGTGTGGTTTGATGCTCAATATATGCCGTCAGCTTCAATGGGTCTAAGCTACTTAATGGTAAAAACTTACCATCGTCATCTTCATCATTTTCACCTTCTGTCCAACCAACAGTGCCACCTAGTCGCAAAGTTTTTATTGGTTGCCAATCTAAACTTGCTTCAATACCGTAAGTTCTTTGGGGAGAGCGAACTGTCTCTAATCTTCCGTTTTCATTGTAGACAAGACTAAATCCTAAATCGGACGTGCTATAAAAACCAGATAAAGAAGCCTGCAAATTATTCCAGTTACCTCGAATCCCAATTTCATAGTTATTGACATCTATGGGAGAAGTTAGTTCTACAGAATCTGAAAGACTGACAAAACCTTGCTCAGGACGGCGTAGAATTCGACCTATATCTGGAAAAGAAAAACCTTGGGAAAAGCTAGCAAACAGACCAATTTCATCGGTGATTTTATAAACGCCACCAAGATTAAACAAAACGTCATCAGCAGTTAAAGTTCCACCTTCAATATCTCTAGGTTCAGTAATACCAAAGTTATAGGTTGTGTAGTTATCAACACTGGCTGTCAACTTAATGTAACGCGCTCCACCACTAAATATAAAATTACCCAATTGTGTCTGTAACTGAGCAAAGATGCCCAAATCATTAAATGTGTAGGAGGGTATGAACGGAATTTCACCGATTTTGCGATAAATCCGTCCGCCACTGGCATCATACTCTGCGGTGTCAAATATATTTGCCGTTTGGGAAATTTGCTGACGATCATAGTCTACACCCCAAAGTAAACTAATCGTTTTCTTTTGGTTGAAGGGTGTTTCAATTTGGAGTCTTCCACCTAACTGCTCGGTTTTTCCAGATTGGCTGGTGATATCCGTCCCCCCATCGAATAGGCGATTATCATAGGGTAGAAAACCACCATTGCTGGTGGTTCGATAGAAACCTTGTGCTTGTACTCGACAGCCCAACAGGTTTTCATTGGTATAAACCAAGGTCGTATCTGTGGAGATTTGCGTATATCCATCGTCATAACCGATAATCTGTAATCCGTCAGGTTTCTTTATGCGACGTGCCTTTTGAATTCCTGGAATATCAAGGGTGCTAGGGTCATCAGTAAAGTCAGTGTCTTGCGACAAACGCGAGTGAGTAAACCGCAGTTCCAGACGTTGATCTTCACTAAAGTTCACCCCAACCTTAAGCAAGGGATTAATAGTTGTCGTATCGTCAAAACCAAAGTTATTCGCAACGCGATCGCCCACTGCATCGTAAAATGCTCCTTGGGTGGTAACAGAAAAGCCACCAAAAAAGTCAAATATGCCTTGATTTCCAGAAAGTTCATACCGCAGGTTAGATCCAAAAGCGTCTTCGGAATTTCTTAACGATGTATTTAATCCGATTTCGGCTGTGGAAGTTACTTTCCCCCGGCTTGGTTTACGGGTGATAATATTAATCAATCCTCCTGTCGCCTGACCTCCGTAAATAGCGTTAGCACCATTAATTACTTCAATGCGTTCGATGTTGTCTGGGTCAATTCCCGTCAGCACGTTACTACCAAAAGTATCAGTACTATTGGCGACTTGAGGAACGCCGTCCACAATCACCGATACACCTCCTCCTCGCAGACCAGCATAACCAGGGCGACCAGTGGGAGCAAGAAACCCCGGAACCAAATAGGGTAAAATCTCAGTGATGTTCCGATTCAACTGAGCTTGCTGTTGAATCTGTTCGCGAGTAATTATTGTTACAGAACGTGGAATGTTTTCCAGGGTTTCCTCTGTCCGCGTTGCTGTTACTACTAATTCAATCGGTTCGTCATTTTGTACTGACGGTTGTGGCTTTTGTGCCGATGGTGTAGGTTGTGTTTGCGGTAGCTGTTGCGAAGATGATGCAGTTGGAATGAAACTAAAAATTAAACCTTCATTGCTATCAAATAACTCAACTTGCGGTAATCCTGCCTCACCAGTAGCCATTACTCGGATAGTGTTTGCATCCTGATTTGTAACTATAACTTCCGTAATTCCCGTAGTTGGTTTTTCTTGCCGAAAACTATTACCACTAGCTAACCGCAGTTGAGCATTGGGAATATCTGCAATAAAGCTATTATTAACACTGCGATTTGTGATTTGCAGCTTGTCACCAAGATTTGTCTCTAAAATTACTTCAATACCCTTTTCGCTGGATTTTACCTGCACACCAGTAATAATAATTGGAGATTGAGTAGTTGGGGTTTGCGATAACCAATCTTTAACAGTAGTAGCAGGGCGTTCTAGTTTATTGAGATTGCGAATTGCTCTATTTGCTTCATTCCCCCAAGCTGGTTGAGCAGCAATGACTATCCCAGCTAACCATAAACTAATCAACAGTTGCGGTTGTTTCCCCATAATCTCCTCATACATAAACGTTCTTAAGCCTGAGTTAAAGGTTTTTTGCTTACTCTAGTTAAGAACTGCTTTCAAGAAGATTATCTGAAATGAATGTTGTTTTTACAACTGAGTTGAATCCCAAACGGATTTTTTTGAGCCACAAACGGATTTTTAAGAAAACTGATAGCAACTTGCTATATATATGGACAAGAAACTCACGTACAGACAAGGACAGTTGCGTGCGGAGGTTCCCCGTTGAGCAAACTGTCCGTTACTTAGAAGGACTCTGCACCTTTGTGTGAGACAAAAAATAATTTACGCATCACTAAGTTTATTGATACGACTTAGGATTTACCCCAAACCGTTTGCGAAAAGCAGCAGCAAACCGACTTTGGTTCGCATAGCCAACGGTACACGCCACTTCTTTCACACTCATTCGCCCTTCTAAAAGCAGTTGACGGGCTTTTTCCATACGCTGTAGATGCAAATAGCCGAAAACCGTTGTCCCGAACTCCTGACGAAATCCTAGCTTTAGTTTGTAGTCATTGAATCCTACTTGTCGAGCTAAATCTAATAATGAAGGTGGATTGTCTATATTTTGAATTAAAATTTCCTTAGCATAATGAATTCTATCAATATCATCTGGTTTTAAAATAATTGATTTAAGTGAAGTTTTTTCAATTTGTTTCAATTGTTCTAATTTCAAAGCTATTAGTTCTATACATTTTGCTTCAAAATAAAGGTGTTTAATTAATCCCTGAAAAGGACAATTAAAAATCTGCTCAATTGCTACTCGCATTTGGGGAGTGATTGTATTAATATCAACAGATATTTCTTCTTCTGGCTTTTCAAAAAACTGTCTTAATTCTGAGGATAAATGAGTGAGATGTTCTGGAGCAAAATTTTGTAAAAATTCAGCAGGTTTTAAGGCAATATCTATCTTGAGTATACGCTCTCCAGCTTTTCTCTCTGATAAATATTCTTCACAATCGGCTCCAGGTACAGCCAACTCCAGAAAACTAACACAACTAGGAATCCAACCACGTACACCTGTGAGATTAAAGCCAAATTCTACTAAACCTTCCGTTTTGCCAGATGGGTATTCTACATCTAAATCTTGATGAAATTCTTCATTGATAATTAACACTTTTATCCCGTGCAATTGAATTACTCGTTCATATCCTTTACCGAATTGCTGCGGGCAAACCTGAGTAGCATCAGAATTATCAGACGGATCTAAATATTGAACATTTGCTTGCCACAGTTGTGCATAATCTGATTGTGAAATGATGTTTGCCATACTTTTCCCTAGCTGCTAGAGATCCTCATTAACCAATATACTTAATAACTGTCAACTAAATAAGGTAATATTTGAGAGTTCTAAATAAAGATGCTCAAATATCTGTAGCAATTTTAACAACTTGTATTAATGAATCGCGATCGCAGTGTAGATGACTATTTAGCAACTATGCTGCTGTTAATGATGGCTCATATCAAACTTCTCGGCTGAACGGTATTTCTCTCAAGCAAAAAAATGAGCTATGGTTGGTAATATTCGGTTGCAAACCTCAACTAAATTATTTTTACTATCTAATTCAGCAACTGTTGCTTTCAAAATTTTGAGTGCTGTCTTGGCGAATTTTTGCATTTTTTGTTTTGTAGGCTGTTGCCCAGCTGCTGCTAAAACTAGCACTTGCTCTAATACTTCATTTTTATCATCAATTGTTAATGATAAATCAGCATCAATTACAGTTTTGAGTTCAATCAATAATTCTTTGATTCCTGGTTGATTATCTTGATTGGAGCTTGGTAACTGATTAATTACATTGTCAATATCTTCACTTGAGGCGGATGTTCTGCCTTGAATCAACTCTTCAATTGCTTGAATTAATACTTTAGCCTCTGCCAAAATAGTGGTGAGTCTATCTAAGTTTTGCTCAACTCTTTTCGATGTGATAACGACAGTTACTTCCATTCCTGCGTCATCAACTTCAATCTGCTTCACTATCCCCTCCACTGTCTTCTCTACTGTCCACTCCACTGGCCCTTCCACTATCCCCTCCAATGTTCTCTGATTTATTTGTTGGAGAATTCGATTGCGAAGCTCTGCTAAATCAACATTTAACACCGACAAAACTCTGACAGCTACGCATTCACTTTCTCGAATTAAACCTAACAGTAGATGTTCTGTACCAATGTAATTGTGTGCTTGTTGGCGCGATTCTTCCAAAGTAAACTCTAAAACTCTTTTGGCACGGGTGGTAAAAGGGATTTCTACAGCAACAAACCCTGAACCTCTGCCAATAATTTTTTCGACTTCTATCCGAGTAGTTTTGAGATTAACACCCATTGATTTTAAGACCTGAGAAGCAATACCAGTTTCTTCGCCTATTAATCCGAGTAACAGTTGTTCTGTTCCTACAAAATTATGACCAAGGCGACGTGATTCTTCTTGGGCTAGCATAATCACCTTAATGCTTTTTTCTGTAAACCGTTCAAACATAATTTACTCCGGTAATTCAACAAAAATTAGTAAAACCATTAATCTAAAGATACGTATTTTTAATCTTCATATTTTCTAAAGTTTGAATTTGGTTCGCCATCTGCTATTTAGGTGTTGCCATTAAGTAAAGAAGTTTGTTAGAGTATAATAAATGACCTCAATGACACTTTTGGCTTGGATGAGAAGTTTTTCATCTTCAGCTAGTTCCGCTAATTCACTTAGAAAAATTTCAAAAAAGTATCAAAAGTTACTATAAATATAAGCATAATGATTAACCCTTGGATTATTAATAAGTGATAAACTTTAAACCTAAGAAAAGAGCTGCTACAGTTCCGGCAACAGAAATTTCTCCTTGAATAATTTTATCTAAAACTGATTCTATGGGAATTAATAAAACTTCAATCTCTTCTGTAATATCTAGTTGTTGCTCCCCAGTTTTTCTGGCATTTTCTGCTAAAAATAAATGTATTTGATTAGTTTCTTTACTCGGCTTATCGTATAGAGTTCCGATTTTTCTAAATTCTTGGGGTATATAACCAGTCTCTTCTGTCAATTCTCTAATTGCTGCTACTTCTGCACTCTCTTTTGTGGGATCGAAATTCCCTGCTGGCAGTTCTAAGAAAAATTCACCTACTGCATGTCTGTATTGCCGAACAAAAATTATCTCTTTGCTACTAGTAATAGGTAAAACCATCGCAACGTCTGGTTTAATACTGACAAAATAATCGTCTATAATTTTCCCATTGGGCAATTCTATTTCATCTTGCCTTACCTGATACCAGTAATTATCTAAAACCATTTTTGATTTTAAAGTCTTCCATTTTTTTAAGTTGGTCATAAATTAAGTAATAAATAAAATTTTGTATAAAAAGTTTAGTAACTCAACAATGAATGTAAAAAAGTATAACAGATGCATCCAATAATCTAAACTTTGAACTTACACTGGCTTTCTTGATAACATAATATGCAGCATAAGTATGCAAATAAATGTAAATTTATTTACAGTCAATAAGAGATTTCCGTTGACCATTAGTCGGGGCACAACGGCACAGACAACGAATGTATGGGTGAGGATCTCAGATGAGGGGATCGAAGGCTGGGGGGAAGCATCGCCATTCGGTGTGGGCAATCATCGGCAATCAACTGATGCAATCAAAGACGCTTTAGAGCAAGTTGTGTCACTGTTGCAAACATTCAGCCCCTTACAGCGGCAGCAAATTGAGCAAGTTTTAACACAAAACCAGGTTCCTTCTGCTGCTAGAGCAGCCTTGGATATGGCAATGCACGACTGGTTAGGTAAGCGTGTAGGATTACCCTTATGGCAAATTTGGGGACTTGATCGCAATCAAATAGTACCGACTTCAGTCACAATTGGGATTAATTCGTCTGAAGGTGCAAAGGCTAGGGCGCGAGACTGGTTACAATTTACTGATGTCCGCCTTTTCAAGGTGAAGCTAGGTAGTCCAGATGGCATAGATGCAGATAAAAAAATGCTATTAGCAGTGCGAGAGGAAGCACCATTACCAGAATTATTTGTTGATGCTAACGGGGGTTGGAGCTTATCAGATGCGATCGCCATGTGCAATTGGCTGGCTAATTTAGGTATAAAGTATGTAGAACAGCCATTGCCACGGGGGCAGGAAGAAAGTTTAGCAAAACTCAAACAACACTCTCCCTTGCCCATTTTTGTCGATGAAAGTTGTTTTACAAGCTCCGATATTCCCCATTTGGCAAACTACGTGGATGGCATTAATATCAAACTGATGAAATCAGGGGGACTAACCGAAGCGATGCGAATAGTACATACAGCGCGAGCCTATGGATTGCAAGTAATGTTCGGTTGCTATTCTGACAGTTCGCTAGCTAATACAGCAGCACTACAGCTAGCGCCACTAGCTGATTATTTAGATTTAGACAGTCACCTTAACTTAATCGATGATCCCTTTACGGGTGCATTGCTAAAAGAAGGGAGAGTTTTGCCAAACGATTTACCAGGTTTGGGGGTACAATACAGTGCGTCTGCCACTTAATCAACGAGTAGCTATTTTACTTCATGAGGGAATTAGTGGGTATCACGGCAAAACAGGGCTAGCAATTTTACGTTATAGTGAAGCCCCAATCGTAGCCGTAATCGATCGCGAGTCTGCTGGCAAATCCCTACCAGAATTAACGGGTATCAAGCGTGATGTGCCAATTGTAGTATCGGTAGCCGCAGCCCTTGAGTACAAGCCAGAAGTCTTGGTAATAGGCATTGCCCCAGGAGGTGGTGCTGTACCAGATGATTACTGGCTGGAAATCAAAGACGCTCTACAAGCTGGAATGTCGCTAGTGAATGGTTTACATACACCAATGGCAAACATACCAGAGTTAAATGCACTGCTCAAACCAGAACAATTAATTTGGGATGTACGCAAAGAGCCGCCTAATATAAGTATTGCTAGTGGAATGGCACGCACCCTTCCCTGTCGGCGGGTTTTGACGGTAGGAACCGACATGGCGATCGGTAAAATGTCAACCAGCCTAGAGTTACATTGGGCGTCAAAACTGCGGGGCTGGAGTTCTAAATTCTTGGCTACAGGTCAAACTGGTGTGATGTTAGAAGGGGATGGTGTGGCTTTAGATGCCGTGCGGGTAGACTTTGCTGCTGGTGCTGTGGAACAGATGGTCATGCGCTATGGCAAAAACTACGACATCTTGCACATTGAAGGACAAGGTTCACTGCTACACCCTGGTTCAACAGCAACTCTACCCCTGATTCGTGGTTCGCAACCAACTCAACTGGTGTTGGTACATCGGGCGGGACAAGTTCATGTACGTAATCATCCCCATGTACTAATTCCACCTTTATCAGAGGTGATTCGGCTTTATGAAGCTGTCGCTAGTGCTGGTGGTGCTTTTGGAAGCGTGCCTGTAGTGGGTATAGCGCTTAACACAGCCCATCTAGATGAATCTGCGGCTGAGGAAAGCATCGCTCAAACAATAGCAGAAACCGGGCTACCTTGCACCGATATCGTCCGCTTTGATGCCAATGTACTTTTAGATGCAGTAATGAACAATTAGGTTATAGGTAAGAGCCACATATAGTATAAATATACTATATTAAATTCCTTAGTATTAATTCATAAGGATTTTTAGCAAGTAGAGAAGGTAAATTATGGCTTATACAGTAGCAGCGATCGCTGATTACTTCATCTGGCTAGCTAACGAAACTGTTATTTCTAACGGTACAAGACGAGTAACTAAAAATGGTGCAAGTTAAGAGTAGTGTAAATATCGTGAACTATGGACGCTGCTAAACGCCTTGCTACTCTCAACCGCATTCGCAAACTCAGCCGCCTGATGGATACATCAATACGCATCCCTTTAACAGGTTTTCGCGTTGGAATAGACCCAATCATTGGTCTAGTTCCGGGTGCTGGTGATTTAATCAGTACAGCGTTTTCAGCTTACATCATATTTTTAGCTACCCGCTTCGGCATCCCACGCCAAGACTTAGCCAAAATGATTTTTAATGTTGGTTTGGAAACAGTTGTGGGTACTGTACCTTTTGTAGGTGATTTGTTTGATGCTTTTTATAAGTCCAATATTCGTAATTTGGCAATTTTAGAGCAACATTTGACAGTGGTTGAACCAGAACTTAAAGAAGTGTCTGATGAACTTTACTCTGGTAAGTTCAGCCAAGTTTGAGGAGGCATTTTTAAATAAATTACCCTACACAATATTATTCATCCAGCTACACTCGCAATCCCAATGCACCCGTGCTGTATAATCCCAGTCAAACTCTGCTATTGCCTTAAATTGAAGCTAGCCTTGTGGTATCAATCTGATCCCTAACTATCTGAAGTTTACACGCTGATTGCAACATACAGCGTATTGCAGGTAAATGAAGTACACGGGTAGGGGCACAGCCATGTTCCCTACGATAATCTGTACCTCACCTTGGCATAGCCCAAGGTAGAGAAGTTGCAATCTGCTGTAAGTACCTCTACCAAGAACTGCCTTCTTCACATTACTCTGTTATCAATGGGTAATGAAAAGTCACGAGACCATTCATTCCAAGAGCCAAAATAATTTCTGGCAGAAATTCCTGCCTCTTCTAGAGCTATCAATGTATTAGCAGCCCTAGAGCCTTTAAAACAGTAGACGTACACAATGGACTCTGAAGTAATCCCTACTGACTGACAAATTTCTAGAATTTCATCTGGCGATCGGAACGTAGGGATTTGCGATTCACAATTCATCATCCGATGCCATTCTAACCATACAGCATTAGGGATTCTACCTTTGCGAGGACAAAAATCAGGAGCATAGGGAGAAGAACTCAACCCAAGCCATTCCTCGCTGTCGCGCACATCTAATTTAATAATTGCTGAATTGTCAATTGCTTCTAACATCTCGGCGGTAGTCACAATCATATCAGCCTTGGGATGCAATCTGAATATGCTGCTTTCACGTAATGGTACTTCATCAGTAATAGGTAATCCTGCCCTGAGCCATGCTCTATATCCTCCATGTAAGATAGATACCTGAGCACAACCCAAATACTTCAGTAAAAAAGCTGCTCGACAAGATTGACCATAACCTTTATTTAAAGTATCTTCATAAACAATTAGCCATTCTGCACCAGATATTCCTGCTCGGCTGATAATTTTTGCAAAATACTCTTGCAATTTCTCTAATCCTGCTGAATAGGAATTCTCTAAAAGATAGGTGAAAAAATCTCTAATATTTATGGCTTGAGGTATATGAGAAATAGCATAATCTTCAGAACTTCGCGTATCTATAATGACAGTATTTGATGACTTTTCTGCTAACAGAGACGTGAGTAATTGAGGAGAAATGAGGAGTTTTGTATTCACGCTTTCATATTTCTGTTATCGTACCATTAAGCATTATTGCGCTCTATAGAGAGAGCGTTTTGTTATGCAAATCACAGAATAATGAATAGCATCACAGCCTGTCGTAGACATCGCCCCGAATTCAAGCGAGTCAACTCCAAGCGATCGCTCAAACAATAGCAGAAACCAGACTGCCTTGCACCAATGTCGTCCGCTTTGATGCCAATGTGCTTTTGGATGCGGTGATGAAGAATTAGATGTAGATTTTACTTCATCCAAAAATGATTGCAACAGATAAAGCGCTAAATGCAATTACCAGTAGACACGCGAAATCGCTACGTTAACGTGTCTCTACTCTTTTATACTATTTTGGATTTTAGATTTTGCAATTTAAAAATTGCGTAAAGGCATAGCGGTGAGTCAAGAGATATAGTGCTTTCGCGGACTAGGGCAGCTTCGCCTAAATCCCCCATCCCTGATAAGTAACTTTTATAGATACTATCAACATTTTTTTGTCAAGTCATGTTGACGTATTGTAACAATATTGTTAAATTTAGTTACATAAGTAAACAAAGTAAACAAAAAAGAGAAAAAACTATGTACACCACCACTAACGAAGACGGCATTCTCAATAACTACGCAGCTGAACCCCAGATTTACTACGCTGAGTACCCAGCAATTTGGGAACAACGTAAATACGTTTTACAGGGTCTTTTTGCGACTTTAATTGTTACTACTTTAGTTTTGGTTGGTTTTAGCGTTAGCTAAGATTTTTCGATTTCACTATCGCTGTATCTCATCGTCATTCGTACTTCTCTCTCAAACCTTGGCTAGTTTCGCCGGGGTTTTTTGTGTTTTAATGCTGTGCGTTGGCTTTGCCCGTCTTCTCTACAAGACGCACTCGCGTTCGGCATCGCATCCCAAATAGCGAATGATATATTGTATTTTCAAACAAGTGCGTCACCAATAGCGTATCCCTACTCAAAAGCCAGCTACGCGTAGCTTGCTTCCTCAGAGGGGTACAAGTCGGGAAACCGCAAGGGCGCAGTGGCTCCCCAACCTACTAGCTGACAAAAAGCCACTGGTCAGCCATAAAATAAAGACAAATCAATAAAAGGGGGTGTTTATGGCAACCCAACTCGGTGAAGCTAAATCTTCAACAGAACTGGTAATATCTTGGGAAGCATTGCCCGCAGATTTTCACCTAGAGGATGAACCAGTGGAAAATACAGGCCAGCCACTATTAGCTGGTGCTTTGCGCGAAAGCCTTGAGATAAGTGGTTTCATCCAACCGCAGATGTTGATAGCCTCGAATTTTGGGCTTTGTGCAACGATAAACGGGCAATTTGTAGTTAAAGCACCCGACTGGGTTTATGTGCCATCGGTAAATCAAGTTTTAGGAGAACGCAAAAGCTATACACCTAATTTAGATGGAGATATTCCGGCAATTTTAATGGAATTTCTATCTGACGCTGAGGGTGGAGAATATTCTTTTAAGCGAACCTATCCACCAGGAAAATGGTTTTTTTATGAGCAGATTCTTCAAGTCCCAATTTACATAATTTTTGACCCAAATGGCAGTTTGTTAGAATTTTATCAACTCGAAAACAGCCGCTACGAGTTAAAGCAACCTGATGAAAATGGTCGTCATTGGATTGATTCGATGGGTTTATTTCTGGGAACTTGGCAAGGAACAAAAGAAGCTAGAACTGGTTACTGGTTGCGCTGGTGGGATGAGGCAGGTAATTTGTTACTTTGGGCAGTGGAACAAATTGAACAGGAACGCCAGCGTGCCGAACAGGAACGCCAGCAAAAAGAACGGCTAATTGCCTACTTACAATCTCAAGGTATCGATCCAAATAATTTGTATTAGCATATATAGACAAACTTTTCAAGTGGCTGGGTTACTCAGTTTAAGCAAATAAGTGCTGCGAAGAATTGCTAATATAAGGTGCGACGCCGAATAGCCCGTCGTATCCCTACGGGGAAGCAAGCTACGCGTAGCGTCTGGCAGAGAAGACATCACTGTATACGTATTTTATTAATTTCTCATAACATTAAAAAAAAGAGCTTTTTGCATAGGTGGGTCTTAGCATGAAACGAAGCTGGAAGTCTCTACTGCTAGCCTGTAACTGGGTATTACTGGTCGTTGATGAAGTGCTGCGATGCCTACGGCGGGCGGGTACACCATCGCTTAAACATTTGTCAATAAGCATGGCTTAATGCGATTAATCTTGAGTCTATTGAGAATAATTTAGCCTTATTGACATGAGACGTTTGCTTTCTTAGTGCCATTAGATTTCAGATATCTTAGTAAGGTCTCGGCGTAAAGTTTGGGATCGCGTAGATACATCAGGGGGCTACCATGTAAAACCTTAGTGATAGAATGCCCAACAAGTCGGGCAGTGTGCTCAATAAAAGGCACGAACATGGTGTCTTCCATTGCCCACATAAGTAAAGTCGGAACCGAGATAAGTGGTAAACGGCTGGCTTCATCGTACCTCAAGACTGCTTCTATCCCCTCGTAGGTGCGCTCTTGCCGAGACATCACTTCTTGGAAATAGATTTCAAAGCATTCAGGGGGTTCACCAACACATAATGATTTTATCCGTTGCCAATTGGCGCTATAGTGGCTCCCATCCTCTTTTACCTCTGGTGGCCCATAAAAGAATGGTGATTGGCGTAAATCTTGGCGTGCTGCTGAGTCTTTCCAACGAGGCATTCCAAAAAGTACCAGCTTTTTAATTCTACTTGGACAAACAACCGCAGCTTCGCAAGCAATTGCAGCTCCGGTGCTGTTACCCACCAGGTAAAAATCCTCAATTTTAAGTGTGTCCAGTACCTCAAATAAATCCGTAGCATATTGCGGAATAGTCCATTGAGTGGGTGGATTTTCTGACTCGCCTTGACCGGGAGTATCTAGCGCAATTACTCGAAAATCGCGAGCTAGCAGTGGCATAACTCTAATAAAACTACGGGAAGAAAAGTAAGTTTTGTGGGTGAGTACCAGTACCGAACCACTGCCAGCCGTCCGGTAATGCACTTGACCCCACGACCTATCCACAAAGCCTCTTTTAATTTTGATTGCCTGTTCTTGAACCATCTTCTATTAGATAAAACAAAATCAATATTATTATTGGTATTTCAACCCTCTTGGTAGCGATCGCCGAATCTGATTAGGATTCGTAGACTTGAAGCAAAAAGCGACTCAACTCGGAATTGTCAAAGTGGCGAATTCCACGGAACAATTTGTTTGGAGCCGCTTGCCAATCGACAATCAGATCCAGGACTGTGTTGCTTTCAATCCTCAAGGGACAACTAATCAAGCCTCCTGGGAAGTGAAATACTTGATTATTGCCACATTCGTTCTCCAGGGGTTGCCATTCAATTTCCTCTGAAGAGGATGTGACTAAATCAGGGGTTATCTGTTTGACAGTTCCCTGCCAAACGCCGTCAGGTTGAATCACACCAGGAGCTGGAAGCGCTTCTAGAAAGCTGTCTAATTGCTCAGAGATTACTGTCATGTGCTGCAATTCACCGCTTTTTTTGTAAACAGCGCTCAGGCTCATCTTCCTGTTTCCATGCGTGAACCCTGTTTCACAGAATAACTGAGCATCCGCATTTGTGACCGTTGTAGATCCCCAGGAAAAGCTGTTGTCTAGAAACAAAACGACATAGTGATGCCCGTTAAAAGATAAACCTGCACTAGTATAAGGACCAGCATTTTGTAGTTCAGTCTTTCCATCAGAATAAGTGTAGTAATTTTGCTGAGTTATCTGGCTACTATCTTCACTGAGGTGGAAGGAGCGAACACACTTGAAGGAGTCAATTGAGTGTCCTTCTGGCGAATATTTAGTCCAGATACCATGCCAGTCGCCTACATGATAGCGGCAAAAATTATTCCAATTTTGGAGCTGGTTCTCCCTTTGAGCAACATTATCAACAGACTCAGATGTCATTATGTAAGTTTCCTCGCTTGCAAGCTCTAGATAAAATAATAAACGGCAGTGTTCAAATGAACGCTGTTAATCGCGCCCTGCCACAATAATCTTTTCGGCTAAACTGAGTGGGTTAGAAAACATCACCTTATGACTACCCGGCATTTGTACAAGCCGAAATAACCCCAAGCGATTAGACATTCTAGGATGCCAACCCCACCCCCACTACGATTATCATTTTTATTAACATCTTTTTGAGTATTTTAGCTGATTGACAAAATGTACTTTTTTTAACCTGTTACGGATGCTTGAAGATAAAAAAGCAAGAGAGGAAAAAAATAATGTTTTTGATGAATCTAAAAACAGAATTATTCGTCATTTAAACTATCAATTCCCTACCTATTTCTAGTGGAGGATGATTTATGTCATCAAAACTGCTGCGATTGATATCTTTGGGCAGTATTGGCCTATCTTTGTGTCTAGGCAATTCCGCAGCAATGGCGCAATATGATTCTAGTGGCGAG
This sequence comes from Nostoc sp., assembly GCF_036916575.1. GTDB lineage: Bacteria > Cyanobacteriota > Cyanobacteriia > Cyanobacteriales > Nostocaceae > Nostoc. Next base: position 125,719 of record NZ_JBALGC010000041.1, read on the forward strand.
GGTGTAGTAGTACCAACAGTACCATCAGACGGTACATCAGCACCAGTACCAATAGACACATCGACAGGCATACCACCTTCATCTTCAGGTGACGGTACAACTCGGTTTAGTTGTCAGACTTACAATGGTCAGTATACTGTCATGTATCAGCCACAAAGTCAATCCGGACAATTCTTTCCTTGGGCGGCACCTGCGGCTTTGGGCGGTGGCTGGGATGCACAAAGGCGTTGTACAGCAATTGCCAGTCGTTTAGAACTTTATCGCCCAGATGGCTTAGAAGAACTCCAGACAGCTGTAGAAAATAACGAAAATATTGTCTGCGTCACAACTCAAGCTAATCCAACCTGTAGAATTGTACTGACAGTACCGCCTGGGAAAGACCCCTATGTTATCCGCAATAGCGTTTTCCAAAACTTGACTACTGCAGACAGTGGACAGCAGACTATAGCCGTTAATACTTATGGCGATCGCAGTAGTGGAGAAAACGAATTATACAACTTAGGACGCACACTTTTGGGAAGTGGCAATAATCGGATTAGTTCATCTAGAAGTGGGATTAATCTCAAACCTTTCCTTGATCGCCAAGATGGCGGTACTGGAAATAATTTGCGGAGTGGAGTGGCAATTCGTCGTCAGTCTCAACCTAACGGTGCTCGTCTAAATCCTGGTAATTTCCGGTAATTGATATAGGAATCCGATTTGATTTCTGAAAATATACTGAGACTGAAAAGTCCGTTTTATCAGAGTTTTATCTGAAATTTTGTTCAGAAATCAGATATGAGTCCTATAGTTCATTAGTTGATATAAAACAGTTCAGTTAAGAATAATTCTAGGGTGGGCAAACAGCCTACCCTAATTTTCGTTGGACTAAGATTTTACCCAAATCTTAATAAGTAGTCGGACAGAATTAATTACATAATGTCATTACGTTCGCCCTACAGCCCTTCTCCTAAAGGAGACGCTACGCGAATCGGCATCCTACAGCAGGCGTTCCCTACGGTTATGCTGACTTTCTGAATTAGGAATTACGAATTACATTTGTTGTTTTAACCTTTTGCTAGCTGTTTCTTAATCTAGCTGGGATAGTTTGAGGATGCCCAATTAAGAACTAATACTAAAAAGTTATTTAGCTATTTTCTAACAACCTTTAGGAACAGGGGTTTGGAAGACGCATTTTATCTTGTCCATCTTGATATTGCGTTCACCGTATCCTTACGGGGAAGCAATCTATGCGTAACTGACGCACTAAAACGTGTTGGCGTAGCCATCGCTCTAACTGCGAAGTGCATCTTTACAGTTAAGGGTCTTTTACTGGTAATAAAAATGGTATTTACACTCCAAATTTTCCACACTTGCGAAGCAAAGCGATGCCTGTCTTGAAAAGTTCTGAGCAGAGGAAACCTCCGCTCAGACTTTTCGCTGCGGCGGGCTGTGCCAAGGCAGATGGCTACGTGCGCTTAGTACAAGGTCGTACTGCTAATAGTACCATTCTTCAGATTGACCACGATGGGCGACTTGGTTCTGTGGTTTTCCGCAGATAACCACTAATCTTCGCAAAACTTGAGTCTACCTCAAAACTAACTTATGGTAACTAATAATACAATCCGCTTTTCCCAATTCAATGCTTCTCTAAACCGCAACGCTGAAGGTCAATTAGTGACCGATTTGTCAACCCCCAATAATGCTCAGGCAAAAGCTGTTGCGGAAATAATCCAGCGTAATAACCCGGATGTGCTGCTAATTAATGAGTTTGACTACTCTCAAAAGGCAGTTCAACTATTCAAGCAAAATTATTTAGCCATCAGCCAAAACGGTGCAACTCCCGTTAACTACCCCTACTTCTACATCGCTCCCTCAAACACGGGTATTGCCTCTGGGTTTGACTTAAACAACAACGGTGCAGTGGTTACAACCCCAGGCAAACTGGGATATGGCGATGATGCTTTCGGATTCGGGAATTTCCCTGGTCAATACGGGATGTTGCTGCTATCCAAATATCCCATCGACACTGCCAACATCCGCACCTTCCAAAATTTCCTCTGGAAGGATATGCCCAATGCCTTGCTTCCTGATGATCCCAGAACACCACAGCCAAATGATTGGTATTCTGACGAGGAACTGAAAGTTCTACGCCTCTCCTCCAAGAGTCATTGGGATGTACCTATCCAGGTGAATGGGGAGACAATTCACGTCCTCACTAGCCACCCCACACCCCCAACCTTTGATGGCGCGGAAGATCGCAACGGTAAGCGCAATCACGACGAGATCCGCTTTTGGGCAGATTATATTACCCTTGGTAAAGGTAATTATATCTATGATGATGAGGGTAAAACGGGCGGTATTGCTGCTGGTTCACGCTTTGTAATTATGGGTGATCAAAATGCAGACCCGTTGGATGGTGATAGTTATGACAACGCCATTCGCCAACTGTTGCAAAATCCTGAAATCAATACTAATGTTATCCCCACCAGTCCCGGTGGGCCCCAACAAGCAGGCTTGCAGGGTGGTGCAAATACTAGCCAAAAGGGCAATTCTGCTTTTGATACCGCAGACTTTGCTGAGCCGACTCCAGGAAACCTACGGACAGATTACGTACTACCCTCTGCTGATTTAAAAATTACCAACTCAGGAGTATTTTGGCCCCTGAATACTGACCCAACGTTTTCTGCGGTAGGCACTTTTCCCTTCCCTAGTTCTGACCATCGCTTGGTGTTCGCAGATGTGCAAGCTGGTTCAACAGAGGCAGGTAAAACCATTCCTAATGTAGGATTTCAGGGGCAAACTACCTTCGTTACTGGCTTTATTCCCTCTGGTGCAGCGGGAACGGTAAATGGGGTACAAACTCCATTGGGTGGACTTTCTGGTGTCACATATGATGCTGCCAATAACCGCTACTATGCCATCTCAGACGATCGCTCCCAAATTGCCCCTGCCCGCTTTTATACCTTCACTACTGACCCAGGTACTATTTCTACGACAGGAGTGACTTTTACCAATGTCACACCCTTGAAAAATACCAAGGGCAAATTCTTTGCGCTTAACAGTCTCGACCCAGAAGGCATTGCTTTAACCAAAAATGGAACAGTCTTCATATCTTCAGAGGGCGAAGTTAATCCTGGTGCAGGTCGCATTACCAATCCCTTTATTAAGGAGTTTTCGCTAACTACAGGGCAAGAAGTGCGATCGCTACTTGTACCTAGCAAATTTCTGCCAGTAGTTCAGGATACCAACGGCAATGGTGTTATCGATATAGGTGATACGCAGACATCAGGCGTTTACAATAACTTAGCATTTGAAAGCCTCACGATCACACCCGACCAGAAAACCCTATTTACAGCTACTGAAAACGCGCTATCCCAAGATGGATTAAAGGCTTCACTCACCAGTGGCAGCCGTTCCCGAATTCTGCAATACAATCTGGTTACTGGACAGCCAGAAAAGGAATACCTCTATATTACCGATGCGATCGCCCAAGCGCCCAAGCCTAACACAGGTTCAGCTGACAATGGTTTGGCGGATTTATTGGCAATAGATAATCGTGGCACTTTACTGGCGTTAGAACGCTCCTTTGCACAAGGTGTAGGCGACACCATCAAAATTTACGAAGTTTCTTTGCAAGGTGCAACTGATATTAGTTTCTATGATTCTCTAAATAATTTGAGTGCTGAACAACTAGCAGCTATTAGACCCGCCCAAAAGCGTCTGCTGTTGAATTTAAATGACCTGAATCTACCTACTGACGCCAATCACCCCACTGGAGTAGATAACATTGAAGGTATTACCTTCGGCCCCAAACTAGCAGATGGTCGTCAGTCGATTGTGCTGGTGAGTGATAATAACTTTGGTAGCACCCAATATACCCAAATCCTCACCTTGGGTGCAGACTTGGTTCCCACTGCTGCACCCAGATTAGAAACGCGTCCCGATCTGTTTGATGATTCGGCACTGCCCACATCTCAACGTGCCGATGCTGATGATCCTGCCATCTATGTTAATGCCACAAATTCTGCCAATAGCCTAGTACTAACCTCAGTCAAAAATGCTGGACTGCGGGTTTATGACTTGTCTGGTAATTTGTTGCAAACAGTTAATCCTGGTGGTATTCGCTACAACAACATTGACCTGCAATACGGTTTTAAATTAGGCAATCAATCTGTTGATATTGCCGTAGCTAGCGATCGCCAAAATGATAAACTAGCAATCTTCAAAATTAACCCTAACCCTACCACCCACGGACAATACTTGGAAGATATCACTGATAGCAATATTGCTACTATCTTCCAAGCATCACCTTTTCAACCTCCCTATTCCGCATCAACTCGCAGTTCTTACGGAGTTAGCTTATACCGTAGCCCTGTAACTAATGATTACTATGTCTTTACCAGTCGGCGACAAACTGGAGATATAGCCCAGTTCAAATTGATTGACAAAGGTAATGGCAAAATTGGAGCTGAACTGGTGCGAGAGTTCACCATCCCCTCGCCCACGACAGCAGGGCGTTCTCCCCAAACAGAGGGTATGGTGGTTGACCAAGAAACCGGCTTTCTCTACATAGCCCAAGAAGATGTGGGCATCTGGAAATTCCAGGCAGAACCGGACGGCGGCACAACAGGCAAGCTGATTGATCGCGTCCGTTTTGAGGGTGGTTCTCACCTCACCGATGACGCAGAAGGGTTGACCATCTACTATGGCAAAAACGGCACAGGTTACCTGCTAGCATCCAGCCAAGGCGATAGTACCTTTGTTGCCTACACTCGTGAAGGTAACAACGAATACGTAGGTAACTTTGCCATTGGTAACAATGGGTCAATTGACAGTGTACAAGAGTCAGACGGTGCAGATGTGATTAACGTACCACTGGGGCCTAACTTCCCATTTGGTTTATTTGTCACCCAAGATGGCTCCAATGAACCTGCTAAAACCATCGATGGCGAAAACGTCAACTCTAATTTTAAGCTAGTGCCTTGGGAGAATATAGCCAATGCCTTCCCCAAGTCTCTAAATATCGATACCACTAGTTACAATCCCCGCAATCCTGTTGCCCAACCCAAGCTGACTATCTACGACTTTAAAAACCTACCAAAGTTAGGAACAACTTCTAAAGGTCAAGATATTTTCTTAGGTGGTTTCTCCGGATTGTATTTCCAAGGGTTTGCAGCAAATGGTAACCTGAAATTTGTTACCAACACAGACCGTGGCCCCAATGGAGAATCTAATGGTTCAAATAGACCATTTTTCTTACCTAACTTCCAGCCAGAAATAGTCAGCTTTGAACTCAACCGCAGCACAGGTGAAATCAGCATTAACAAAAGAACAGGGCTATTTCGCCAAGATGGGACAACGCCATTAACGGGACTGCCTAATTTGCAAGCAGGGGCAAATGGCACAGCTTATACCGATGAAATTGGCGTTAACCTAGACAACCAACCCCTAGCGAACGATCCTTTGGGTGCAGACTTGGAAGGGATTGTAGTTGCGAAAAATGGAGACTATTGGATGGTAGATGAGTACCGTCCGGCAATTTACCACTTTGATGTTAATGGTAAACTCATTGACCGCTTTATTCCCAAAGGAACTGCTACTGCACCCAACCCAGATCAACCCGCTGGAACTTTTGGCAATGAGGTATTGCCAGCGGTTTATGCCCAACGCCGCAATAACCGGGGATTTGAAGGTGTAGCACTCCAAGGTAATAAATTATATGCCTTTATTCAGAGTGCGATCGATAATCCCGATGTTGCTAATGATGCAACTTCCAAGAATTCTCTCAACCTACGAATTCTAGAGTTTGATATTGTCAGCAAGCAGGTAAAAGGAGAGTATTTATATCGCCTAGAAGGTTTACCGGGAACCGATAAGATTGGCGATGCAGTCTCCTTGGGTAACGGCAAATTTGCGGTAGTTGAGCGAGACGACAATGCTACATCTGCTGGCAATAAACTAATTTATCAAATTGATTTAGCCGGGGCAACCAACATCAATAACCCTGCTAACTTTACCTTGCCAGCTGGTAAGACCATTGAACAACTTACCACTGCTGAGTTAGCTGCTGCCAATATTACCCCTGTCACCAAAAGCCTAATCGCTAATGCTGCTCAGTTAGGTTATACCGGAGTGGAAAAATTAGAAGGTTTGGCACTGGTAGCACCCAACACTCTAGCCTTAATTAACGACAACGACTTCAACGTTACGGGTAATACGGCTGCTGAAAAACTCGGCATTCTCGAATTACCCAATAACCTGACAGGTGTACAGCCTACTTTCCCAAACGGTTTTGGTTCTAGTAACAGCGATACTGTCAATCTTGATCCAGGACAATTCTTTAATGCAGGTGACGGAGCAGACTTTGTAGAAGGTGCTCAAGGTAACACAATCCTGGCTGGAAACGGTGATGACACAGTGCTTGCAGGTAATAATTCTTCAGTATCCGGGAATGACGGTAACGATCAGATATTTATTGGTCAAAATGGCCCAGCTGAAAATACCAGTGCCGATGGTGGCAATGGTGATGATCTAATTGTCGTGGTAGAAGCCAGTGGTAGTAATAATTTGTTTGGGGCGGCAGGTGATGATACTCTCCGAGTAATTGAAGGTTCTCGTCAATCATTATTCGGTGGTTTAGGCAACGATACCCTTAGCAGTGGTGGTAGCAATAACCGTCTCTACGGTGGTTCTGGAGATGACAAACTCTTCTCTAATGTCAATGATTCGTTATTTGGTGGCGATGGTGATGATGTGCTATTTGCCGGTCACCAGGGTAGTAATCGCCTGAGTGGTGGTGCTGGTGCTGACCAATTCTGGATTGCCAATGGTAGTCTGGCAGCTAGCAAGAACATTATTACTGATTTTACAGTCGGAATTGATAAAATTGGGCTTGGCGGTGTTGGTGTCACTCAGTTTAGTAGATTAACACTGTTGCAACAGGGTAGTAGTACTCTCGTGAAAATTGGAAATACAGAGTTGGTTTCATTGCTGGGAATTACTTCAACTAGCCTGACTGCAAATGACTTTGTTTTCTCTGCTAGCGTCGTGGCTTAGTCTGTAAGGTCTTTCGTAAGGGTTTACAGATGTACATGGGTGTCAACTTAACGTGAAAGTTAGTAAGCAAGAATGCTTTGAGACATTACCTCGTTCCCAGTCGGAGACCTACGGTGTATACACAAGTATGACCAGCATAGGTTTCAATTCTAGTTGTTTCATAGGGTGCGTTATGGAGACGCCAAAATAACAAATGAGTTCGCCGAAATAACAAATGAGTTCCCCGAAATAACAAATGGGTACGCCAAAATAACAAATGAGTTCTCCGAAATAACAAATGAGTTCGCCGAAATAACAAATGCGATCGCCTGTATGAGGTACAAAGCTGCTGGTTTTGAGGTAGGAGGCAGTAGGTAAAAGAATAATTGAATTTTTAAGTCCTCGGTGTTGTACCTTACTTAGTGGGACTTAGACAAAAAACACCCAAAAAATCGCCTCAAATTTATATACAGAAAGACTTTGACATCGTTAGGCTTAGTTTCTTGATATATCTGGGTTTGGGCTATTTTTGAGCATTTGGTGTATTTCCCTTACCCTGCAAGGGTTTGAGGCTTGTTTATCCCGAAAAAATGTTTAAGTCCCGTTAGTTGTAAACTGCTGTAAGTTGACACCAATGACAGATGTACCCTCCTACCAGCTGATTCATTTGTTATCAATATTGGGAAAAATGGTATAAATTCTTATGCAGAAAAGTTGGTGCGTAGGCGTAGCCAGCCGTAGGCATCGCTAGCAAATTCAAACTGAAAAAATCAAATTTTATCTCTTGATAATTCTCAAGAATAGTTCGGTAACAAAAGTAAAAAAATTAATCTCCTGTTGATTAATTTACTTTCTACAAAATTTAATAAATATAGCAGATTGCAAGTAAATGAAGTACACGGTAGGGGCACAGCAGTGCTGTGCCCTTAAAATCATCTGTACCTCACCTTGGCGTAGCCTTTTGTAGAGAAGTTGCAATCTGCTGTATTATTTTTTTGCTTAATCGGATTTTAATTTTTCCTTCTATTTAACTTATTCTTTTCTTAATCCTTTAATGAAAATATTTTTAATGTTAGCTAAGTTCTCTCATAACTTCTATCGAGAGATTTAAATTCGTCATCTAAGTGTTCTACACTCATTAATCACTAATACAGATTAGTAGTTCTGACTTTTCACGTTATGTGGAAAAGCCACGAAACACCTAATCCCCTTTCCGACGCGGGAAGGGGGAAAATTCCAAGTCTCTCTCCTAAGAGAAGAGAGATTTAGAGAAAGGTTTTCCAGATACCGTGAAAAGTCAGATTAGTAGTTGACATTCCATTATCATTTCTCAAGCTTTCGATAACTCTGAGAAATACGTTTTTTGTAAATGTATTCTCGGTGTTCATGGCGAAATCGGACTTAGAGGATGTTTGTGTTGTATACAAATCTCACTTAAATTCAAATACCCAAAAAACATTCTAATTATGGCAATTGAATTAGTCGGTTTTGCCTCTTTACCTGCTGATACTTTTAGTGATGGGCCACCTTCTGGTAAAGATATTTCAGCCAATGGTAGAACAGGCCCTTTCCCAGGACAGCCAGTACAAGGCTTTAGCGGTGTCCAATTTGCTAACAGCAACTCTTTCTACTTCTTGTCAGACAACGGTTACGGTAGCAAAGATAATAGTGCAGACTTTCTATTGCGAATCAATCGTCTAGACCCGAATTTTAAGGGAATAGAAAATGGCGATGGCACTGTTAAAGTTTTAGATTACATTCAACTGTCTGACCCTAACCACAAAGTTCCTTTCCAAATTGTTAATGAAGGAACTACTGGAAGATTACTAACTGGTGCTGACTTTGATGTGGAGTCATTTGTTTTTGATAAAGACGGGACAATCTGGGTGGGAGACGAGTTTGGCCCGTACTTACTGCATTTTGATGCTACTGGTAAGTTGTTAGAAGCTCCCATTGCTACACCTGACCGCTTCAAAACTTTAGATGGAGAAGCACCATTAGTTATTGGTCATAGAGGTGCAGCTGGCTATCGTCCAGAACATACCTTAGAGTCTTATAAGCAAGCAATTGCGCGAGGCGCTGACTTCATTGAGCCTGATTTGGTAGTTACAAAAGATGGTGTATTAATTGCTCGCCATGAGCCTGCTTTAGCCATCGTTAAAACCGACCAAAATGGGAACCCACTGCTTGATGCTAATGGTAAATTTGTTATCGATAACACTAACACGACAACAGATGTTTACAAGCATCCAGAGTTTGCCTCTCGTCTTAAAACAGTAAGCTTAGATGGCAATAAAATTACAGGTTGGTTTGCTGAAGACTTCACTTTAGCTGAAATCAAGACTTTACGCGCAGAAGAGCGTCTACCTTTCCGGAATCACTCCTTCGATGATAAATTTGAGATTCCTACCCTCACGGAAATCATCAACTTAGTTAAAAATGTAGAAGCGACAACAGGTAAAAAGATTGGTATCTACCCGGAAACTAAGCACCCGACATACTTGGCTCAAGAAGCTACCTATGTAGGTACTACTGACAAAATTCATCGAAACATTAGTCAGCTACTAATCGATACGCTCAAGGCAAATAACTTCACTGATCCTAGCCGCATTTTCATCCAGTCCTTTGAAGTGGGTAACCTTAAAGAACTGCACGATCGCATTATGCCTGCGGCAGGCGTAGATATTCCACTGATCCAACTTCTAGATGCCAGTGATATTGACATCAACGGTAAAATTATTGAAAGTCAGCCTTATGATTTGAAAGTCAGTGGTGACACTCGCACTTATGGCGATTTGCGAACTCCAAAAGGCTTGGCTGAAGTTGCCTCTTATGCCGATGGCATTGGCCCTTGGAAACGGATGATTGTTAGTGTCAAAGGTACTGATGCTAATGGTGATGGTAAAGCCGATGATGTGAATGGGGATGGGGTAGTAAATGAGGCTGATGAGACAACATTACCTCCTACTACGTTAATTCAAGATGCTCACAACGCAGGTTTGCAGGTTCATCCGTACACCTTCCGCGCAGAAGATCAGTATTTAGCAGCAGATTATAAAGGCAAGCTAGCACTAGAAATTCAGCAGTTTTATCAATTAGGGGTAGATGCGCTATTTACAGACTTTCCAGATATTGGAGATAAAGTACGGGATCAACTCAGAGATAATCCTCAGTATAATGTAGTGCGATCGCCACAAAATCCCGATGTTCTTTCAGGTGATGCCTTTGCTAATTTGGCTAGTTCCAAAGGTTTTGAAGGCGGAGCAATCAACGCCAGCAAAACCAAGCTCTATATGCTGTTAGAAGGGACAGTCCAAGGCGATACTCCTGGTGCTTTGCGGATTAACGAATTTGATTTAGCCAGTCATAAGTATAGTGATAGAAAGCTTTACTACAAACTGGATAATCCCTCAAATTCCATCGGGGATTTAGCAGTTATCAATGATAATGAGTACCTAGTCATTGAACGAGATAACAATCAAGGAGATGCAGCTAAATTTAAGAGAATCTACAAAGTAGACTTATCTAAAACAGATTCTCATGGCTATGTAGCGAAAGAAGAAGTTGCAGACTTGTTAAATATCCAAGACCCCAAAGACCTGAATGGCGATGGCAAAACTAAGTTTGACTTCCCCTTTCAAACAATTGAAAATGTTTTGGTTATTGACAAAAACACCATTTTAGTAGCTAATGACAACAACTATCCTTTCTCAATCGGTCGTCCTGGGAACGATCCTCAACATCCAGCCATAGACAATAATGAGATTCTAGAACTGAAGTTAGATAAGCCCCTTAATCTTGCTCCTGGTTTAGGTCAACCTCAAGTTGAAGAAATTAAATTTGGCTCCAATAACAGTGATGATATTACCGTTCAGCCAAATCAAACCTTATTTACAGGTGACGGAGCAGACTTTATAGAAGGTACTAAAAGTAACACAATTGTGACTGGCAAAGGTGATGACACAGTGGTGGTCGGCGGTGACTCCTCAGTGTCCACAGGAGACGGTAACGATCAAATTTTAATTGGCGCAAATAGCCCTGCTAACAACACTAGTGCTAATGGTGGTGCTAGTGATGACCAAGTTACCGTAGTGGAAGCCAATGGTAGTAATAATCTATTTGGGGCAGCAGGTAATGATACTTTGACAGTAGTTGAAGGTACTGGTCAACTGTCCTTCGGTGGCTCAGGTAAAGATACCCTTAAGAGTCAAGGTAACAATAACCGTCTCTATGGTGGTTCTGGTGATGACAAACTCTTCTCTAGTGTCAATGACTCGTTGTTTGGTGGCGATGGTGATGATGTGCTATTTGCTGGTCAAGATGGCGGTAATCGCCTAACTGGCGGTGCTGGTGCTGACCAGTTTTGGATTGCTAACACCAGTCTGCCAACCAGTAAGAACATTATTACTGATTTTGCGATCGGCATTGATAAAATCGGGCTGGGCGGTATTGGTGTTAATCAGTTTAGTACTTTAACACTATTGCAACAGGGTAGTGACACTATCGTTAAAACTGGAAATACAGAGTTGGCTTCATTGCTGGGAATTACATCAACTAGCCTCACAGCAAATGATTTCGTTTTTTCTTCTAGTGTCGTTTAGCCGATAGATGATTACAGCTTAAATTCAACATTCATTAGTTAAGCTGTAGCAATTTTATCAAGCGAGGGAGTAATATTCCCTCGCTTTTTATCTCATATTTCCCACTTCCCACCCAATACAGTGAAATACTTTTCAAACAACTTTTTAATTCCAGCGAAATATTAAAATGTTAAAGAAACGCACTATCAGCATCAATTACACTTATCAAAATTGTGATAGATAAAAATTTTTCCATAAAAAACTTAAGTTGTGCTGTACAACACTTCTTATAATCAAAAGCATAGACTACCAGTATAACGCCATCTTTTTTTAGGATTTTTCCCCTACAAGACTATAAATTAACTCAATTAATACAATTGAAGTCACAATTATATAAGTCAAATCTCTTTGTCGTACAAAGGCAAACAGGGAAAATATAACTCGTGCGATCGGTGTGGCAATTAATAGTAGTAATCCAAATTGGATAATACCACGACGACGACCTGATAAGACTGCTGTTGCTACTCCTTGTAGAGAGTTAAAATCTGCGGGTTCTCCTCGGAAAAACTGGTAATTGGCAGGACTAGTACCGTAGTGAATCAAATACAAAACTCCACCGACTACAACCACACTAGTAGCAACAAGTACTCCAAATCTTAACAGGTTGCCAATGAACTGCTCAACTTGATGTTCGCTCCATCTACGCCTGGGTTGAGACATTCTAAATCCCTCCTGTTAAACCTTTGTAGATCATTTCAATTGCCAGCCCCAGAATAACGAGGCTGAAGATATTTCGCAACAACTCAATTCTTGCTCTTACTAGTATTCTTGCGCCTAATAAAGCACCAAGTAGTACACCCAACATTACTGGCATTGCCAATCCTGGATCGATGTAACCTCGTTTCAAGTACACTCCAACACTAGCTGCGGCGGTCACGCCAATCATAAAATTGCTAGTGGTGGTAGAAACCTTAAATGGAATATGCATCGCTTGATCCATTGCCAGCACTTTCACAGCTCCTGAACCAATGCCGAGTAGTCCTGAAAGTATCCCAGCAATAAACATCAATCCAAATCCAACTGGTACTGCACGGACATTGTAAGGTTGCAGTCCTGTTTGAGTTGGGTAACTACCGTTGAGTTTAAGAGAAGTTGCTAAAGGATCTGACGGTTCGTTGTCAACGTGTTCAATACGGGGTTGACGCGACAGGTAAGCACTATAAATTAGAACAATACCAAGGACGATCGCGATCGCTCTACTAGAAACCATCCCTGCCACAATTGCCCCGACTAATGCCCCTGCTGTCGTCGCTATTTCCAAGAACATCCCCAACCGCAGATTAGTGTAGCCTTCCTTAACATAGGCAGATGCAGCCCCGCTAGAAGTGGCAATCACAGATACCAGTGAAGCGCCAACAGCATAGCGAATATCAACCCCAAATGCCAAAGTTAACATTGGCACAATTACTACTCCACCCCCTAACCCAGTTAGTGAACCGAGAAAACCTGCGGTTAAAGAGCTAAACCATACTAGTAAGGAAAATTCTAAAATATTCACGTGAGTGAGTTTTATATTACTTGAGTTGCTATTGAAGTACTGAGTTATAAAGCGGAATCGCCTACGTTAGTAAATATTACGGAATGCACGCACAAAGCAGCACGAAAGATGTCTTGAGTAAATCAGTAGAGCGATTGAGGTAAATTAAGTCCGTTCGATGGATGTGCTTAGTGCTATCTGACGTGAGATTATTAGTTTAAAAGTTTTTAATTCAAAAGTTGTAGAGCATTTATGAACAAAATGCCAATCGTTCGCCAGATTCTGTTAGATTCGGATGCTGGATTGTTACTATATCTAAGTCAGCAACTACAAACACAAAGCTTTTCAGATTTTAAAGCTCAGTTTGGTTTTCATGTAGACGAGTATTGCACGCAAGTAGGCTCTAATGAGAATTTATTAGAAATACAAACGAGACTTTTGTTGACTCTCAACTTATCGATTGTTATAGATAGCCAAACTCCTTTAGATGAGGCAATGTTACACGCTTTAGAGTTTCAAGAATTGCTAGATACACAAATTATCATTTGGAGCCAAAACAACGAAAAATTATTCAAACCAATTTCAGAAATTAAAGGGACGCTCAGTCAGTTATCAGAAATACCTTACCACGGAGGGTATCTTCCAGGTTTTGAAATTAAGAGCCAATTTTCTCTAACTTACAGTGCTGGAACATTACAGCGCTCTAAGTCAAATGAGTTAACAAAAGAGTCTAAATCTTTAAGCTATAGTCCAGGTGAACGCACTCCCGTGAGTGGACAATACGAACTCATCGATGCTAATGGAGAAAGCACTACTTTAGAGGTAACATCAATTGCTGGAAATCCTTTTCCCCCGACAAGTGAACCCAACCAATCATATAGGTTAGTTGACCCCACTGTTCACAAAAAATCTTAGTAGTAGAGCTTTTGAGCCTTGGTATTGGAAGATATGGGTGGAGCTTCTGACATCTCATCTAGCTAGCACATCCGAGATTGTCAATTAACTTTCTTGGGGATAATCTGTTTGGCAATCTCAGTTTGTATTCCCATTACATCAATGGTGATAGTGCCAGTAATATCGAGCAACTTCAATAATGTGGGAATGAATGTTATCTATATCTTCACCTTATGCTTGTTTTTTACCAAATTTCTAACAGTTTGACTGGGTTAAGAGTACTTAAGTCAACTTTAGATAAACGAAGCAATATTAACAATCATTTTTTTGTCTCAAATTAATAGATTAAGTTGATGGATTCCCCAAGATATTTTGGACATACAAAGATATACTCTCCTTAACCTTGTGAACGACGAATAGCTTGAATCCAAATAAAACTTCTGTACGATGCTAGAGAAGGAAGACTTAGCTTTCTCAAGCACATTTGTTACTAACGCACGACTAATAGAATGACACCAAGGGAAGTAGCGTTGATAAATATCCACAGCGGCACTCCCTGAAGCATCGGTTTCCAACCAACCGCTTTCAACATCCGTTGCGATAGCCCTGCACCAATTAAAAACAGCGTTAGCGTCAAACCCGCTTCCGAAACGTGTGTCACCACCGACGACCAAGAAGCAACTTCCGGGATAAAAGTCCGCACTACAGAAGCAAGGATAAACAAACCAATAAACCAGGGAACTTGGGGTTTATGAATCACATCACCCGATTTTGACTGTTGACGTGTTCCTGAGCCTTTCTCCCGTATTACCCAAGCAGTATTTGTTAATTCTGTTACCTCAACTGTCATTTTTTCAAACCAAGGATGAGATTGACCGACAACAATTTGCAGACAATCTCCGCCGACAATTTGTTGTTCCAGAGAAGCCAAAACCGATGGTTCAACTTCCCCTTCTACTAAGCTGAGGTCAAACAATCCTGTAACCTTTCCTTCGCTAATTTCAGTAGTGTTACCTAATGTACAATCCACAGAGATATTAGGATACTCTTGCTTAAATAAACTAATGAAGCGGGGAAGCCAGTAATTACCTATGGTTTGGCTTGCACCTAACTTGAGTTCACCCCGTTTCAAGTCATTTAATTCTCGCAATCCTCGCTCGCTCAACTCGATTTGAGTTAAAATTTTTTGTGCTTCTACTTGTAGCATATTGCCAGCAAGGGTTAATTCAATACGACGACCAACTTGATTAAACAGTTTCACTCCATACTGTTCCTCAAGGCTTTGGATGGCAGCACTTACAGAAGGTTGAGTGATGTAAAGCTCCTCAGCTGCGCGAGTAAAGTGCAAATGCTGCGCCACCGCTAAGAAAATCTGTAACTGGTCAATGGTCATCCTTGCCATTTGTAAAAGCGTTAAATTCTTTGGGTGATAAATGTCCTTATATAAGACTATATGGGGTTGCGCTCGCAATCAAATGCAGCATTAAGTCCCAAATTTTAACTTGTTCATAACTTTCGTTAAACATTGAACAACTATCTTTTGAGTCTGTGACCGGAGTTACATTCATTTAATTGTCTGCACTAATTTGTGTGGATACTAAGCATTTTATTGCCAAATACTAGTTAGGTTTTTGTAGCTAAATTTTGGCTTGGGTTAATGGGATTTAGACAAAAAACACTCAAAAAATCGCCTCAAATTTATATACAGAAAGACTTTGACATCGTTAGGCTTAGTTTATTGATATATCTGGGTTTGGGCTATTTTTGAGCATTTGGTGTATTTCCCTTGCCTTGCATGGGTTTGAGGCTTGTTTATCCCTCAAAAATGTTTAAGTCCCGTTAAGTGTAATTAATCGCTCATACAAACACACAATTGCTGCGTAGGCATAGCTGACAATATTTAAGGAGTAATCGGTATGGCTGATACAAACGGCAACGGTAGAAATGTAATTATTTTTGTTGCAGATGGATTGCGTAACGGTTCTGTAAACCCCATTGATACCCCAACTTTATATAGCATCCGTCAGCAAGGAGTTAATTTCGCCAATAGTCATTCGCTGTTCCCGACATTTACCACCCCGAATGCTGCTGCGATCGCCACGGGGCATTATCTTGGTGATACAGGTGACTTTAGTAATACTATCTACACTGGTTTTCCTAGTCCTAATGCCAATGGTAGCGTCACGCCATTCATTGAAAATGATGCAGTTTTGGGGGATATCGATGAAAAGTTTCCTGGTAACAACTTTTTAGATGAAGAGTCACTTTTAGCTTACGCGCGATCGCAGGGTTTCAACACCGCAGCCGTTGGTAAATTAGGGCCTGTTGCTATCCAAGATGTCACCCAAGTTAACCGAGAAGGTGGTACTACAGGTACCATTCCTACTCCCAAGACAATTATTATTGATGATAGTACAAATGGTTCCATACCGCCGACTACAGCCGCTGGTTCACCTTCTGCTGTTCCACTCGATCCAGATATTGTCAATCGCTTACAAGCCGCTGGTTTAGATATAAAACCGACACCGCGAGTCCAGCCAGCTGGTAACAATACAACTCCTGGCACCCTAAATGCCAATGTGGCTCAACAACAATACTTTGCAGATGCCACAACCAAAGTAATTTTACCCAAGTTTCAAGAAGAGGGTAAACCATTCGCATTGGTCTACTGGTCAAGAGATCCCGATGGCACTCAACACAATCAGGGTGATAGCTTAAATACCTTGACACCAGGTATCAATGGCCCTACTTCAAAAGCTGGGGTCAAAAATGCTGATGATAATTTAAAGCAACTTCTTGACTATCTCAAGAGTACAGGCTTGGACAAGACTACTGATGTCTTTATTACTTCCGACCACGGTTTTTCTACCATCAGCAAACAAGTTATTGATAGCCAAGGCACAAAAACTACAAGTTATGCTGCTACCCAAACATACGCAGGTGTAAATCCGGGATTTCTACCAGCAGGCTTTGTTGCGATTGATTTGGCTCATGATCTAGGTCTACCCTTATATGATCCTAACCCTACGACTCTCCCCCCAGACCTCAAGCACATCCAATATGCGACCGTTGATGCCACAAAAGGTCAACGTCCTATTTCTGGGAATGGTGTAATTGGTGGTACAGGTCAGGTAATCAATGGTCAACTCGACTCAGGCACAAAGATAGTTGTAGCTGCCAATGGTGGTTCTGACTTAATTTATTTACCTAATGGCAATGCTGACCTAGCTAAACAGGTAGTGAATTTGCTCTCGCAAAAAGACTACATTAGTGGTATTTTCGTAGACGATGCTTATGGAAACATCCTAGGTGCTTTACCACTGAGTGCGATCGGGCTAAAAGGTGATGCTCAAACACCAGTTCCATCTATATTGATCAATTTCAAAACCTTTAGCACCGACCCAAATAACCCAAACAATCCTCAAGCTCAAGTAGAAATTGCTGATACAACTTTGCAGCAAGGGCAGGGGATGCATGGCAGCTTTGGTCGAGGTGATACCTTCAATAACATGGAGGCTATTGGCCCTGACTTTAAACAAGGCTATGTGGACTATGCGCCCGTCAGTAATGCTGATGTAACGCCTACACTTGCTCGTATTCTGGGGTTAGAAATTCCCAGTAATGGCGATTTGAAAGGTCGTGCCATTACAGAAGCACTGGTGGGAGACCCTGATTCAGTCTCCTTCACAAAAGGGACTTTGACCTCAGAAGAAACTAATAATGGTCAAACAACAATTCTAAATACTCAGAGTGTAGGCAATACTCAGTACTTTACAGCAGCAGGGTTTCCTGGTCGCACCGATGGATTAACAACATTAGATGTCGAATTTGGTTCTAAAAATAGTGATGATATCACCCTGAAGTCAAACCAAACCTTATTCACCGGTGACGGAGCAGATTTTGTAGAAGGTACTAAAGGTAACACAATCGTGACTGGAAACGGTGAAGACACGGTGGTAGTCGGCAGTGACTCCTCAGTGTCCACAGGAGACGGTAATGATCAAATTTTAATTGGCGCAAATGGCCCTGCTAACAACACTAGTGCTGATGGTGGTACTGGTGATGACCAACTTACCGTAGTTGAAGCCAATGGTAGTAATAATTTGTTTGGGGCAGCAGGTAATGATACTCTGACAGTAGTTGAAGGAACTCGTCAACTCTCCTTCGGTGGCTCAGGTAACGACACCCTCAAGAGTCAAGGTAGCAATAACCGTCTCTACGGTGGCTCTGGGGATGACAAACTCTTCTCCAATGTCAATGATTCGCTATTTGGTGGCGATGGTGATGATCTGCTATTTGCCGGTCAACAGGGCGGTAATCGCTTCAGTGGTGGTGCTGGTGCTGACCAATTCTGGATTGCTAATGCCAGTCTGCCAGCTAGCAAGAACATTATTACTGACTTTACAATCGGGGTTGATAAAATTGGGCTGGGCGGTATTGGTGTGACTCAGTTTAGTGGACTAACACTATTGCAACAGGGTAGTGACACGATAGTGAAAACCGGAAATACAGAGTTGGCTTCATTGCTGGGAATTACCTCAACTAGCCTCACAGCAAATGATTTCATTTTTTCTGCTAGTGTAGTGGCTTAGTCTGTTCGCTTAGTGCAGCGTGACCCAAATAACTATCTACTTGAAACAGCGATTTTCAATTGTGTAGACTACAGCAAATAGTTCGTTATCGTGGGGTGGGCATTGCAATGCCCACACTACATTCGTTTGGTTTACTTCGCATTCTTTGGTGCTAACTCAGATCAGGTAGGTCACATTGGGAAACTCCAAAAAATAAATTATTCAATTTCATCGAATCAAAACTACTCTCTTCTCCCCCTGCCTGAAAGCGGTTCCTTAGGCTGTTGGGAAATAACACCTTTGGTTTTGAGGATTTACCGATGGTGGTGATAAAAATTACAAGAATGTGATTGTGCAGGTAAATTTGAGTGTCAATGTTGCGTAATATTAAATTCAGGTAATTACTTAGCAAAATTGAATAAATTCACCCCGCAAGCGGGATGAGGTTATTTTATGCATAGCGATTAGATGGACTCGATATTAATTAAACTAGTAAATTTACTGAAGGCAGTTATTGTCTTTCCTTCATAAATTTAGTAGTTGATTCCTTTATGCTGACAAAAAACCTTCACCTTTACTTTTCAAGTTAATTTTTATTAAAATAAGCTAGCAAAAAACTGATGCAGAATTATTTCCTAAATCGGGCATGACGTTGTTTACCAAGGAAAGCTCACTGTCTCTCGCTATCAGTGATACTATCAATCCCTATATTTAAGAATTTGGAAAAAATCATTCAAAAATTTAAAGTTTTTTTTATTACATAATTCTTAATTAGGGTATTTACTTAGAAAAGCATATGTGATATTTTCATGTTGATTATAATAAATTAAAATATACAACGCTAAGTTTAACAACCGCCTTTCTGTATCTTGGTTTGATGATGAGTATCCATCGTGTATACCTGCAATGCTAAATATTGATTTATAGATAGTAAAAATTATGTAGCATAAACTAAGTGATAAGTTGTCCTCGATGTATTTACACTATCTTTCTTTATGAACAATGCATAACAGTAAGAACTGTGTAAGGTGAATGCAGGTATGCAATTAGACAAAGCTGTCCTCTGTACTTTTACATATTTAGTCACACTCAATGCCACAGAAGCCTTGCCGATGCTGGCATAAAATCAAAAACTGCCACTGTTAGTAAAAGAGATACTCCCTAATATTTTCGGCTTTATTGCTCACTTTTACCTTCGACTTGTTTTTTATGACTTATATTAAGAACACTTTTGTCGAATTTATCACCGCCCTAGAAGGGTTTGATCAGTTACCAGATGCGGCGATCGCCAATCTATCAGAACAGCTGCAAGCCTGGCGCTATCGCATAGGCCAGAAAATTATCGGTAAAGAAAGTCTTCCGGAACACATCACCATCATTTATGAAGGACAAGTGCGCCTGTTGGGATACGACCCCCAGACGCAAATGCCAATCACCCTAAAATTACTGCAACCGGGGGAAATTATTGGCGAAATTGGTTTGTTGCGCGATATCGCTTGTGAGACAGCGATCGCCTCCACCGAAGTAGTATGTTTGACCTTGAGTGCATCGGCATATTTTAGTTTTCTGGGCTTATACCCAGCTTTTGCCGATGCTCGCAAGAACCGCAGTTATTTGGTGGAAGTTTTTGATATTCTCAGTTCCTATTGGCAAAAGCAAGCGATCGCTACTTTAAATCTCAAAGAACTGGCCGAAAACGCCTTACCACAGGCGAAAATACATTACCTCCCTCTAGGAAAAACTCCATTCAACCAACTCGATAGCGAAAGGGTCTGGTTTGTAAGTGGGGGTGGGACAGTAACGAATTTATCACCTGGCGATCGCCTAGAATCAGACGATGACACAGACAAGATCCAGGTCATAGATCAAAATCCTGCACGGTTGCTTGGTATACATCCGTCAGATTTGATCTTGGAAGATAGTCATCAGATAGAACTTGCGGTAACTGACACCAAATCAGATAGCGCCCAGGAACTAGATATCCCCTACGCATCGGACGAAGTAGTTCCACAGACAGCCCCCCAAACTTCAAAGAGTTCGTCAAAACAGAAATACCCGTTTTTTAGTGGTAAGGGAGAATTAAATACAGCCTTCGCCTGCTTCCAAATGATCGCGAAGCACCTAGAAATGCCGTTTCGTCGAGAGGTGGTTCGCCGCATCTTAACTGAGCAAGTCAAACGTCAGGGTACGATATCGTTTCAAGTTACTGCTTACCTGGCAGAGTTAATCGGACTTAAGGCGCAATTGATAGAGCTACCAATCGCCTCAGTGACGCGCATTCCTACACCGGCATTGATTCGCTATGATGATAGTCTTGCCGTTTTATATGCAGCGGATGCAAATAGTGTGGTTGTGGGTGTCCCATCCCAAGGAATTGTGCGCTGCAAACCCGCCCAATTGGTTGAACAATTAGATGTTGATCCAACCGACTTTCCGCCCAAAGTTAGGGTATTACTGCTCACCGCTACTAAAGAAACACCCCAAGAACGCTTTAGTTTACGATGGTTTCTGCCCTATTTGTCACGCCACCGTCGAGTCCTAATAGAGGTCTTTGTGGCTTCCTTTTTCGTGCAATTGGCAGCGTTGGCAAATCCTCTGGTCGTCCAGTTAATTATCGACAAAGTTATCACTCAAAATAGTATTGGCACCTTACATATTTTAGGGGTTTTGCTATTAGTAGTCGGGCTATTTGAAGCAGTGCTGACTACCTTACGAACTTACTTATTCGTCGATACCACTAACCGGATCGATATGGGTTTAGGGTCGCAAATCATCGACCACTTACTACGTCTACCGCTGCGCTACTTTGAACGCCGACCGGTGGGTGAACTTTCCACTCGCATCAACGAATTAGAAAATATCCGTCAATTTCTCACTGGTACTGCCTTAACAGTGGGATTAGATGCTCTGTTTTCGTTGGTTTATATCGGTGTGATGCTGATTTACAGTTGGCAACTCACCTTGGTAGGCTTAAGCACGATTCCAGTGTTTATCATTGTTATCTTAATTGCTTCTCCCACTATTAGCCGACAGTTACGTGGCAAAGCTGAACGCAACGCCGAAACTCAATCTTATTTAGTGGAGGTGATGTCAGGAATTCAAACAGTAAAAGCGCAAAATATCGAATTGCGATCGCGCTTTTCCTGGCAAGAGCGTTACGCTCGGTTTGTCGCTGCTGGTTTTAAAACAGTTGTAACTTCCACCCTGGCCAATTCTACCAGCAACTTTCTTAACAAACTCAGCAGCTTACTAGTTTTGTGGGTAGGAGCTTATTTAGTACTTAAAGGAGAATTAACTTTAGGCGAATTAATTGCTTTTAGGATTATATCGGGTTACGTCACTAGCCCAATATTGCGCTTGGCTCAACTCTGGCAAAGCTTCCAAGAAACTGCCTTGTCTCTAGAGCGTTTAAGCGATATTGTCGATACACCACAAGAAGGAGAAACAGATCGCTACAATATACCCTTACCTGCAATTAAGGGAGCAGTAAAATACGAAAATGTTTCCTTCCGTTTTGGCACAAGTGGCCCTCTACAACTTTCTAATGTTAACCTCGAATTTGCGCCAGGCAAATTTGTCGGCATTGTCGGCCAAAGTGGGTCTGGTAAAAGTACGATGATGAAATTACTGCTAAGACTTTACGAAACTGAGTCCGGCAGAATTTTGATTGATGGTTATGATATTGCCAAAGTAGAACTTTATTCACTGCGACGGCAGATTGGCGTAGTTCCCCAAGAGACATTATTGTTTGACGGCAGCGTTCAGGAAAATATTGCTCTGACAAATCCCGATGCGACAACCGAAGAAATTATCGAAGCGGCTCAGGTTGCGTGCGCCCACGAGTTTGTAATGAGCTTACCCAACGGTTACAATACGCGGGTGGGAGAACGGGGTTCTGCACTTTCCGGTGGACAACGACAAAGAATTGCGATCGCTCGCTCTGTTTTACAACGACCAAAATTATTAGTTTTAGATGAAGCAACTAGCGCATTAGATTATCCCACAGAACGGCAAATATGTCTGAATTTAGCCAAAGCATTCAAGGGTGATACAGTATTTTTTATTACCCACCGACTGAACACCGTGAGTAATGCAGATATGATCGTCGTCATGGATAATAGCAGGGTTATAGAACAAGGTAGCCATCAAGAATTAATGGCTACTAAAGGTCATTATTATTACCTGTATCAACAACAAGATGTGAACTTGTAATTAGTTATTGTTGGGAGTATGGATCAGAAAATTCTCTGTTTGACCAACATTCTATAGATGTAGATGCTGCAATCAGCGTAGAGTAGGCACTTTCACAAATATCAAAATCCAGGTTTTCGGCATCGATAAAAAGTGCCCATCCTACAAAAATCTAAAATCGTTCAACTGAACGCTCACGACAAGTCTAAAATCCAAAATCGCTATGACTCAACTTAATGGGAATCACTTCAACGGCAATCATAAAAACAGAGTTAAGCAAGATTCACGGGTACTAACAAAACAACAGAAAGCTGCTCAAGAGTCTTTAATTAACTCGAACACTCAGGAATTTGAGCAATCTATTGTCTTGCGCCAATCTCCAATTTGGTCGCGTACAATCATGGTCACTCTAATGGGGCTAGCCTGTTTTGGAATTGCTTGGGCTTATTTTGCAAAAATTGAGCAAGTAGTCCCAGCAACAGGGCAATTAAAACCGCAAGGAACAGTCAAAGATGTTCAAGCTCCTGTTAGTGGAGTGGTGAAAACGGTTTATGTTAAAGATGGACAAGAGGTAAAGGCAGGAGATCCACTACTGAGTTTTGATTCCATCGCTTCTGTTGCTGAATTAAATTCTTTGAATAAAATTCGCATTGCATTAATTAAAGAAAACCAGATTTATCGTCGATTGATGGGTGCAAGTACCGCCCCAGCGTCTGAACTGTCATATTTGCGTGGTAATTTGCCACCAGAAACTGCTTTTTTGCTGAAAAGTCGGGCAGCTTTAGTAGGAGAAAATCAGTTATTACGGACTCAATTAAAAAATTCCGGTCAAGATTCTCAAGTGGGGATTGATGAACAGCAACGTCTACAAGTTGCCAAAAAAGAATTAGATTCTCGGTCTGCTGCGGCAGAATTAGAAGTAGAAAAAACCAAAAAACAACTTAGTCAAAATTATTTTAAGCTGGAAGATAGTAAAGCAAGTTTAGCTATTCAACAGCGGGTTTTAGATAAGCTGAAGATATTAGCAGAAGAAGGTGGTATTTCTCAACTTCAGTATCTAAACCAGCAACAAGAAGTACAAAACCGCACGGCAGAAGTAGCTCAATTAGGTGAGGAACAAAAACGTCTCCAGTTTGATATAGAAAAAGGACGACAAGAGTTAAGCAATACGGTGGCTGTTTCTGATAAAAGTATTTTGGATAAGATAGCTGAGAATAAACAGCATATTGCTGAAATCGATAGCCAATTCATGAAAGTTATGCTGGATAATGACCAGCGTTTGGCAGATGTCAATAGTAAAATCTCTCAATCACAGTTAAATGTTAAATATGAAGAACTCCGTGCGCCTGTAGCTGGAACTATTTTCGATTTACAAGCAAAAAACCCTGGATTTGTAGCGACTCCGACTACAAAACTGCTGCAAATAGTCCCAAATGAAAACTATATAGCTGAAGTTTTCATCACTAACAAAGATATTGGTTTTGTGCGAAAAGGTATGAAGGTGGATGTCAGAATTGACTCCTTTCCTTATAGTGAGTTTGGCGATATCAAAGGAGAAGTGATTGGGGTGGGATCAGACGCATTACCGCCAGACCAAACACATCAGTTTTATAGATTTCCGGCAAAAATCTCATTGGATAAACAATCTTTAGTGATTAAGGGTAAAAATGTCAGCTTGCAATCAGGTATGTCCATCAGTGCGAATATAAAAGTGCGTGAAGAACGAACTGTGCTCAGTTTATTCACTGAGTTGTTTACCAAGCAAATTGATACTCTTAAAGAGGTACGTTAATTTGTTAATAAAACTTGAGAGCAAATCATTACAGCTATTTTCAGGTAAATAGACCACGCTCTACGGGCACAGTATTGCTGTGCCCCTACGGCAGATGTGGTTCAAATACATGAAAACTGCTGTAAAAGCTTATAACATTAAAATTTTACAATGGTTAATTCTCAACGCATCGAACCCGCTCCCGGACAAGAATCAGTTTGGGATTACCCCCGTCCTCCTCGTCTGGAGGACACAAGTAAACATATCCAAATAATCTTTAACGCAGTAATAATTGCAGATACCCACAACGCCAAACGTGTTTTAGAAACTAGTCATCCTCCTTCTTACTACATTCCTCCTACAGATATCAAAATGGAATATCTACGGCTGACACCGCAATCTAGCTTTTGTGAGTGGAAGGGAAGTGCTGGTTACTACACAATCCGAGTTGGTGAAAAAGAAGTCCAAAATGCTGCCTGGTTCTACCCTAACCCTACACCAGCGTTTGAATCTCTCAAAGACTATGTAGCTTTTTACGCTCATTTAATGGATACATGCTATGTAAATGGCGAAGAGGTGCAACCACAACCAGGTAACTTTTACGGCGGCTGGGTCACCAGTGATATTGTTGGGCCTTTCAAAGGCGCTCCTGGTACTTGGGGATGGTGAGCCAATTTGAGATTTTGCGGAAAGTCAAAGCGCCGACTGACGGCGATCTGTTAGCGAAGCGCACGTTCATTTGAACGTGCGCCGTCTGTAGAAAAATCTTATTCGCGGCAGGGAGGAAGGAGCATTCCTCCTGCAAGAACTGCTCC
>NZ_JBALGC010000042.1:0-25846 GCF_036916575.1 Nostoc sp.
CGCAAAAATAGCTCGATGCCAGGGATGATAATTCAATTCAAACCTCCTCATCATCTTTTGAGGAGGTTTTTGTTATTCCACCAACCTATTGCTAAGGGACTTCCAGAAAATAAAATATACAAGCAATAAAAATAATAATCATTATGAAGGGAGAGGCTGCCATTGGCAGCCTCTCCCTTTCCCTTTTTGTAGTAAATTCGATGATGATTCAATTTTGGGTGCCCAGAGTCCAAGAATGTTTGTGTTGAAACCAATATTTCTCAAGCCTGAGTCTCTTCAAATAAGACTAAGCCATATTTCTCGCCAGTAGGCAAAAAGCCAATTCCTCGATAAACGGCTTGGGCTGCTTAGTTATTATTACCTGTAAACAGGATGGCAGGTTTTACTCCCTGCGATCACGCGTACTGTTTATGAAAATATCATTTTATAACAAAGAGATATTACTATTAAAAATGCGATCGCAACTGCTGTAAATGCGGCAGCAACTCTTGAGTAAGCTAACAAATTTCTCTTATCTAACTTCTTAGTACACCAGATTTAATGTCTTCTAAGTAGTTTTATCATGTCTTTACCTAATCTTTAATTTATCAATCAGTAATTACAGGTAAGATGTATTGATTAAGATGCAATTCTATCATCTAAAAAGAAAATAAAAACATTACTAACTATCTGGAAAATAAAAAATTTATTTTGATACTAGAAAGGAAACATATAAACAGAGATTATAATCTGATTCACATAAAATAAATATTTAAATATTTATTGTAATACAGATTTAAAAATCTTGGATTTTCATTTAATAGACTGGACTTTTAGCACTAATTTTTGCAGTAATTATGAGTAAGTTTGTTATCAATAAAAATCAGGAAAATTGGAGAAGAATATAAGATGAAGAATGCTTGGAGGCGTTGGATTATGGCCGTTAACCTAGCTACGATGTCTACAACGGGCGTAGCTGCGGCACTAATGTCAACGCTAGTATTTTTAGCATTCTCTCATCGGGCAACAGCTGACGATCCAGGAGTATGTTACATGGTAACCTCCTCTGGTAAAACCGTTGGATTGGGAAGGCTTTGTGGCAATATTGCCGTACCTTCAGACAACAAAGTTTTTCGAGTCCCAATCAAACGCCGCTTTGCTGGAACTCCTGTGATTGATGTCATCTTCAACGACAAAAAAACCTTTGAAATGATTGTAGATACAGGTGCCAGTGAAACCATTATCACTCTAAGTATGGCGAGTACACTTGAACTCCAGGCTACAGGTACAATGCAAGCTCAAATTGCCGATGGTAGCGAAGTAGAATTCCCAACCAGTAAGGTAAAATCTATTGCAGTAGGTGGAGTTACAGCCAATAATCTTCAGGTAGCGATCGCACCAAAAGCAAGTATTGGCTTACTGGGGCACGATTTCTTTGGCAACTATGATATTAAGATTTTAGAGAAAGAGGTGGAATTTCATCACCGCTAATGTTCGCAGGTAAAAACGTAGTATCCTACATTTTGGTATCTAAAAATAAGTCCAAAATTATGAGGATAAACCCCATAGGATTACTACTTAGCGGAGTGATTGTCAATTCATGACTAAGCTGATTGAATACGAAGAAGCCAGCGACGAAGTACGTGCAGTATATGACGACATCCGCGCCACACGCCAGAATGACTATATCAATAACTTTTGGAAAGCTATAGCCAACCATCCCCCTACCTTAAAACGAACTTGGCAAGCGGTGAAGGAAGTGATGATCGGCCCTGGTGAGATTGATCCACTGATGCGCGAACTAATTTATATCGCCGTAAGTGCGACGAATGGCTGTGAGTACTGCATTGCCTCGCACACAGCCGCGGCGCGTGCTAAGGGGATGAATGATACCATGTTCGGGGAACTAATGGCGATCGCAGCCACTGCCAACATGACCAATCGCCTCGCCAACGGCTATCAAATTCCGGTGGACGAGAAATTTAAGACGTAGAAGTGTAGCCTTGTCTATCCCTGCTTAAAAATAAGGTTTAGCAGAATTATTTACTATGCCCAAGGTTTAGATTAACGGAATTGATTTGTTCTACGACATTAAGGGAATCGGTGAGCCTTTGCTATTAATAGCTGGCTTCCTTTGTGATTATGCCTACCCTCTTCTACCCCCTTTTTAAGGGGGTCGCCACAGGCGGGGGGGGGATCTTAACCGAACCGTATTGAAAGGCAGGGCTTAAGTTCTTAAAAGTAGACAGGGTAATTTAAATATTCAGCGAGTTTCTAATTTAGAAACTCGCGCCTCTAATTTATTGACTTGTTGCTTCAATTCAACCACCAAAGTTGCCAGTCGATCAAACATCCGATCTTGCTGTAATAAGTTACCTCTGGAACCAGTTGACTGTCGTGGGGTAAGTGTTGTTCTTCGGGATGGAGACTGCCTACTTTGACCTAGTTGAGACTCTATCTGGTTTAACCGCGACTCGACACGATTAAAATCTGCTTCCAGGTTGTTGATGCGGGACTCCACTTGCTGCGATGAAGCAGTTTTGGGAAATAACCCGCTCCAGATAATTGTTGCTAAAATCCCAGCAAGTATTAGCACTTGGATTTTTTTCATGTCAATAGCTAAATTACAACAGTCTATTTAGACAAGATGTGTTGATATGCTTATAAAGTATAAGTCTGTATTCACTTCAGTTATTTGTCGTATTCTAAATTATAAAATAGCTTCTGCCAATCGATAGAGTTAAGAGTATTATCTCCCTGTTTGACCTCAAACGTGACATTACAAGCTTTCGGTAGTTTTAGCGCTTGCACACAAAGTTCTGCCACATCCTCACGGCTGATTTTGCCCTTAATATTATCGCCTTGCTCGAATATTAATTCCTTGCCCCCTGATTCCTCAGTTAAGGCACAAGGTCTAATAATCATATAAGGAATTCCACTTTCTCTTAAACTATCTTCTCCCTTCAACTTCCAAGTTAAAATTCCTCCCAATTGATCATTTAATTTCACTGCTGGCGGTTCTTCATCTAAATTAATGCCGGGGCGTCCGGGACGAGTCACACCTGCTGAACTGACAAGAATAAATTGTGGTAAAGTTGTTCCACTATAAGCTTTAATTGATTCCAACTGCAAAGCAAAACCACCTGGAGAAAATTTGGGATTTAAAGCACCATCATGTTCAAATTTGCTCAACATCAGTTGGAATGAACAAATTCTATTCTGCTCAAGTGGCGGCGCATCTTTGACAGTTTTTGCCCGAAAGACGGGAATCAAATCTGCAAAGGGAATGTGAACATCTATCCAGGTATTAGCTAGGGTATCGAAAGAATAGCTATAGCCAATGCCATCCCATTTTGTATCTGTCCGTAGGAATATTTTATAACGCTGACCGTCACCTTTGACGCTCAATTTCACACCTTCGTAACCAGATAAGTTGAAGGGAGGATCAAAATTCTTAGTTCTGACAGAAGCAAATCCACCAGAGTTATCGGTGGAGACATTACCAGCAAACAAAGCTGTATTTTCTACTAATTGGATATTACTGGCACTCACGCCACCCATGACGACATCATCCAACGCTCCCCAGTTTTCTTTTAATTCTGCTGATGGCTTTGTAAAATCAAATATCGGTTTTTCGTTTGCTTGGGGTAGATATTTTGCGGCCGCTTGGACTAAGTTTTTGACACCTTGATATTCTACATTTTCTGGGGTGTCGCCAACAATTTCTGGCTGGTAAAATTTCACACCTTGATAGTATTTGGCTCTATCTGCTGTGTCTCCCTCAACTGGTTGAACGCGCACTGCTGTGCAACAAACTACAGCTTGGATATCAGCCATAACTAAAGGAGTTAAAGTCTCTGGTTGAGTGATATCCGCAACTACTAAATCTATATCATTACCAAGAATCGACCGCGCTTTGTCAATGTCTCGAACTAGTGCGCGAACTTTATAACCTCGTTTGAGCGATCGCTGCACCACTCGTTTACCTACACCACCAGTTGCACCTGCTACTAATATTACACCCACGTTTCTTCCTCCATTGGGTCTATCTTGATTATCCTTAGGACGACCTTGGATTAACTGCTGTACCCAGTTAAGGAAAGGAATTACCTCAAAGTAAGTCAGGGTTTCAATAAACCTGCCTAAATCCCATTGAGAACGATTTTTGTCAGTCATATTTGCGTCCTCATAATTTTCTTAAGTTTAGCCCAATGTCTGTTTCTCTAAATCCTCCGCTACTCAGAACTTGGATAATGCTGAGTTGCTTGAATTAAGGGATAGGAGATACCTCTAACCTATCACCTGTAACCCTATTCCCTTCAATGAGTCAGACTAGTACCGCAAGGCGGAAGTCAAAAGCCACTTGTACTGAGCGTAGCCGTAAAGCCTGCGCTAACTGTTCGCCTTTGGCGTTGCGGCAGGCAGACGCTCTCTACGAGACGCTACGCGTAGCTAGCTTCCCCGAAGGGATACGCGGACTCGCTCTAAGCGAAGCTATGCCGAAGGCTTTACGCTGCGCTATCGGCGGGAACCGCCGCTCAACGCCAGTTCCTTTAAGTGGGGGAACCCCATCAACGGACTGGCTCGACTCTGCGCTATTTACGCGCCCGACATACTAGCTACAATTAAGCCAAATCTTTGGCATTCCATGCCATCGCTCAATCACGTTAGGATACTTAATTAGGTGTTCCTAATCAAACGGTAATTTACTTATGAGCCAACTTGAAAACATTCAAGCTGAGTACGAAAAGTTTCCAGAAGAATTGGAGAGTGTAATCATTAGCACCGTAAGCGCAGAGGCAATACCCAATGCTAGTTATGCTCCATTTGTAATCGATGATTCCAAGAATATCTACATTTACATCAGTGGTCTTTCGACTCATACCAAAAATCTTTATGCCAATCCTCATGTTAGTATCTTGTTTATCGAGGATGAAGCCAAAAGTAATCTAATTTTTGCCCGTCGTCGTTTGAGTTTTGATTGTACAGCAACTTTGATAGAGCGTGAAACTGACAAGTGGAATCAAATTGTTGAGCAATTTCAAGAACGGTTTGGTCAATTTATTGAGGTTTTGCGTGGCTTGTCTGACTTTCGGATTTTCCAGCTAACTCCAAGTGAAGGTCGTTTTGTAGTTGGTTTTGGGGGAGCCTATCATATCAGTGGTGATAACCTCCATCAACTTGTTCAGATCACAGGAGATGCTGACAAAAAGCAAGGATGAATTATCAATTATGAATTAGTTTGACTGTATGCAAATTAAATATGGAACAGCTAAGGAGACAAAAAGTTTACTTACTCCCAGATTTCTCGGTAAGCTTTACTTTATACTTCGTAATTTTGCCTTCGGGTAAAGTGCCATTAAA
Source organism: Nostoc sp. (assembly GCF_036916575.1). Taxonomy (GTDB): domain Bacteria; phylum Cyanobacteriota; class Cyanobacteriia; order Cyanobacteriales; family Nostocaceae; genus Nostoc. Next base: position 5,344 of record NZ_JBALGC010000042.1, read on the forward strand.
CTAAACTCTTTAATTTTATGCTTCAGTTTCAACCTCCTGGCTTTGGACATAAACTTATCCATACATCCTTGGGGGCAATGGTTTACTATACCCAAACGAATGCACCTTGGGCATTCGCTGATACTGAAGATTTACCCCCACTACTGTTTCTCCACAACTTTGGCGGTGGGGCATCTGCATATGAATGGTCTAAAGTTTACCCGGCTTTTGCCTCTAGTTACCACATTTTAGCCCCTGATTTAATCGGCTGGGGAGAATCGGCTCATCCAGTCCGGGATTATAAAATTAGGGATTATCTCAGCACGATCGCAGAGTTTATCATTCAAAGTTGTCGCCAGCCGGTGACGGTGGTAGCCTCGTCTCTAACAGCCGCTTTTGCTATCCGCCTAGCTATTGTTCAACCCAATTTATTCAAAGCACTGTTTTTGGTGTCCCCCTCTGGATTTGATGATTTTGGACAAGGTGTTGGACGCAGACTTCCGCTTTCGGTAATCAATACGCCTCTGTTGGACAATTTTATTTACATCCTTGGTGCTGAAAATGAAATTGCAGTCCGAAATTTTTTACAAAGTTTTCTGTTTGCTAAGTCACAACGAGTATCCCAAGAGATGGTGGAGGCTTATTTAACCTCTGCACAACAGCCTAATGCCAAGTTTGCCGCTTTGGCATTTTTGCGGGGCGATCTTTATTTTGACTTGAGTTTATATATTCAGCAACTGACAATTCCTACTGTCATCTTTTGGGGAAAAAAGGCACAATTTACTAGCATCAAACTAGGACGGCGCTTGGCTAATTTAAATACAAGGGTAATTCAAGATTTTTATGCGATCGCAGATGCAGGAATATTACCTCATTTGGAAATACCAGAAGTTGTTATTGGTTTATTGCAACGGTATCTTTAGGAGTTAGAAGTTAACTTAGGGAACTCCAAAAAATAAATTATCCAATTTCTAGACTTCACTACGACTTTTCCTCCCTTTGTTAGAAAGCTCCCTGCTCCCCTGCCAAGAGAGCGTACCCCTACGGGGAAGCAAGCTACACGTAGCGTCCCGCAGGGATGGGATATTTTTTGATTTGGAAGTCTCTTATAATAGACCTCTTGCAAAAGTCACTCAGGAAGATTTGATTTTGGAGAGACAAAGCTTATAATTGTAGAGAGCAGCAATCAGATTAAACCTTAAACTAAATCTTTTTCGGCGATTTCTATAAGTAAGGGACAAAATTTTAAATACCTTTAACTTCCGATTTACATGCTCACCTAAAACTATAATTCTGGCTAATTCTTGATTACTCTTTTTATCCTCATAACTTAATTTACTCACTCTAGCTCAAACCCTTGCGGGGTAAGGGAAATACATCAAATGCCCGAAAACGCCTAAAACTCAGATATATCAACAAACCAAGCAAAACAATGTCAAAACTATTTGGGATATACGTTTGAGGTCATTTTATCGGTGTTTTTTTGCCTAAGTCCCACTATCAGTTAAGGTGACTAAATTCGCTCTTTATGGTGATAAAAAACCGTAAATAGAATCAATTTATCCGTTTTCTGGGAAGTTGTTAACATTACCAAAATATGACTTGCTTGCATCCAAGCGGTAATCAGCCTTGGAAAAACTTTAGTACCGAATAAATCAGATTTAATAATGGCAATATTACCCATTTTTTCTGAGTTTTTGTTTGCCATAATTGCTGGAAGTTGTTGTAATATTTTGATAATAATTGTTTTTTGTGAATTGACAAAAGTGGAGGAAAAGTGTACTAATTTATCCAATCTTTGATAACAGTTTGATATATTCGAGAGTCGTTTTCGGATAATGCTCTCTTTGGCTTGTTATATAAACTTTCGATAGAAAGGCAGTATTGCTCGTTGCTCGTGCCCATAGACTAATTGGAAATAAGCTGTTCCACATCTAGTTTGCATATCTAAATTCAATTAACGTCTTGTGGAGTGGGCATCTTGCTTGCCCTAATGGGAGCAAGTTAAAAGTGGAACAGCTTATCATTCATCTAACAAATTACCTCTTCCCCAAGATTTAAAAAGTCTTTCTTTTTTATAACTGAGATATGCCTTTTGTTAGAAGGATAATTACCTTTTTGTCGTTACTCTTTAGTTTGTACTCAAAAAACAACCTAATTGGCATGATAAATTTGATTTATAGGACGGTTGGTCACATCAGTTCCCTGCTTAAAGGACTTCAGGTAAAATCTTTTTTGGCTGTTGTCCTAGTTGGTTTTCTAGTGCTGACGACGAATGTTAGTTATGGGGACAAGGACAAAGGATTAGGTGAGAGAGTTCGTGAACAAGTAGAGCAAGATGATGCTCAAAGACCGAGAACAATAGGGGAGTGGAATAAAGAAGCTCGTGAAACGAAAGGTTCTCTTGGTAAACGACTTGAGAAGATTGGAAAAGAGTCAGCAGAAGCCTTTAAACAATTTGGATCTGGGTACGTAGAGGGTGCTCAGAAAACTGCTAGTGATGTAGGGGACAGTGCGGCAGATACAGCCAAAGATATCTCTAACACAGTTAGACGCTAAATGCGTTACAATGCTCTATTGGCAGCAACGAGCACTAATAACTTTTCGCCAATAAATGAGTCACAATAGGGATGCTGGTGTGTAACCAACGAAGTTTTTTTAAGACTTGGGTAACGCGCTTACCCTTGTTGATGACAGATTGTAGACGTTTTTCAGTTGCAGAAAATATAGGCCTTTAGTAGGGGCGCACAGCTAGCTGTGCGCCCTTACAAATTGCTGTACTTCACGCATTCAATATCCTGGGGCAGAGTGTATGACTAGTACACTGTGGAGGAAGTTTGCCTACCTTTAACAAGGGGCTTAAGCGTCCTAATCTTGTAGCTTTGCAACCATTTCCGCACGCGCCGAAACCTTCAACTTACGAAACATCCTCTTCAAAGCTTGTTTGACAGAATTTTGCGTAATCCAAAGTTTTTCCCCAATTTCCGCATTCGTTAATCCCTGCGCCACTAACTCGGCAATTTCTAACTCACGCACTGTTAAAGGACTTACTAACAAGGAATTGGATGTTTTTGGTTTTGTCCGTAGAGTCGCCATTTTTGCTGATAAATGAATACATAAGGCACTCAGATCAGCTAAATCGTTGCCATTAAAAGCAGGATTTCCCTTGTCACGAGCTAAGTTAAGCGTTCCTACAAGACGACCATCGCAAACAATTGGCCCGGTCATTACGTGTTCATGATCGGAACGCGAGCAAAAATGCTTCCAGTCTCCTGGTGATAATAATAACTGCTCATGGGCGGGAGCATGACGCTCAACCACGTAACGCCCGACTGGATTGCTTTCTAAGCATACTGCCGGAATTCCCTGAACATCAATTTCAGTCGTTGGTTGCTCATCTAGGAAATAAATACCCCAATTTTGCACGCCAAAATGCTCACCAATTTTATCTGTAAGAGCTAGTCTTAATTCTTGCTCATTTTGGACATTGGCGATCGCATGAAATACGGCGTAGAGAGAATTAGCCATAAGTGTACCCAGTTGGGGACTATCCAAGCCTCAACAATTACTTCTATGCTAATACCAAGAAAACTAAAACGCTAATAACAGTAGCGACTAGGAGAAGCACATGACAGTTACAAAACTCTCTGCTCAGGAACTTTTCCGGGCTGCTTATGAGAACCGCTATACTTGGGACAAGGATTTCCCTGGTTATACCGCAAATATCACCTTTAAGCATGATGATAAAGTGTTTACAGGCAAAGTTATCATCAAGGCCAATCTCAAAGCCGAAGTTTTGGATGTAAATGACGAGTCGGCCAAGCAAGCAATTCATGGTCAAGCATGGGAGATAGCAATTCACCGCATCCGCCGCAGCTTTGAAGACACCCACAGCGCCAATACGTTTAGCTATGGTAAAACTGACGAAACTGGTGCAGTTGAGCTTTTAATGGGTGGTAAAGCTGAGGGCGATAAATACAAAGTCCGCAATAATGAAGTGTGCCATGTTCACCGTCTAATTCACGGTACTTATGTGACAATTGACACATTCAGCAGTCACGATACCGGGTCAGGCTACTTGTCCCATACCTATGACTCTGTGTACCATGACCCCAAAACTGGCGAACAAAAGGGCGGTAGAAGCGAATTTACGGATGAATATGAAAAAGTTGGTGACTATTTCATCCTAAATCGTCGAGAGATTCGCACCGAGACAGCAGGACAAGTATCTATTCAGGAATTTATCTTCTCTAATATCAAATTGTTGGAACCTGTTGCTGCTTAATTTGTATTCTGCATTATAAATAGAAGCGATCGCTCCCTTCAACTAAAGAGCGATCGCTTTTATTTTTTGGCGTTTGGAGTTCTGAACACGAACTTTTGAGAAAAAAGCTCGGTGTTTCCAGTTCTAAGGTAAGCTGTTCCACATTTAACTTGCATATATTGCAATATAGTTCAGTTAAGCATTTCTTCCTTCTCTTTCTTCTCTTCCTTTGCGTTCTTCGCGCCCTTGGCGGTTCGTTAAAAAAACTGACTTTGATAAAGAGTTAAGCCTTAACTGAACTGTATTGGCATATATTGGGCGGGCGAGACGCCCACCTCACAATAAATGTAAAATTTCAGATTATGCAAACTAGATGTGGTTTAGCTTAGAACTATGAACTTCAAAAGGCGAAAATCATAAATCACACTACTGCAACTGAGTGCAAACGTGACTAACAAAGGCGATCGCTTCAGATATAATCAACATATAAAAACTAAACCCCTACTATTTAGCAAATAGTAAACAAAATGACAGAACTATCTTCTAATCAAACACCGCATCGAGGAAGAGTATTTCCAGAACATCAACTATCACCTGAAGAAAAAGCACGACGCAAGGCTGAAGATGAGGTATTTTATCAGCGTTGTCGAGTAGTATTTGACAAAGTTCAACCAGAGTTAATCAAAGAACACTACAACTGGTTTATAGTCATTGAGCCTGATAGTGGAGAATATTTTATAGATCCAAATGAGGATGTTGCCAGAACAAAGGCTCGTGAAAAATATTCTGACAAAATGCGGCTCATCATGCGCCTCAATCAGAGGGGAACTTGTGGCAGAATATGATTTTTGGAGAATTTAATAGTCAAGGTGAGTTAATCTTTGAAATTGGTTTAGTTACATCTGATGAAGATGTTATACCAGTAAATGCACTTCTAGATACAGGATTCACTGGTTGGCTAGCACTTGATAACCAAGATGCTTTGAGTTTAGGGTGGATTCTTAACATAAATGAACAACGAGATATGCAAACAGCATGGGGAGAAGCACGGTTTAATCTTTATGAGGGAACCGTGCTTTTAGATGGAGAAGAGTTCACCATAGAAGTTATGGGTGGAGATGAACTCGATAACATTCTTTTGGGTGTGCGTTGGTTACAGATAAAACGATTAGTGGCAGAATTTACAGCAGGAGTGTTGACATTGGGATAAAGGCGATCACTTTATTATTAGTTAGAGGATCGCTTTCTCTGATTTTAAACTTGTATCTTTTGCTTTTGCTCTGCTAATTTTTTCTTGAGTGCTAAACCCATAGCCGCAGTTAGTAATAGTCCGTAAACATAGTTGGGTTCAGGTACTGATTTGGTGGGGCTAAGAAATCCATACTTATGCAAAACTTCCTGTCCTTTCTGTGACAAAATATAATCTGCTAGTTTCTGTGCATTCGGGTCAGCATTTTTGAGAACTGTTAAACCAAATGGCGCTTTAACAGACAAATAATCTGGTAGCCCAACTACTTGCAGACTCGGGTCAATTTTTTGCGATGCGATCGCGCCAGTATAATAAGTCAAGAAAACATCTGCTTGCTGAGTCTTGTTTAGAAAATACACTAAGCTGTCCTGTCCTGATGGGACTATTGGGGTATTCGTTCCACCTGTTAATCGCAAGGCTTTACTATTGAGGGTATCAAAACTACCAGGGTTTTTGGAATTAGCTCGAGTAAATATCTGTTGAGTATAGTCTCCAAGAGGATCTAATATAGGTGTTGAAGTTCCCAACTTGATGTTGGGATTTAGTAAGTAATCTAACACCTGATTTGGTGTAATTTTTGCCTGGGAATACTTTGAGGAAAACACCGCTACAATCTGGTTTTGAGTAAATTCCACTGGTTGACTGCTCAACCCCTTAATATAAAGTTTTTGTGGATTTCCAATATCTGCACTAGCAAAGACATCAGCAGTAGGCTGTCCAAGTTTGAGTTCTGTTTCTATTGCTTGTTCTCTAATCCCTGATGGCCCAAATAGTGTACTCACTCCTATTCCTGTTTCTTGAGTGAAGTCTTGGCTTACTTCCGTTAGTGCAGGTCTTAAACTACCTGCTCCATATAAGTTGAGATTAGCTGCAAAAGCTTGATTTGGTATCACAACACTAAATACACAAGCTACCAAAGAACCTGTCAAAAAATATTTTTTCATCTGTTCGCTAAAATCTTCAAGTTTTTGGGTATTTTATTCTCAAGGTTCAGACTACCAATTTAGTTGGAAAAATGTCAATTACTTTATATAGACAAATGTTGGCTTTGTGACAATACGGTTCGATTAATAAAGTTATCAATTGAGGCAATCAGGAGGAGAAATTATTCAGTAGGGAAAGAAAGAATTATTGCTCAATAACTCTTTTTCCTCCCCTGCCTCAACAGCTTATCCGAACCGTATTGAGCATTGTTAATTATTGAAGACATGTGGGCGAAAACAAGCTTTTCGCCAGTCATACTCAATAGATTTACAAATGTCTCCATAAATTATTACTGATAGTCTTGAGACTGAGAACCTTAGCCTCTACATCAGAAATATTTTGGTTTCAAAGGAGAAGCAGGAGCGGATAATATGAGAATATTTGTCACATTAGTAACATAACGACCTCCAGCTTTGTCACCTGGAACTACTAAACGAGCAAATCCTTCATCTATTAAAGGCACGACTTTACCATCAGTACCTTTTTTTGCATATGCAACTAACACTGTTTTCCCTTCAAAGTTAGGTTGAATTTCACCAATAGCTACAACTGCACCATAGCAATCTGTGGCATCAACTAGAACATATTGCCGCAGAAAAGAATTTTTAGAATTTAAACCAGAATTCCCAGGTTTAAGACCACCTCCGGCTTTCGGATTATTAATCAATTCCCACAGAGGGACTCCATAGTATGTTTCGGTTCGTGGACCTGAGCCGGTTTGAAAGCTCACAGTGATTTCAGTAACTAATGCTGGATTTTGTTTTTTTAAAGTATCTCGCAAATTTCTGAAGTTTTGCAAGTTATAGGTGGTTGGATTCTTGATTTCTCCACCCAAGCGAAAACTTGGCGAAAAACCTCCAAGACACTTATTTTTATCCGAGAGATATGGTATTTTTTCTTCTTTAGCTGAGGGAAGACCACTTCTTGAGTCAGCTAAAGTAGGCTGCCATAAGACCAGTATTGATAGTATTAAAGACGCAATGGGTATCGTGCGGGTAAAACGCATAAAACATTTCTCCGTTTACTATTGAATATTGAATATTGAAAAAATTAGATAGTTTTGCTCAAAATTGTTTGCTCATCAAAAATTAATCTCGTTATCGCCAAAACTGAGCAAGTTGACAATAAATTTTGTTAGCTTAAAATCAAAACGGTTCTATAGTTAAACTTTAAACTCCTTATCAGACAATACAAAATAGCTAGTTTTCAATATGAGTTATTAAAAACTGATGAATCCTTACGCCAAAGTTAGCCGCAAACGCCTTATTAGATTTGCGTTTTTCAAAATGGATAAGTGTATCTGTGTAATCTACTGAAGATAATACCAACTTATTGAGTAAATTATCAAATAATATGGTAATCAAACCCTAACAAAATTAATTTTTATTTCTTTTTAAAATAGTTAAGCTTAATATTGTAAAGAAACTTGCTGTCGTTATCTGCCTTATAAATAGATAACTATCAAGCCAATAAACTGTTTACAAGTGAGACTCACCTGTAAATTGGAAAACTGTCCGAGTTGTGGAGAAGGGTTGTAGTTGTGCTGACACTATTTATGCATTTCCCCATCCTCAGGCACTAAGATACCACTGGTTATAGACTGGCTTTCACCTTAAGTTGACACTAATGGGCATTGCCGTGCCCCTACGGGTGTGCCTTACGTAAACGAGAACCGCTATATATAGCAGCGCTTCTCGTACCCTGCCAGAAGCCTTGAGACTTGATAGCGAGGAACAAGCGTCGGACTCGCTATTGATGGCGATCGCTTCTGTGAACGCTGCACTGATCTTAGATTCGCGTGTGGAATCGGAACATCTCCCATCTTTTATATTCTCAGCCTTAAAGCAAGGATGCAAGGACAGTTAAAACATGTTAAGCAGATAGTTCAAAACATTTTGCCTTGCCAATTTTTTTGGTGATAGGTGCGATGTTTTACGGCAAGCTTTCATTTACATTCTGATCGCCCACCAACTCGTACCATTTTGGATTTTGGATTTTGGATTAGGAATTGCTTTCTGCATCTGGGTTTTGTGAATCTATCTGTCGCAATCATTTTTCAAACTGGTATTACTACAAGCACAAATCAACTCTATCGATTCACACTAATCATTAACGAAGTAGAATAGCGATGTCTACGACGGGCTAACAGTTTCTTTTTTAATATTTCTAAATAAATCTTAACAATCTTTTCAAATTCAAATTTTTTGTAGATACTCAGGTGGCACATGATCCACTAACCAAACACCATTAGCAGAACAATAGAATATGTAACCTGCCTGATGCATTGCCGCAGCATATACAGCAAAAACCACTGCTTTTCCATGTCTTGCACCAACAGTTTCTGCTGTTGCAATATCTTTCGATAAATGGACATGATGTCGTGACATTTTGCCAAGTCCTGTTTGCAGAATTGACTCTACAGATTTACGTCCCGTGCCGTGATAAAGTTCATTTGGGGGAACAATAGCTTCTAATTGTAAATCGACTTTTACACTATGTCCTTGGTTCGCACGAATAAAAGTACCTGTAGAATCAAAAGAAAAGCGTTGTTTATCGTTGGATTCAACTACCGCCTGTAATTCATCACGGGTAATCGGAAACTTGTTTTTCGTACAAGCGGTAAGTAGTTCATCAACAGCAACCCAACCGCTGGGAGCAAGTTTAATTCCAATTGCATCAGGTGTGTGTCGCAGATATTTGCTGAGATATTTGCTGATTTTAACCAGGCGAGAATCACTCATTTGATTGTGGTTGGTATATTTATACTACAATTATATGCTTTTATATTACATAATAATTTTTATTGATGGTTTGACTTTGTGTAAATTGACAGAATTTGTCTTCCCATCATGGCTAATGCCACTCCAATCATCACAATGAGTGTTACCTTCCCACCAGGAACGAGTGGTTGATTTGTGCTATCTGAGTTTTCTTGTTGTTGACGTTGTTTCCAACTCATTAACGCCGGAATAATTCCACCTAGAACTGAGATACTAAATGTTCCAGTGTAATCTAGGGCAGTAAAAAAGATGCTGGGATTGAACGTTCCGAGAGTCATAGGAGGGAAAAGAACCAGTGAATAGAGGGGTAGGCGACTAGAAAGTTTGCCCTGTGCAAGTAGGAAAATATCTTTGAACAAATCCAGCAACCCGTAGACAAATCCAATGAATGATGTGACGATCGCAAACTCTGAAAAAATGGATAGTAGTACTGCTAACCATTCTCCCGCACCACCTGCTCGGAGAATTTGCAGTGGATCAAAAATAATTCTACCGTCAGAAGTGCCATGTAGCATATCAGGACTGACGCTTCCTAAAATTACGGCATTCCACGCCACGAACATAATTAGAGGAATCACAGAACCAATAAAGATGGACTGACGAATTTTACGGGCATCCCCTTCGAGTTGCGTCACAACCAGCGGCACAACGTTTTGGAAAAACAGTGCCACAGACATCACTGAAATGGCACTACCAAGGGCACTCCAGTCTTGAAATAACAGTTGGGCACTCTGAATATGTCTTCCTCCCAGCAACAATAATCCCAAGAAGGAAACGATGACAATTCCGACAAAGGCGCTGTTTAATTTTTCAATAAACTTTTCTCGCCCAAGATACATAATCCCACCAAATAAGAGCGTGAAAGTCGTTGTGCCCATCCACATAGGCAACATCTGCACACCCCAGACTTTTGCCGCCGCAGATACTAAAATCTCTCCACCTTGGGTAATGTATGCCACCAAGAGAGCATAATGCATGAATAAATATGCGCCGCCTGCAATTCGCGCTCCCAGCTTACCAAGGGTCTTCTCAACAATTCCCAACAGACCTATACTTGGACGCCCTTCTGTTCGCATCGCGTTTAAGGTCACCTCTGCAATCAATAACCCTGAAACTAAAACGTAGAGCCAAACAGCAATCAGCCCAGATGTAGATGGCACAATACCAGACGGCAGGGTAACAGCTGGTAGGGCGAGAATCCCAGCCCCAACGGTGGTTCCCGCAATCAATGCAGTACTCCCCAATACACTACCCGGTTGATGATTGAGCTTTTTTCCATCAAATGCGAGATGAGAAAGCAACCGAGTGACTTGCTCTGAATCTTTAAGAACAGTCTTTATGGTAACCATACTGAATATCCGCACTTAAACCAAAAAAACAATATTAACATATGTAAATTTTATTGGCAAAAACCCTGATCTTCCTACTTTTTCAGCCAGATTTTCGTGGAAAATAAGCGTAGGCGTAGCCCGTCGTAGACATCGCCACTTGATTATTAACACAATTTTTGGAATATAAATGTCACTTATAGCACTTGATTAAATTTTACTTTGGGCAAATGCATCCGTGCGATCGCGCCTTCTCCCCCAATGCCGTAGCCAATCGTCCCAAACCATCGAACCCCCCAAGAACATCGAAAGCCCTCCTGACATTGGCTATTGGATTGATACTGGTCGAGTTGGTGATAAACCTTGTGCCAAGATTCACTGTCTGAGCAATTTGTTAGAAAAGCCAGTGTAAAGGGAACACTTCAAACAAGACCCTGTGCGGAAGAATTTGATTGTGATTTATTTAACAGATTATCGGGTTTTAGTAAGGACAAATTAAAACTCCTTTGACACAATAGTACAGAAACACAGAGGTATCTAATATTTTCATATCTCTGTACAGATGATCAAGATTAATTTGGTATAAAAATAATCTAGTAAGTTACCCAAGACCCGATGAACACCAACAACCCTTTGCAGACAATGCAAACAACTTTCCATACGGCTTTAGGCGCTGTTAGCGAATTTACTGGCCTACTTCAAGAACCCCAAAAACTCACAAATTACCTTACCCAAATACAACAAAAACCAGATCAATTGTTCCAAGATTTAGCGGTAAAAGGCAAAAATATGGAACAAGATATGAGTAGTTTTTTCAAAAATTACTTTTGCGGAGGTGGTAACAAATCACCATACCCCAAATATATAGAACGAGCTGATGGACAAGCGTTTAATCAACCCTACGAAATCAAAGGGACAAAAATGTATGGCTTTGTCGTTGAAGGTTCAATGGCGAAGTTGCAAGAGGTGTGTGATAAATATCTCAATGATCCCAATAACGGGGAGATTGAATATCGTCCAGCGATGAACTATCTCATCTTGACGTTCAACAAGATAGATTCTTTAAGTTCTATTTATCCCCCCGACTATGACAAAGGAACTGTGCATGAAGAAGAAGCCATCTTTTGGATGTTAACAGTAGTAGGTAAAAGAGTTGGGCCTTTATTCATTGCCGAACGCCTAGCTTGGTTTATGCCTTACTTGTACGTGAATAATTCTCCCATCCTAATTTCTGGTAGAGAAGTCTACGGCTTTTTTAAACAACTTGGTACATTTCAGATTCCTAACTTAAATCAAGAACCGGATTTATTAACCGTAGATACTTTAGTATTTAAAGAATTTTCTCCTACAAGTAAATCTCTAGATGCGCGCTTGCTAGAAGTTCAACGCATCAGTACAGGAGATAAACATCAAGCTATCAAAACATGGGACACTTTTGAAGAAGCAGTGAGAGCGATCGCTAGCTTATTATTTAACAATGACAAGATTGCCATTCCTGGCTTACAGTTGCCCTTTAATCTCCTCGAACATCTCCTAAACAGAGTCGTCCCTCTCGTTACCCTCAAACAAATTCGCGACGTAGAAAACAGCAAAAAGGCTTGCTATCAAGCACTGATTGAATCCCCGATGCAACTACAAAGCTTCTATGGCGGAAAACTCTTTGGATTTAATGGTTTTGGCGATCAATTTCAATTAAAAATCAATAATTTCGCTAGCCAACCAGTCGTCCAAGACTTAGGACTAGGCAAAGGTTATCCCGCAGGTAGCGAATCAGTAAATATCCCTGTAAAGCTTGGTTTCGTCTTGCATTTCGACTTCACTCTCAAAGATGGAAAAACCGTTTGGCAAGCACCAGAGAAAAATTAGTGAGTGCTGTTAACGGTAGCGAGGCGTTTAGCCCGTACTGATTAAATTATCTCTTCTGTCTTTTGCTTCCTTCTTCACCCTTACCACGCAAGGAAAACAACCATGTCCGAAACCTTTAAACCAAAAAAGATCGCTATCTTAGGCGGTGGAATAGCATCATTAACCACCGCTTATGAATTAACTAGTCAACCAGGGTGGGATAGTCTCTACGACATTACTATTTATCAAACAGGTTGGCGTTTAGGTGGTAAATGTGCAACTGGACGCAATATCAAACCCCATGCACCAGATTATGAACCAGACTACCGCATCGAAGAACATGGACTGCACATTTTTTTTGGATTCTACGAAAATGCCTTTCGTCTACTCAAGCAATGCTACGACGAACTTGGTGGCAACGGGCCTTTCAGCACCATAGAAGACGCATTCAAACCCCATAGTTTCATCGTCTTAGAAGAATACATTAATCAAAACTGGGTAACTCTGCCTTTTAACTTCCCTACCAATTCTCTAGTTCCTTGGGAAGGTGGCGGTATTTCTTCTCTTTGGGAATATATTTGCACCACCATTAAATTCGTCATTCAGACTTACGCAGAAATTGAGAATTACGATCAGTTCAATCTTTACAAAACTTCCTCAGGATCTCTTGCCAAACAAATAGCATTAGGCAAAGAGGTAATGGAATTTTTATCAGATAGTAGTCTCTTGCAATTTCCTAGCCAGTTAATTCAGTTATTTTTCCAAGAGCCTAGTTTTTGGGGAAAATGGCTTAACAATATCAACCAATACATTGGCGATATCTTCCAAAACCTAGACTTTAATTCTGAAGGAATATTCTTAAATCTTGCCTACAACCTAGCTCAATCACTGCCTGAAAATACCAAAACTCAAAGACTTGAATATCAGCAGTTAATTCTTAAGCTAATAGACCGTTTTAAAAAACATTTGATCCCTCAGATAGAATCTAAAAGTGAGCAAAATCCTGACATCTTTTGGCGTTTAACACTTATTGACCTAGCATTAGCAAACATCCGGGGTTTATTTATAGATGAGGTAATTCATTTTCGTTCCCTAGACAGTTTAGATGAGTACAACTACATAGACTGGCTACGAAAACACGGAGCTAGGGAATCAAGTGTTAAATCAGCATTTATTCGCGTTTTATACGATTTAGTGTATGGTTTTCCAGAAGGCAATACCAATAAACCGCAACTAGCAGCAGGAACAGCTATCCGTATCCTCATCACGATGTTGTTCAAATACAATGGCGCAATCATGTGGAAAATGCAATCAGGGATGGCGGAGGTAGTCATCACTCCACTATATGAAGTGCTAAAGCGTCGCGGTGTAAAATTCAAGTTCTTCCATGTTACCAAGCAGTTGCACTTGGATAAAGATCAGCAATCAATTGCAAGTATCACTTTGGCTCGCCAAGTAAATTTAAAAAACCCAGAGCAAGAATATCAACCACTCATCAAAGTTAAAGACATTCGTTGCTGGCCTAATGAACCTCTTTATAATCAGATTGTCGATGAAGAAGCCCAAAAACTCCAAGACCAAGAAATTAACCTTGAGTCATATTGGACACCTTGGCAGAATGTAGACAAAATCACCCTCACTAAAGGCGATGATTTCGATATTGTGTTGCTGGGAATTTCTATAGCCGCCTTACCCTCTATTTGCAGTGAATTGCTCCATGCTAAAAAAAATCCAGCGCATCAAAAATGGCACGATATGTTAACTCAAGTTAAGACAGTAACTACTCAAGGCGGACAAATATGGCTTAAGCCTACCTTACCACAATTGGGATGGCAAAAATCTAGTCATGTGCTAGGAGCTTATATTGAACCACTTGATGTTTATGCAGATATGAGCGAGTTAATAGTGCGAGAAAATTGGCCTTCTAAGCATTATCCTTACACTGTAGCTTATTTGACCGGCGTAATTGCAGATCCAGGTATTCCTCCCCATACAGAATATGATTTTCCAGCTATAGCCCAAAAAAAAGTAGAGCAACAAGCAATTCACTTCCTCAACAATTACATCGGACACCTTTGGGCTAATCCTACTCACCCCAAAAATCCCCAAGGTTTGAATTGGAATTTACTAGTAGATTTTCAAAACCGTCAGGGAGTAGAACGCTTTAAAGCTCAATACTGGCGAATTAACATTAACCCATCAGAACGCTATGTACTTTCTGTACCTGGAAGTACCAAGTATCGACTCAAAACTGATGAATCTGGGTTTGGTAACCTTTACCTAACTGGGGACTGGATTAACAACGGTTACAATTCTGGTTGCGTGGAAGCTACAGTAATGTCTGCAATGCAAGCAACACGAGCTATTCTATACCAATGCTTTCATATAAAATACACCAAAAAAATTATTGGTGAGTGGGATTCTTGGTTATAAAGGTATATTCAAATTAATGAGGTACATTTTGACGAACTCAATAAAATTTAGAATGATCTAGGTTTTGACAACCTAGATCATTTGGTGGTTTTATACATTTTTAAAGCTTGTTGAATAACGACTTTAAAAATATATTCATTCTCTGAATAATAGGATCATCATTTTCCTATTTTGAAAAATTGTTTAAAATATTAATCTAAAAAATGATTACATTATCTAATTACCAAATTCTGGAATTAATTTATGAAGGAACCAAAACTACTGTTTATCGAGCTAGCAGAAATAAAGATAGTAAACTAGTAGTTATTAAACTTTTGAAAACAGAATACTCTGAGCTAAAAGACATAGCGGCATTCAAACATGAATATGAAGTGATAAAAAATTTAAATATCCCAGGAGTCATTCAAGCTTATGGCTTAGAAAAATATAACAATGGTTTTGCCATTGTATTAGAAAATTTTGATGGTAATTCTCTCTACAAAATTATCCAGACAGAAAAAATCGGGTTACTTGATTTTCTCAATATAAGTATTAAAATCACCCAAGCTTTAGGTGAATTACACCAAAATTATATTATTCATAAAGATATTAAACCACAGAATATTATTGTTAATTTAGCAACTCATCAAGTTAAAATTATTGATTTTTCTATCTCATCACTGCTTTTTCAAGAAAAACTCAAACTCAGTAATCCTGATTTGCTTGAAGGAACTCTAGCCTATATGTCTCCAGAGCAAACAGGAAGAATGAACCGAACAGTTGATTACCGTACAGACTTCTATTCGTTGGGTGTAACTTTTTATGAAATGCTCACAGGTCAGTTACCGTTTCTAGCAACTGATCCAATGGAATTAGTTCATTGTCATATTGCCAGACAACCTACAACAGTAGATCAGTTAATCCCAGAAATCCCTCAAGTAATTTCTGCAATTATTATGAAATTACTCAGCAAAACTGCTGAGGAAAGATATCAAAGTGCTTTTGGGATTAAAGCTGATTTAGAAAACTGTCTCAATCAGTTAAAGCAAACTAATTCTATAATCGAATTTTCCATTGGTCAGCAGGATCAGTCTAGCCAACTACAAATTCCCGAAAAGTTGTATGGACGAGAAACAGAAATAGATATCTTAATGACTGCTTTTGAAAAAGTTAATCAAGGAAATAAAGAATTAATATTAGTTGCGGGTTATTCTGGTATTGGGAAATCAGCATTAGTAAATGAAATCCATAAGCCTGTTATCAAAAACAAAGGCTATTTTATTGCTGGGAAATTTGAGCAATTTCAGCGCAATATCCCTTATGCTTCTCTGATTCAAGCATTTCAAGAGTTAATGCAGCAATTACTAACAGAAAGTGAAGTTCAATTAGCTACTTGGAAAGAAAAACTTTTAGAGGCTCTAGTTCCAAATGCTCAAATTATTATTGATGTCATTCCTGAATTAGAACTGATTATCGGTAAACAACCAGAAGTACCACAATTAGCTTCAGCAGAAGCACAAAATCGCTTTAACTTGGTTTTTCAAAAGTTTATAAATTTGTTTGCTCAAAAAGAGCATCCATTAGTTCTATTTTTAGATGATTTACAATGGGCAGATTTAGCTTCACTAAAATTAATTCAGTTATTGGTTACAGATACTGATATTCAATATTTATTGATAATCGGAGCTTATAGAGATAATGAAGTTGATACCAGTCATCCTTTAATGTTAGTTTTACGAGAAATTGAAAAAAATAGTAGCTCTGTCAAGATTATTAATTGTCAAAATCTAAAAATTGCTGATGTTTGTCAATTAGTTAGCGACACCCTAAAATCTAGTTTAGAGAGTTCTCAAGAATTAGCAAAATTAATTTTCAATAAAACTGCTGGTAATCCATTTTTTATCAATCAATTAATCAAATTTATTCATCAAGAAAATCTACTTTTTTTTAACTTTACTACTGATCAATGGCAATGGAACATTCAGCAGATTCATATGCTAGGAATTACTGATAATGTTGTTGAATTAATGATAGATAAAATTCAACAGCTCAAAAACACTACACAAAATATTTTAAAAATAGCTGCCTGTATTGGCAATCGATTTAATTTAAATATACTCTCTTGTGTTAATGAAAAATCTCATAATGACACAGCATTAGATATTTGGGAAGCACTACAAGCTGGTTTAGTTATACCTTTAAATGATAGTTATAAACTACCACAGCTATTAGAGAATGTTGATATTTTTGTAATTGATTATAAGTTTCTTCATGATCGCGTGCAACAAGCAGCCTATGCATTAATACCCGATGAACAGAAAAAGGAGATTCACTTAAATATTGGTAGACTGCTATTAAAGAATATAGATGAAAGTTTACTAGAAGAAAAAATCTTTGATATTGTTAACCAGTTAAATATCGGTAGTGAACTAATTTGTTCTCCAGTAGAAAGATATAAACTAGCTGAGTTAAATCTAATTTCTGGACGGAAAGCTAAGGATTCTGCTGCTTACGAATCTGCTGTAAGTTTTCTTAATACAGGTCTAAGTTTACTTGCAGTTGATTGTTGGCAAAATCATTATGAATTAACTCTTGAACTTCATGTAGAAACAGTAGAAGCAGAATATTTAAATACAAATTTTGAGCAAGCAGAGGTATTATTTTTCAGTGTTATAAGTAATAGTAAAACTATTCTTGATACTGTAAAAGTATATGAGAAAAAGATTCAGTTTGATGTTGCTCAAAATAGAATGCGAGAAGCATTAGATTTAGATTTGCAGGTGCTAGAGATGCTGGGAGTTTCATTGTCTCAAACTCCACCAACAGAGTTAACAATTGAAGAATTAGTCAATCTGCCAGAAATGACTGATGCTCATAAGCTAGCTGCTATGAGGATACTAATGACAGCCATGCCTCCCGCTTATTTAGCAGATCCTGCACTTTTACTACTGATTGCTTTTACAATGGTTGATTTATGTGTGCAGTATGGCAATTCATCTTTTGCAGCTTATGCCTATGGTTTTTATGGGCTAATTTTATGTGGCCCTCTTAAGGATATTGAATCAGGATATCGTTTTGGTAAATTATCTTTGCAGATTTTAGAGCAATTCAACGCTAGAGAAATAAAATCTAAAGTGTATGCACTATTTAATATTTTTGTTAGACATTGGAAAGAACATATTCAAGCAACTATAGAACCTTTACAAGATGGTGTTCAAAGTGGTTTAGATACAGGGGATATTGAGTACGTAGGTTACAATGGCTTATTAGTTTGTTGGCATCCTTTCTGGGCTGGAGAAAATTTAGATATTCTTGAAAAAAGACTAGAACAATATATTAATCTAGCACACAAAATACAACAAGAACATTTTACCGTTTGTTTGCTTATTTTAAAACAGATGATAATTGAACTAGTTCAAAGACAGAATAATAAATCTTACTTAGAAGGTGAGAGTTTTAATGAATCAGTAATGCAGCGAATGGCAGGAAATATTACAGCCATCTTTTATGCTTATCTTGGCAAAAGTATTTTAAGTTATTTCTTTAAAGATTATGGTCAGTCTGTTAAAAATGCTCAATTAGCACAACAGTATGAAGTTGCAGCTAGTGGAACTGCTTATCTACCTCAATATAAGTTTTATTATTCTCTAGCATTGTTGGCTTTATGTTTAAATACTACTTCCCAAATAGATATAAAAACTGTTATGGAGAAAGTGGAAGACAATCAAAAACAATTAAAAGAATGGGCGACTCATGCACCTGTAAATAATCAGCACAAATATGAACTAGTAGAAGCAGAAAAAGCACGATTTTTAGGACAAGTATTAGTAGCGATGGAACACTATGATCGTGCAATTAAAGGCGCTCATAATTTTGGATATATTCATGAAGAGGCGCTAGCTTATGAATGTGCAGCAGAATTTTATCTTAGTTTAGGAAGAAATGAATTTGCTTCACTATACATGACAAAGGCACATTATGGTTATCGTTGTTGGGGAGCAGATGCTAAATTTAAGGATTTGGAATTAAAATACCCAGAGTTAATTGCTAAGATTTCCACGAACTCTCAAGTAGGGTTTCTAAGTAATACTATTACTACTTCCACTATCAATAAAAAGTCAAGTGGACTAGATTTGCTCACAGTTATTAAAGCATCACAAGCTTTATCAGAAGTAATTCTACTGGAAAATTTGCTAGAAAAATTAATGGAAATTGTGATTGAGAATGCTGGTGCCCAGACTGGTATTTTGCTTTTAGATAAAGGAGGAAGATTATTTATTGAAGCTCAAGCAAGTGTAGAACAAGATGATTTAACTGTTGGTCAATCAATACCACTAAAAAATAATCAACAATTACCTATATCTGTAATTAATTATGTTACAAGAACCCAAAAAGATGTGGTTTTGTCTGATGCCAGTAACGAAGGAAGTTTTACGATAGATCCGTATATTATTGACCACCAAATAAAATCGCTCATGTGTACTTCTATCGTTCATAAAGGAAAATTAATTGGGTTAGTTTATTTAGAAAATAATTTAACAGTGGGAGCATTTACTTCGGATAGAATACAATTATTAAAAATCCTGTTTTCCCAAGCAGCTATTTCTTTAGAAAATGCCGGATTTTACGCCAATTTAGAAGATAAAATCGAGGAAAGAACTAGGGAATTAAATGAAAGCAATGTGCGATTAAAGCAAACACTGCACAAATTAAAACTAACTCAAAGCCAGCTTATTCAGACAGAAAAAATGTCTAGTCTCGGACAAATGATTGCTGGTATTGCTCATGAAATTAATAACCCTGTAAGTTTTATTCATGGCAATCTAGATCACATTGACGATTACACACAAGGTTTACTTAATTTAATTAATATTTATCAAAATATTTATCCCGATATTGCACCAGAAATTGAAAAGTTTTTAGAGAATTTTGATGTTGATTTTATTAAAGAAGATATACCTAAAATTTTAGATTCTATGAGAATTGGCACGCAACGCATTGAGGAAATTGTGCTGACATTGCGTAATTTCTCTCGGTTAGATGAGGCTGAGATGAAACCTGTTAACATTCATGAGGGAATTGAGAGTACCTTATTAATTTTGCAAAACCGTCTTCAAGTCAAACCAGGTAAGCCTGCAATTGAGATTATCAAACATTACGGTGATTTGCCAAAAATTGAATGTTATCCTGGGCAACTAAATCAGGTATTTATGAATATTTTGAATAATGCGATTGATACTTTAGAAAAGTTAAATCAGGAAAGAAAAGCAGAGGAGATTACGAATAATTTTAGTGCGATCGCTATTCGTACTCAAGTAATCAATCCTGATTTAATCGTCATTTCCATTAAAGATAATGGGGTAGGTATGAGTGATAGTGTTAGACAAAAAATATTTGATCCTTTTTTCACTACTAAACCTGTAGGAAAAGGTACTGGTTTAGGATTATCAATCACTTATCAAATCGTAGTAGACAAACATCACGGTACAATAGAGTGCATTTCTGCACCTGGACAAGGCGCAGAGTTTATTATTCAAATTCCCTGTTCGCAAAAGCGGGTAATCTAAGATCTGACTTTTCCCGTTAAGTCTTGAAATGCTTACTGGTAAAGGATTCAAGAAACAGCGCAGCATATACGGTACAGTAATTAAAATTCGGTGCT
>NZ_JBALGC010000043.1:0-8040 GCF_036916575.1 Nostoc sp.
GTCTGGTTTGAAGCTTGCTGTAATGGTTCAATTTCAGAAGATTCTGGTGATGGCTGACCCAAAACAGATGCAGTTGTTTCTAGATTTGGTGTTGTCGGATTAAATGTCTGGTTTGAAGCTTGCTGTAATGGTTCAATTTCAGAAGTTGCAAGTGGTACTGTTTGCTCAGGAACTGGTAATGTTGTTTCTAGATTTGGTGTATTTCCGCTATTATTTGGCTTTGAAGCTTGCTGTAATGGTTCAATTTCAGAAGATTCTGGTGATGGCTGACCCAAAACAGATGCAGTTGTTTCTAGATTTGGTGTTGTCGGATGAAATGTCTGGTTTGAAGCTTGCTGTAATGGCAGAACTTCATGTTTACCCTTGTTACTCGTCTTGCAGGATTTGGTTGTTTTTTTAGCTTGAGGTTTAAAATCTGATGTCGGTTTGGATTTTGTTTGTCTTTGAGATTTCGGTTTCTTGTTTGCTTTATTACTCAAAGTTGTATCTAAGTAATCTAAATTATTTGAACTTAATTTCTCTACTAGTTCATTGTTATTAACACTATTTTGATTGCGAACTGATGATACATCAAAATTATTAATGCTAATGTCTTCATTTTGATAATAGTTTGGTTCGAGGAATAAATCCATATTCCCATCAATATCATTCCAATAATCTAAATTTACTAAAGAATCACTGTTTAAAAATTTATTGTTTTGACGAGGCGACAATAAAAATTTTGATGTAGTTAGCGGTGTGTGATTCGTAATGGGATAAATTGAATTACTGAGGCGATGATTAAATTCTTGCCTCAAAGTTAATCTATTGGGTTGGCATAAAGATTCACTTAAGCCGAGTCTATTTCCTTTGCTTACTAGTGGTTGAATATCCATATAGTTTTATTTTGGTATTACTTAGACTCAAAGAATCCTGATTTCATCCGTGTTGATTTATTACCTCCACCTTTTTCTTTACCAAATTGTAAACCTTCATAAGCTAAAGTTAATTCTTCAATTGCTGCTGCATTTCCATCTGCTTGCAATGCAGGTGCCTTCCATCCAACAGGAACAGCACCAATAAGTGTCCAACTCATCATCGTTTCACCAGCTTGATTAAAAACCAAAATATTTACATTGCGTCGAGATGTTTTTCCCTGTTCATTAAAAACTTCACTTATCCAGTTCCAAAAACCTGGATGGTCAGTAACACCCCGCTTTAATGTGACGTCATTAAACTCGACTTGTCCCAAATACACCCTCTGTTGGTCGTTAACACCTCCCTCATGGATAACCTTTTTCTGAATTTGGGCGCCTAGTCCTGAACATTCAGTGAAAGACGCAGCGATGGAGCTTTCGATCTCGATATAAAACCGATTGGTTGTAACATAATTTAATTCATGAGTAACATTGCTATTATTATCTGTCATCAGAACCACCTTTTTTGGCCGTAGTTACTTACTCTTTCTCGCTGATTACGAATATCTTCCAGTAAAAGTTCATATACTCTTTGAGTAAGTGTATTTAACAAAAGCGAGTCTTTGAGACATCGTTCTGCATATGAAGATACTCTGCTTGGATTAGATGTTGCTGAAATACCAACATATCCTGCGGTACCACCAACGTCCCCAAGAGGTGTGTAAAAGACTTCTTTTTTTTCTAAGTCCATAATTGTTATTTTTATTTTTAAAGCGGTGTTCAAATTGCTCAGATTCCCTACTTTTTTAAAGATCCTGCTGGCGAATAGAGGGTTAGACCGATGGCGCCGAAATGTTCCGTAAGGGCACGATATATTGTGCCCCTAAATACCGTGGGATAACGAAAAATCGTTGAGCCAGGATAATATTTCTAATTTGCCGATAGCATCCTTTAAGAAGTTGGGAATTTAATTTACTGCATCTGCTATTAAATCTAGGCTAAAGGCACAGCTTCAAAATCAAAAGTAGCCAAAGGTCTAACTTGTATATACTGTATTAAAATAGTGATCTTGGACGTGGAGAAGCAGGAAAAGGTTTAAAGATTTTTTGTGTAGGTGAGGGAGAAGGTGTAATTAAGCTGGATGCCGGGGTCGGTTTCGGTTTAACAGTAATAAAAAATCCTTTTGATTGAGGATCGCGCTTGCCAAATTTGTCTGTAACTGTAAGTATAATTTGGCGTGGAAAGTTCACGTCAACAGGAATTTGGGGTGTGTTGCTAGTTTGTGCAACGTCTCCACCGTTGAGAGATAGTTTTACTGAAACGTTTTCTCCTTCTACTTTCCAACTTACGATAACTTTATCCCCTTCATTCAAAACGATACTTTGTTGTTGGCTGTTGTCAATATTATTAATTTTAAAAAAAACAATTTTAAATGGTTTCGGTAGTACATCAATTTTACTATCAGCTTGTTTAGTACTATTTTTATCGAATACATTAAAAGTCTCAACTATTATTTCGGGACTAAAAATTCCAACTTTATTCACTGAAATATCAATACTACATTTGAAAAACTCTTGATCTGGAAAATTTTGTTTACAAGTATCCGTTATTTTATGGTTTTTAATATCATTAACTTTTTTATCTTTCAAGATTATAGGCGTAATTGCTTGTAAATTATCAGCAGTTTTGAGATTAATTGTAACTTTATAAACTAACTCTGGATGTGTAATTTTCCACTTTAGAGTTACTTTGTCGTCTTTTTGATATTGCCGTTTATTTGCTTTAAATTCTACTACTTCTGCTATTTCTTTTGGCGTGACTTCTACTACTTCAGCAGTTTTGGAAACGGGTTCAAATCTGCGGTTAAGAAAAGATGAATCTTGTAGATAAGAAGCTTTGAGTTCAAAAATGTATTTACCTGGTTTTGTAATTCCAGTACCAACGTGATTACATATTAGTTCTTCTTGGGGAGTTACGTTACAGAGAGCATTCTGATTATTACCTGGTTTAATTAGTTGGTTAATACGATTTTTGTCAAAATTTAGTTCAATGTTGTTATTTGATGCTTCTTTTGTTACCACCACCAGTTTTTGCATTCGATTAAAATTATCAATTTTCCAGTTTAAGTTAACTTCATCACCTTCAGTTATTGTTCGTTTATCAGTACTAAAACTTTCAATTATCAACGGGTCGGGGTTTAAAAGTCTCCAAATGATATACGTGACGCCTGCCAAGAACCCCAACCCCAGTAATATTAATAGTAAAAATTGCCACCAAGGACGTGCTTTCCATGATAAATTGGTTTGAAGAGATGCATTTGCCAAAGGATAGCTTTGCTTATCTGTAATATTAACTTCAAAATTAATTGGTAAAGGCTGACCGAACAATGGTCGACGCCACCAAGGACCAGGTTTAACTCGGAGACTTACTTTTTCAGTTATGTTGGGTAATAATTTTAATTCTGTAGGGTAAAATTTGTAAGTGCAAATTTCTTCCTCATCCCTCGTTTTAGCATTAAAAAACAGTTCCCGTATCAAGTTACCTTGATTATTAAGTGATAATTCATAGACACCATCTTTATGGCTAATTTTTCCTAGAATGGTATGAAGTTCTATACCTAACTGAAAATTTGCCGATATATTAATGTATATCAAATCCAAAAGGGTTAAGTCTGGATTATTTTCTGAAAGCAAGCGAATGGTTGGAGAATAGATACCAGCGAGAGTATCAATAGGAGGACGAAATTCTAAAGAGATTTCACCTTCAGAATTAGGATTGAGTTCCAGTGCGTTAACATCAAATAAGCCTACTCCTTCTAACCCACTAGCAGGGTAAGTTATTTTAAACCAATTTTCATCTAAATCTGGACATATTAAGCGAAATCTGTCTACACGATTCGAGCGATTTTCAACTTTGATCACTACTTGTAAAGGTTGGTCGAGTCTGTAAGTTATAAGTTTATTTGGATTTGTTGCAGGTATAATCGAAAAAGTTGGGTCAAAAGCGCGGATAACAGTTTGTTCTTTGAGCAAAACTTTGAGTTGGCCAGGAAAGTTTATCGGAGTATCTTGCGGATAATGTTCTGGAGAATCTACGACAAAAGTATAATCATAAGTACCCGCTAAAGCATCTACTGGGATTTCAAAATCAAACGCAACTTCGTCGCTGCTTTCTTTTGGTGCCACTGCTAAACTAGCTTTTGGAGAAACAGACCAACCACTGATTTTTTGAAATGTCTCATCAAAAGTAAAAAATAAGTCGATAACAGCGCTTTGGTCGCCCTCATTAATCACCACAGCATAAAATGATACAATATCTCCTGGCATTCCATATTGAATTCCAGGCGGGTTGATAATAATAGATAGTGGATTAGACATATTATTAACGTGCTTGTTGGAAATTGCTAATTTTTTACTTAAAATTCTTGTAAAAATGTGATAAATAAGTCTCTAGGGCTTTTGTAGAGATACAACATTTTGTAAGTTTACGAAGTACAATACTAAAGCCTAAAAACCTATAAAACCTTTTTGTCTTCGGAATTATATCTCCTACCTCCCATGCTGTATCTATTTAATCCGGTGTAGTCTTACTTGAAAATCGTCACTGCCGCTAATTACAATTCCTTGACTACTTTTTACATCAATAGTTCTAATTTTTATTTTTTTATAACCTGGAAATATATTTATGTCTTTTGGTGATTTCGTTCTGTCGAGTTGATGACTGGAAGTTAAATACCATACAACTACTCGTCCGTCATCTCCACCACTAACTAGAAAATTACCATCTTCACTAAATGCTAAAGTTCGTATAGGTTTTTTTGACTCATCTTGCCAATGGTCTAATAGTTTACAATTAGAGTCATTGATTTGCTGTGGATTGTTGCTACTT
The DNA here is from genome assembly GCF_036916575.1 of Nostoc sp. Lineage (GTDB taxonomy): Bacteria > Cyanobacteriota > Cyanobacteriia > Cyanobacteriales > Nostocaceae > Nostoc. The sequence goes on from NZ_JBALGC010000043.1 coordinate 4,785, forward strand.
GTAGGTTTGCATTGTTTTAAATCCCAAATTGCAATTAATCCAGCCGAGTCAGATGTTGCTAGAATGTTTTCTGGTGAGTCAGGAATAAAAGCTAAAGAGAGAACAGAGTCATTCTGTCCACCTCTTCCGCTTCCATCTATTTTTTCAAGTCTTTCGACTGATATGTTTTTAAGTGAACTGTTAGGTTGATTTTGATTTCGAGATATGATTAAAAAACGGTTAAACTCGCCCGAAACAATAAGCTTTTCATCGTCGGGACTCAAAGCTAATGCCCAAATTGGAAAACGTGTTAGTTTTTGCTGTTTTAGTAAGTCGATGACTACTGGTTTTCCCTGAAATTTTTTAGTAGTCGATTCTCTCGACCATACTCTTACTTTGCCATTGCCCGAACCACTGAATAAATTAAGTGAGTTTTTGGTAAATGCTAAATCAAATACTCTATCACTTGGTTCTTGAAAGTCTTGAAGTGTAGTAATTATTTCACCAGTCGATATCTGCCTTAACTCAATTATCCCATTTTCTAGACCAATGGCAATACTGTTGTTTTCGACTGGTACAAACCTTACAACTAGAATTGGATTGTTGGCAAATACTAATACTCCTTTAGGTTTTTGAGGTTGAACACATTTAAAATTTTGTTTATTAGGTTTTGATTTTAGTGTTACATTTTCATCTGCTTCTAGAGAATTTGGTCTGATTGTCCAAGACCTCAATGTACAATCATTAGAAGCACTAACAACAGATGAGCCAGTACCGTTGCCAATAATGCGAACTGAATTGACTGAAGCTGTATGTGCAATTCCTTCTTGTCTAAATAATAAAGCTAGTAAAGCTAGTAATGCAGCCAGCAATGCCAGAATCGCTAACTGCAACCATAGAGGTATAATTGGTAAAACTTCTAATTCTAAACTTTGAGTGGCTGGGTCTGTACTGCCCAATCTTTGGTCAGATAGTTCTGCCTTTGCTTCTAGAAATATAGTTTTTCCGATTCCGACCCAAGGACGTTTTGTTTTAACATCTAAAATAACTTTTGCCGTCTCTCCTAAATTCAGATTTTGGATTTCAGGAAATTTATTAAATGCACATTTTCGCCAATCTTTACCCTGAATTTGCACATTAATTTCTTGACGTAGATTGCTGACATTTTTAAATAGCAATTCATAGGAAGCACTATTCGACTTAAAATTCGGCAACCACGGATGTTGAGAAGGAATTCTTTGCTTGTTTTGTGGCGTACTAAAATCAATATAACCAACAGGCAGTACTTCTAAGCTACCTTCTGCATTAGCTGGGTAACTATTATTACTTGTAGCTTCAACAATAAAAATATAATTTAAACTAGGTGCTTGAACTACAGAAGGTAATTCACATTTAAAACTCACTTCCGTTTGACTAACAGCATTTAAGGTTAACCTGCGTTCTGTACTGTTAGTCACCCAAGAAGCATCTACACCTATAAAATGTAACAACACATTACTTGCAACTTGTCCCTGATTTCTAACTCGTACAGGTACATCTATAGCGTTGCCAGGATATACTTGAAACGTGCGTATTGGTAATTCGACACTAATTAAAATTGGTTTATTACCTCGCTCAATTTCCAAACGTAGTAAAAGTCTACGCTCTCGTGCTAGCTGAGGAGAAAATATTTTTACAGACAGGTTCACTGTACCAACGAATCCAGGAATTGGCGTATTAAAAATAAATACTTGGAATTTAGTGCTACTACCGTGAGGTTGAGCAGCAGCAACTTCTGGTTCAAGACGATACCAACGGTAATTAGGATTGCGAATTTCGCCAGCAGCGATAATTTCTAATTGAAAATTGGCAAAGCGATTGCTATCATTATTAACGGTAACTTCAAAAGAAACCTGGCCTTGATCTGGTCGATAAGTTAAGCTTTGCGTTGAAAGACTAGCGCTTATAATATTATTACTATTACTATTCATATTATTACAATTTCATGAAGTTATTTAACCAAAGTGGATGTTTAGATTCCCGACCTCGTCAAAGTTATTATTCATCTAAATTTCCGTATATTTTTGTATGACAACAGAATTTGTTGGTAGTGTTACTCGGGGTTAATTTATAGATGTAAAAACCTTTTTTCCCTTACTTTGGGCTCTCTGTGTCTCAGTGGTAAATTTTGAAGAGCCAGTTTTTGAACACTTGCACGGACACTAGGTGAACACGAATCTTAAACGGATGTTCTAAAAGTTCTAAAACTCCTAGTTTTTGAATACCAACAAACACCACTGTAACAATGGTGTCGAAAAGTAAAACAGGTTTTATAAATATTTTATTTAAAATTGTAAGCATTATTAATTGCCGCTCATAGTAAGCACTTCAGTGCTTACTACGAACTGCTAATCTTTCAAGTTTTTGAGATAATAAAGAATTGCTTTTGCTGTTGGTAAATTCGTTGCAAGTAAAACATTGTTGATATTACATATCCTCAATAGTGCTTCTTCACTTGCTTGACCAGGCTGAGGCGCCATCATTAAGTCTCTAAGAAAAATCACTGCTAAAATTTCTCCAGAGTTAACTAATGAGTTAATTGCTTGATATCCTCCCGAACTGGCTGGAGGAATTTCTTGGGTGACGCTTAAACCTGTTTTTTTGTACAAATCATCGCTGAAAGTTTGCCATGTTCTCGTTAAGCAGTACGATAAAAACTCTTCATATTCAGATACTAATTCTGCAAGTTCAGATTTTCTGCTATCGTGACCGACAAGGATTATCTGTTTTTCTTCGAGAATTTTAGCAACCTGTATAGATGATTTTTCTACTTCTTCTGGTTCTTCTAATTCTTTATTTTCTGATGGAACTTCTTCAGTGTGTTGACTTGTCGCTACTAATTCGCTTTCATGCTCAGGTGTAAAAATAGAGGCGTTGTCAAGCACTAATTCTTCCTCTGCTTGTTGATACGCTGTATCCAAATCAAGATTTTCACTATTGCTGTTTATTGCTTCGATAATTTCTCTTTCTTGCTCTTGTGTATGTAGAGCAATTTCTTCTTCATGTTCTACATTCGTAATACTCTCGGTTTCGTGTTCTGCACTAGCAATATCATCAGCTTGAACAATGGTATGCTCAGGCACCTCATTGTTAGATTCTGCATTCGGAATATTCCCGGTTTCGTGTTCTGTACTAGAGATATCATCAGCTTGAACAATGGTATGCTCAGATACCTCATTGTCAGATTCTACATTTGTAATACTCTCGGTTTCGTGTTCTGCACTAGAGATATTATCAG
>NZ_JBALGC010000044.1:0-25402 GCF_036916575.1 Nostoc sp.
CCATTAGCCCGGATGGGCAGACGATTGTCAGTGGCAGTGAAGACGGCACAGTGCGGTTGTGGAATTTCCAAGGTCTGCCCTTGGCTGAACCCTTCCGTGGTCATCAGCGTCAGGTCAATTCTGTCGCCATTAGCCCGGATGGGCAGACGATTGTCAGTGGCAGTGAAGACGGCACAGTGCGGTTGTGGAATTTCCAAGGTCAGCCCTTGGCTGAACCCTTCGGTGGTGATCAGGGTAGGGTCAGGTCTATCGCCATTAGCCCGGATGGGCAGACGATTGTCAGTGGCAGTGAAGACGGCACAGTGCGGTTGTGGAATTTCCAAGGTCTGCCCTTGGCTGAACCCTTCGGTGGTGATCAGGGTAGGGTCAGGTCTATCGCCATTAGCCCGGATGGGCAGACGATTGTCAGTGGCGGTGAAGACGGCACAGTGCGGTTGTGGAATTTCCAAGGTCAGCCCTTGGCTGAACCATTGTGCGGTCATCAGGGTGAGGTCAATTCTGTCGCCATTAGCCCAGATGGGCAGACGATTGTCAGTGGAGGTGATGACGGCACAGTGCGGTTGTGGAATTTCCAAGGTCAGCTCTTGGCTGAACCATTGCGCGGTCATCAGCGTGGGGCCTGGTCTGTCGCCATTAACCCGGATGGGCAGACGATTGTCAGTGGGGGTGAAGACGGCACAGTGCAGTTGTGGAATTTCCAAGGTCTGCCCTTGGCTGAACCATTGCGCGGTCATCAGGGTGGGGTCAATTCTGTCGCCATTAGTGCGGATGGGCAGACGATTGTCAGTGGGGGTGAAGACGGCACAGTGCGGTTGTGGAATTTCCAAGGTTTGCCCTTGGCTGAACCCTTCCGTGGTGATCAGGGTTGGGTCTATTCTGTCGCCATTAGCGCCGATGGGCAGACGATTGTCAATGGGGGTGAAGACGGCACAGTGCGGTTGTGGAATTTCCAAGGTTTGCCCTTGGCTGAACCCTTCGGTGGTGATCAAGGTGGGGTCGGGTCTATCACCATTAGCGCCGATGGGCAGACGATTGTCAGTGGGGGTGAAGACGGCACAGTGCGGTTGTGGAATTTCCAAGGTCTGCCCTTGGCTGAACCCTTCCGTGGTCATCAGGGTTGGGTCAATTCTGTCGCCATTAGCCCGGATGGGCAGACGATTGTCAGTGGCGGTGATGACGGCACAGTGCGGTTGTGACGCGGTGACTGGCGTGGATGGTTGCAAGTCTGTTGCAACAGGTTGCGTTACCATCCCATCTTCACCAATCCGCAAACAGAGGAAGCAAAAGCCGCTTGCGAAGTCTGCCGTAAATATGTTTGGAGTAAAGAAGAAGCTAAAAGCGGGGATTAATAAGAAGAAAATAGGAAAAATAAACCTTTAATCTGCAATGTTGAAGCTCAGAACTCTAGTTTTCACCTTCAGAACTCGGCAGTTCCACCTTTGAACTTGGAAGTCCGACCTTTTTACTCGGCAGTTCCACCTTTGAACTTGGAAGTCCGACCTTTGAACTCGGAACTTCGACCTTTGAACTGCAACAACCGAGATCCGAGGGTGAATGATGGTGATTAAAAGGCAAATATTTACCTTACTATCCCATTTTCACAAACTTGCAAACTAAAGCTACCACAAATATCTTGCGTAGGGGCACAACAATGTTGTGCCCTGATAGAACTGTTCACCGCAGCCAAGATTTTATTTGTAATTTTCCGTAGAGGAATTAGTATTATTCAAATGTAATACGCATTGTGCAAAACAATATTGTTTCTCGTTGAGATGCCAAATGGGTAGGAGGGCACGGCATTGCCGTGCCCCTATGTTATTTATATCAATGGCAATAGAAATTATCAGTTAAAATAAACACACATTACTAATAACTGTATGTAAAAACCAATGCCCTATGATCCACAAAGACACCACCGCTATTCTATTCGCTTGAAAGGGTACGATTACATCCAACCTGGTGCATATTTCATTACCATTTGCACCAAAGCGCGGCAATGTTTATTTGGTAATGTCGTTAAGGGCGAAATGCAATTAAATTCTTTAGGTCATATTGCCTTCAACTGCTGGCAAACAATACCCGATCATTTTCCCCACATTGAATTAGATACCTTTGTGGTCATGCCTAACCATCTACACGTATCTTAATCATGATCGACAAACCCGTAGGGGCACAACATTGTTGTGCCCTCAATCAACATCTTGACTGCAACACAGAACAATTTGGTAAACCTATACCTGGTTCTATTTCTACAGTTATTCGCAGCTATAAAGGCGTTGTCAGCAAACGCATTAATATAATTTGGCAGACCAAAGGACAATCAATCTGGCAACGCAATTTTTATGAACACATTGGAAGAGAGCAAAAATCTGTAGATAATATCCAACAATATATTTTAAATAATCCCCAGCGTTGGGGAGATGATCCAGAAAACCGCAACGTAATTCTGATGATCAAGATTTCCTGTTTGATATCCCTTTTTGATTTAAAATTGTGTGTTATGTCATAAATATGAATTATGAATTCGCGTTGGGATGCAACACGTGGTAAGGGAACAACATTATTGTGCCCCTACAATGACTCACCAATCTAACTCCTCATCGCATTCTTGGATCGGAGTTGCGAGAAATAATTCCAGAACTTATTATGTATAATCATTCTGGAACAAGCACTCGATACAATTAGCCAAGCCCCACTAGAGCAGCAATAGATACTATTAAAAATTAGATAGGAGCTAAACAACAATGCTACGAACCATTGAAGGAATTTATAAAAACGGCAAAATCGAACTAGCTGAAACGCCACAAGGTATTATTGAGAGCAGAGTTTTTGTTACTTTCTTAGAAACAAAACTCATGACTTGGCCAGAAACGATTATGCAACATCAAGGTGTAGTAGAAGGTATTATTTTTGAGTCCTACCGAGACGAACTGCTACCACCTAACGAAATCCAGTTGTAATGATGGGTTATTTACTCGATACCTGCGTAATTAGTGATTTTGTCAAGGGAGAAAAAATACTCTCAACCTATTAAAGTCTACTATTCCCACAGATATTTTTATTTCCTCCTTAACAGTAATGGAGGTGAAGTATGGATTAGCAATCAATCCCCAACGTGCCTTGAAAATTCAATCATTGATTGAAGCATTATTAGGTTCGATTACAATTTTACCTTTTGGTGTGGAAGAAGCAGAACTTGCTGCCCAAATTAGAAGTATTTTGAAAACAGCAGGTACTCCTATCGGTTCTTATGATGTACTGATTGCAGCAACAGCACTAACTCACAATCATATTGTTGTAACATCTAATGTTCGAGAATTTCAAAGAGTACCTAGCTTGCAAATAGAGAATTGGCGTTCTTCTTAAATTAGTTATTAATGTATTGGAAATCGGGCTTTAAACTATTAATTGTATTCTTGGGGCTGTGGCTACTTCTGGATCTGGGTTCCCGCTTGGGAGCAGAGATTTTTTGGTTTCAAGAAGTCGGCTATCTCCAAGTATTTTTGTTGAGGCTGCTGACTCGTGGTATTTTATGGGTAGTCGTGGCTGGAATAACTGCTGCCTATCTACTGTTAAATCTGGCTTTAGCACAACGGCTAAAATATTCCCAGTCTTTAAAGATTGAGCAAGCAGAACTCAACAGTGAATTAACAAATTTTCTCAGTATTAATTATCTAAGACGCAACGAAAACCGGATACTTGAACCGCAAGGCTTTCAACCATTAAAATTACACTGGTTATTACCCTTAACTGTAGTTCTGAGCTTGTTGATTGGGTTAATGCTGGTTCACTATGGTCAAATTGCTTTTTTCTACTGGCATTCTTCAGTTAATCAGGCTATTCTACCCGTTCCCGCCCGATTCCGACCGGAGACAATCTGGCAACTCTTAAGACAGATTGTCTCTCAAATCTGGTATCTCGGTTTGATTGTGGGAGTAGCGATCGCCATCTTAATTTATCACCAATTTTTACTGACTGCGATCGCAGTTTTGTCCAGTCCCATTTTTGCCTTCATCCTATTTCAACACTGGCCAAAGGTGCTGCAATATTTTCACCCCACGCTTTTCAACAGCACTGAGCCTTTATTTGGTCGAGATATCAGCTTTTTCGTATTTTCCTTACCTTTTTGGGAACTGCTAGAACTCTGGCTGATGGGATTATGTTTGTATGGCTTCGTCGCCGTTACTCTCACTTATCTCTTGTCTGCGGATAGTTTGAGTCAGGGAATTTTCCCTGGTTTTTCGCCTCAGCAACAGCGTCATTTATTCGCTATGGGTGGCTTATTGATGCTGGTAGTGGCTTTAAGTTATGGGCTAAGTCGCTATGAACTGGTGTATTCTACCCGTGGAGTAAGTTATGGTGCCAGCTATACCGATGTGACAGCCCAGTTGCCAGCTTACACTATCTTGTGCATTCTGGCAGTTGCGATCACCTTTTACCTACTTTGGCGAACGTTTTTCTGGAAACCCAAATCACAGTATCGTCCTTTAGTGTTTTACGGGTTAGGGATTTATCTAGTACTAGTTGCAGCTGCTGACGTTGTTCTACCGACTGTGATGCAATATTTAATTGTCCAACCTAATGAGTTGCAACGAGAGCAACCATACATTCAGCGTACTATCGCCTTGACTCGCCAAGCATTCGATCTAGAGGCGATCGATGCCAGAACCTTCAACCCGCAAGCAAAATTGACTGAAGCTGATATTCAAAAAAATGCCTTGACAATTCGGAATATTCGTCTATGGGATGAGCGACCACTGTTAGAAACCAACCGTCAACTGCAACAAATTCGACCCTATTATCGCTTCCTTGATGCTGATATTGACCGCTACACTCTCAAGACAGATGTAAGACCACCTGCTACCCAAAAGCCACCAGAACCGAAGCAGGAACTAGTTGAATCAACACAACGGCGGCAGGTACTGATTGCTGCACGAGAATTAGACTACAGTGCCGTTCCACAGGAAGCTCAAACATGGGTTAACCGCCGCCTTATTTATACCCACGGTTTCGGGTTTACTGTTAGCCCAGTTAATACAGTTGGGGCGGGTGGGCTACCAGAATATTTTGTCAAAGATATTAGCGGTGATATTAGCCCTCTCACAACTTCCAGTGAAGCCATTCGTCAAAGTATTCCGATTGGGCAACCTCGGATTTATTACGGCGAAATTACTAATAATTATGTAATTACTAGCACAAAAGTGAGAGAGCTAGACTATCCGAGTGGTAGTGACAATGTTTACAACTCTTACAATGGTTTAGGTGGCGTTGAAATCGGTTCAGCATGGCGACGCTGGCTATTTGCGATGTATTTGAAAGATTGGCAGATGGTGCTGACGCGGGACTTTTTGCCAGATACAAAGGTGCTACTTCGACGAAATGTCAACCAAAGAATTCAAGCGATCGCACCCTTCCTGAAATTTGACAGCGACCCCTATTTAGTGGCTGCTACTGCTAATCAAGATTTCCCAAGTAATCCCAGTTATCTTTACTGGATTGTTGATGCCTACACCACGAGCGATCGCTATCCCTACTCAGACACTGGTAGCGATGGTATCAACTACATTCGCAACTCGATCAAGGTAGTAATTGATGCCTATCACGGCACTGTTAAGTTTTACATTGCCGATCAGAGCGATCCGCTCATTGCCACTTGGTCAGCAATATTTCCCGAAATGTTCAAACCGCTCAGTACAATGCCAGTAAATCTCCGCAGTCATACCCGGTATCCGGTGGACTTTTTCAAAATTCAATCTCAGCGGTTGATGACTTACCACATGACTGACCCCCAGGTATTTTACAATCGGGAAGACCAGTGGCAAATCCCTAATGAAATCTATGCCAGTGAAACCCGTGCGGTAGAGCCGTACTATTTGATTACTAGTTTACCCACCGTAACCTTTGTTGGCGAAGCCTCTCGTAGAGAAGAATTTATTCTGCTTTTACCTTACACACCCAAACAACGGACTAATTTAATCGCTTGGTTAGCGGCGCGATCGGATGGCAAGAACTACGGTAGGCTAGTACTATATGTCTTTCCTAAAGAACGCCTGGTTTACGGGCCAGAGCAAATCGAGGCGCGGATTAACCAAGACCCAGTAATTTCCCAGCAAATTTCCCTGTGGAATCGCCAGGGGTCGAGAGCCATTCAAGGCAATCTATTAGTAATTCCCATTGAGCAATCGCTGCTATATGTTGAGCCAATCTATCTAGAAGCCACACAGAATAGTCTGCCAACTTTGGTACGGGTAGTCGTAGCTTACGAAAACCGGATTGTCATGGCACAAACCTTAGAACAAGCATTGCAAGGAATTTTTAAACCAGAAGTTACACCAGCTTCTGCAATTATTCGTCCGTTTGAAGAAGCAGCCCCGCCAGGTCAGTGATCTAAAGGCTACAGCCTGGGCCTTCAAAACCCTCTGCAAAGCTGATTAATTCCAAGTAATCTGGATTTTCCAGGAACTTTTTAGCAGCCAGCAATCCGGCAATGCTCCAAGTTTGATAAATTCTAGCTTCTTTGCCAATCAAACGACCATTGTTGCCATCGTAGTATTCCGGGAATTTATCCTTAAATAAACGCCTTTCGGCAATGGCGATCGCTGCTTGGGCAAGTTCTGTTCGACCTGTTTTCTGTGCCGCAGCGGTAAATGACCACAGTAAAACGGGCCAGTTACCGCCGTTATGATAAGACCAAGCGATGTTCTTAGAGTCACATCCTGTAACAATTCTCCACTCTAAACCTTCCAAAGCTGGAAAGCAGATTTTAACAGGCATATAGCCAATCAAGTCTTGCCAACGTTGGGCAAATAAATTCATGATCTTTTGAGATTCTGTAACGCTTGCTAAAGAAGCTAAGATTGCCATCAGATTTCCCAGAGCAAAAAACCGAAAATCCATCCGTCCCGGCCCCAGATTTCCCGCTAAATATCCTCCAGTTTCAGGTAACCACTCGGTCAACCAACCAGGGATTGATTCTGAGTTGATGTTGAATTTATTAACAATTTCTTTACCAAATTCGTTACCCTTGTACCGATAGATTTCCCCCAATCGCTTCAGGTCTAGCCAGTAATAGTTGCAAATATGATATTTCAAAGATCCTAATCGCCTATTGACCTTACCAAGGTAGCTATCGCCATCCCCATCTGGTAAAAGCAATTCACTAGCAGCCCTGAGGGACGCATAGAATAATACTTGAATTTCTAGAGGATGTTCGTAAACTCCCATACGACGGTCAATCATAAACGCGCCATCGGGAACTAACATTGTTGGGTACAGGGAAAACCGATGTACTAGACAAAGATCCAAAATTAGCTTGATTCCTTGTTGAAAATTTGGCTGACGCGCTAGAGCCAAATCGCCTGTAGCTTTTTCATAAGCCCGTAGCAGGAGAATCCACCACATACAAGAATCAACAGGGGGAACGCGAGCGATCGCCTGCTCACCAAAATCAGCGACCAAAAATTCCTCATTCCCATTGGAATGTACTTTGAAACTTGCTGGCATTAATCCCGCTCCCGGTTCAAAGCAGTCCATCTGCTTTTCATGACTTTGTAATTTCAGTGTTTCTACTAAGAAATTACGCACAATCTCTGCTTTGCCGTGCATGAGAAACACCAAAGCACAAGGGACAAAATCCCGGAGAAAGCACTGATCATAATTAAGTGCATCTAACTCCGGATCATGGGCGGCTACAGTCCCAATAGGTTTGCCCTGGTAATAAATTATGGACTTTTCCAACAGTTTCCAGGCTTCTGCTTCCAGCAGACTGTTATTATTGATCGCACTAGTCATAGGCGTCTAATTCCACTAATGGTATGTATCGGCTCAATTGTGGAAAGTACGCAAGCCTTACCTCAAGCTGACCAAGTTTCCCAGAAGTCAGCATATAGAGTCAATCCACCATTTACAAACAGCGTTTGTCCGGTGATATAGGCGGCTTCATCCGAAGCTAAAAAAGCTACTGCGGCTGTCATCTATTCCGTGTCTGCCGCAGCTTTTGGGTTTTTACGGTAATTGATGGCGATGTTGCACCCAAGTTGTGCAAGTCTAATAGCGATCGCCTCACCGATACCTGACGTTGCACCTGTAATTAAGGCATTCTTTCCTTCTAACCCTATCATATTTCCTCCCTAAGTTCAGCAATTTTCATAATCAGAATTGCTACGATTAAAGGGACTGTGATCATGCAGTCAGGCGTTGCTTGTATTCTCAAAACAACAACACCTAAGCATCTACTGACTTAGTTATTTTTTCACATCTATCATTAGTTCAGGGTTGTACTGATTCAATAGATTGATCCTCGCAAATAAATTTATGTTTTAAAGTAAAAAATAGTTTAATAAACAACAGTTGTTAGAAGACCAATGAAACCGTTAGGGTTAGTCCTACCTATCTTTTTAATGCTAGTCACGCCTGGTATAGCAGTTGAGTTTAAAGGGCAGAATATCGATGGTCAAAAACTGCCTGCTAGAGCTTACTACTATGCAACTGGTGGGGTCTACAAAGTTCAGGTGCGCTTTCACAAAAAACGAGCGACAATTTACTTTGACGACGGCAACCAAACAACCATACGGTTGAACCAGCAAGTGATCACTGACTCAAACAATATTGAAGGCTTTGGAAAACTAGGGCAATATCCTCTAAATGGAATATTCAGTGTTGGGTTGGTGTATGACAATAATTGGCTCGGCAGCAGTGATAGTCAATCCCAACAGTCAAATCCGCTCTCCGGTTTGTGGAAAATTAGTTTGGAGTGAACATTTGCTTTTAAACTAATACCAGCAATTGCAAAAACTGCATGGTGTAAGTGCTATGGGTGTTGGGGGTAGGGTGTAGGATGTGGGGAATTAAGAAGATGTTGTTCTGTTTGACGCACTAAAATTCAATGTCTATTAACGGAATGATACTTAACACCCTACCCCTAATAAATAGTCAGCAAGGAGGTGTCACCTTTATAAGAGTGGCATTTCCGTCGTAGACATCGCACTACCTGCGACAGATGCCAACTTATTTACATATGGCAAGTGGTGAGAGGGAGAGGGGTGCGATCGCAATCCGTCCACTGAAGCTTTAAAATGCTATTGATTATACAACCGCATTAATCAGATTTTCAGAGAATAGAGGAAACTTATACTCACACTTTTCTTTGCAGCGCACTGGCTTATATTAACAACTTAACTTTTGTGTTGTGAGTCCAACTAGTACAGCGTGGCGCAAATAAACAGACCCTTCGGGTTCACCAGTCGCCTGCGGAGGGAAACCCTCCCGCAGCGCTGGTTCACCATTTAAAATGGCGCAAAAGCCCAAAATACAATTCTTTTGACTTTTGACTTCCGCCTTGCGGTACTAGGCTTTAATTTAGGATGTTTTGTTATTATTTTCTTAAATACTAGATTTATGGATTCTTCTCAGATTGAAACAGGTGCACCTCTTTCTATAGAAATTGCTCAGATTGCCTCACCATCAACAACACTCTCCCCTACCTCAACACTCAGCCCTCGTATTCCTAAAGATGCTATTCGCACTAGTTTGAGGGCTTCCACTATCGATGGTATTTTCGCGGCAATTTTCTCTATTGGCACTGGCGGAGTTTTGCTAGGTAATTTCTTGGTGGAGTTGGATGCTAGCCCGATAGTGTTTGGGATGTTGGCTTCTATCCCGATGTTGGCGAATCTTTTTCAGCCAATAGGTGCTTACTTGTCTGAACGTAGCACTAGCCGCTTTCAGTATGCCCTTGGCATTTATGGGATTGCTCGGCTACTGTGGCTGATTTTAGTAATTGGCATTGTTAGCTTTAGTTGGGGAGGGCTTAATTCAAACCAATTAGTGGTATTGTCGCTTTTGATTCTCGTATGCAGCCATCTTTTAGGAGGACTAGGAAATGCATCGTGGTTGAGTTGGATAGCAATGTTAGTCCCACGGCGATTGCGAGGTAGATATTTCGGGCTACGCAATAGCCTTAGCAACTTAACGGAGTTGATCAGCTTGCCAATAGCCGGTCTAGCTGTATCACATTGGTACGGGGGAACTATCCAAGGTTATGGAGTGATTTTGCTCTTAAGCATTATCTTTGGAATTGTCAGCTTGGGTTGTCAGTATTTCCAGGTAGATATAAATCCCCAATTACAAAATACTTATTATGCTAACTCATCTCAAACCAGTGAAATTCAGTCAGACTCGGCAGCAAATGAACCTGGTGAGATATCTGAAGCAATCTCTCTGCCGCAAATACCAACTCCCCAAAACCAGATAGATAGCAGCATTTGGAAAAACTCTAATTTTTTGGTGTTTCTGCTTTATTTCGGCTTATGGACATTTGCTATTAGCTTGAGTGCGCCGTTTTTTAACTTCTACTTGCTAGATACGCTGAACCTGGATGTAAGTTGGGTAACTTTCTACAACAGCCTACGATCAGGGGCACATATGCTGATGCTCATTGTGTGGGGTAGATTTGCAGATAAAATAGGCAATCGTCCAATTCTAATTTCTACTGGAATTCTAATTGCAGTCATACCCTGGCTGTGGCTGAGGATGGGTTCTAGTCCTCTGGATCTTTGGCTGTGGTTACCGCTGTTACACATTTTCATTGGGGGTAATTGGGGAGCAATTGACTTGTGTAACAACAATCTCCAGATAGAGATTGCACCACTGAAAAATCAGTCTATCTATTTTGCAACAGCAGCAGCTGTTGCTGGGGCAAGTGGTGCTTTAGGAGCAACTATAGGTGGCTTCATCGCTCAATTTGCTGGGTCTTTTGGCATAGAGGAAGTGTTCATTGTCTCTGGTATATTACGATTAGCCTCACTTGTGCCACTCATTATTAAAAAGGATCTGGGTAGTAAAGTTAAATTGGTTGGCTAACAAACAGTGTTGCACTTTGATTGCGAATTTCTCCACCTCTGGGAAGAATTACTAACTTAATATCTACTTTATACTGATATCCTGAAAAACTTTTGTGAGAGAATTACAAAATTTATATCAGTAAAGCAGGTTGCAGAAATCAGTTCTCAGATATAGAGATGCGTTCATGAAGAAAACATTGAATGACCACAAGAAAGCTTCATCGAACTCGCATCAATATTACTGGAGCTAAATTCCAATTGGTTCAAGCTGATGAAGTCAACCCTGCCTCTGATTGCTTCAAAAGTCGCTAATTATCAATCCCAACTCTTTGGTCTGACCAAAAATAGTTAAATTTTAAAATCTGCAAAAAGTTACGATGCTAAAGGTAGACACATCAAAAATCAGCCCCGAACAAGTTGAAGCTTTCGAGAGAGACGGCGTTATTTGCGTCAAAAATGCTGTGGATGACATCTGGGTAGAACGGATGCAAACAGCCGTTGAAAAGAATGTATTAATCCCTGGCCCTCTGGAGGTGAAAGACACCGAAAAAGCAGAAGGTCATGTAGAGCATAGCAGTAGCTTATGGCTCACTGATAGTGATTTCCGTGCTTTAGCTTTTGAATCTCCGCTGGCAACGCTCGCGGCTCAAGTTTTGAAATCGAAAAAACTTAACTTTTTGGGTGACGGTTTCTTTGTTAAAAAGCCGAAAGCAGACAGCCGTGTTGGCTGGCATAACGATAAATCTTACTGGCCCATACAAGGTGAGCAGTGTTGTAAAATTTGGCTGGCTTTAGATAGTGTCAACCAAGAAAATGGTCGATTAGAGTACATCAAAGGTTCTCATCTATGGGGCAAGGAGTTACGTGAAGGATCTGACCCCTCGTGGTTCGTAGAGCCAGAGCCTCACGAAATTATATCTTGGGATATGGAGCCTGGAGATTGCTTAATTCATCATTTTCTGACAATTCATCATTCAGTAAGAAACACATCCTCCACACGACGACGCGCAGTGGTGATTAATTGGACTGGCGATGATGTTACTTACGATCGCCGCTCCAATGCTTGGCCTTTCAGACCTCTTGAGGAAATTGATATCCCGGAATTTGAGTCTCTCAAAGCCAAAAAATCTGGGGAGCCAATAGACTGCGATATCTTTCCGAGAGTTGAACTGCATCGCTAATCCGGAATTTAAAGGTGGTTGCTGCTATTGTTAAGAATGCGATCGCTATACAAAATCTTATGGAGATTGTCCTCAACTCAGTAGCAACCATAGCTAAGATTTATTTAGCTAAGTTTATCAAAATGTTAAGTGCCTACTAATACCATTTCTTTGTGAGGCTGCGCTAAACCCTTTCAACTTCTTTCTTTCTTTGTGTCCTTTGCGTCCTTTGCGGTTCGTTTTTCTTTCTTGTACTTAAATATGGTTTATCGCATCTTCATACAGAATTGGTATAAGATGTAATCCTATCAAGTTCATCAAGAATATTGCTATCTATATCGATGTCAAATTTCCGAGCAAAATGAGCAGATGATGCAACCAAGTTAGGCAAATCTTCCATTACCAATATTTTTGGATGAGGGCCTCCAGTTGACCAATCAACATATCGCCGACAGTCATTTTTTAGTTTCAGGTGAGGTGCATTACCAAGTATAGTTTGAATATACGCCTCTTCTGGATACTTGAGCTTACTGTAATGTAAGCTGACGGCATTTTTTTGTCCGTGGAAATTGATAATGTACTCAGCAGCTTTGCGATTGGCACAAAACCATTGACTTCCACTGAAACAAGCAAGTTTATTTGAAAAAGGAAGAAAAGGTTTCGTTAATAAAGGATGTTCTAAGCGTATTTCTATATTCAGTTGAGCAAAGTATTTACTTAAGTAATGAAAAGAAAATGACTTCGTACAGTATCGTTCATAAGAATTTTTTAGCCACAACATACCTTGTATTATATTATGTTTATAAATCTCATATGTGATCTGCTCATGCTCAACATAAGCATCGTATGGACTTGAGGCTAGCTCATCCAATATTTGCTTTGCGGTTTTAATAGGATAGTCTGCTGCACTAAGGTATACAAACCAATCCGGTGCATCTGGTATCTCGTACATTAGTTTAATTGCCTGTATTGTAGCCTCTTCAACAGAAAAATCTGCCCACTTTGTCTGTATGTAGGGGCGTACTAGTAAAACATTTTTTGGTAAAGTATCTACAGATAAATCGCATTTTGAAAAATCATGATGACACGCAATTATAGGGTGATTGAACATCCTATTTAACGTATTTATCAGTCTGTAAATTTGTAAAGGTTTTGCGTGTGTTAATAAAACAAAGCCTATTGATGGGCTGGTGTTATCGTGCATTTGTTCAAATTATAGATGTATTGATATCAAGTAGCATTCCACAAGATTACTTTTAAGATGACTGTGAAATGTGGTGTAAAATTACTTCAATACACTACACTATTACGCTACAATCTGGCAATAGCAAACTTCTGTTAATGAATAAACAGTTAAACTAACAATGATTAAGCCTCTATTGGTTAACACTTACGATCCCAAGGGAGGAGCAGGAGCTGCTCGTGCTGCTTATCGGCTACATCAGGAACTACTGAGATTAGAAATTGATTCTCAGATGCTAATTCAAGATAAAAGAATAGCTGACTCTACTGTGGTCAGTTTTCCCAATAAGGTAGCTCAAATAATATGGAAAGCTCGTCCGATTCTAAATGATTTACCACTAAAACTTTATAGAAATAGGCAACGTAAGCCTACATTTTTCCGGCTGCAATGGCTTCCTAATACAGTTGCATCGCAAATTGCTGGACTTGAGCCAGATATCATTAACCTGCATTGGATATGTGACGGATTTATCCCAATTGAAGCACTGGCAAAATTCAATAAGCCTATTGTTTGGACATTTCATGATACGTGGGCATTCACAGGTGGATGCTGCTATTCTCTAGGGTGCGATCGCTATACAAAATCTTGTGGAAATTGCCCTCAACTCGGTAGCAACCATAGTTGGGATTTATCTCGCTGGGTTTGGCAGCGTAAAACTAAAGCCTGGCAAAATCTCAAGCTTACTATTGTCAGTCCTAGTAATTGGCTTGCTGAATGTGCTAAATCCAGTTCACTATTTTCAAATAGTGACATCAGAGTTATTCCTCACGGGTTAAATCTTAGCATCTATAAACCAACTGAGCGTCAAATAGCCAGAAACTTACTGAACCTACCACAAAATAAGCAACTAATTCTATTCGGAGCAATCAACGCAACTAGCAATCCCAGAAAAGGATTTCATCTATTGCAATCAGCGTTGCAAAAATTGAGCCAGTCTGAGTGGAAAGATAAAATTGAACTGATTGTTTTTGGTTCATCTCAACCTGAAGATTCAGTTGATTTAGGTTTTAAGGTACATTACTTAGGCAAAGTTGATGATGAGAATAAACTAGCGCTTCTCTATTCATCTGCGGATGTGATGATTGTGCCATCAACTGAAGAAGTTTTTGGACTGACTGCTTGTGAATCCCTATCCTGTGCTACACCTGTGGTTTCATTTGATTCAACGGGACTCAAAGATTTAGTTGAACATCAAAAAAATGGATATCGGGCGCAATGTTTTAGTTGTGATGACTTAGCAAATGGGATTATCTGGGTAATAGCGAATAAAGAGCGGCATCAAAAACTTTGCGATCGCGCTCGTGAGAAAGCCGAACAAGAATTTGCGATCGAGTTACAAGCACGTCGTTATTTATCCCTCTTTGAAGAAATGGGTACGCATTAATTTACAGCAATTTTCAGGTAAATAGACCACAGTGGTTGAACCAACCGAAGGCATCATCTTCAGTAATGTAATTGACAGCAAGAGCCATTGCGAAGTCAAGTGATTCCGGTGTGCGTGCCTCACAGAAACGGAGAAATTGCTATAAATCAGTAGATGAGCTAAAAAACTTATTAAATAGGTTGTTCAACTAGGAAGAGTTAATAATTAAATAGGGCAGAAAAATTAAAAACAAAGGTAACGCTGCTATTGCCAACTAAATGTGGAACAACTTAAGATTTAAAACCGCAAAATCTCTCGGTCATAGTCTTCAGGTGCGGGTTCTATTTCCCAAATCAATCCTTCTCCTAGTTCCAAAATTACTTCTAAATACAACATATCTACAGAAGTTGTTGCCGTATCTTCATTATTCTCAAAAGCTTGTAAGTCTTCCGTTAGTAGTCGCAGCTTAAACCCAGCAGGAATTTGACCACCAGGAGTTGTACTTCGCAATTCAAAGCGCCAAACACGATTCTCAGAGGCAGCTTTTGGAAAAATACGTAACTCATATGTATTTTGTGCAACTATTATTTGCCGAGACAAGCCTATAACTGGTTCTGCACTCCGCATTCCCGTAGGCACCACAACGAATTCTGTTTTTTCCCATCCCCACTGTTGAGCTAAATAGGCTACTCCTGTCTGCAAGTATTGCGGAATTGACCACTGCATGAGTAAACCCTGACGCAGTTCATACAATTTTTTTCGCCAACCGCTATGTGCCAAGAGTGCGCCCCACATTGAAAATGGAACTGCCAAACGCGGGAATTTCACATCGGGATGACCCAATCTTTCTAAAAGGTTTTCTGCCTGGATTTTGGTAATAGAATCTAAAGGTGCAATCTCGGCACGTAAGGCTTCTGACCGCTCGAGTTGGTGTGTAACCCACAGCACATTAATATCTGGAATTAAATCTTCACTTTCTAAGCTGTAAGTACGATCGCCAGCATCATAAACCCCTGTTGTTTTTAGAATTTGATGGGTTGTATAGCCAAAAATCTTTATCCAGCCATCATCGGGATTAACTTGTACTGCTATGTAATAGTCAGCAACCCACTCTGGAATATCTACCCATTCTTGCGGTACGCGTAACTCATCGTCATCCATCGCCAGGGTGGGAATTAATACAAGGCGATCGCGATCAAAAGTAATCGCTGTACCATTAAGTACTTCCCAAAAACTCGGCAATGCCGCATTGTTAGGATAAACCCTGGCGGTGGGGGCAATTTCCTCTTTAAACCAAGGCAAAAAAGCTTGCAAGCAAATTTGATTTATCCACCCACGTTGACAAGCACCAGCTGTTGAGTATGGTTGTTCTTGCGCCTCTGGAGATTGGGGAATTTCCAAGTATAACTCCTGTGAGTCAATGGTGAATGGGGGAGGTGCGTTCAACATAATTCGAGAATGGCTCCATATAAAAAGTTAAGGCAGACAAGAGAGAAAATTCTCTTTTGTCTCCTCATTGCATCTGGGTATGGCTATATTGGACTTTGAGCCATTCCTCTAAACTTGTGTTTATAGCATCTACTACGTTGGATTTAGGGGAAATATGCAAGGTGTTTTGACTCCATTGCGTGAGAGTCAGGAGCAATGACTTTTTAATGCTGCTAAGGCGACGCGAAACAGCATATTGCTTAATTTCTAATTGTGCAGCAATTTCTTGTTGAGTCAGTTGTTGAACGTAGTAAGCTTGTAGTACTTTTTGAGACTCAGCATCGAGTGCAGCGATCGCTTGGCACAAAACTTGGTTTAACTGAGTTTGCTGATTTTGTTTATTCGCAGTTTCTTCCTGCTCAATAATTTCCGTTAGTAAAGATGTTTGCAAATCTACAGGCAATATATCTAATAAATTACCCTCATCTTCTTTGAGAGGAGCGTCTGCGGAAACAAACTTAGGATAAAGGAAAGTACGGGCAGCTTTAGCAGCAGATAATACCCAGGTTTCTATAGTTTGCTGATTGACTGTGGCAGTGGGCGAACTCAATCGGCCCAAACGTTCTGCATTATAAAGATGACTGATAGCTTCCCAAGTCCGAGCATCTGGTTTGGTCAGCTGACGAACTTTTCTATTGTCACCTGTGTAGATTTCCTTAAAGCATTCCCAGGCTAAAACATAACTCTCGATGCTTTCGGCGTTAAATCCGACATTTTGTAATGACTGCACTAATCGTTTGCGGCTGAGTTTGTGCAATAATGCCCAGTCTGAGCAAATGTCTGCTTCCCGCTGTAAACGCACTGCATCTTTGATAATCGATTCAAAAGCTAATTGTGCATAGGATTTTAAATGCGAACTGTATTCAGGGTTGAAAGTTTTGAGTATTTTGTTAATATGAGCGATCGCCATCTGAAAACAGTCTGCTACAGATGACTGCGTGGGAAAGTTGAGGGCGAATTTTCTGGCTGTCCAATAGCACACCTCTTGTAAATAAGCAGAAATATGTGCCAGTGCCACAGCACTAGATTGTGTCTGCCAAACTTTATACCAGTAAAGTGCCCAAAAGGTATCTAATTTCTCAGTTGACGACCCCTCTAGGCAAACTTTCATACTGCGTCGCAGTTTGGCATCTGTTGCCCAACCACTAAATTGGTCTACATCAAATTGCACAAATGTAGAAAAGATTTCAACAATGCCCTGTCGGGGTTGCATGGAATACTTGCCGTTGTTTGAAACATAGCTGATTTCAATTATACAACTATAGAGCCAAAAGCTAATTCCTTGCTGTGTAAGGATTTTAGAGGTTTTTCAAAATTTTTCCGATCTTAGTGCATAAATCAGAAAATGCATCGTACTTAACAATATGGGATGAATCAATCCCTAGCATTGGATATTGCATTTAATTGGAGTATTACGTATGAATTCTCAACACTCGCAATTTAGTTCAGACAATAAAACAGATTTAGAAGCTCTAGGTTTAATCAAAGAGTTAGACAATGAAACCTCTCAAGTTATTAGCGGTGGAGCCACCGCAGATCTCGTGCCCAATCCGACCTTACCGCCCTTACTACCGCCAAATCAACTTGACATATACAATGGAACTTCTTCTTTGCTCTATTTTGATTTAAACTTTGGTAGTACAATTTCGCAAAATATTCTACTTAAACCCGGTAATTCACTAGACTTTACAGACCTAGCATCAACAGCTGATGTTAGGTTTGATGGAGATTTGAGCAAAGCTGGTATTCAACTAAATAAAACTACCGTCAAAGCTCCTGGAAATTATGCTTTTGTCTTAGATCCCACTGGGATACTAAGTCTTATCTAATGCAACGCTTCTTAGTTGCAAATATTTTTTAAAATACTAGTCTGCCATGATTTATTCTATGAAAAAATTATGGCAGGCAGCGTGAAAACAAAAAATTGCAGCAGTAATAAAAAACTAAAAACCAAGCAATTCAGTAAGTGAAAGCTTGAAACCTAAAAAAACCAAATCAAAAGGAGAAATAATCATGGATTTTCGTAATTTTTACATTCCTACTGTTATGGCAGGAGTAGCAATACTAACTTCCACTAATCAAGCGCTAGCTATTGGTATAGGTCAATATTCAGGATATCAAAATAATATACAAGGTACAGTATACTATGGAACACTGAATATCCAAAATACTTATAACTGTAGTGAGGGAACTTGCTTTAAAGGTACAATAACGTTTCCAAGTGCAGGTTTCTCAGATTTGGTTGTTGGTTACTTGTCAGGCAATAAATTTACCATGCGACGTTATGTAGGTAATGGTGTTAATTACGTACAAACTTTCAACGGACTTACAACCGCTACAAGCGTTAACGGCAGTTGGTTCACCGATTCAGAACCGAATAATAAGGGAAGTTTCAGTTTACAGCAATGACACTCTCTGACCTCCTATACGACCAATTAAAGAAGAGAGAATGACCGGATTTAGTGTCTGGCTCACTTTAAGTACTTCGCTGTCACAGAGAATCAAGACTTAGGTGTGGTTAAATATCTCCGAAAGCCAGTCTCCAAACTGGATTTATCGCCTTTTCCTGCACCCTCTTGACAAATGTGCAATTATCTTAACCTCTCACTGATGCTTCTACTTCTAATTCTTCTGTTGTTAGTCGTCAGACTTAATAGTAAAGAGTGGGGTGGACATCTTTGAGCGATCGCAATCGGTGCGTCTTGAGGGACTGCCAAGCGATCACTCTTACCAACTACTTTTGACTATACCCCAAACAGTCAAAGGTTTGAATGGAAAAAATAAACACTTAGTACAATCGGGTCACAAGACTCGATTGTATTTTCTCGCCAATCATCACACCAGAAGATGAAATACCAAATAGTCCTCCAACACAGTGAAGAAGACTGCGGTGCTGCAAGTCTTGCAACCATTGCCAAACACCACGGACGCACATTTACCCTCAACCGCGTTCGAGAAGCCGTAGGCACAGGTTCTAGAGGAACATCCTTGCTGGGATTGAAGCGGGGTGCAGAAGTACTGGGATTCAACGCCCGCCAAGTTAAAGCCAGTCCCCAAGTAATCGACCAATTAGATCAAGCTCCCCTACCAGCAATTATCCACTGGAAAGGCTACCATTGGGTAGTATTATACGGACAAAAAGCCAAAAAATACGTCATTGCCGACCCTGGTGTTGGTATTCGTCATCTTACCCGTCAAGAGTTAATGGCGGGTTGGGGTAATGGCGTCATGTTACTGCTAACTCCAGACGACAGTCGTTTTTATCAACAAGAGTCAGATAAAATTGACGGTCTGGGAAGATATCTGCAACGGGTTTGGCCCTATCGCTGTATTCTCGCTCAAGCGATCGCCATTAACATCGCCATTGGACTGCTTTCTTTGACATCTCCCTTTATGATGCAATTGCTCACCGATGATGTCTTAGTACGAGGTGATACCCAACTATTAACCACCGTCGCCATTGGCGTTATCGCCATGAACTTAATTAGAAGCGCCATTAGTTTAGTCCAATCTCACCTCATCGGTCACTTCGGTCAAAAATTGCAATTAGGACTAATTCTAGAATACGGACGCAAACTCTTACATTTACCCCTTTCCTACTTTGAAGGACGACGCAGTGGAGAAGTTGTCAGCCGCATTGCCGATGTCAAAGCCATCAATAACTTAGTTTCCCAAATTGTCCTGGGATTACCCAGTCAATTCTTTATTGCTGTAATTTCTTTGGGTTTTATGCTCTTTTACAGTTGGGAACTAACTCTAGCTTCTATAGTTGCATTTATGATTGTCACGGGTGTTAACCTGCTTTTCTTACCCGTGATGCGCCAGAAAACCCGAAATTTAATTGTTTCAGGTACAGAAAACCAAGGTTTTTTGGTAGAAACATTTCGCGGCATCCAAGTATTAAAAACTACCCAAGCCACTCCCCAAGCTTGGTCAGAATACCAAGGAAATTATGGTCGCCTTGCTAATTTAGGCTGGAGTGTGATGAAATTGGGACTTTATAGCAGTACAGTTACTGGTATTCTATCTACTTTCATTAGTATTGGCATCCTTTGGATGGGTAGCTATTTAGTCATTAATCACACCTTAACAATCGGTCAATTAATGGCATATAACGGCATGAGTGGCAACTTTCTTGGCTTCTTAGGTGCTGCCATCGGCTTAGTAGAGCAGTTTATCACAGCCCAGATAGTCCTGCAACGGATGACAGAAGTGATTGACGCTACCCCAGAATCCGAAAATGATTTTAAAAAGCCTTGGGCACAAATTCCTGGAAATGCAGATATTACTTGCACTGAACTTAACTTTCATCATGCAGGTAGAGTTGACCTCCTACAAGATTTTTCCTTAACTATTCCTGGCGGTAAAGTTATTGCTTTAATTGGCAAATCTGGCTGTGGTAAAAGTACCTTGGCAAAATTGCTGACTGGCTTATATAAAGTTGAGTCTGGCAATATTCGTTATGGTTTTTATAATCAACAAGACCTATCCTTAGAATGTTTGCGTCAACAAGTGGTATTAGTTCCTCAAGAACCCCACTTTTGGAGTCGTTCGATTATTGATAACTTCCAGTTTAGCTATCCCCATATTAGTTTTGAAGAAATTGTCAGAGCTTGTCAAATTGCAGGTGCAGATGAATTTATTAGCAAACTACCTGATAAATATCAAACTGTTTTAGGAGAATTTGGGGCAAATCTTTCTGGTGGACAACGCCAAAGATTAGCTATAGCTAGAGCCATAGTTACCCAGCCACCAATCTTAATTTTAGATGAATCCACAGGCGCACTCGACCCAGTAAGCGAAAGACAAGTACTAGATAGACTTTTATCCTATCGTCACAATCAAACGACTATTTTAATTAGTCACCGTCCCAAGGTGATACAGAGAGCAGATTTAATTGTATTTTTAGAACAAGGACGCTTAAAAATCCAAGGTACACCAGAAGAATTGCGCTCTTTACCTGGCGAACATTTAGATTTCTTAGATGATATTTTTCCCTCTCATAATGGGTTGGCGCTGATATCTTCCCCGGCTCATCATAACGGCAAGACTGCCACCATTAATTAAAATAATTTGTAATTTGTAAGACATCATGGTTAGCAACACAAATTTTCTCCCCCCAATTCAAACAAACGAATTTCTCCCACCAATTACTCGTTGGACAACATGGGGCGGAATGTTTATTCTCTGCGTTCTCGGATTAGCTGTGCCACTTGCGGCAATTTGTAAGTATAAAGTTACAGTCCAAGGACAGGCGGTTGTGCGTCCGGCGGGTGAATTGCGAATTGTGCAAGCGGCGACTGAAGGTCAGGTTATGCACATTTATGTCAAAGAAAATCAACTTATCAAAAAAGGAGATGCGATCGCAACTATCGATGACTCCCGTCTGCAAACCAAAAAGAGCCAATTGCAAACTAGTATTCAACAATCTAAGTTACAACTAGTGCAAATTAATGCCCAGATTAGTTCCCTCAACAGCCAAATTAGAGCCGAAACTGACCGCCTTAACCGGATTATTACTGGCGCCCAAGCCGAATTGAGCGGTCGTCGTCGGGAATATCAAGATAAAAATCTTACCACTGTTTCCGAACTCCAAGAAGCTGATGCCAACGTCAAAATAGCCGAGAAAGAATTGCAAGCAGGGAAAGCACAGTTAAAAACAACACAAGCAAATCTCCATGCTGCTGAAGCTGCCTTGGGTGTAGCCCAGTCAAAACAGAAGCGATATGAGAGTGTAGCTAATCAAGGGGCGCTATCCCAGGATCAATTTGAAGAAGCACAATTAGCTGCCAAACAGCAAGAGCAAGCAGTAAAGGCGCAAGCAGCAGCAGTGGAGGCGCAAAAAGAAACAATTGAACGGTTACAACAAGCAGTATCTGCTGTCATTGCCAGAAGACAACGCGCCCAAGTTGCCGTAAATCCAAGTAATACAGAAGTAACTGTTGCTACTGAGCGAATCGCTCAAGAAAAAGCCGGAGGGGAAAGCAACAAAGCAACAATAGAAAAGGAACGCCAAGCCTTAGTTAATCAACGGATTGAAATTGAAAAACAGCTAGAGCGTGATACTAGCGAACTCAAACAAGCCAAAATAGATTTAGCTCAAACTGCGATCGCAGCTACCGCCGATGGTATCATCTCCCAACTCAATCTGCGAAACCCAGGTCAAACTGTGCGGGCTGGCGAGGAAGTATTGCAAATTGTCCCCACTGATGCACCTCAAATTTTGAAAGCAGCAGTAGGATCTGAAGAGCAAAGTAAGTTAAAAATTGGTCAAAAAGTCCAAATGCGGGTCAGCGCTTGTCCCTACCCAGATTATGGTACTCTCAATGGTCAAGTGCAGACGATTTCTCCAGATGCGATGGCTCCTCAAAATAATGGCACAAATGCATCGATGAATGGGACTACTAGTCCAAAAGCTACTGCGCCTGGTGCTTTTTATGAAGTGACTATTGAACCGGAAACTCTGGTTTTAGGTAAAGGGAAAAATCAGTGTCATATTCAATTGGGTATGGAAGGTAGGGTTGATATTATTTCTCGTGAGGAAACTGTGCTGCAATTCTTTCTCCGTAAGGCGAGGTTGATTAGTGATTTTTAACTTTTTATTTTGAGAAGCATTATCTAACTTTACAGCTATTTTCAGGTAAATAGACTACACGGTAGGGGCACAGCATTGCTGTGCCCTTACGACAGATGTGGTTCACAAGCCGCCCTTCGGGCATCTACGGCGGGAACCGCCGCTGGAGACTTTGCGCTAAATTCATTTATGGAAAAAGAAAAAAATGTATTTCGAGACGCGCTAGCTCAAAATACGGCGCAAAGCCGGAGCTGCTCCGCCTTTGATCCTTGTTACAAGCCCCTAAATTTATTTATGGCGTTACTTTTGACCGATGCAGGTCTACGCTTTGATCAGTTCAATTCTTGCGTTCGCCCTACAGCCCTTCTCTACGAGACGCTCCGCGTAGCTTGCTTCCCCGCAGGGGTACGGGCATCCTACGGCAGGCGTTGGCAAAGCCATCGCTTTTGTGTTAATAAAAGCAAGTTTGCTAAATTCCTATATTGAATTCGGACAGTCGTTTATTGAATTCGGACAGTCGTTTATTGAATTCGGGCAGTCGTTTATTGAATTCGGGCAGTCGTTTATTGAATTCGGGCGGTCGTTTATTGAATTCGGGCAGTCGTTTATTGAATTCGGACAATTGTTTATTGAATTCGGGCAGTCGTTTATTGAATTCGGACAATTGTTTATTGAATTCGGGCAAACTCCGATAACTTACATACAACCATTCAAAATTTTTGTAATAAATAAACTAATTTATACTGAATAATGCGGGTGTCAAGTAACCCTAATTTTGTCTATCCTAGTGCTGTACAGTTCAGGGTATAACTCAGTTTTTGTCCTGGTAATATCACTAGGACTTACGCACAGGTAACGGAAAACGAACCACAGAGAAGCCAGTGCGTTGGGCGGGTTCCCCGACTTGTTCGCTCTTAGCGTTCCCGTAAGGTAGCAACTGGCGCGACACAGAGGTCATGGAGAAATGAGAGTTTGAGAGGTTTTTGCGTAAGTCCTATTCACTCCTATGTCTATTACCTAATTTTAAGTTTTAAAAACTTTACTCTCATCTAGTTCAAATATCTGCTGAAATTAATTGTAGAAAAATTTATCAATAAATTGATTGCATATTCACCGAAGAAGCAGAGGGGAAGGGGGCAGGGAGCAGGGGGAGCAAGCCCTTAAGAGGAGCGCAAAGTAAAGCGGAGTATAGGTACGTTCGCAAAGCGTCTCGGAGAGAAGCCCCACTCTTCCAGGGGGCTTGAACTGGGGCGGAGTACAAGCTCCGTCTCTGTCTTCCCCCTTGCTCCCTGCTCCCTGCTCCCCTGCTTCTTTTGACAGGTATGAAATGAGCAGGCGAGGCTGGTTATGATATGGCAATCTGTGGAGATCGGAATTGGCACTCAGATTTATTAGGAGTTTTGAGCATTATTGGAGTGCTTGCTCATGTGATATTTTGTTGTGAAAATCACGCCTTAGCCCAGATTACCCCTGATGGAACATTGGGTAATAACTCTTCAAGAATCATTCCTAATGTCAATATTAAAGGACTTCCGGCTGACCGCATTGATGGTGGAGCAATTCGCGGTGCTAACCTGTTCCATAGTTTCCAGGAATTCAATGTGGGAGAGTTGCAGCGTGTTTATTTTGCCAATCCCACGGGAATTAAAAATATTCTCACACGGGTGACGGGAAGTAATATCTCGAATATTCTCGGCACACTGGGCGTAGATGGTGGTGCAAATTTGTTTTTTATCAATCCCAATGGCATTTTATTTGGGAACAATGCACGCCTTGATGTGGCGGGTTCGTTTGTAGCGAGTACGGCGAATTCTTTTGTGTTTGGCAATGGGTTGGAATTTAGTGCAACTAATCCTCAGACTCCTTCTGCATTACTAACAGTTAATCCTTCCGCTTTGCTATTCAATCAACTTCAAGCTGGCAGAATTGAAAACAGGTCAATTGCACCAGCAGGAATAGATCCAGCAGGTTTTAATGTATCTGGTTTACGAGTAGGAGATGGTAAAAGTTTGCTCCTAGTGGGTGGTAATGTCATCATCGATGGCGGCGAGTTAAATGCTTATGGCGGGAGAGTTGAATTAGGGGGGTTAGCAGCACCTGGAAATGTCAATCTTCTTTTTAATGGGGATAATCTCAGCTTGAAATTTCCTCTTAATGTGACTCGTGCTGAGGTATCGCTTACCAATCAAGCGGGTGTGTTTGTGCAAGGGGCTGGTGGCGGTGATATTGCGATTAATGCCCGCAACATAGATATTTTGGGAGCAAGTCTGCTGAATGCTGGTATTGCTGAAGGTTTGGGGAAACCAAAGGCTACTGCGGGGGATATTACGCTTAATGCTACGGGGGAAATCAAAGACTCCGGGAGTAAGATTCGCAATTTTGTGCGTGAAGATTCAAAAGGCAATGGCGGTAATATTACTATCGATGCTGGTGACTTCTCTCTAAGTGATGTCGCTGCACTTTCTGCCTCAACTTTTGGACAGGGAAATGCAGGGAATGTGACAGTGGGTGCAAAAAATGCTGTTGACCTTGCAAATGGTTACATTTACAGCACCGTGGAAGCGGGAGGTGTAGGTAAGGCTGGTAATATCGACATCAATGCAACAAGACTGTCACTCACTGATGGCGCTCAACTTGTTGCCTCAACTTTTGGACAGGGAAATGCAGGGAATGTGACAGTGGGTGCAAAAAATGCTGTTGACCTTGCAAATGGTTACATTTACAGCACCGTGG
>NZ_JBALGC010000045.1:0-47586 GCF_036916575.1 Nostoc sp.
CCATTAATGAGTCTTTGAACTCCATTAATGAGTCTTTGAACTCCATTAATGAGTCTTTGAACTCCATTAATGAGTCTTTGAACTCCATTAATGAGCCTTTGAACTCCATTAATGAGCCTTTGAACTCCGTTAAAGAGTCTTTGAACTCCATTAATGAGTCTTTAATACTCGTGAACAACAAAATTTAAAAACTCTCTGCGTCTCTGCGCCTCTGTGTGAAACTTAAAACTCTGCTAACAGCGTTTCCAAGCAGCGAGTGAAATTATATACAATAGCTTATCAGTTGCCTACATTCACAGATACCAAGTTAAAACTGACAGTTAAACAAGTTTTTAGCTGGTTGACTATAAGTTAAGTAATATAGCGGTTCTTAGTTAAGTTTAATATAGACCTAACCCCCAACCCCTTCCCTACAAGGGAACGGAAATAAACCTCAAAGCCTCTCTCCTTTTAGGAGAGAGGTTTGGAGAGAGGTCAAAATTTATTGCATACAAACAAGAAGCGCTAAACAGGTGCATTTTTACCAAATTGATGCTGTTGGAGAATAGTCTATGGCAATGACGAAACTCTGGAAGTTTTTGCGAAACATTCAGGATTTGAACTGGGGACAAAGCGTAGAGGTAACAAAGACTGGAGCCGAAGCAGCGAAAGCCGTGCTTGATTTGGCAAAAGCAATCAAGGAGCAAAAACCCAATGTTCAAAACTTCAAACCTTATGTAGAACAAATTTCATCGCTATTAGATGTATTTAATTCTCCTCTCGGTCAAATTACCAAAGAAGTAATTCCCTTTGCACCCATCGCCATTACCATCCTCAAGTTCATTATTGATGCAACTAACAAAGAGCCAAGTTTAGAAAACTGTGTGCTACTAGTTAGTCAGGCTGCCTACATAGATAGCTTTCAGGATATTCTCAAACAAGATTCGGAATTACTTCAGAAAATTGATCAAAACCGTGAAGCTTCTGAGACTTTAGCTTTTCAGATTCATAAATTAGGTGAGCAAGAATTTGATGAGCGGGAAGTGAAAAAAGCTATTCTCTATTTTCACGAATCTCAACTAGCAGAATCATTTAATCAGATTTTACAGCAACGCTTGCAAGAAGCCGGATTATCCGAGGCAGAAGCAAAAACCTTCACTGAAAGGGTGGCGCGTCACACTGATGAAAATATGCAAGACGCATTGGTAGAAGTTGGAGAGAAAGCGGACAAACTTTGGAAGTGGTATAGCGCCGGAGGAAAAGAAAAGCTAGAGAAAAATCTGAATATTGAAGATTATTTACAACACGTTGATTTTGTCACCAGTGATTCAGGCTGGCTGACAGATAAAAATACTCGGTTTTTGTTTTTACTAGATGGGTTTGACGAGTTATTACTAGAAGGACGAGCCAGTGGCGGCTTGAAGGAATTTCTGGAACAGGTGGAGCAGTTTCAAAAAGATCGCCTTTGCCATCATCAGTTTTTGATTACTGGTCGTCCCCTAGCACTGCAAGGAATTGAGCGGCTACTTTCACAAACCAAAAGCTTGAAGCGCGTTGAACTTCAGCCAATGGATGATTCACTTCAGCAAAAATGGCTGGAAAAATGGGCAATTGCGGCTCAAGTTAACAAGAGTGAGTTTGAAAAATTTTTGCAGGCCTGCCCTGATGAAGTCAAAAATAAACTAGCACGAGAACCCTTACTGCTTTATTTACTGGCACGGATGCACCGAGAGAACCGTCTCAATGTCCAAATGTTTGCAGGCACAGACGCTATTAAGGCAAAAATCCGCATTTATGACGAATCGGTGAAGTGGGTACTAGAAAAACAGCGTAACAGTGAAAATCAGAATGATAACTCCCGCTTGACTGGATTAGAAAGTGAGGATTTACGGCAGTTTCTCACGGAAGCCGCTTTGTGTGTGGTGCAGTCTGGGAATGAATCTGCCAGAGTGACGATGTTAGAAGCACGGCTCAAAGACAGCAACAACCCAGCTGCAAAGTTAATTCAGGATGCCAGACAGGAGAATACCTCGGAAAAAAATCAACAAGATAAGCTACTCAATAATCTGTTGACGGCATTTTATATTAAACCAGCCTCTGGTGATAAAGGCGGTTCAGTAGAGTTTGTTCACAAGAGTTTTAGCGAATTTTTATTCGCAGAACGGTTACTCAAAAGCTTTGTGGATTGGATAACGAAGGTAAACAAGCGTGACTTTATTACCACGGAGGTAATGGATAAGCAAATTTACGATTTATTCGGGTATGGAAATTTAACGCCTGAGATTATCGAATATTTGATGGGGTTGTTGGCTGAGAGTTCAGAATTTCACGATGTAGAACGCTTGTGTCAACTTTTCCGAAGATTAGAGGATTTCTACTTTCGTTGGTGCGATGGGGAATTTATTGATGCAGAAGATGCAAACCTGCCTCTGATAAAGAAAAAACAATTACGGGAGCAGTTACCAGAGCGAGAAAATCAGTTGGGATTACGACAGGTGGATGTTTGTACAGGGCTGAATGTGATGATTTTGCTGTTAGAGTTGCATCGCTATGCTCAACAGCGAGATGAACTGAAAAACAAAATAGTTTTTTATCCTTGTGGTCAAAAGAATCAAGAAGGTTTTGATAGAAACAGGTTGCTTCGCATTATTAACTATAGTAATTGCATAACAGTTGCAGAATTTCCATTTAAAGTAGGACAATTTCTTTCTAAGGTCAATCTTAGTGATGCTGATCTTAGGCAGATAGACTTTAGTGGTGCAGACCTTAATGGTGCAGACCTTAGTGGTGCATATCTCTATCTTGCCGACTTTGGTATGGTAGACCTTAGTTATGCAGACCTTAGTTATGCAGATCTTCTTGATGCAAGTTTCGGAGAGTATGCTAATCTCAGCGGCATAAACCTCACTAACGCTAACCTTATTTATACGTACTTAGCTCAGACAAACCTCAAGGGATCAAACCTCAAGGGGGCAAATCTCAGCAACGCAATCCTCAACGAAGCGGATCTTAGCGACGCAGACCTCAGTGATGCCGACCTCAGCGCTGCTAACCTCAGCGATGCTAACCTCAACAATGCCAACCTCAGCAATGCCAACTTCAGTCGTGCCAACCTTGAAGCAGTTGTATGGAACAGTGACACAAAATGGTTTAATGCTAAGGGGCTACATGAAGCAGTTGGTGTATCTCCAGAGTTGTCGCAAGACAAAGCTTTTGCGGCTGCGGTTTCCTTGAGCCAGGGCTTCAGTTGGGTGAGAGAAGGCAAAATTAAAGAAGCACAGGAAGCTTTCAAACAAGCCCAAATACTTGACCAGAGTTTAAGAAACTCTGCTGAATTTTGGAATAGTATTTGCTGGGTTGGCTGTTTACACGGTTATGCTCAAGGTGTTTTCAAAATCTGTGAAAAAGCTGTTACCTTAGACCCTGATAATAAAGCCTCCCAAGACAGTCGAGGACTGGCTAGAGTTTTGACAGGCGACTTGGTAGGGGCATTAGAAGACTTTCAGGCTGTTGTAGACAGTGGCGCACTTAATTACTCAAATGATGTGAAGCAGCGACGGCTACGCTGGATAGAAGCATTAAAGTCAGGAAATAATCCCCTGACACCAGAAGAATTGGAGAAACTGCGACAGGTTGAGGGTTGATGTATCCGTTCAAGTTCAGCGCCTCAACATCTGGCGCAATTGGGCTGACCGTATAGGCGATCATCGCTAACGCGCATAATAAAACCATCCCCTCTATTTCACTCACTTATGGCGATCGCAACTCAACCCCAATTAACTTTAGACGAGTTCCTCAAACTGCCAGAAACTGAGCCAGCATCAGATTTTATCAACGGGGAAATCATTCAAAAACCAATGCCCCAAGGTGAACATAGCCTACTGCGGGGAGAATCTTGTCATGTCATCAATCAGATAACCGAAAGGCAAAAAATTGCTTTGGCTTTGCCCGAACTACGTTGTACCTTCGGCGGTGCTTCTATCGTCCCTGATGTCTCTATGTTTCGCTGGGATAGAATTCCTAAAACTCCATCTGGCAGAATTGTTAATCGCTTTGAAATTCATCCTGACTGGGCAATTGAGATTCTTTCCCCAGACCAAAAGTTCACAAAAGTATTGAGTAAATTATTGCATTGTTCGCGCAATGGTACTGAATTAGGCTGGTTAATCAACCCAGAAGACGAAAGTGTGCTGGGGATTTTTCCGGGAGTGCGAGTGGAATTATACGAAGCTGCTGATAAATTACCCATCCTGGAGGGTATTGAGTTGGAACTGACTGTAGAACAAGTTTTTGGCTGGTTGAGTTTGACGTGAAAAAGAACGCATTTCCTAGAGAAAGTTGGAAAGGATTATATCTGTAGGTTTATTGTAGAAACTGGGCGGTATAGCCCCAACTCGTGCATACTCCAAAAATTTGTATTGCCGTGCTTTTATGGAAAATCAACTAGGATTTGTTCTGAAACTGCTTTTACTCTCGGCTTTGTTATCGCTATTAATTAAGTATGCAGCGCCAAGTCTATCAATTCCGGCGACAGCAACCAACGCGTTGATAATAGTATTGTTGCCGATTGTGATTATGGCGATCGCGCTACTGTGGCGATTCCAAGCACAGAAACAGAATTAACTCAAATCATTTACGCACAACTTCCTAAAATCGGCTAACCTAACTGAATTACAACAAAATTGCATCTCGCCAACCGTTGGAAGTCAGCCTGTGAAACTCGGTCAATGGATCGGCTTAATCGCCATAGTTCTTTCTTTATACATTCTGTGGCAAATTCGAGAAGTGCTTTTGCTAATGTTTGCCGCAGTTGTCTTAGCCACTACCTTAAATCGGCTAGCAAAACGCTTCCAACGCTTAGGCATAAGACGTGGATTTGCCGTCCTCTTTTCAGTAGCGATCTTTTTTGCACTGATTGTAGGTTTTTTCTGGCTAATTGTGCCACCTTTTGCCCGGCAATTTCAAGAACTAACCTATCGGGTTCCCCAAGGGTTTGAGCGCTTTAATAGTTGGCTTGACGCCCTGAGAACTCGTATTCCTACCCAATTGGTTTCCTACATCCCAGATATCAACAGCCTTATCCAACAAGTACAGCCCTTCGTCAATCGGGTACTAGGAAACTCGTTTGCCTTTGTATCTGGCTCCTTAGAAGTTGTTCTCAAGGTTTTGCTAGTGTTGGTTTTAACAGGAATGTTATTAGCCAACCCCCTAGCTTACCGCAAAGTCTTTGTGCGGCTTTTTCCCTCATTTTATCGGCAACGAGTGGAAGGGATTTTAGATAAATGCGAAATTTCTTTGGGGGGATGGGTAACAGGCGCTCTCATTGCTATGGGTGTAGTGGGATTGATGAGTGTAGTTGGCTTATCTATTTTGGGTGTAAAAGCAGCACTTGCTTTAGGAGTTTTAGCAGGATTTTTGAACTTAATTCCCAATCTCGGCCCAACAATGAGTGTACTACCAGCAATGGCGATTGCCCTGTTGGATGATCCTTGGAAAGCCGTCGCTGTCTTGATTCTCTACTTTTTTATTCAACAAACTGAAAGTAATTTCATCACGCCCGTTGTCATGGCGCATCAAGTCTCATTGCTACCCGCTGTCACCTTAATTGCCCAGCTATTTTTCGTCACTTTCTTTGGCTTTTTAGGATTATTTCTAGCGCTACCCCTGACTGTTGTTGCTAAAATTTGGTTGCAAGAAGTACTGATTAAAGATGTTTTGGATAAATGGGGGAATAACCATACGAAAGAGACTGAGTTTGTAATGGTTTCTGAATCTCCCGGAGTAGATGATAATTGGACAGCAGAAAGTCCTGATATTAATCAGGAGCGACCGATTGATGATATCTTGCAAAAAGAAGATTAGTCAAAATAATTCATAATTAATAATTAATAATTATGGCAATCCGATTTGATTGCGTGAAAAAATCTAAGTATATGTAGGGGAGCCAGGCGTGTGGGCGGGTTTCCCACGCCAGTCCGTACAACGGGGGGAAAATACGCAAGCGGCTGGCTCGACTTGAGCGAACTGGCGTTGTGTTATTGCCGAGAGTACTGGCGTTGTGTTATTGCCGAGAGTACCGCACCTAGAATCAGAGGTGGTGCGTTAGCCTTATGCGTTGATTCTGCCTAGTAACTAAGCGATAACAATATCCAACGTCCACTACAAAGTCATTAAGTACAGGTCACCACAAAAAAGGGTCGGAAATTAAGCTGCGATTAATAGGTCTATTTGAGCCGTAGAATTGGAATCTGGAATTTGGCACTTTGCGATAACTTTCAAGGTTGACTTTTTACTCCAACCAAAAGGATGTGCTTTTGTATTTTATTCAGAAATAAAAGCTTGTAAACGTTTCATCTCTTGGGACTTTTGGCGAGTTTCCTGAAAAACTCGTGGTTTTCAGTCTATCCGACAAGAAGAGTTGGATGTTTCTTTTGGAAGTCCCTTAGTTTAAGAGGATGTTTGAAAAGTCTTAAAGTATACTAAAAACCTCGCTTCCATTACTCTCCTCGAAAGGTCGAAAGGCTTTGAACCCCCCCTTTCTGGTAGGGAAGGGGGGTTAGGTTTGGGAGGGTTTGATGTTACCAAAAATACTTTTCAAACATCTTCTAAGGTTTGTCCAAGAGAATCGATTCTGCTGCTATATCATCTAAGCTGATGCTGCTTAATAAATTTCGCCACTCTGCTTGCAGTGCTGCATCTTTAGGATTTTTCTGGCGCAGTTGAGCCAGTGTCGTCAGTGCCTCGTACCATATGCCGTTTTGGGCATAGATAGCATAGCGCTTTAGAGGTTCTGCCGTTTGTAGCTCTTTGAGAGCGGCTGGATTCAGTTCGACTCGTTTTATTACCCCTTCGACGAAAGTCGGGGGAGAATCCTTTTGCTTGTCACAGTTAATGGTGAAAAACCAGCGATATTCTTTGTCTAGTGCTAAAGCGGGAGCAGTGGTAGGCAGAGAAACGCTGATGACTCCTGGTTTATCTGGTAGAGCGATCGCTTTTTGATAAATCTCGTTAAAGTCCTGATCTTGCAGCACAAATTCAACTTCATAGGGCAAATCTTTGGTATATGGCACATAGAAAAACCAACTTGGGCGTTCTACTGTTGTTTGTCCCCAGACATTAATCACTGAGTTAGCTTGCTCAGTAAAGGGCACTAAAGCAGTCAGGTCAGGTTTAGTAAGTGGACATGTCGGCCCGCGCTTCGCTCCACCACGAACGCGACCGCCAGGAGGGGGGCCAGATGGAAGTGAGGGTGGATTAAAGGCTCGCTTACCTCCGCCACGAAGGCGATCTCCAGGAGGGGGGCCAGGTGGAATTGTGGGTTGATTAAAGGTTGTGATTTGAGCAAGGGTCGTTTTAGCATCAGAGCGTAGGCTTAACCCGCCGTAGGCATCGCTAAGTGAAGAACCAATTGGTTTCGCCAGTACTGGAGTCACGCTAACTAGTAAACTGGTGTAGCTAAAAGCTAGTACTAAAAACAGTTTTCTCGGTTGTGAATTTGACTTCATAAAAACCCTACCTTAAGTATGTAAACCTTATAGATTTATCTGCTGGTTATCTAAAAATGTAATCAATAAAATCTTTCCCCATTCCCTAAAGAACTCCAAAAATTAAATTATCCAAATTTTTGTGTCCAATACAACTATCAGATTCTTCTTCCCCTGCTCAATAACTGCTTCCACAGCGATTGGATCTTTTTTGATTTGGAAGTCCCCTATTCTCCACTCGCCACCCGAACTTTTGTTTTTGAATTATAAATTGACATCAAGACAACCGTAGCTACCAACGACAAAGCCGAAGGTATGAACGGCACCCAAGCACCCGAAATTAACAGACCAAAGCAAACTATATACAGAACACTAGAGGTAATACTGACTGCCAATGCCAACCAAGGGAACGAAAGCTTTTGCCAAGCCAGAACTCCCCCTACCAAAGACCAGCCCCAAATCCAGACCACCTCAACCCACAGTGACCAAACCCGCAGCAACGGCCGCCCATCCTGGACAGCACTGAGGATTTGGCTGACCATATGCGCTTGTACTAAGACTCCTGGCATTTGCTGATCTAAAGCAGCGCCATAGGGTGTAGCCCAGGTGTCTGGAGAATCCCCTTTTGCCACCACACCAATCAAAACAATCTTGTCTTTGATCGCACTGGGGTTAACCGGACTAGATAAAAATTGGGTTAGCTTTACCTGTTCGGCTATCTCTTTTGAAGAACGGTAGTTGAGCAAGATTTGACCGCCATTAGCATCAATATTTTGATAGCCGCCAGTACGAGATTTCAGATTTGGAAAAATAGTTTTACCCAGCTGCAAATTACCTTGAG
Organism: Nostoc sp.; assembly: GCF_036916575.1. Classification (GTDB taxonomy): domain Bacteria; phylum Cyanobacteriota; class Cyanobacteriia; order Cyanobacteriales; family Nostocaceae; genus Nostoc. Next base: position 8,305 of record NZ_JBALGC010000045.1, read on the forward strand.
GAGTGAACTTTGGTTGAATTCCTGAAGGACGCAGATAGAGAGAGGCCAATTGCAGACTGAATGCAAAGGGAGCAGGACATAACGATGTCGCCTCTTGGTTCATAAACAAAAGATGCCGACGGATAACTCCATCATGATCATTAATAAAGTCACTGAATCCCAGATTTGTTGTGGGGATTTCTGGTGGCGGCTGATTGCCTGGGATATCTACTGTACCATCGCTTCCCTTACATATGCCAATCAAGTTCTGAGTTTTTTGGAGACGAGTAATTAAATCAGGTTGTGTGGCTTTAAAATCACGATAGATATCCAAGCCGATCGCTCTGGGTTGGTATTGATTCAATTTCGCCAGTAGTTTGTTGAGAGATTTTTCGGAAATGGAAGCTCCAATTAAGGACTCGCCATTTTGTCTTTGAGTCGCCAAATCATGATCGTCAATTGTGATTATCAGCAGTCGGGGATCAACTCCCTCCGCAGGGCGCGATCGCATCATCTGGTCAAAAGCTTGAATTTCTGGATTTTCCAGCAATCCCAGCCATCTCAGCCCACAAACCAAGACTGTAATCGCCAAACTGGATAACAAAGTTGTCTGAAATCTGCGTCTGGTAGACAAAGCTAAATCCGGTATATCTTCAGTTTTTGTAAACCTTAATTCATCCCAAGTGGGTGGTATCTGCGCTGGATTTTGGCAAATTACTGGTAGCCAAGTCGCACAGGGAAATCGATCCTCAAGTCCTTGCAAACGTTCTCGCGCTTGGCGTACCGCTTGATATAAAGACTTGCCACCCGCAAAACCTTCGAGAAAATACTTTAAGAACTCCTTAGCAACCTGGTCTGGGACTGGTTCGCGCATGACGATCATCTGAGGAATTTGCAAATCAGCCAGTTCTCGCGCCAATCCCAATCCATCACAGGAGTTAAATATAGCTAGTTGCAAGCCGTTTTCAATGGCTTTCCTGAGAGCGTACTTTAACTCGCTAATGGTGAGGCTATCAGTTTTATTCAGATAAATTCGTCCGCTTTCTCCATTTCTGTTACTAGAACTGTGCCCAGCAAAGAAGAGAATATCCCAGTTTTTTCCCCAAAGATGGTCAGTCAATTCCTTACGTTGTGGTTCTACCAGAAAGCTGACCTCTGCATTACTACATTGTTGCAGTAAGGCTTGATCAGCCTGGGTGTCAATTCCCTGACTATTGCCCACAATTGCTAAAATGTTGACTAATTGATTTAAAGTGCGTGGCTTGTGAATGTGATCATAAGATGGTGAAGAAAGGGCGATTTCAGCCTTAGGGTAGCGTTCTAACAAGTCCCACAGATGCCAGGGTAATAGCTGCAATTGGCTATTTTCTGTTTGCAAAATCACCCGCACTTCTTCGGTGGACGACAATCTTTCTAACCATTTTTCCCTCAAAGGGCGAAACTCCTCTGCTCGCAGCCAGGTATTAAAGCGTGCCCGCAAAATATGGGAAGTGTTTTCGCAGTCTTGAATCATCGATACATTTGTCACCTGCATTTGGTCAGCATGGAGGCGATAACGATTGCCTATCTGCCGATAACTAGATTGCCAATGACTATAATAGAGCGGCATTTCGGGGAATGAAGGTAGTCTGCCGATGATTTCTGTTGCAGCACGCTCCTGTTCTTCACCAATTTGGAGAGTGACAGCAAACCCCTGCTCAAAACTACCCTCTCCGAATTTCAGAACCACTAACTTACCCATGACTGTCGCTATCTCCCTGTGCAAAATCATGCCCTGTTATAATGTCTGATCACAAGCTCCACAAGCGTCTACAGACTTCTTTCAAAATCCCTAAAAGCCGACTTGGATTTTAATTTTTAATTTTTAATTAACCAATTACCACTTAATAAATTATCAACAAAGAGGGAAGATAGCTACATGTTTCAAATCCTAAAATGTTCGGTAATACTGGTATTATCCAAGGCTACTCTAACGCTAAATTGCTCTGTAGGTTCACCGCGAAACTGTAATTGAATGTAGTTGTCTGATTTTCTCGATTGAGCGTTTAGAAATACTGCCCCTGAACTATCTAGGACGGTGAGATGAACTCTTGGCGGCAAGTAGATTTGATTCCCAGTGGCGTGCAATTGGAGATGAATATTGGTTTGTTGATCCTTTTCGGGGCTGATTTCCACAATCAACATCACAGGTTGGTTGAGAATTTGGATACCCAAATCAATCACTTTTGCACGTTTAGTAATTGATTCTGGTCGGTTAAAGGCATTTAGTTCCAAAGTTTCAGTACTGCGAAAAGCATAAGTTGGTCTGAGTTGCGGCACGTTCCACATGGATTCAATAGTCTGCCAACCTGTCTCAAATACACCAGCAAACCATTGACTTAAATTCACCAGTGAACTAACTGGGGACTGGCGCAGTTGACCCAAGTGGTCGAGAAACGCTTCCAATGGTTGCAGTTGTTCTAAAGGCAGTGTTTCAGTTGCAACACTAGGGATAAAACCAAGCAGCCTCGCTTCTTGGAGCGATTCATCAAATTGAACTACTAAATAACCCACTCGTTCTTCCCAGGTTTCTGGAGGAATGGAACATATCTGTTGATCCAGATGGACAGGGCGACACTCAAGACGACCAACTGAGGGCACCTCTAAGTCAGCTACATTCCCACAAAGGCGCATGATCGGGTTCCAACTATCACTAGCTTGGAGGTCAGTAGGAATATCCATCATTTCCAAGTAGTCATTCACCACCCACACAGCCAGTGTATTCAGCCGGACTTGTTCTGCTTTTTCAGGATTTGGCTGCTGGTTAGCAAATTGCTGGGCAGTTATACGAGCTGATTGGGAAATTGGCAATGTTAAAGCGAAATCGTTTAGCTGATAGGTGGAGTTACTCATATGTCAATCTCTAGGGATCAATGCTGCTATATACATATCACCCGCATTTACTAAATTTATGCCACAAAATAGAGAATGATTATTGGAAAATTAGGGATGGGGGCAGAGGAGATATGTTTTAGAATGCAACTTGATGTCAACATCAGTTTAATGAGTCTTTGAACTCCACTCTTGTGCTCTCCTGCTCCAATGCCCTATGCCCAATGACGCCAGTTACTTCTCCTGTCGGAGACGCTGCGCGTAGCTTGCTTCCCTGTAAGGGTACAAGTCGGGCATTGCCCGTCCAACGCACTGGCTCCCCAATGCCCAATTCACAAATTACAACCAATTGCCAATCAACACATAGGCAGACCAAAAGCTTGGTGCCTTGTAGTTAGGATGTTTCAGCAGTTGCATCTGGGCATGGTGGACAGCTTCGGCTTTGGTGATTTTGCCACTCTTAAGTTCTCGATAGAAGGCGGTAACAAACATTGCCGTCGATTCATCATCAATCTGCCATAGGGAGGCTATGGTACTACGTGCCCCAGCTCGTACAGCTGCTCCTGCTAGACCGAGTGCTGCACGGCTGTCTCCTGTTGCTGTCTGGCAAGCACTCAAAACTAATAGTTCTACTATAGTTTTACCCTGACTGCTAAAGAGAGTATCAAAATCCTTGACATTAATCTGACCATCGAAATCCAGAATAAAAGTGTCTTCAAGGCGGGAACTAAACTGACCGTGGGTTGCTAAATGCACTATGTTGAATGAAGTGGCACCAATTTCACTCTCTAAATTCTTTTTCTTAAAATCTCTATCTAGTAGGCTAGTTGTCGAGATTCCTGCTTTGCTAATGCCGTCAAATTCAGATTTGATCGCAAGCAACGGTGCAAATTTAGAAAACCCTGGCGGCGGCTGAGTTAATCCTGCGGTTAGCGCTCTTAGCTGCTGTTGTACCAGCGGTTTAGGGTTGAGGAGTTGCAGACCCACGCTCAGAGCTACTGCATATTTCTCTACCAAGTATTGCTTACCATCATAGAGAGCTGCCATTGGTAAATTGCGTAACGGCCCATCCAAGACAAACACTAGGGTATCTACCCCACTTTTTTGCAATTGTGACTCTATGGGTTTGAGCAGCCAGTTGTAAACTTGGTGCGAGTGGGTTTGGACGGCTTTAGTAGCGGTAGGATTGACAAGATTTTTTCGCAGTTCTACTAAGAGTTTCTCTACTTCTGTGTAAGAAATCTGAGTAGTGTAGTTTTGCAGAGGTTGTTTGGGAATTTTGACAATGACCTGGAGTTCTTTTTCAAGAATAATCGGATAGAGGATGGCAGCCGTGGGATTATCTTGCTCTACCACTTGATCGAGGGTTACTTTCTGACCTTGTAGGCAAGCTTCCTGGAAGAAGTTATCCAATTCTGCTAGTTGGAGTGCTTCAATCCGCTGACGTGCTTTCTCTAATATTTTTTCATCTGGTTTTTCTTGTTGTGATTTCAGCAGTAACTCTACTGACTGTCGGTAGATGGGTTCTACGCTGTCCCGGAAGTTGAATTGCACATCCTGGTTTACTACATCTTTATTGACTACTAAATCTCTGCGGACAGACTGGAGAGTGTCTACAGCAGCATCATATGCCGCGATCGCACCATTAATATCTTTTTGTGCCTTGAGCAATCTACCTAACTGCCACTGCAAGGTATAGGTAATTTCTGGTACATTGCTGCTCTCTACCAAAGCTAATCCTTGCCGGGTAAGGTCTTGTGCCTCTGACCACTGTCTGGTTTCTTCGTACAAGCCGCCTAAACTCTTCAGAGCATAAGCCTCTGCCCGCTTGTCCCCTAAACTGTGGGATTGCTGAATGGTGCTGGCGAGTAATACTGCTGAGTCTTTTGTGCTGAATCCTAAGTAGGAATTATGACTGGATGCTTGTAATATACCACTCTTGACTTTTGCCAGACTTTGTGCAAAGTTTACCTGAGCGTAAATACTAGCACGACTGAGGGGGAGTTGGTTGAGTTGGGACTCAATCAACGGCAAGAGAGTTTGAACCTTTGCCCATTGTTGATCTTCAATGAGTAGACCGAAAAGATTCAGTTGCGCTTGGACTTTTGTCAGGGGTAAGGGAGATGCTGCAACTGTTTGTTGATAATAGGCGATCGCCTTTGCTTTGTCCTGTTGTTTCCGGGCATTATTCCCCAGGCTGAACAGACTAGCCCCAATATCAGCGCTTGATTGCAGATTTCGAGCAATCATCAGACTTTCTTCTAGCGCCTGGCGTGACTTTTCCAAATCACCCAATACCAAAAGGGCATCACCGAGCGATCGCAAACTCACTGTCTTTTCTATACAGTCTGGTTGAGATTTTAACGTCTGACTTACCTCTTCGAGTGTTTTGACAGACCGAGGATAAAATCCTTGGGTTCGCCACGCCTGTGCTTGATTGATTAGCGATCGCACCACGCCGCTTTGATTATCTGCTTGCCTGTAAATTTCTTCCGTCTGCCGCCAAGTTTCTAAAGCCGCCTCAGCCTGTCCCGTTGTCAGTTGAAGACGACCTTGAATATCCAGTGATTGGGCAAATATTTGCAGATTTTGGTTTTTATCCTGTCCTTTGAGTAAATTTAGGCTCTCTGTAATTGCCTGCTGTGCCTGACTCCATGCACCAAGTTGCTGGTAAGCTAGGGAAAGATTACTCAGTGTCACTGCCATTCTGAGGCTCTGCCTTTGCTGCTTATATGCTTGGACAGCTTGTTCTAACACTTCTACCGCCTTGGCAAACTTTCCGTCATTGTATAAAACTTTGCCCTGTTCTAGTAGTGAGGCGGGGTCAGCGGCCACAGCCAGCAACGTCAGATTGTTAATTAGTAGTTGGGATGAGGAATTAATTGAGCCAGTAACTTTTGCCAGCACGGGTGAACCAAGGATGCATAGCAAAGTTATCAGGAAGTACAAAAGCAAACGTAAAAAGTAAGCCAGCGTGGTCTTCTTTCTTCGCAAAAAAGCGTCTTTAAGAATTGGGGAGACACTAAGAGCGAACGAGCGTCGGGAAAATAGGCAACACTCTGGCTGCTTTTGCTTTTTAACTTTTACAGAATTCGCGCTGAAAATCCTAGTTGTTTTAGTCATAAGTATGACAAGAGATAAGTGATAACCAGGAACGCACAGGATTAACTGTAAATGTTTGGGCTACCAGGGTAATGTTACCATTTGCATCCATTACTCATCCCTGAGCTTCCACAATCTTATTTATCGTGGTTTGGATGAAAAGTATTTACTAATCTGTGAGTCATTAAATACGTATTTTTCAGTATCCTCAACGACAGCAGCGATCGCGTTGTAGCCTCCTAGTACAGCACGGCGTAAATAAGCAGACCATTGAAAAGCCCTAAAGAGCTTATTCCATAATACTTTTGACCTTTGACTTTTGACTTTTGATTTCCGCCTTGCGGTACTAGCCTATTATAAAGAGACCTTCCTCCTGAACGTTGTGATTCAGAATGGGCTATAGTCACTTTTGCTGCTGATAGTTGTGCTGGCGGCGTTGTCGTGAAATGAGCCAAACTAGGACTTAATCTGAAAATAGTCACAACCATGACTGTAATACAAACCAATGTTAACCAGAAAGCTTTGTAAATAGGCTTTGTATTTCCATCGTAAAAATTCCTCTTTTAAGTTTAATACTGCATGAATACAGAAAAGTTTTTAAATTATCAATTTTTCTATTACTAACACAGACAACTATAGCGTTTCTCGTTTACGTGAATTACACCCGTAGGTGCACGACAGTGCCGTGCCCTTACACTTAGCGATATAATGTTGTACTGCATGTGAATGGGAACCGCTATAACTCTTATATATTGACGAAAACACTGTACCAAATTTCCAAGATAAAATCCGAATCCGGAACAGTTTTATTTGAGTTTATATTGTAAAAAACAAGCCCACTGATGTGAACTTGTTTATATATGTAAAATCAGTCAATTCCCTTAACGAAAATATTTTACCTTTCTGGGGCACATTAACTATCTTTTGTTAATGTTATCCTAGTCTCACAACTAGCTATTCAAGCGTCAATTCCAGCACTTCCTACCTACTGAATAAAAATTATATCACAATAAAATGCCTAAAACCTGGTCAAGGTTGACCAGGTTTTATCGAATTCACAGGTTTCAAATTGTTAAACTAATTAAGTAATTGAAAGTTAATAACTAAGGTGGACTAAACAACGAACAAACTCAGCATTTTTGCGTTTTTCCGCTTTGGGATTTGGTTTTGCCTTCTACATTAGGCTTTTTACCACTTCTATACTTTATATGCTGAAATTTGCTTGGGTTGATGACAGGGAACACTAAGTCATTTACCCTTTTAGTTTGGTTTTCTTTTGTTTGGTGTCCTACTAATTTAAATTATCACTTAGTTTTGTGAGTTGCAACCCTTAGTTTACTAAAATTGATGTTTTGTTAGATTTTGCAATCTAGAACCAGAAATTTGATCCCTAACCCTGTTTTTAAGAAAGTTGAAGGGATCTTCGTACTCCTAAGGGGAAGCAAGCTACGCAAAGCGTCTCCAAAAAAGAGAGACAAGTATGGCTAACTAAACTGCATTGTCACCAATTCCACATAATTTGACTGTTATCAAGATGGTCGGTAACACTACGTCCAATGGTGTCAATTTCTGCCAATTGGACGGTAGAAAGTTGGATTTGAGCGGCTAATGCGTTGTCTACTGCTTGTTCGGGATAACGCGCCCCGGCAATCGCATTTGTTTGGGGTTGGGCAATTAACCATGCCAAAGCTAACTGAGCAAGGGTACAATTATGAAGAAGAGCTATAGGACGTAGTTGTTGTATTGCTTGTTGAGCATGTTCAAAATTTTCGCCTTGAAACAGTTTATTTTTAGCACGGTTATCTGCTTGGTCGAATTTATGACCGTGAGCAAATTTTCCTGTTAACAATCCCTGTGCTAAAGACGAATAAGCAAGGATAGAAATATTATTTTCGATACAATAGGGCAATGCATCTTGTTCTACCTGTCTCCAGAATAAAGAATAGGGTGGTTGTAAACTATCAATACGTCCATAATTTGCTGCTTGAGCTAATTGGGCGTGGGAAAAATTGGAAACACCAATCGCTCGAATTTTACCTTGCTGTTTGAGCAGGTTAAGAGCGCTCATAGTTTCTTCAATAGGTACTATTTCACTATTAAAAGCACCGGAGGGCCAATGAATTTGGTAAAGGTCAATGTAATCAGTTTTCAGGTTAGTTAGGGAACGATGTCTAACGACAAGCCGCTACGCGTCTACGCAAGCTTCAATGACTTGTTCATACTTTAGATGCTTGGGGGAAACTTTCGTGGCATACTCCACGCGATCGCGCACATCAGATAAAGCTTCGGCGACAATTTGCTCAGAGTGTCCTTCACCATAAGCTTCAGCAGTATCAATTGTCGTGATCCCAGCTTCAAATGCGGCTCGGATCGTTTTAATCGAGTCAGCATCCTCAACTCCCACCCACATTCTTTTACCAGCTTGCCAAGTTCCAATAAGAATAGGTGTGATTTGGACTTCAGTTGTACCTAGCGCTCGCTTTTCCATAACTGCTTCCTAATTCATTTCCTTGGACAGTTTCATACTTTATCGGTTTTAGGTTGAAATTAAATCAGAGTTACAGTAAATGTGATGGAATTGACTACAACTTTTCATGCTCTCAAAGAATGGGCAGTCGCCGTAAATGCCTTAGAAGACGGTAAAACAATTATGTTGCTCCGCAAAGGCGGTATCCATGAACGAAATGGACATTTCCAAGTTGCCCACAAGCAAATTTTGCTTTACCCTACTTATGAACATCAACAAGCTTTCATGTTGAAAGTTGAGTATGCCAATCATGTTTATCCAGTAACATCAGGTTGGCATCCAGAGACAGTTCGCATCGGCAGTTGGGCTGAAATTACGGATATTTTGCCAGTTAGTGACGAATTTATTGTCAACGCCTTGCTTCCCTTCCATATTTGGAACGAGCATTTTATTAGCGATCGCCTCAAATGGAAACCACGCCAACCGCTTTATATTCTCCTCCTGCGAACCTATAAACTACCCCAACAAGAAATTCCCTACCATTCTAAATACGGCGGTTGCAAGTCATGGATTGATTTAGATCAACCAACTCAGTTGCAAGGAACAAAACCAGTTTTATCTGACTTTGCATACACCCAATTAGTAGAGACAATTCGCGGCATTGTCGGCGATAAGTTGTATGCTCCATCTTTCTAATAACCAACTTGCTGCCCAGATCCCCGACTTCTTCAAGAAGTTGGTGATCTAAATCTAGGTTAAGTAACGCCTATGTAACCAGAAAAACAAATAGTCTGATTGTAAACTCTAGCTAAAATAGTAGTTCTTGTTACACACACTCCTTAAAAGCGCGGATAACATTAGAAAAATCTCCCCTAGAAGGAAGGTGAGGGAAAGCTGTTGCTCTTTGTATCCTATTAGCAGCTTTCTCAGGGTATGACTTGTTAAGTAATTATCCTGTGGTGGATAGAACTTAATTACACTTTGTCTAAAGTATTAGGCAAAAAAGTAACCCACAAGAGTAAGGTGTGGCTTGACAAAAGCCTACCGTTATGCATTAGTTATTAGCTAAAAGCAAAGGAGTTTGCAATGCATCGACAAATGTGCTGGTTACCTAAGTCTGGTGGCGATGGAGAGAAAATTTTGTATTTACAGACAGAACCCAATCAGCCTTGGCGTCCCTACACAGCTTTTGGACATTTCGCAGTCCCAGATTATCAAATACCAGGTGGTTCTAAAGGTTGGGCAACTTATCAAAAACTTCTCAAAGCAGGTTGGACACTAGTACCTAGCGCACGGGCAAACGAGTTTGGCGGCAGCAGCTACGCAGAGTCAACAATCCCAAATCAATAGAGAGACGCGATTAATCGCGTCTGTACAGGAGTTATTATTCTCCTTGTCTAGTTCACAAACCTCTGGGGGAACCTTCACCGCGAGGATCAGCGGCCCCTTCTAAAGTTCCATCAGATGTAACAGCGATCGCGTTACCATTACCCCAAGGAGCAGTTTCCTTTATTTTGTGTCCCCGACGGCGTAAGTCTTGCACAGTCAGAGCATCTAAGCCCCAGGATTCGACGCGCAACTCATCTGGAAGCCATTGATGATGTATGCGTGGAACCGAAACAGCTGCGCCAACATCCATGTTATATTCCAGCACATTCAGGATCACTTGTAAAACCTGGGTAATAATCGTGCTACCACCAGGCGCACCCGCTGCCATACGGAAATGACCATTTTCTGTGACAATTGTGGGAGTCATGCTGGATAGAGGAGTTTTACGGGGGGCAATGCTGTTTGCATCGTTACCAACTAAACCAAAGGCATTAGGCACTCCTGGCGCAGCGGCAAAATCATCCATCTCATTGTTGAGGACAATTCCAGTTCCTGGTGTTACTATACCAGCACCAAAAATCAGGTTAACCGTGAAAGTCAGACTTACGGCGTTGCGTTCTTCATCGACAACAGTCAGATGAGTGGTTTGGGGAGATTCATATTGAGTCGCGTGCAATTTCAGAGATTGAGCAGATAACGGAATGATATTTTCTTTTAAACTCTGATTATCAGCTTGACTAAAACGTTGTAGTGTCTCTTTATCTACTGGCTTGACCTCGGTCGAGGGTCGAGCCACTTGCATATTAATTTCTTGACGACGTTTTTTGGCGTAAGCTGGACTGAGCAGTTCTTGTACAGGAACTTTGACAAAATCAGGATCGCCTAAATATTCTGAGCGATCGGCGTAAGCAATCTTCATTGCTTCTACCATTAAATGTATAGCATCGGGATGATGCCATCCCAAAGATTTCAAATCAGTGTCACCGATAATATTTAAAATCTGCAATAGGTGAACGCCTCCCGATGATGGTGGTGGCATTGAGCAAATTTTAGCTTTACGAAAATTGCCACAAACAGGAGTGCGCCAGATTGGTTTGTAGGCTTTCAGGTCTTCTAGAGTAATTAAACCACCATTTTTTACCATATCAGAAGCGATCGCATGAGCAATACTTCCGGTGTAAAAACTTTGAGGATTTTGGGCAATTGCTGTTAAGGTATGGGCTAAATCACGCTGCACCAGCTTGTCCCCAGATTTGTAAAATTCGCCGTTGCGAGTGAAAATTTCCCGCGCCGCTGGATTGTTGAGAATTACTTGCTTGCGGGAATCGTTGGTTTGCAGAGAATGCCAAGTTTCTCCAGTACGAAGAATAAAGCCATATGCAGCAAGTGCGATCGCAGGTTTCATTACCTCTTGCCAAGGTAGCTTACCATAGCGACGATGCACTTCATAAAGTCCCGCCACCGTTCCTGGTGTGCCTACTGCTAAATAACCATTGATACTTGCATTCGGACGCACCTTTCCTTCTGCATCCAGATACATATTTCTTGTAGCTTTCAGGGGGGCGCGTTCCCGAAAATCTAGCGCTTTCATCTCGCCAGTTTTTTCAGAGTGCATCAGCAGAAATCCGCCGCCGCCGATTCCTGCCGAAAAAGGCTCAACTACGGATATTGCAAAGGTTGTGGCTACAGCTGCATCTACTGCATTACCACCTTTGCGTAACATCGAAATTCCCGCCTCACTTGCTAGGGGATGGGCCGAAACTACCATTCCCTTTTTGCTATGTAGAGGTAAAGTCAAGGCGGCTGATGCAACTTGGCTGTAAAGTAAGACACTGAAGGAAAAGATTGCGAGTGCAACTCGCTTGGGTTTAACAACAGTAAGCATTTTTAGTTGAGTTATTGAGGCGATACAATTTTTTCTTAAAATATTATACTTGTTTAGCATCTTGATGTGAGATTATTAATATGATTTCAGAAATCTACAGTCTTGATGAATGCTATGTTAATAAAAACAAGTAAGACATTTTTCAAAGCCTTAACTATTGGATTATGTATTTCTAGCGGAAGCGTTCTCTCTCAGACATTACCGCTTTCCTCTAACTTAGTAGGTTTTAATACGCCTGAAGGGGAAAAATTATTAATTCAGAGTGAATCAAAAGAAGACTTTTTTCCACTGAGTATGCAATTCACTACTCAAAATAATCAGGCATATTGTGGTGTTGCTAGTATGGTTATGGTCTTGAATAGTCTACAAATTCCAGCACCAGAAGTACCGCAATACAAGCCATATCGAGTATTTACTCAAGAAAACTTTTTTAGCAATAATAATGCAAAAAAAGTGCTAACTCCTGAAGCTGTGTCTCACGGAGGTATGACTCTAGACCAGTTAGGGAAATTACTAGCCAGCTACGGCGTTAAAGTTAATGTTTACCACGCTGCTGACACTAGTTTAGAGGAGTTCCGCAAACAAGCGGCAGAAAATTTAAAACAACCGCAAAACTTTATTTTGGTAAACTATTTACGCAAAGAAATTGGTCAAGAGAAAGGTGGGCATATTTCTCCTTTAGCAGCATATAATGAGCAAACAGATAGATTTTTAATTCTTGATGTTTCTCGTTACAAGTATCCACCAGTTTGGGTAAAAACAACAGATTTATGGAAAGCAATGCTTACAAATGATCCCTCATCAAATAAAAGCCGTGGCTTTATATTTGTAAGCAAAAGCCCTTGATATAACAATCTGTTCATTGAATTTATGAATCCTGCAATCGCCCATCCTCCATGTAAACAATGCGAGCGAGAATATCTAAAATGCGATCTACTAATATGGATACCGTAATTACCCCAGAAAGAATTGAGTTGCCACCTGGCGCAGTGTTGAAGCTTTTAGGAAACTGGCAAGACTATCAAGTATTGAGTCAGCAACTAGGCGATCGCTCCTCGCCTCGCATTAAATATCGCAGAGGAGAAATTTTACTGATGGCACCGCTACCAGAGCATGGAAGAGATGCAAGTTTGCTAGCAGATATTGCTAAGGTTTTGCTGGATCATTTAGAACAAAGATACGACTCATTTACTCCCATTACCATGAGCTTGCCAGAAGTTAGTGGTATTGAACCAGACTATTGCTTTTACATTGAAAATTGGAGAGCAGTAGTAGGCAAAAAAAGAATTGATTGGCAGTCAGCACCACCAGATTTAGCAATTGAAATAGATGTTACAAGCTACACCAACATTAATGATTACTTGCCTTATCGAGTGCCAGAGGTCTGGATATTAAAAAGTAATCGGTTATTAATTTATAGATTGCTCTTAGAAAGTTATGTGCTTACAGAAAGCAGCTACTTTCCTAATGTCAGAGAAATTGTGCAGCAATGTCTCCAAATTGCAAACGAGCAAACAACAAGTGAAGTCATTAGGTGGTTAAAGAACTTTTTGCATGGACAATAGTAGTACAATGTCTAAACTAATTAGGACTTACGCAAAAACTCTCTCAAACCTTTATTACTTTGTGTCCTTTGCGTCCTTTGTGGTAGCCTGTCTTGAAAAGTTCAGAGACGCTCGCGGACTCGCTACCGCTGCGCTAACGGCGGGAACCGCCGATCCGACTTTTCGCTGCGGCAAGCCGCTTTGCGTCTACGTTTTCTCATAATTCAGCGTAAGTCCTACTAGTAATGAAAAGTTTATATGTAATAAGCACTTTAATGCTTAAAGAAGAAGGACCAAAGTCCTTACTACGAACTTACTTAACCATCAATTTAAACTTGACAAACTAGTAGGGTGTATTATGCTAACCCTTAATTACGAATTACGAATTATTTTAATCCCTTCGATTTGCGAAACTCCTGGACAACATCTTTAATATCTTGCAATTCACCCTCAACTAAATAATTTAACTGTCGCATTTCATCTGCCGAAATCTTTCCGGCAAGAGAGGCGATCGCTTTTCTTAACTCCGGATATTTTTTTAAAGTTTCTTGTCGAACAATTGGTGTAGCTTCATAAGGAGGAAAATACTTTTTATCATCCTTGAGTACAACTAAACCTAAGCGAGAAATCTGTCCGTCAGTGGAATTACCCGCTACCATATCTACCTGTTTTTGAATCAAAGCCCGATATATTAAACCCAAGTCCATGATTTGGGGTGGTTTAGCAAAACGTAAATCGTAAGTTTTAGCTAATCCTGGAAAACCATCTTCCCGTTCCAAAAACTCATAACCGAAACCACCGCGCCACTGCGGGGTATATTGAGTAGCTTGAGAGAGAGTTTGAATATTGTAGCCTTTGGCATCATCACCCCGGACAATCATCGCAAAAGTGTTTTCAAAACCCAAGCTTGGCATGACTTCCAGATTGAATTGCTGGGCGTATGCTTGTTTTAATCTTTGATAAACTTCTTTAGGATCATTAATTGCTTTTTGCTTGAGAATTCCAGTAAAAGCTGTGCCTGTATACTCAATATATGCATCAATTTTGCCAGCAGTAATAGCATTATGACAAACAAAAGAACCACCCAGGCGAGGACGACGAGCTACTTTTAAATTAGTTGTTGCCTCGATTTGCTGTGCTAAAAGTTCACCTAAAATATCTTGTTCAGTAAAATCTTTGGAAGCAACGATAATATTACTGCTGCTACTACTATTTGTATTCGGAGTGCAGCCAGCGATTAAGAGTAAGACAGCAAAAGTTAAAAAGCAAAATGCCAAAAATCTTTTCATTAACTTTTAATTTTTAATTTATTCTCCAACCAGCCAATTGCAAAGTCAGCCAGTAATGCAATTACCGCCGCCGGAACTGCACCAGCTAAAATTAACTGATCATTTACAACTGATATCCCACGAAAAATAAATACTCCTAAACCACCAGCACCAATCGCTGCTGCAATGGTTGCAATCCCAATGGCAATTACCGTGGCTACACGCACTCCTGCTAAAATCACTCCCATTGCCAAGGGAATCTCAACTTGCAATAACAATTGTCTATCTGTCATCCCCATCCCTCTCCCAGCTTCCCGAATAGCTGGATCGACGCTAGTAATCCCTGTATAAGTGTTACGAATTATCGGCAGCAGAGAATATACAATCAAAGCAACAATTGCTGGGACTGCCCCAATTCCGCCAATTATGGGAACCGGAATCAGTAAGCCAAACAGTGCCAAACTAGGAATAGTTTGCAGAATATTCGCTATGCCGAGAATTGGTTGGCGGAGATAGGTTTTGCGTGTAATTAAAATACCTAATGGAATGCCTATAAGTATGGCAATTCCGATCGCAATTCCTACCAAAAATAGGTGTTCTAGAGTATGCTGAAGAATTTCTGGGGCATACTTAACCAGGAAGAAATTTTTCATAAAGTGTCTTGGAAAGAACGCAGACATTGAAGAAAAGCTAGGCTTTCTGGGTGTTGCGATCGCATAAATTCATCTGTTGTCCCCAATACTACCAATTCTCCGCCAGACATTAAACCAATTCTCGATGCCAAAATAAAGGCTTCTTGAATATCATGAGTCACAAAAACAACAGTTTTGCCTAATTCTTGCTGCAAATGCCGAAACTCTTGTTGCAGTTCTAGGCGCGTAATTGGATCGAGTGCGCCAAAGGGTTCATCCATTAACAACACAGGCGGATCTGCTGCTAAAGCCCTCGCTACACCGACTCTTTGCCTTTGTCCTCCCGAAAGTTCGTGCGGATAACGTCCGGCAAATTGTGCTGGTTCTAAGCCTACCAATTGCAACAGTTCATAAACCCGCGTTTTAATTTGTTTGGGTTGCCAACCTTCTAAAGACGGGACTAAACCGATATTGCGTTCGACAGTAAAATGGGGAAATAAACCAATTTCTTGAATGACGTAACCAATTTTTCGCCGCAATTTAATTTCATCCCATTGAGTTGTGGGAATACCATCAAATAAAACTTCGCCTTCTGTAGGTGTAAATAGGCGATTAATTAACTTCATTGTTGTGGTTTTGCCGCTACCACTGCGCCCAAGTAATACCAATGCTTCTCCTTGACGGATGGTGAAATTGAGATTTGACACCAATGGGCGATGATTGCGGCTAAGGGTGACATCGCGGAATTCGACGGTGGTTTGGTTATTTTGCGGCATGAGTGGCTTTTGCTGGACACTAGCTATTGTATTATGTGATGATTTTCTCCAAAGTAGGGAGTACCTAAAGCTTTCGGGGGTGTAGATTTCCCCAATTTACCCACTAATGCTAATAAAGCGATCGCATAAGGTAGCATTACTAAAAATTGGTAAGGGATATTTGCCCCTAATGCCTGAATTCGCAGTTGTAAAGCTTCTGTAGCTCCAAACAGCAAACAAGCTAAAGCACTACCTATAGGATGCCATCTACCAAAAATTAATGCTGCGATCGCAATAAATCCTTTACCAGCACTCATCCCCTCGGCAAAAAATCTTACCTGTACTAATGTTAAATAAGCGCCTCCTAAACTCGCAAGAGTGCCACTAATCACCACAGCGATATAACGAACAAATGGTACGGAAATTCCAGCCGTGTCAGCAGCTTTCGGAGATTCTCCCACTGCTCGCAATGTCAGTCCAAAGCTAGTTTTAAATAAAATGTATGTAGTTAAAATAACTAAGATAAATAAGAAATATACTAAAACATCTGACTGAAATAGTAGCGGCCCAATCAGCGGAATATTAGCTAAACCAGGAATCATAATTGCCCCGATTCCAGATAACTGCTGCGTACTACTGCCACTAAACACTAACCGCGCCAAAAACGATGTTAATCCAGCGGCGACAAGATTAATTGCTAGCCCAGATACTAATTGATCAACACGCAAAGTTACACACAAAACAGCATGAAGTAGTCCAACTAATCCCCCAGCAATCAAAGATGCAAGGATACCAAGCCAGGGATTACCAGTGTAGAAAGTAGCCACAGCACTAGTAAAAGCACCAGTAAGCAACATTCCTTCTAAAGCAATATTTAACACCCCCGAACGTTCCGAGTACAATCCTCCAAGAGCTGCAAATGCTAGAGGAACGGCTAGACGCAAAGTAGCTATTAAGTAATCAGAGAAGAAGTTGAGATTATTCATAAAATTATTTTTAAACGCAGAGATTCTCAGAGGGAAGCGCAAAGTTCCGCAAAGTTTTCTGGGTTAAACTTTGGCGCCTCTCTGGGTTTTAATTCTTATCTCTCTTTCGACTGCGAAACTGATAGCAATAAATAACACCATAAACCCTTGAATCGCGTAAACTATAGTTACCGACACACCTGCACTACGCTGCATTACATTCGCACCACTGCGAAGCGCTGCAAAAAACAAAGAAGTTAATACTACACCGACAACACTACCACGACTTAAAAAAGCGATCGCAATGGCATCAAATCCATAACCTGGGGAAACTTGTTCAAATAGCCGATATTTCAACCCCATCACCTCACAACTCCCAGCTAACCCAGCTAAACCACCCGCAGCAGCCATCACCAGCATAATGGTACCTTCAACAGATATGTGGGCATAACGAGCGGCAATCGGGTTAAATCCCACTGCCGTAATTTCATAACCTAGAGGCGATCGCACTAACAATACCCATAAAATACCTGCGGCAATTAAACCGAATAAAATCCCCGCATGGGCGAGGCTTTGCGGTAAAATAATCGGCAAACGCGATGTTTTGGCAATTAATGGCGAATAAGGACTAGGCGCACCTGTTGCCATTAATGGATTTTGTACAAGGTAGCTAACTAAATTCACGGCGATATAGTTGAGCAACAATGTAGTAATTACCTCATTCACTCCGCGCTTTGCTTTGAGATAACCAGGAATCCAACCCCAAACTGCACCAAAGAAAAATCCTGCCAGAAGTGCTAAGGGGATATGAATCACCGCAGGTAATCCTTGCACGTACAACCCAATTAAAGTACTTCCCAACGCACCCAGATAAATTTGTCCTTCTCCACCGATATTAAATTGCCCTGCCCGCAATGCTACTAACACGCCTAAACTGGTGAACAATAGCGGTGTCATTTTGGTGAGGGTGTTACCAAATCCAAAGTAGGTAGAGAGAGATTCTTGAAATAATATGCTGTATGCGGTGATAGGATTTGCCCCAGCAATTAGCATCAGGATAGCACCGACGATGAGGGCGGAGGCGATGGCAATGAGTGGTGATAGTATAGGCAGCAGTCTAGGATGAATCCGATTAATTAATGTCAGCACGAGCCTAACCCAATAGAACGCTTGTACTGAGGCATAACTAGAAACGTAGAAAATTGCATCTTGAAACTTTCCTAAAGCGATCGCCTTCTCTGGATTTCTCAATAAACCTCATCATGAGTACCAATATCAATTAGCACGATCATATCTTCATCCTCATCAGGATTGGGCTGAAACGTGTAAATAATACGGCAATCATACTCGACCCAACAAGCCCACAAACCCGCTAAATCACCTTTTAACTTATGTGATTTTAAAGTAGGTGTAAATGGATCAGTTATAAGTAATTCCAAAACCTCAAGAATTGTTTCTTCTAAGCGAGGATTTTTACGAATAACTCGTTTAAAAGCACGCTTAAAGCTACTATCCCAAACAAGAACTCTCATCCTTCACTTAACAAATCAACCCGCAGATCCTCAAGAGTACCATGCTTGGCTGTACCTGCTCTAATTGCTTTCAGGGTTTGTGCAGCATTTGTTGCAATTTCTTTACGCCGTTGGTCAATCCGTCTTTTAGAAATTAGTTCGAGTAGTAAATCTTGCTCTTCGATTGACAGAGCCTCTACATATTCAATAACTGTCTGAAAAGATACAGAGTTGCTCATCAGCAGTGTTGATATCTTTGAAAAGTTCAATACTTTTTCATCTTATACCATTGTAATTAAACTCCAAAAAGATTTAGTATTTTACTCCCTATTTGTTCCTCCAGCCATCAACAAACCAATTTCTTCCACTGTCGCCGTCTGTGCATCCAAAATAGCCACAAACTCACCTCTGTAGATTACAGCAATGCGATCGCTCATTGTCATCACTTCTTCTAACTCAGTAGAAATATACAAAATTGCGACACCGCGATCGCGTTCTGTTAATATTCGCGACTGCACGGCTACTGTCGCCCCGACATCTAACCCCCTTGTGGGTTGCATAGCAATAATTAAAGCTGGTGCTTGTGCCAATTCTCGCGCTAACACCACTTTTTGTTGATTTCCTCCCGAAAGCTGACTTACCTTGATATCAATCCCATTCGCCCGAATATCAAACTCTTGCATTGCAGCTTGAGCACGATTAGCGATCGCTTCTTGTTGTAACAAAAAATGCCGACAAAATGGCAGATATTTAAAAGCTTTTAAAATCAAATTTTGGGCGATGCTAAATTGCAACACCAATCCCATTGTCTGCCTATCTTCTGGGATGTAGCCCACTAAGGAATGCTTGGGCGTAAACTCAATTTTACCCTGTTTAATAGTCCGCAAAAGAGCGATGGCATCAGCTAATTCTCGCTGTCCATTACCATCGACACCAGCAATTCCTAAAATTTCTCCTGCCCGCAGTTCAAAAGATACGTTATTTACAGCAAGAATATTTCTTTGATCAGCAACTTGTAAATTTTGCACCAACAGGATAATTTCTCCTGGTAACGTAGCACTTTTATTTAACTGTAAAGCGACTTCCCGTCCTACCATCAATGCTGCTAACTGCTGAGGTGTCGCTGCTGAAGTTGATGTTGTTGCTACTACCTTTCCCTGGCGCAAAACTGTTACTGAATCACAGAGATTCATTACCTCTTCTAATTTATGACTGATAAAAATAATTGTGTTGCCTGCGGCTGCCAATTGGCGCAAAATAACAATTAATGATTCTACTTCTGGCGGTGTCAAAACTGCTGTAGGTTCATCAAGAATCAACAACTTTGCTCGACGGTAGAGAACTTTGAGAATTTCTACCCGTTGTTGTGCCCCAACAGATAAATTTTCAACTTTGGCAGTGGGGTCAATTTCTAACTTATAAGCTTGAGATAAGGCGGCGATTTCTTGCTGTTTATCTTGGAGATTTAGCCACCAACTTTTATCCGTTCCTAAGATGATGTTTTCTGTAACAGTCAATTTGGGTATAAGCATGAAGTGTTGGTGAATCATGCCAATGCCTAATTTAATTGCCTCATTTGGTGAGGTAATTTTTATTAGTTGTTCCTGAAGATAAATCTCACCAGCATCAGGTTGATAGAGTCCACTAATAATATTCATTAAAGTACTCTTACCTGCACCATTTTCCCCTAGTATTGCATGAATAGTTCCAGATGCAACAGAGAGATTGATATTGTCGTTAGCAATAAAAGACCCAAAGCGTTTGATAATATTGTTTAAGCGTAAATAGTTCATATTCAAAAAACCGATAGCTCATAATCAAAGAAAAAGAAAAGGGGGCAAGGGAAATAATTTCTTTCTTTCTTTGTGATGGCAGTCGCTCATGGGGGAAACCCCCAAGACCGCGCTGCCTCTCCTTTGCGTCCTTTGCGGTTCGTTTTTCTTTATTGTATTAAATATGATTTAGCGCATCATACAGAATTGGTATCAAGATTCCAGCACAAATTTTGTTCGTGTAGCGTCTCGTAGAGAGGACTTTAGTCCTGACTACGAAAGTTTTTAAGATATCTATATATTAAACTTATGTTGTTGCTTTTTTCACGCAGCGCGTATCCTTACCAGCCTCTTTGCAGTCTTCAAAAACGATTTTTTTATTAACAATTTCTTGCTTTGCATTCAACACCTTTTGCTTTACTGCTTCCGGTACGATTGCCCCAAATTTCCCTAAAAATAAGATATCTGTTCTTTCTAGCCCAATTGTATATATTTGTCCTTTGATTTGTTTTTGTTTAGCTAATTCTGCTATATAACCTATGGCTAAATCTAAGCGTTTGACAGCGCTGGTTAAGACGGCTTTTGGTGCAACATCTAATTGATCCTTAGTATTGCCAAAAGCATATACTCCTTTTTCACTTGCTGTTTGTAAGACTGCGGCTGAGGCATTATCTAACCATTGGTAGATGACATCAGCCCCGGAAGAAATTAATGCCAGAGTCGCTTCCTTAGCTTTAGCAACATCATTCCAATCACCTGTAAAAGTAGAAGTAATTTGAATATTTGGTTTAACAGACTTTGCTCCTAATTCAAATCCCCGCAATTCTCCTTCAGTTGCGGGAAACTTCTCTCCAGCAATATAAGCTAATTTATTAGATTTAGTAATAGAAGCACCGATAATGCCACATAAATAACTAGCTTGTAAGTGATCTATTCTTAAAGAAGCAATATTCTCAGCCTTGAGATTACCATTTACTCCTACAAAAAATGTGTTGGGAAACTGTGAGGCGACTTGTTCAATTGCGGCATCAAATTGTCCGCCATGCGCGAAGATAAGATTGTAGCCTTTACGAGCAAAATCTGTTAAGACTTCTGTTTGATCTGCTTGTGCTACTTTTTCTACATAGGCGGTTTGGACACCTAGCTTTTGTTTTGCGAGATTGATGCCTTCATAACCAGATTGATTCCAGCCTTTATCGGTAATCATTCCAGGGAGAGCGATCGCTATTTTAAACCCTTGAGTATCACCCGTTGTTGTCGCTGTTGGTGTCGTCGGCTGATTACTGCAAGCTTGTAGCAGTAAACTAGTACCAAACCCTGCTGAACCGAGCAAGATAAATTCACGCCGACTAAAGTTTGTTGTCATACCTCGCCTTCAGATAGATAACTATTTGAGTTATTTCAACACTCTAAAGTCATAGGTGGTACTTTGGAAACAGTTTCTCCCAGATTTCTCAAAAACTCGAAAAATCGCCGTCTCTACGATAATCAGTCTTTTGTAGAGACGGGGATTCATCGCGTCTCTTACCTTCTCCTGCATTTTATGCAGTTTTAGCATCTTCATCAGATGCTTGTTCTGCAACATTTTTCAAGCGACTCGACCTGATTTTGCGGATGCGATCGCTATTGCGAACACCACCCGCCATTTCATATTCGCGGCTATCTTTGCCATACTTGATAGCAACCACCATCAGCATCTTTTCAGAAAGTTGACTCAAATTTTTTTCCATCTCTTCAATTTCAGTTTTAGAAGAGTCAACCACAGACAGAGCAGTATTATAAACATCAATTTTGTTACGTAACTGCTCAATTGACTCAATCAGTTTTTCCAGACTATAATCTTCATCATATTTGATGCTTGGAACAATCGATTTCAGTCCAGCGGCTCTTAACTGAGCTTTTTGTAGAACACGGGATGTAAGTTTTGGACGAGACATAAATTTATTCCTTTAAGATACTTCTATAGCTAGCTTGCCTCAATTAAACCGCATTCCGGTTCAGCAGAACTCGCAATTGTTTCTTATAAAGTTTTCAGGTTATACCAGTAATTTTTCGGAATTTAATTATTAGATGTTGGTATTTATGAAAATAATTGTCTCAGGTTCATAAAAACTTTAAGCCAGACCGTTCCCATAAGTTGTGAAACTGCTCCCGTAAGTTATGAAACCGTTCCCGTAAGTTGTGTAACCGTTCCTATAAGTTGTGTAACCGTTCCCGTAAGTTGTGAAACTGCTCCTGTAAGTTGTGTAACCGTTCCTATAAGTTGTGAAACTGCTCCTGTAAGTTGTGTAACCGTTCCTATAAGTTGTGTAACCGTTCCCATAAGTTATGAAACTGCTCCCGTAAGTTATGAAACCGTTCCCATAAGTTGGGGAGTGCGTAGAGGCAAAGCGATTAATCGCCAGAAGACAATTGAGGGTCATTTGTGACCCACCAAATAAATGCATGGGTATCCAGTAAAGCTCTCATTACTAAACGAAGTTAGAACTTTCAAAATCACTCAAGATTTATATGGTAGTGTGGACTCGATTTAGCAAAATAAGAAGACTTCATGCGGCGAGACTCGATATTTTACAAACTATTTCAACAATCTCCCACGTTATTATTTGAATTATTGACCAATCCGCCAACAAATGCTAATGCCTATCGATTTGACTCAGTAGCAGTCAAAGAACCAAAATTTGAAATTGACGGCGTATTCCTCCCACCAGAAAATGCCGATGCAGGAACAGTGTATTTTTGTGAAGTGCAATTCCAGAAAGATGAACAGCTTTACGAAAGAGTGTTTGCTGAGTCTTCACTATATTTTTACCGCAACCGTGAGAGATTTAGCGATTGGCAAGCAGTCATAATTTACCCATCTCGCAGTCTGGAACAAAGCCAGATTCATCCCCATCGCTCATTGCTCAATGGCGGACAAGTACATCGAATATATTTAGATGAATTGGGGGATATTCGTACCTTACCTTTATGGGTAGCGCTGATGGTATTAACGACAGTTAACGAAGAACAAGCACCAGCACAAGCCAGGTATTTATTAACCAAAACTCGGCAAGAACTATCATCACCCACAAGTCGCGCCATAATAGAGATGATTATAACGATTATGGTGTACAAGTTTGAGCAATTAAGTAGAAGGGAGGTAGAGTCGATGCTGGAAATCACACTCAAGGAAACGCGAGTTTATCGGGAAATTAAAGAAGAAGGGCGCGAGGAAGCAACAGTTAATCTAGTTATGCGACAGCTAAAAAAGCGATTTGGTGAACTGACTCCAGAAATGCGTTCTGCCATCACTGGTTTACCTATACCTGTTCTGGAAGACTTGAGTGAAGCATTGTTAGATTTTACCAGTGTGGCTGATTTACAGTCGTGGTTAGCAGAGCGATAAGCCCGCTTTTATGTAGGTGCTACTGAGATAGAAGCGATCGCATTGCTTGATTTTTAGATAGTCGCTTACATCTATAGTTTAACGATGAGCAACTGCAACGCTGAAAAGTAATATCGTAAACACCGCCAAACTCAGCACTGATGGCACTCACCAAGTTGTTATTTTGCCGGAAGATTTTCAACTCACTGGCACAGAAGTCTATATCAAAAAAATTGGTAACGCGATCGCTCTCATTGCCAAAGATAACCCCTGGCGATCGCTCATCGACACTCTAGACAATTTCTGTGATGATTTTATGATTAATTGCGATCGGCCACTCATGGACACCAGAGAGAGTTTGTAAATGCGATACCTGCTTGATACCAGCAAAGCGGCTTGTTTATAGATATGGCTGCGTAGGCAAAACTTTTGTAGGTGATGCCCACGGCGGTAAACTACGCAGTTTATGAGAGATAGTTAGTAGCGTGTTATGCAAGGGCGATCGCAATCGCAAGTTAGGCAAATCCAATTGCTGCGTTGTACCCCACAAGTCTGAATTTTAGATGCATTTGTCCTAAAACACAACCCAAAGACTTTTGGGTTGACAAAAATATAACTGTTAAAATCAGCATAATGGTGTCAAAATGCGAAAAAAATACACCCAAAAGGAGAAAAATGCCAGCCATTGTTAAACTACAACTCTCCTTAGAAACTTTAGCAGAAGCAATATCTTCCCTTGATTTAACAGAAAAACGCCAACTTCAAGAGTTAATTGAGCAACAAATTTTTGAAGCCGAAGAAGCGTTGTACGAAGACGATGCAGAAACACTGGCAGAAATTCAAGCAGTTCGCGCTGAGTATAGCAATGGTGAGTCAGTGACTATAGATGAATATCTTACTAACCGCTTAGAGCAGAGATAATGAGTTATGCGGTCATTATTTCAAAGTCGGTACAAAAGCAGATTGACAACTTACCAAATGATGTTGCCCTGCGTGTTATTGAAAAAATCCAAAATCTTGCTTCAGAACCGCGTCCCGATGGAATTGTCAAGTTAAAAGGTTCTGATAACGAGTATCGTATCCGTATTGGTGATTATAGAGTTCGTTATGAGATTGATGATGAAAGTCAACTCGTACAAATTTTGCAGTGCAAGCATCGGAAAGATGTTTATAGAAAAAATTAGTTTTGAGATGCTCAACCTCAACGCGATCGCTTTTTGCCAAACGCTATTGTTCTCATTGGCAAAGATAACCCCTGGCAATCGCTCATCGACAGTCTAGACAATTTCTGGTGATGATTTTATGACTAATGGTGATCGTCCACTCATGGACACCAGAGAGAATTGGGTTGAGTAGTTGTAAAAGGCGATCGCACTTTGTTTAAAACTATAGATCCTGCATCTTCTTATACCAATTAACCAAAATCAGGCTACAGATGCAAGTTAAATCTAATTTTCTTAAATTACGAATTATGAATTATTTCCACCATCGCCCCACATCCACAATCGCACGAGCAATTTCTACCGTTGCTGCTTCCCCATTTAATGCAAAGATAACTGGAAACAATGCCTTGATATCTTGCAGCAAATTAGGGCGAGTGCGAAGGGATAGCTGATGAAGTGTATCTTGCCAAAGGGAGAAAAGTTCTGTAAATGGCATTTGTGACAAACTGTTAGCTAAGGCACTCAAGGCTTCGGCACGAAAATACTCAAATTGAATTGCCCTGGCAGCAGCAAGGGCTTCTGGCAATAACTCTGGTGGCAGTTTCTCAGCTAAGGCACTCAAGGCATTGGCACGATAATTCTCATCCTGAATTGCCCTGGCAGCAGCAAGGGCTTCTGGCAAAACTTCTGGCAGTTTCTCAGCTAAGGCACTCAAGGCATTGGCACGAAAATTCTCATCCTGAATTGCCCTGGCAGCAGCAAGGGCTTCTGGCAATAACTCTGGTGGCAGTTTCTCAGCTAAGGCACTCAAGGCATTGGCACGAAAATTCTCATCCTGAATTGCCCTGGCAGCAGCAAGGGCTTTTTGCAGTGCTAAGTCTTGAAGAGTTGGTGGCAAATAATTGACTAGTTCTGTCAGCGAGTCGATTTTCTCTTGTGGTTTTGGTTTTTGCAGGGCATAAGCTAGTCCTTGTTCGGGAGTCCACATCTTGTTTTTGACCAACGCTACCAGCAGATTTGCTGGTAGATTAGCTGCCAAACTATTCATCGATGCAGTAATCAAAGCATAACGACACTGCAAGCTTAGTGTTGATTCAGTAAAATTCGCTTCTGCTAGTTCCCAGGCACGAGAAACATCTGTGATGTAACCGCCAGTTTGTGCCAATTGTTCTCGCACTTCATACCAGCCATTGCTTCCAGTTGCAGACTCTTCCCACAATAACTGGTGAATCTCTTCTAACTGTCCAGCCTTTTCCAAATGCCAAACTAAATACTGATGAATGTAACCATCATCGAGTAAAGTATGCCATAAACCATTCTGGGTTTTCTGCCGATACTTCTTTAAAAAAGCAGCGTGAACGTCAGTAAGGTTTAAACCCAACCCAGCCAAATCTCCTGGGCGCTTTGGCTCAGAGGGAGCAGTTAACAAATTACAAGCTAAATCGTGGAATAAGTCATGTAAGCGATAGGTAGGCATACCATCAGCAAGCGGTACTCCTGTTAATAGCAATGCTTTATTCCGTAAATATTGCAACATCTTGGCAGCATCACGCTTATCCATCTGCCACAGCGTTGCCGCCATCATCTTATTAATGTTGACATCCTCCGGTAATACCCCTAACCAAGAGAAATGCTGCTGCTTTTCTGGTGGCATTCTCTTGACACTCAAATTTAATGATGCAGTTAAACTCAGGCGTTTTAAACTAGCCTCATCAGTAATTTCTTCGGCTTCCGGTCGGTTAAAACTTGTTAATCTGGCAACTTCTTGCTGAATATCCGCCAACAGTTCATTCCAAGTCGTACCACAGGCAACTTCGGCGGCTGCGAGTTCCAATGCTAGGGGAAGATAACCAACACCTTTGGCTAAATTTTCTGCTGAATGACGTTCTGTGCCAGTAATCTCGCGTCTTAATTTCTTGGTCAGCAATTCCATTGCCTGGTCTGGTTTCATTATATCCAGGCTGTAGGTGCTGGCTGCTAAGGCATCGGCAATGTGACCTTCACGAGTAGTTACTAAAACTTGACAACGCGCCCCACCAATATTAAAAGCTTGTGCATCTTCGGTATTCCAAGCATCATCCACCACCAGCAACACAGCTTTGTCATAAAGCAGAGTCCGCAAATGCGAGGAAGTTGCTTCAACACTGGTAGGCTTAAAGCTATAGTCTCCTAATGCTTGCACCCAACCACTAAGTAAAGCCAGCACATTGGGTTGTTGACCTAATGTTGCCCAAAGAATGCCATCACAAAAACGAGATTGTATTTCTGCATTATGGGCTAAAGCCGCAGCTAAAGTAGATTTGCCCACCGAACCCAAACCGTGAATTGCAGTAATTACCAAAGTGCGACTATCAGACGATGAATCATTTAAAAGACGAGTCTTTAAATCATCGCTGTACTCTGGGCGTTCTACAAAGTGTGGGGGTAAAGGTGGCGCTTGAAATATTTGTATGTGACCTAACCCCCTAACCCCCTTCCCTGCGAGGGAAGGGGGAAAATTCAAAGCCTCTCTCCCTGTAGGGGAGAGGTTTGGAGAGGGGTTATTTAATTTCGATTTCTTTGGTCTTTTCTCTTCCCACGCTTCATCAAACCTTTTCAGGTTCTTCTCTCTATCCTTTGACCATAGCTTTAAAGTAAAGCGCCAGTCATTAGAACCTTGAGTTTGGAGACGGTTATCTTCCAGAATCTTCAAAAAATCCTTCAGCAAATTCAGCGCTTCTCGAATTTGCGCTTTAGTTAACTTGCCAAGATATTTGTCTTTTTGCGTCAGCAACTCCAACGTGACTAACGTAGTCTGCACAGTCAGCTTGGGGTTATCGCTATCTGCTTCTTTCCAGTCCGACTCAATTTTAAAATTACCGTCCTCAAATTCTCCATCGACAAAACAAAGCAACGCCTCTAAGAGACGCTTGACTCGTTTTTGAATCTCAGACCCATAGGTAGTTCGTGGCATTACATCCAAATTGAGTAAGAAGTTTGAGGCTACCCCATATTGAAACTACCACCCCAAACTCATGTAATCCAGATTCTAAGGCATTTTCAGCTACCTTGGGGTATTTGCTTAGGGACACAACCCCAAAGAGAACCTGTATCTATCAACTCTTTGGGGTACAAACAAATGCAAGGTAAGCGTCAAAATCTTCTCAGTAAAACCATTGCTTTGTTGCTAGCAATGCAACTATTCTTGATTGGTTTACAAGCTAAAAGCCTAATTGACCAAGGTAACTCATCCATTGAGGCGTTGATTTGGATGATTCAACAATATATTTCAGTGCTGGTTAAAATCCGTAGCTTGCAGGATAAAAGGGAGAAAAACGATTCTCCAAAGCTCAAAAGTAAAAGATGAAGTGGTAGGTGTGTTAACGGAACACCGTAACGCACCTACGCTGAATAAATCATCACATAGACGCGATGAATTGCCGTCTCTACGAAAGACTGATTATTGTAGAGACGGCGATTCATCGCGTCTGTTGTCTTAATTCACATCATGTAAAAAAATCAAGACTCCATCTCAGCCAATTCTAACCAGCGTTCAGTCGCCACATCGATCGCTTGCTTGAGCGTTTCCACTTGTTCATACAATTTCTGCACTTGGCTATAATTCCCCGGTGAAACATTCGCTAGTGTTTTCTCGGTTTCTGCTTTCTCAGCTTCTAACTGAGCAATTTTATCTTCCAACTGCTCAAATTCTTTTTTTTCCCAATTGGATAATCTACGCCGCTTTGTATTCTCGACATTTTTGGCTGAAGCCGCACCATTTTGGACTTCGGCATTTTTGGGCTTATCTTTAGTAGTAGCAGCTTGTTGCTGTGCTTCTTCAGCCTTCTTATAGTCTAGATAAACTGAGTAATTACCTGGATATTGCCGGAGATTACCGCCTTCTTCAAAGGAAAATACTGTGTCGATGGTGCGATCTAGAAAGTAGCGATCGTGAGAAACTACAATTACACACCCGGCAAAATCTTCTAAATAATCCTCTAATACCGCCAATGTCTGGACATCTAAATCATTTGTCGGTTCATCTAAAATCAAGACATTGGGCGCACTCATCAAAACCCGCAACAGAAATAAACGTCTTTTTTCCCCACCAGAAAGTTTATGAATTGGGGCATACTGCTGATTACCAGGAAACAGAAACCGCTCTAACATTTGCGAAGCAGTAATTTGAGTACCATCGGTAATTTTGACAAATTCTCCTTCTTCTTTGATATAGTCAATCACGCGCTGATTTTCGTTTAAGGCTGTGAGCAATTCTTCAGAATGCTGGTCAAAATAACCGATGTGAATCGTAGTACCAATTTCTGCAATGCCAGAATCTGGCTTAACCCGCCCAGTAATCATATCCATTAAAGTGGATTTACCTGCACCATTAGCGCCGATGATGCCGATGCGGTCTTCTGGGCTAAATTCGTAGGTAAAATTCTTAATTAAGGTGCGTCCATTGTATGCCTTAGAAATGTTATCTAATTCAATAACTTTTTTGCCAATGCGACGACCAACTGTAGAAATATCAACTTTACCTTGAACTTGTTTAAACTCAGTATCCCGCAGAGCATGAGCGCGGTCAATTCTAGCTTTTTGCTTAGTACTTCTGGCTTTCGGCCCTTTTTTAAGCCATTCTAACTCGCGCCGCAACAAGCCTTGGTGTTTACGTTGACTACTTACAGCAGATTCTTCAGCTAAGGCTTTCTTTTCCAGGTAATATGAATAGTTACCTGTATAGGTGTAAATGTCGCCTCGGTCGATTTCGATAATCCGATTGGTAACGCGATCTAAAAAGTAGCGATCGTGGGTGATGAGAAAAAGCGCACCGCGATAGCGATTTAAATAACTTTGTAACCATTCTACAGAAAGAGCGTCGAGATGGTTTGTCGGCTCATCCATGAGCAAAATATCGGGTTCTGCTAGCAACGCTGATGCTAGGGCAATACGTTTGCGATAGCCTCCAGATAAAGTGCCTATTTTGGCGTTAAAGTCAGAAATTCCTAATTTTGTGAGGATGATTTTGGCATTAGTTTCGAGTTCCCAAGCACCACTCGTATCCATCCGTTGCATCACCACAGAAAGGCGAGACATCAATTGGCTATCATCTGGATAGTGAGCCAATTTATCTGAGAGTTCTTCATACTCACGCACCAAAGCCATGTGTTCGCCACTGTCGGCAAAAACTTGCTCTAAAACTGTGTGATTTTCATCTAAATCTGGCTGCTGGGATAAGTAAATAATTTTAGAACCAGAGTTAACTAAAATTTGACCACTATCAATCGATTCTAGACCTGCGATCATTTTTAATAAGGTTGATTTACCAGAACCATTAGTACCAATTAAACCAACTTTATCGGTAGCATCTAGGCTAAAGCTAGCATCTTTTAAAATTTCCTTGATGCCAAAGTCTTTTTTTACTGATTGAAGCGTAATAATACTCATTAGATGTAAGTCATTAACTATTTTTCATTAGTGAGTAGGCAAGTCCTATGCCCTACCTACATTCGCTGAATTCTATACAAATAAATCCAAGGGTAAATGTCCATACATCTCGTTGATTCCCTCTTCGTCGTCAGACTGGCAAGACACTAATACTCCACGATGATGACCATCATAGGAATCGAGATAACACAAGCCATTTTTGCCATTTAATTTGATATAAACTGGCCCTTCAGGTGTAAGTAAATTATTTGGTGGTTCATAACCCAAAGCCAGAGAATAGGTTTTCATAGCTAGTATTCCTTCTTCTGCTGTATCAGCACAAATTCCTAAAATTTGATAATCAGCAAGTTTGGTGAGCAAAATTAAGGCATTACGAATTACTACTTTTTCTGATGGCTTGAGCACAGGCGCGATGTCTAAACAGTTGAATTTGTTCAGTAATTTTTTTGCTTCTTCAGCAGTGAGATTCTGAGGATTGGGGGTTGACATAAACTTCGTTTATTATCTTGTAAGTTTTTCTGTTGTGTTTGAGTTGGGACTAGCCCAATTTCTACCATTTGGGATTTTAGATTTGAGATTTTGGATTGGCAATCGTCCAAGTGTAGTAAAATTTGTCTGGTGTCAGAGCAAATTCTATAATTTTGGAGGTTGTTATCTAATGTCCAGTCCCTAATCCTCAATTCCCAGTCGCTTATTACGGTTGATTTTGTACATTCCCAAGGTTGAACATAAAGGGGACGCCGCTTTTTGAGTCACCACCCATAACGAGGACTTTTGGCATTTGAGCGCCGCCAGTCTTCCAAGCTTCAATTGCTTCTTTTTGTAGAACTAATTGTCCTCCTTGGGCTTTGAGTGTCTCTGCTAAGAGTCTTTGAGCTTCTGCCTTACCTTTAGCGCGATTCACATCTGCTTGTGCTTCTTGTTCAGCTTCCCGTGCTACATAAACGGCTCTTTGCGCCCGCTGTTCAGCAATTTGTTTTTCTTCCACTGCTCTGGCAAATTCTGGTGAGAACGCTAAGTCAACTACGCTAGTATCTAACACAATTATCCCATATTTGTCTAAGCGATCGCCTAAGGCATTATCAAAGTCTTCTTTCAATTCACTTCTTTTGGTAATTGCTTCTTCTACGGTTCTTCTGGCTGCGGCAATTTTAAATGCTTCTTGTGTCTGAGGTGCAATGATTTTCGATACAATATTTGCTAAGGTTCCTTGTTTCCTTCTAACTTCAACTACCTGTATGGGATCGAGGCGAAAGTTGATCGCAAATCTCGCAGATAAATTTTGCAAATCCTTAGTAGAACTCTCCGCTGGCACTTCAAACTTTTGCACCGTCAAATCATACACATCTATCACGGAGATAAAAGGCGGTTTCACGTGAATTCCTTCTAATAAAGCGCCATCTCTAGCTTTACCCAAGATGCTGATCACTCCTGCTTGTCCAGGGTTAATAATGACAAAGGAATTTAGTCCGAGAATCACTAGTATTGCTAACACAATTCCTAAAACTGTGGTTTGCCAATTTCCCAATTGCTGATTTTTCAAATTCCTTTCTCCATGTAAGTTAGTCATTAGTCATTAGTCATTAGTCATTAGTCATTAAGAGTTATTATTTTTTTACTTGTCTTCCTTCTCTGTTCCCTAGTCTCTAGTACAACGCGGCGTAAATAAACATACCCTTCGGGTTCACCAGTCGCCTGTGGAGGGAAACCCTCCCGCAGCGCTGGTTCACCATTTCAAATGGTGCAAAAGCCCGGAATACAATTATGCGTGACTTTTGACTTCCGCCGAACTGTACTAGTCCTTAGTTCATAGTGCCCAGTGCTAAGTAAAAAGTTTTGCTGTTGACTTGAGTAAACTTAGTTACTATTTTAAGTTTCTCATTAGTCTGTCTGAATCAAATCTTTCATCTTTAAACTCAGAACTCAGGACTCAAAACTTTGTTTTGTGGTAATATCAGTTGCACGAAACCGCAAAAAGCCGTGGCTACTGGATTAAAATCTCATTGGGTATCAACAAGGCGTAAACATTCAACGCATCCTCTCCAGCGCTTGCTTGAGTATGAACACCAGTATCGTAAACAAATTTGGCTGGCGACTACTTATTCTATGAATGAACAGTAGACATCTAGGAAAATTAATTATGCGTTCACTCAAACCCTTGTAGAGACACGAAATTTAGCATCTCTACATTCTTTTCTGGAGATGTCTAGTAGATGGTTTCTGTGTTGATGACGGCTCTGCCAAACTCTTCCCTTGTGCTAGAATCCCCCTGTCAATAGGGTTTGAGATGTGCTAACCCTGGAGTTAGCAAACCTTGAAAACCATCGTTGCAAACATAAGGGATATGCAAATTACAGATGTAGTTGTCATTGGTAGCGGTATTGGCGGTTTAAGTTGTGCTGCTCTTTTGGCACGGTATGGCTTTGATGTGATAGTCTGCGAAAGCCACTCCATTGCTGGAGGCGCTGCCCATGCTTTTGAGCGCAATGGTTTCAAATTTGACTCTGGCCCATCCCTCTACTCTGGACTGTCTTACAGCCCCTCTGCCAACCCTTTGCGACAAGTGTTAGATGCAATTGGTTCTGGATTACCATGCGTAACCTACGATACTTGGGGTTGTTGTCTACCAGAAGGTGATTTTGACACCTCAGTTGGTGCCGAGCAATTTCGTGAAGTGCTGATGAAATTCCGGGGTGATGATGCTGTAGCCGAATGGCAGGAACTCCAACGCGTTATGGAACCATTCGCTAGTGCAGCAACTTCTATACCACCAGCAGCATTACGCTTTGACTTTGGTGCAGCTAGAACTGTGGGCCCGTTTGTCCCATCTCTGACAAAACATGTTGCGAATATCATCAAGCTGACGGGCCCTTTCAGCCGGATTATGAATGGTGTTATTAAAGATCCATTTACCCGAAATTGGCTCAATTTGCTATGTTTTCTGCTTTCTGGATTGCCAGCAGATGGTACTAGCGCCGCAGAGGTAGCATTTATGTTTGCGGACTGGTATCGACCAGATGCAGTACTTGAATATCCAATTGGTGGTAGTGGTGCTTTAGTTGACACCCTTGTACAAGGATTGGAGCGTCACGGTGGAAAGCTGATACTGGGCGCTCATGTGGAGCAAGTGCTTGTAGAAGGTAATCGCGCGGTGGGTGTGCGTCTGCGCGATCGCCAAGAAATTCGGGCGCGTCGGGCAGTGATTTCTAATGCATCGGTTTGGGACACACTGAAGCTACTACCAGAAAAGGCAATACTTAAACAGTACCGCAGCAAACGACAGGCTACACCTGAGTGTGATAGCTTCATGCATCTACATCTAGGCATTGATGCTCAAGGATTACAGTCAAATTTGCGGTGTCATTACATCGTAGTCAATAACTGGGAATTGGGCGTTACAGCACCTCAGAATGTTGTGGTGATATCAATCCCTTCAACTCTCGACCCATCCTTAGCACCAACAGGTAAGCACGTGATTCATGTGTATACTCCTGGTAATGAGCCATATGCTATCTGGCAAGGAATGGATAGAAGGAACCAAGAATACGCCGAACAAAAGCGATCGCGTGCAGAAGTAATGTGGCAAGCGCTACAGCGGATCATTCCAGATATTCGCTCTCGTTGCGAAGTCACACTTGTTGGTACACCTCTAACCCACGAGCGTTATCTCCGCCGTCACCAAGGTTCCTACGGTCCAGCAATTCCGGCTGGATCTAGTATGTTTCCTGGCCCCAGCACACCTCTACCAGGACTGATGTGCTGTGGAGACTCGACATTTCCCGGCATTGGTTTACCAGCAGTCGCCGCCAGTGGGATGATTGCTGCGAATACACTTGCACCTGTTAATAAGCATTTAGCTATGCTTCAGGATATTAGGTGCATTTAATTTTTTGAGTATAAAATCTAGTTGCCAACAGAGCCGCACCTGCTGCCAAAACTGCTAGTACACTGTCAGGTTCGGGTACGGCAGCAACTTCAGCATCAATTCGTGCAGTTCCAGCAAACAAACCTGTCAAGTTAGGCTTTTGCAGTATAGTCGCAAACTCTGGAGAAATCAATAATTTAACATCAGGAATGGTTAAATTTTGACCATCAAATGCCACAGGTCCCGGAATACTTAAATCAAACAAAATTGTTTTTAAAGAAAATGTGTCTCTTAAAACAAATCCGCTGCCACCTGTGACAGTACGTCCCGGAGCCAAACCTATTGAAAAGTTACCAAGAGTTATTTGATTATTGAAAGTAATAGTACCAGTATGCTCGATTGTACCAGAGAGCGGAGTAAAACCGCCTTCGTCACTGAATCTAAAGTTGGTGGCTGGGTCGATGTTGAAGCCAACCCAATAATTGCTGGGAATCGGTGCGATCGTATTATTAGTACCTGTCAAGTTTAGCCCGATACTTTTAAGAATATCCTCGTGGTCACGATCAATGCTGGTGACTCCAGATATCACTTGAAAAGTAGCAGCTTCTACCTGTATGGGTGCAATTGATATAAAAGCTGCTGTGGTACAACCAAGAATCCCTGTAAACTGGTAAAAACGCATATACACTCCTTGTATTCGTAGTTTATTTTATCTAAAAAAGCGCCATTTTTTCATCTAAAAACTTGGAGATTAGCGCTAAAAAAATACTTCAGAATATTAACAAACATTTTTATAAACTTTATATAAAGTAACCGTCAAATTACTACATTTATGTAAGTTGTATAATTACAAATATCAAGTTAAATAGGTGGGTAAAAATAAATATCACTGCTCAGGATGGAGCATAATGTATGAGGCATAAGGCATTATGGATAAAAGATGAAAAAATCCAGTTAAGTTTAATTATGTCCAATTCAAATTGTTTAGCTTTAAACCTAACAATTAGGATTTGGTCAAATATAAGTTTTACCTTTAATTATTGATAAGTTTAGGTTAAGAGGTGAAGCACTGTCTTATACCCCGTTTCACTTTAATAATGATATAAATACGTTGGTAGGGGCACAGCAATGCTTATGCGTGTCAACTTAAGCCAAAACACCAGATAAAATTATCATTTACAGCCAGAGGCTGTAAATGCATTAGAAGCGGCTCTGCCGCAATTCAGGAGGCAGTAGCCCCCCAATTGGTATTCCCAGCCAGGGTGGTTTCATAGGAAAAGAGAAAAATATATAAGTCTTGATTTATCGTTTTGTGACATGGCTTTTTACCCCTCTCCAAACCTCTCACCCACGGGGGGAGAGGCTTTGAAACCTAATTTTAGTTTTTCTCTGCTTGTATAGAAACCACCTTGCCAATTGGCATTCCCAGCCAGAGTCCGGGAACGAGAGAATACTTAGATTTTTTGAAAAATCAAATCGGATTGCTATAGATTGATTTATTCTTGCCGAGTTACTTGTTTAGGACTTACGCAAGAACTCTCTGAAACTCTTATTTCTCCGTGTCCTCTGCGTCCTCTGCGGTTCGATTTTCCGTTACCTGTGCGTAAGTCCTGTTGTTGATTCACAGACTTGTTCTAATCCACCAGCTTATTTTCTCCAAATTAGGAACTATTTCCTGCCAAAAGCTTGCTGAGGAGTCTGCTTCTCTTGTTGTTGCGAGTATTTTATCTATACTGTCGAAGTTTTTTTGAATCAACTGCTTATCTAGTTTAGGAATATCTAATTTAAGATATTTCAGACGGTTAGGTAACTCTACTTTCTCTTTTATCGGCAAGTGGACAATCTGGTTAACTTGTTCTATAATTTTGTCTATTGATGCAATGACTTCTTGCAGGCTCGGCTTTTTAGTTTGTAATTGTAAATCTTTTTCTTCAAAGGTTTCTTCTTGATTACCTAACTTTACTAATACTATTTTTACCAAGAAAACATTGTAATCAATCTCACTTACTTCACCCACTTGCTTGTGGTATTTTCCACTTTTATTTATAAGTACTATGTCACCTTTCTCAATTCTGTCGTTCATAATTTATACAGACTTTGAATGAAATTGCTAAATAATCTCCTCTACAGAAAATACTACTCTAAAGCCACAAATCCTCAGTCCACCGTCTGACTCATTCCAGCTACGACTGGCGCTGCGACAAAGTTCTGCACTGAAACTCCAAGAACCACCGCGTAGCACCCGGCGATGAATATCACCGCCAACTTCCCAAGCTGTTCCATCTAAGGGTGCGTCGTTGTAATTGTTGTGCCACGAATCAACACACCATTCCCAAACTAGCCCGTGCATATCGTACAATCCAAAGGCGTTGGCGACTTCAAAACTACCGACGTTTGTTGTTTGTTTACGGAATTTGCTTTTTGGTTCCACAGCGTAGCTTACTAACTCAGAGGTAATTGTTTCGCCAAAGTGGAAGGACGTTATAGTTCCAGCCCGACAAGCATATTCCCATTCAGCTTCACTCGGTAAACGATAGTCGCGTCCAGTTTTTTCTGATAGCCTGAGACAAAATTCTACAGCCTCATACCAAGATACATTTTCGACTGGTCTATCTAGACCTTTGAATTTCGATGGATGGGGATTTAAAGCTTGTTTGACTTTGGGTAAAGCTGCCACTATTCTCCACTGTGCTTGAGTTACGGGAAATTTCCCCATAAAAAATGGTTCAACAGTAACTTGATGTTGAGGACGTTCGTCAGCATCTCCTTCAAACTCTGGTGAACCCATCATGTAAGTACCACCAGGAATCGATACCATTTCTAATGTGACAGACTTACCCAATTCTTCGGCAAAGAAGTTTGCATTGCAGCTAACGCGGTTTACTTCTCTACCACCTGTGTCTACTGTCACTACGTCAAACTCAAAGGTTTCTAAGGAGTGTAATGGTACTATTACTTTTTGTAGTAGCGGCGGTAATATAGGTTGAGACATCGAAACAATTTTTAGGGCAACAGGTTCAATATTCACTGTTGTAAACTTCAAATCATTGATAACTTCTACTGCTGTTTGATACCTTTCACTCGGTAGGTGTTTTAGTAATTTATCTAAAATTTTCCCTAAGTCGTCGCTGATAGTAATACCTTTTTTCTGTAACCGTTCGCGCCACAACCACTTAGCATTCATTGCATCATAAATAGGATCATTAATCTGCCCAGAAGCATCCTGCAAAGGCAAACATTGAGTTAAAAGACGCACGCAAGTTACACCCAAAGCATACAAATCACTGGCGTGACAAGCAAATCCAGCCATTTGTTCTGTTGGGGCATAACCAAGGGTATAAATTACTGTAGCTTGTCTTCCTATACTGGTTTGTGTTACCTGTTTAGCACCGCCAAAGTCAATTAATACGGGTTTTTCATCACTTGCACGGCGGATAATATTTTCTGGTTTGATATCCCGATGAATGACATTATGAGTATGAATGAATTTCAGAACTGGCAATAAATCAGCTAAAAGTTCCCAAATTTGTTCTTCACCATAGATTTGTTGCTGAACTTCTTGTAAGAGAGTTTTTCCTTGAATAAATTCTTGCACAAGATACAAGCTAGTACCTTGTTCAAAATAAGCTAGTAATCTGGGAATTTGGGTATGATTTTCTCCCAGTTCATACAACCGGAAAGCCTCTTCTTTAAAAAATTCTGCTGCTTTAGTGCGTTGTCCTGTTCCCTGAAATTGTGGGAAAAATTGCTTGATGACGCAAGGCGCATTTAGTCTGTCTACATCTTCTGTAGCATAAGTTCTACTAAACCCACCTTCACCTAAGAGTCTCATTACGCGGTAACGGTTTCTGAGAAGTTTGCCAAAGTTGCTTTGTCCGCAACTCACGCAAAATCTATTGCTATCAGAGTTGAATGGATTTGAGCAATTAGGATTTTGGCAGATTTGCATAATCAGGGGGAAATAGCATCTTCTCCAAAGTTAGCCCCAATATTATCTAATTGAAAACAGTTATGTAGAGAAGCGAACACGGAACTTTTTATATGTGCTTAAAAACTATCTTTCCCATGAGGATAGAAGGATGATTAAAATAATTCGTAATGGGCTTTTCTACGAGACGCTGCGCGTAGCTTGCTTCTCCGTAGGAGTATGTCCCCCTACGCTAACGTAATTCCTTATTAAGTTTTGTGATAGTGATTTAAACCTACCACAAAACTTGCTGCTTTTAGAAGCGGGGGACTTCAAGCCCGAAAATTAGTTAACAATTCCAAATTAAAAATTTAAAATTCAAAATTTAAAAGAGTTACATAAGAGGATTTAAACCCTGAATTAAACTGATATTGGTGCATTAGGCTTGCCGTAACACACCCTGCATTTTAATATAGCTCTTGTTCACTATCCAAAAAAGTTCGCAAAGAACCAAATGAACATAGTAGGGTAGCACAGATGTGCTACCTTACCCGTGTACCTGATTCAAATGATAATCGCTATATCAGATAACTTAATTGACCTTACGTTGAAAACTAAATGTTCCAGACTGTCCAGGTTGAAGTGGCCCAACAATTGTGTCTATATAGGTGGTAATATTAACGCCAATCGCATCCGTTACAGCTACTCCCAAATTTAGATAAGTTACAATTCCAGCAGGATCAATTGCAGTATTAATGACTCATCATAAACTAGCTGATTGAATGCATCACCTTGAGTTTGACCAAAGCTCTGAGCAATATTAGAAATCGTGGCTGTGGAAGTCAGAACTCCATTTGTCACCACTTGGAAGGATAATCCATTTACTGTTGTCCCGGCAGTAAGAGTGCCAGATTTAACAAATCCAACACGAGTTACCAATGTTAAGTCAACGGGTACAATACTAGTCCAAAGGGCATTGTTTGCTGTCACTACTGTAGGCGTCACTGTGTAAACAACACTCCAACCTGTAGGAGGGGTAACTACACTCGCTAAGTGAGTATTTACGGGAATGGCATCAGATACCAAAATTTTGGCACCAATCAGCGCATCTACATTGATATTTGTACCTACCAAATTTGCGGGAGTTAATCCTGTACTACCTGCGGGACTTGTGGAATCAATTTTTAGACTCAAATCGTAGGTCAACTTATCATCACCCAGATTGTTGGGTGTACCGGAATCTGAATACCCAGAACGAACTTTTAAGACTTTAGCAAAGGCCTGTGGAGTTGCAGAGATGGTAGTTGTTTGTATAGCACTAGCCTCTCGTTCTCCATTCAACGGTATGCCTGCCGTTTCTCCTGCTGTTACATCTGAATTAACGTGAGTTCGATGAACTAAAAAACGGCAGGAGGAAGGGCCGGTAAGTCTTTAGGATAAATATCAAGTGAGGGTTTTTTAGGCAAATAAGTG
>NZ_JBALGC010000046.1:0-7728 GCF_036916575.1 Nostoc sp.
CTTGGCTCTCCAAAATTTCACTGCTAATTCAAGTCCTAATCACAAAGAAATCTAACCCTTAATTAGATCATAGAAAACTTTTGCAAGAGTTCTATTACACTAATTATCCTGTTAATTGCACCACTAGGACTAGCAGCAGTAATTATTAACACAATTTTGGTTACAATAGCCTTAAGTATGACAGCGTTACGAGAGCCATGAATCCATCGTACCCAAGTAATCTGACTTCAGAACAGTGGAAACTACTATCAGGGCTAATTCCTAAGCCAAAAACTGGTGGTCGAAAGCGTCGCGTCGATATGCAGGCGATCGTCAACGCCATTTTATACATCTTGTGTGCTGGTTGTGCATGGCGAATGCTCCCAAATGATTTTCCCAAGTGGAAAACTGTGTATCATTACTTCCGGCAATGGCGAAAAGATGGAACATGGCAAGAAATGCACGAGCGGTTACGCATAAGTCAAAACCGAGAAGCATCCCCCAGCGAGGCGATCATGGACAGCCAAAGCATTGAGACAGCAACAATGGTATCTAAGGAAGTTGGTTATGACTCTGGCAAAAAGATTAAGGGACGCAAACGCCATATACTAGTTGATACACTGGGTTTACTAATAGTTGTCGTCATCACTGCTGCCAGTGTTAGCGAACAGGCAGGTGCCAAACAAGTTTTTTCCAAGCTCGATCAAGTCCGCGTAGGCGTAGCCCGCCGTAGGCATCGCTTTCATCGTTTAATTACGATTTGGGTTGATGGCAGATATCGCGGGCAAAATTTTCAGCATTGGGTCATTGATGTCTATCGATGGATTTTAAGTGTTGTTACCCGTCACGAAGAACAGAAGGGTTTTGTTGTACTACCTAAACGCTGGCTTGTTGAGAGAACTTTTGGTTGGTTTAACTGGTGTCGGCGATTAAGTAAGGATTATGAAATCTTACCGGAAACGACAGAAACCTTCGTTTACATTGCTATGATTCGTCTGATGCTCAAACAACTTGCGTGATTAAAATCACCTATCAAAAACTTTTCAGACATCCTCTAACAGATGCTTTAAACAAAAGCCGCATATATATGCGGCTTTCTTTTTGAAATGGACGTTCTAGGAAACCATGTTTTGTGTTTTGAACACTAATATTTTGATAAGTAATCCACAATCGTACTCGCACACGATTCTAGTTTCGGTTGCCAGTATCCAGTTGATTTTCCGTATATATTTTGATTATCAAACTCATTAAATGGGTCTTTGCTACCACACCAAACTGCTCGTATTGATAACAGATATTCAGGCAAATTTTCCAAGGGTAGTACTGCCATCACATCATCACCACCACTGTAGATAACTTTGCCACAAAAACGCTTTTCAGTTATATAAGGTACAAGGCGATTAGAAAAATCTAACAAAGCACGATTGAGTCCTACGTGAGTAGCTGGGCCCATACGGTCTCTTAGAAAATACAAGCGTTCACGTAGTGTCCGCACCAGAGGAAAAGTTACACTTCTGGAGCGATCGCCCCTTTCCTCTAAGAAAATGGGAAAGCAATGACACGGAGCGATAGCAAGAAGTTGATGTTATGAAAATTCCTTTCGAGCGATCGCCCTTAAAAAATACAAGCGAGGAAAAATTGCACCCCTGGAGCGATGGCGTACCCGCCCTTACATGTGGTGTTAGCGGAGCTTATCGTAGATATCGCTTGCTTCAAAGCAGTACACTGGTACTATGAAAATTCCCCAGTGCGTAGGCTAGCAAACACCGTAGGCATCGCTGCCTCCTTTACTCCCATGACCCCCATCTCGTCTGTGCCTTTCACCCAGCAGGACCACAGGGGAATAGTTGTTTGGACTTCCGTGAAGACTCCAACGCCGAAGTAGTGGAGTGGGATAGCGGCTACACTCAATAGACCTCTTGCAAAAGTCGCTCAAGAAGATTCAGTTTGAGGGAGATGAAGCTCGTAATTGTAGAGAGCAGCAATCAGATTAAACCTTAAACTAAATCTTTTTCGACGATTTCTATAAGTAAGGGACAAAATTTTAAACACCTTCAACTTTCGATTTACATGCTCACCTAAAACTCTAATTCTGGCTAATTCTTGATTACTCTTTTTCTCTTGATAACTTAATTGACCCCCTCTGGTTTTTTTCTTTGGAATTCGACTATTACTATGCAGCTTTTGAATGCCTTGATAACCTTTATCTCCAAAGCACTCTATGTTTTCTCTCAATCTAACTTTACTATTTTTAAATATACGAAAATCATGCTCTCTACCCTTACCATGAGCGGTACAGATGATTTGACCATTCGCTTGGTCTACTATTACTTGTGACTTCAATGTATGCTGTTTATTTTTCCCACTGTCAAAGTTTTTTTTTTTAGGACGTTCAATAGGACTTTCTGTTACATCAACCACTACTACTTCTAACTAATAATTAGAACTAGCCAATTTTTTCTTCCCTGGAAGGGTGAACGCCCTAGATTTAGTCAGCGTATCTTCTATTTTTCGGATAATTCGGTACGCTGTAGACTCGTTTACTCCCCACGATTGACCAATATGAAAGTACGTACGGTATTCTCCGGAGACGGAGCGTCTCCGGCTCCGCTCCAGTATTCCAATGTCATCAATAACTGGTCTTCCAAGCTTAATTTACCTGGTCGTCCTGTTTTTTGTTTTTGCTGACTATGCGGTAAGCGAAGCCATGCCGTTAGGCTTATCGCACTACTTCCAGCATCTGGTTAAAAGTATCCGGACGTAGACCACATAAGCGTTTAAAGTCTTCTGGCTTTAGGCTCTTTACCTGTTCGTAGGTCATAGATGCTACCTCACTCTCACTTACTTGTCTCACACATCTATGACTTTTGCAAGAGGTCTAATTAACAATTTTTCTTAGAGTCAAAGGCGATCCAGAGTGCGATCGCCTTTTGGGTGGCTTTGAAGAAGCATAGCTTGTTAGTTTTCCTCTAAAAAAAAGTTGAAGTTCAAAAATTCTGGCAATTTGGCATCACAACTCTCTGTTTTGCAGTTTTAATTAAATATCAATAGAACAGCCACAAATCGCCTAAGTTGACCCAATGCTGTAGAAGAACTCAGCAGCCCACAGCGCTCGTTCATCGCTTCTCTACGAGACGCTGCGCGAACGCTACAACTGGCTAGTAATGTACTAGAAAATACATAGTGAATGTGCGATGGCGTACCCGTCCAAGCTAGGCGATCGCATATCATGATGGAGATATGTGTAGCATCGGAATGAACTGAAGTTGGGGAATGTTGTATCTGGGTATAAAATTGCTCAGAAAGCTCAAGGAGCAGTTCAATTTAGCTGTTTGAGGGATTCGCCAACGGTATCCGTATCCCGGCTCAAACTAGAGTACTAGCTCTTACCGCTACTTTTGATCTCGTTGACAAAAGTTTGTGGTTGATTGACTTTTTTGGTTGATTACTTTGTCCTGGTGTCACAGACTCAATTACGAGATTGATGGTATTTTATGTTTGCACAAACGGGAGTATCCCAATCGTAATACAAGCTATGACACTCAATTTATATTTACTGCGACATGGAGAAACTACTTTTAGTCAAAGTGGTAATTTCTGCGGTGAAACTGATGCCCAGTTGACTTCTGAAGGGATGCAGATGGCAGAGAGTTTCGCCGATGTTTATCAAAGCTTGTTGTGGGAGGCTGTTTATGTTAGCCCAATGAAGCGCACAATTGCAACTGCTAAGCCATTTTGTGATGCTATTGGTATGGATATGCAGTTGCGTGACGGACTTAGAGAAGGTAGTTACGGCTGTTGGGAAACTTTGAGTAAATCGTTTGTC
Source organism: Nostoc sp. (assembly GCF_036916575.1). GTDB lineage: Bacteria > Cyanobacteriota > Cyanobacteriia > Cyanobacteriales > Nostocaceae > Nostoc. The sequence continues at coordinate 3,806 of NZ_JBALGC010000046.1, forward strand.
AAAGAGAATTACGCAGAAAACTATGTAAAATGGTTGACAGAACCCGCTTGGAATGCACCACTAGGTGGAGAAACTGCGGTAGATATTGCTAACCGTTCTATGACTGTAATTGCTGAAATTCAAGAAAAACATCTTCAAGGTAATGTTTTAGTAGTTTCCCATAAAGCCACGATTCGGATTCTGCTTTGCAGTTTACTGGGAATTGATTTGGGACGCTATCGCTATCGGGTGAATATTTTGGTCGCGTCGGTAAGTATAGTTAAATTTGACGTTAATGGCCCAAAGTTAGAAATATTAGGTGATCGCCATCATATACCCGATCGTATTCGCTCTCGTCCGGGAACATAATAGGCATTTTTCAATTAGTTCTGTGAGTCAAGATTGGGTGGGCTGGGCGATCGCTCTTTCGTTTTCCTCTAGTGCGATGGCGTACCCGCCCATCGTAGGCATTACTCGAAGTTTCCTCTAAGAATTGGGGGAGCGATCGCCCCAACGCCCGATTTCCCCCACAACTAATCCCCCCAAACTGCTATAAATTCTTCCCACTCCTCGTTTGTCTGGGGTGGTTTGTCTTTGGTCAGCCCCACTACTTGGGCTAGCTTTCGGGCTTGGTCTAAGCTCTCGCGCCTGCTCTAGCAATTGGTGTTCTAGGTTGGGGTCGTAGCCTTGGGTTAGTAGCTGGGCATACTCGGTATCGGTCATGCCGAGGTTGTGGATGTTGGTCATGGGGTGTGGATAGCAGAAATGAAAGAGCCAGGACTACCTGAACCTTATTGTTATTCCTGCTTTTTAGCGCCGAAGGAAATCATGCAGCAGCGCTAATTATAAATTTTCAGCCTTTATCTGGAGATGAAGCACAAGAGTATGCCAAGCAATTAGCTTTTGGCTAAATAAAAAATAGAAATTTAAAATTAAAAAAAACGGTAGATTTTTAATTAACCTTAAAAAAAACGGTAGATTTTTAATTAACCTACCGTTTTTTATCTACAAGGCAAACACATTATGTCAACAAGACCCTTTGATTATCAATAAGCTGAAAAATAGTCGCATTAATCGCTGCTTATTGACAAAGATTTTGGCGTTGGCGTAGCCCGCCGCAGGCATCGCTTTGGGCTTGGAAAACAAATCAAACGCGAAAGGAAAGATTTTTTCGTTGGTTTTTAACCTTCGTTGTGATCAAGAGTAATTTAGATGCGTTTGCCCTGCTTTGAGCTAGAATTTTCTTTGCTCCCGATAAAACTGCTGTCTATAGCTCAAAGACCATGAAAAAATGCGGGTTTACGAAATGATGACCAAGCAACTCTTATCTGCTGCCTATCTGTTATCATCAATTTTGTTCAAGTCAGACAGAAATTATTCTTGGAGGTAAACAATGGGTAAGAAATATGATGTTTATGGTGTCGGTAATGCCTTAGTAGATATAGAATACGAAGTATCTCTAGAGTTACTACAAGAGTTAAAGATTGATAAAGGTGTAATGACACTCCTAGATGAAGAGAGTCAAAATTATATTTTGGAAAATCTCAAAAATCTTCATTGCCATAAGAGTTGTGGAGGGTCAGCGGCAAACACAATAGTGGCAATTAGTCAACTAGGAGGAAAAGCTTTTTATTCCTGTAAAGTGGCTAATGATGAATTTGGAGACTTTTACATCGAAGATTTACTTAACTTTCAGGTAGATACCAACTTAAAAAATGGCGACCGCCAATCAGGAATTACAGGTAAATGTTTGGTGTTAGTAACTCCCGATGCAGATCGCACCATGAATACATTTTTGGGAATTACTGGAGAACTTTCTACACAAGAATTAGTATCATCAATGATTGCTGATTCAGAATATGTATATATCGAAGGATATTTAGTGACTTCTTCCACAGGAAAAGAAGCAGCTATAAAGGCTAGAGAAATAGCTGAAAAAGCGGGAGTAAAAACCACCATGTCCCTATCTGATTACAATATGGTGAAATTTTTTAAAGATGGTTTATTAGACATCATTGGGCCTGGTTTAGACTTAATTTTTGCTAATGAAAGTGAAGCATTAGAACTAGCAGATACACAAGATTTTCAAGTAGCTGTAGAGAAACTAAAAACCCTGAGTAAGAAATTTGCCATTACTCGCGGTGCAAAGGGTTCAGTAATATTTGATGGTCAGAAATTAATCGAAATTGCTGCACCTCAAGTAAAAGCTGTAGATACAGTGGGAGCAGGAGATATGTATGCAGGAGCTTTTCTCTATGGAATTACCCAAGGTATGAGCTATGAAGAAGCCGGAAAATTAGCATCAGCCGCAGCTTCTAAGATTGTTACATCCTATGGGCCAAGATTAAAAACTGAGGAATTAAAGGCATTAGTTACAGCTTAGCGCTCTTCCATCACTCTCGTGAGAGAATAAATGAGTGAAGTGACGCAAAGCTTTGTTCAGTCTATGTTTGAGGCAAGAAAGCCTGTCGAAACAATCAAATTTGTTGACGATTACTGTGAATGGTATAGAAAACTATTTCCAGAGGTCAGAAGTTTTGAGGCGTTTAAATATCTTCACGTAGGGATGATTTCCGATATTAAACGCAAAATCTACCAGCAATATCACGCGTGGGGCTTAAGCGATGAGCAAGGGCTATTGCATTTCTTGACAGAATCACCGTGGGAAGTTGAGCAATTGAGGGAAGCGAGATTAAACCAGTTATCAGTTACCAGTTACCAGTTATCACAGTTTGAGTTGGGGTAAGACAAGAGACTTAAACCTACCACTTTTTTGAAGTCGGGGACTTCAAAGAGCTTAGAAATACATCATTGATAACTGATAACTGGTCACTGGTCACTGTTAAAGCTGATACTACAAGTACTGTTAGAGGATGTTTGGAAAGTTAAAAAAAGCTCTAGTAACGATATTCTGTCAGTAGATAAAAATGCGACAGCGTTACAAGAGCCATGTTTAAATCACATCCAAGTGACCTTACCTCAGAACAATGGGAATTATTATCAACTCTTATCCCACCTGAAAATACAGCCTGTCGTCCTCGTTCAGTTGATTTACAGGCAGTAATTAACGGTATTTTCTACATTTTGTGTGCAGGTTGTGCGTGGCGAATGCTACCACGCGATTTTCCGAACTGGCAAACTGTTTACTATTACTTGCGCAAATGGCGTTTGGATGGGACATGGGAAAAAATTAATCATAAACTACAACAATGGGTACGTGTGCTTGAAGACCGTCAACCAAATCCCAGTGCAGCAATAGTAGATAGTCAATCGGTAGAGATGGGAACGATGGTGTCACAAGATGTCGGTTTTGATTCTGGCAAGCGGGTTAAAGGACGTAAGCGGCATTTTCTGGTTGATACTCTTGGACTAGTTTTGATGGTGATAGTGACTTCTGCATCTGAATCAGATCAAGCTGGTGCAAAGAAATTGTTTGCTAATGCTAGCAAGCGAATCGGCGTAGGCGTAGCCCGCCGTAGGCATCGCTTAAACCGTCTCGTTTTGATCTGGGTTGATGCTGGGTATCAAGGTGAGGGGTTTATGAAATGGGTGATGGACACTTATCGATGGATTTTCTTTTGTTGTACGCCGTCCAACTGATGCCAAAGGCTTTGTGCTTCTGCCCAGACGTTGGGTTGTCGAACGTAGTAATGGAAGGGTTCAATTGGTGTCGTCGTTTGAGTAAGGACTACGAGATTTTACCGCAAACCCATGAAACATTTGTGCAGGTTGCAATGATTCGGTTAATGCTTAGAAGACTTGCTTAATTGATTAGAACTCTTGCATAAATATTTTGTGGTATAATTGTGGCTTATTTTAATTTCAGTTTTTGGCAATTAAGATAGTAAAATTCATCAATTTTTTCGATTAAGTATTATCAGGCGATCGTTCACTAAAATTTTTGACATAAAACACTGTTCCAGTTCTTAGTTAATAACTGAAGA
>NZ_JBALGC010000047.1:0-2396 GCF_036916575.1 Nostoc sp.
TGCCAACAGGTACCATTTTTTCTAATCTCAGTAGACCCACAGTATGGACATTGCACAGTAGAACACCTCAATTCATCCCTTTATTATGCAACGCCGTTACAAAAATTACCAACGCAGACATGATCCGACTTAGCCAAGAACACTTGCAAACCATCCGCACCCATGCCGAAAGCATTTACCCAGATGAGTGCTGCGGTATAATTTTGGGCTATCTAGCTAATCAGGGCAAAATTGTGGTAGAAGTTATGCCAACAGAAAATGCCTGGGCTACAGAAGCAGCTGCTGAGTTTCCAGGGGAACGCACAACAGAAAGTAAAAGACGGCAATATGCGATCGCACCCGAAGTTATGCTAAAAACACAAAGGGAAGCACGCAATCGCTCACTGAATATTATCGGCATTTTTCACTCCCACCCAGATCATCCTGCTATACCTTCAGAATGCGATCGCCTATACGCTTGGCAGGGATACTCGTATATAATAGTTTCCGTCCAAAACGGTAAAGCTGGAGAATGCCAAAGCTGGAGCCTTGATAATACTCATCAGTTTCAAGCAGAGGCAATTGAAAATATAATTTAATAGCTTAGTTTAAATACAGTCACTCGTAGCAGTTTTCGCCGCCACCACGGATGAAAACTCGTCTTCCCGACTCTCTATCTCTATAGAAGATACAGTTTTTCGATAGGATTAATATTCCGCTCTCCCAGATCATAACTGCTATGCTCAATCCCAATCTGGATAAAATCCAGTTGACCAAAGACGATTACGAACGCTACTCCCGACACCTAATTTTGCCGGAAGTAGGACTAGAAGGACAGAAGCGCCTGAAAGCTGCCAGTGTCCAGTGTATCGGTACAGGTGGACTCGGTTCACCACTACTTTTATATCTGGCGGCGGCGGGTATTGGACGCATCGGGATTGTCGATTTCGATGTTATCGATACTTCCAATCTGCAACGCCAAGTAATCCACGGTACATCCTGGGTAGGTAAACCCAAGATTGAATCGGCAAAAAACCGCATTCACGAGATTAACCCTTATTGTCAGGTTGATTTATACGAAACTCGCCTGACTTCCGAAAACGCCCTGGAAATCCTTCAACCTTATGATATCGTCGTGGATGGTACTGATAACTTCCCCACCAGATATCTAGTTAACGACGCCTGCGTATTGCTGAATAAGCCCAACGTCTACGGTTCAATTTTACGCTTTGAAGGGCAAGCTACTGTATTTAACTACCAAGGTGGCCCGAACTATCGTGACCTTTTCCCAGAACCACCACCACCAGGAATGGTTCCCTCTTGTGCAGAAGGTGGCGTATTGGGGATTTTGCCAGGAATTATTGGTTTAATCCAAGCAACTGAAACCGTCAAAATCATTCTGGGACAAGGTAACACCCTGAGTGGACGATTACTGCTATACAACGCCTTAGATATGAAATTCCGGGAGTTGAAGTTGCGTCCTAACCCAATTCGCCCAGTCATTGAAAATCTGATAGACTATGAACAATTCTGCGGAATTCCACAAGCTAAGGCAGAGGAGGCAAAACAGCAGATGGAAAGTCAAGAAATGACCGTCAAGGATTTAAAGGAATTGCTGGATAGCGGTGCAGAGGATTTTGTACTGCTGGATGTCCGCAACCCCCATGAGTACGACATTGCTAAGATTCCTGGTTCAGTCTTGGTACCCTTACCAGAGATTGAAAATGGCAATGGCGTTGCTAAAGTGAAGGAAATGTTGAACGGTCACCGCTTAATTGCTCATTGTAAGATGGGCGGGCGATCGGCAAAAGCCCTCGCCATCCTCAAGGAAGCCGGGATTGTCGGAACGAATGTCAAAGGCGGAATTACCGCTTGGAGTAAAGAAATAGACCCGTCAGTTCCAGAGTATTAAAAACCCACCGCTTTCCTTAAAGAGTAAATGAGGGGGATGAGGGGGATGAGAGAAATGAAAAAGAATAATAATTATTCACTTGCTTCCATTACTTCTCCTACTCCCCATTCCCTCATCTCCTTATGACTACCTCGAAATCTCATTTCAATATTTGGCGTTGCAGAATAGAAATATGAATTAGAGCGTAGGCGTAGCCCGTCGTAGACATCACTATGAAATGTCCAAGATGTTCATCAGATCATATTCGGAAGAATGGGCGGCAGCGTAGTAAACAAAATTACATATGTGTAGACTGTAAACGTCAATTCATCGAATCTTATGATCAGAAAGGTTAAGTAAGTCGGCACAAAAAAACCAAACTATGTGAAGATAAGTAAATACGTAGAATGGATCTACTAAGGTCACTTGTATATGCAGGGTAAGCGCGTCTCAAATACTATTGACAAGTGGATTCACAAGCATCATCATGTTGGAATAAACAAGCAGCAAGAATAGTAAGCATATA
>NZ_JBALGC010000048.1:0-24573 GCF_036916575.1 Nostoc sp.
TTGGCTGCTGGTGATCTTGCTCCTGTAGCTCTAAGTGCTCCTGCTATCAACGGTTAAATAGTAAAGTTTAGCCTTCATCAAAAAGCGCTCTCCCGAAAGGGGGGGCGCTTTTTAGTATCAACAATAATAGTGCTTAATTCTGGCAGCGCATTCTCAGTTGAGTGCGCGGTAGTGCAAAAACAACTCACTTCCAACCTGACGAGTTTCGACGAGTTGGAGATGAGGAGCAGCATTGGGAACAAAACCTTCTCCCTCCACTGGGCTAGGGGCGTGCTTTCCTCCATAAATGACGGGCCAAATTGTCAACCACCAATCGTCAATTCGCCCTGCTTTTACTAGAGCAGCTGTTAAAGAGCCGCCTCCTAAAGCAACGACCTTGTGAATACCCCGCTCTGCCATCAAGCTGTAGCCCCGATCCCAGTCCAGGTTTGTATCTCCCAAATCAATTAATTCAGCCAGTTTTTGCAAGGTTGTTGTATCAGAACTGCGCTCTAAACCAGTCCGTGTTGTAAATATCCATCGCTCAATGTCCTGGCTCAAAAAAGGCAAGTCCAGCGATAGGTCAAGTGAACCTGAGACAACGCAGGTAATGGGCTGGGGAGACTGACCCCTAACCTTACGTGCTGCTAGCAGTTCGGGATTGCGAATTGTAAAGGTTCTCCCCTCAGCCCGAATCGTCCCTGCTCCTACCAGGACTAGATCAGCAAGGGAGACTTGATACTCCAGGTGTGCTTGATCAGCTGGATCGGATTCACGAGGCACTTTCGGATCTACGGCGCTAATTTTTCCATCGGCCGTCATGGCAAGAACCACAGTTGTTTGGATAGTTGACATGATTACGTTCTGACGGTTCTTTATAATTTTACCTTTTTGAATTTTTTGCCATGAATAGTTGTTGCATTATGCTTTAAATCACTTTCTCAGCTATGGCTCAAGGTCGTAAAAGAATTGTTGTTGGATGATTGCCTCTACGCAAAGGTCAATTTTTTACAACTTAGAGGGTGTTTATAAATAAAAAATAAAGAGCACCGCAATGATTCCTTAGGACAGGTATTTTAAAAAAGACAGTCGTCATATTTGAATCGGGTGACATGGGCCGAAAACCTTATCCCACAGACATTTCAGGTTGTTGTAGACCAATGGACTGGAGAAATATTGTGTACAGCACATGGTAAGGGAAAATATCATAGTTTTCGCATCTTTGAAAACAATAAAATTAGGTTAGAAAAAGATATTGAATGTTTGGGAGATAAAGGATATCAAGATATTCATAAACTTCATGCAAACAGCCGAATACCAAAAAATAAACCTCGGGGTAGTGAACTAAGCCGTGAAGAAAAAAAGAGTAATCAAGAGTTAGCTAAAGTCCGAGTTTTAGGTGAGCATATCAATCGAAAACTGAAGATATTTAAAACTTTGTCTGACCGTTATCGGAATCGGAGAAAAAGATTTAGTTTAAGATTTAATCTCTAAGCTTGTTTGTATAACTATGAGCTTCGTCTTGTCAAACTGAATCTATTTAACTGACTTTTGCAAGAGGTCTATTAATAACGTCACAGCTGGTTTGCAGTGCATCACTGATATTGCTAACGAACGCAGCGAACAATTATCTTGGTCGGTCATTCTGAAGATTTTGCACTTACAACCAGAGGATGCTGGCTCTATTTTCAATTCTTCTCAAGACTCCACACACTGGAATTACTGGCAGCGCGAGGCGTTGATATATACATCAGGAATTCTCGATCATCTGACTGGCGACTTAGTAGCCCCCCGTTGCTTCGCAATCACAAAGCCGTCTGCCATGAGCGTGTGGTGCGCTTTACCTATGCTGCGGTAGCGGCACTTCATTTTGGTCTAATAGCAGGGAGGTTGTTAAAGCTAGTAGACAACGAATCTCGTCACAGCTGACTTGAGCAACGCTTTGGGCGAACTTTTGACGAGATTATCACAATCAAGAGCGATCGCCATTACTCATGCATTAAAACTGGCAGACGAAGCTCGATTATTGCTTCGCTTTGTGTAACATCTATTGATGACCAATTAGTAATTAGTTAATCTCCTTTCTCAATAATTCTGGAATCTGAGAAGGACGTTCAGCTACTGGAACTTGCGCTTCTTTTAAAGCAGCTAATTTACTTTGGGCTGTGCCAAAATTAGGATCACGTCCGATAACCGTTGCTAAAGTCCCAGTTTGACGCCAACTTTTTCCTGGTGGTGCTTGTCGGCCTGCAATGTAGGCAATTACTGGTTTATCAATTGCCTCAGCAATGTACCGGGCTGCTGCTTCTTCACTACCACCACCAGGTTGACCGACTAAAACGATCGCCTCTGTAGTTTCATCCTCATCGAGAATTTGCAGCCATTGGAGAAAAGAGGAACCAACGATCGCATCACTACCAATACTGACACTAATCGACTGCCCCAAACCTGCTTTTGTTAATTCATAGGCGATTTCATAGGTGAGGGTGCTGCTACGACTAACGATTCCCACTGAACCAGGGGTATAAAACTCGCTAGGTTGAGTACCCAAAAGAATTTTCCCCGGCATAATGATCCCCGGACTATTTGGCCCGACTACCAAAGTTTCACAGGCTTCGGCTTTGCGGAGTAATTGCACCATATCCAAAGGCGGCACGCCAGCGGTGATAATAATGATCTGGCGAATATCAGATGCGATCGCTTCTAATGCCGCATCTAGCACGTCGTAAGGATCTACACAGATAATTGTCGTGTCAATTGCCCCAAATTGTTCTATTACCTCTTCTACTAAGTCAAGTACTGGCAGTCCATGCAGTTCCTGTCCGCCACATCCAGGATTGACACCGGCTACCAAATTCGTCCCATAAGCTTTCATTTGAGCAACATGAGTGCTTGATATAAATTCACAAAAGCCTTGAATTAACACTTTGCTGTCTGGCGTTAGGTTCATAAAAAATTACCGTAAGTTTGGCAACCCAGTGCTTTATACCAATGGGTACAAAAACGACATGTTTCCAGTGCCGTATTGATTCAATTTTTACTGAAATTACAAAAACTCGTCTTCAGGCTGATCCAAAAATCGGTAAACCCGCCTCTTGCTAGCAATATTCAGTTTGAATGCACTATATAATTTATTCCCAAGAAGTAAAGCTGTACTAGGTTTCAGCATCAAATTAAAATTTTTATACCAAACGGTCAATAATCATTTTTGATTTTGGAATTGGAAGAAAATGACAGTTACTTCTTATTAACCGTTGGTTTAGCAAGACGAACTGCTGCCGCCACTGCCTCATCTAAATTTTCTACCACGAGGAGCGCATCGCTGTGAGTTTTTAGTGTTGCTAAATATTTTCTAGCAGCATTAAATTCAGAACCAGCAAGACGGACAACCAAGGGTGAAAAATTCAGTTCTCGCTGACTTTTACTACCATTAGAATGTACAACCTGTGATTTAAGTTCACTGTTGTCTTGCTGCACAACTCTGGCTATAACTTCAGCCACTTCTTCAGTTTGAGGAATACTACCCAGAAAGTTAATTAGTATTATTTGAATGCTTTTGTCAGCCTCCAGGATTTTCAGACCTGTCTCTAGGCGATCGCGGAAGGTAGTTGGTGTAGTATCTGTGAGGAAAGCATGACGTAGATTCAAACAAACACCTGGTTTGCCACCAGCATTAGCGACTAAATCCAAAGTTGTCATCACTGAACCAGTACCATTACCTAAAATACCGATTTTCCCATGCATTTCTACACCATCCCAGTCACCCAAAATACCATTGATTTCAGTACTGGTATGACGGCTGATAATTTTTGCCGCCATCTCGGCAAGATCGGGATGACGCTTGATCGCCCGTTCGTTGACTCTAACTTTACCATTGAGAGCCATAACTTGATCAGTAGCGCTGACTGCTAAGGGATTTATTTCGACTAAATCCAAGTCTTTTTGCACAAATAACTGGTACATCTTCTGGACAACGCTGCTTACCGACTGCATCAGCGTCCCCTGCAAACCCATTTTCAAAGCCAGTCGTCGGGCATAAAATGGCGAGAATTCCTGTTCTACGACGACATAGTGCATTCTTTCCCCAGCCGATTCCCAATCGATGTCTGCTTCTTTGCAACCTAAAAGTACCGGTCGGCAGACAGCAGTGTCTAAAACCACCGCTAAATAAAATTCCTGGTTGGCGTCGTATTGGGATTCTGCCAGCACAACTTCCGGCAATTCGCCCCATATTGGTAAACTAAAGATATTTTGAGCAGCTGCTATCGCGTCGATTGTCGTCTCCGCAAACCTGACTCCACCAGCCTTTGCCCGTTCTGCTCCATGTACTTGAGATTTCAGTACAATCGGAAAGCGAATTTTTAAACGTTTCAAATCTGTAGGATGATCAATTCGTTGGGAAGGCAATACAGGAATGCCTATCTTCCCAAACCATTCTTTAACTTGGTACTCTAATAAATCCATTGATACACCTTGTCTTGACACTTTCCAAGCCTTTAGTCAGTGCTGTCTTAATATTTTGCAGCACCTTTATTCCAGAATTAAGCTTTTGCTAGCTATAAAAATTTATTTTTCACGGATCAATTTTATCGAATTCAGCATAATTAGGTACATTAATTTTGATAGCCAACCTGTTTGTGCCAGAGCCACAACACGTAATTAATCTCCTCAGTAAGTTTTCCAGCATAGAAGATAACTACCATTTCTGTCAAAACCCTCTGACATAGCATCTTTTCCTTAACCTTTGATAAATTTGTACTGCTCTGCAACTAGAATTTTGCAGGACAGTAGCTATTGTGAATTTAATTGTCGCCAAATAATCCAGTAAAATACTCAAAAACTTTATTATTCCCATTTTTTATTTGTAATTTATATCTGAAGAGAGATTATTTAATTTTGCATTTAGTGCTGTAAAAATGTGTGATGCGAACAATAACTGCTTTTTTAATTTTTGGTGAAAAGTCATAATTTGTGTTAAAAAGTTGGTCGTTCAGATTTTCAGGCTGTGGTTGGTTAAACTGTGCATTTGCATTCAACAAACCTAAAAAGTTCATTTCATCCCCTTAAAGATAATCAAAACAATATAGAAGTTCAGCGGGAAAGCTCTATGAAAGTAGCAGTCCAGCAGGAAGATTTACAGCTTTTAGCTAAAACTTTGCAGGAACAATTACTTGTAAAAGTCTCAACTGCTGAAGTCTTCGAGGTTAAGTGTGCCGTCAATAAAGACGAGCTAATGATTTTAACGCAACACACATTAGATGTAGTAGTTGAGGCTCAACTCATCTTTGCAGTAATTAAGGAAGTACTTCAGTCTCTAGCACCCCATAAAGAGCAGCGGGTGCAATGTTTCCTGAGAGTTTTTGGTGAACAACTCCCTTATGCCAAATGTTTCTTGGTGTTGAAGCAAACGGGGGGATGGGAGGATGGGGAAGCAGGGGAAGCTGGGGGAGCAGGGGAAGCAATATCCGACTTATCTTCCTCATCCCCCTCATCAGCTCTAACATATTTTCCATCAGTCGATGAGAGTGAGAAAGAACTGTTTGACCGGTTTGCAGATGTGCCGAATTTGTCGGTTTCAAAGCCAGCATTCCGAATCAAACCCATCCTAGTGGGTGCAGCCTTGGTGGGAATTGTAGTCTTAGGCGGTGGTGCTTACTTCTTAACTCGCCCTTGTGTGATGTCTAAGTGTAAAGAAATACAAAACGCCGAGCAATTAAAAACAAAATCTCCGCAACTGATGCGCCACGCCAAGTCTGAAAAAGAATTAGTAGCTATACAACAGCAACTTGCAGCAGCCAGCGCAGCCCTGAACACAATTCCTAGTTGGTCACCCCATTACCAGGTGTCAGAAGAACTAAAAGCAAGTTTGTCTGGGCGTTCAGAACAAATCAACCAGGTGGTCAAGGCTTTGCAGACGGCGTCTTTGGCGACACAAAAAGTTCAAACTCCCGCATATAGCCTAGAGGAATTACAAGCTAGGCAACATTTATGGCGACAGGCTATAGCGCCACTAGAAACTATAAGTCCCAAGAGTGAACTCTATGCGCTAGCGCAAGGGAAATTACTTAATTATCGTGTCCGTTTGCAGGCTGTAAATCAGCAGATATTTACTGAGGAAAAATGGCTAAAAAAACTAACAGCAGCAAAAGCTGTAGCCAATGCAGCCGAGAATCGGGAAGCTACTGCTAAATCCTTGAATGAATGGCAAAAGGTGCAGTCTACCTGGCTGGTGGTAGTTAATGCCTTGAACACCATTCCCCAGACTAGCCCTGGATACCAACAAGCCCAAAAACTGTTGATAGAATATAAACCTAAACTAGTCGCGGCACGCGATCGCACTACTAAAGAACGATTTGCTGTTAAAACCTACCAACAAGCCGTTAGCACCGCCAACCAAGCCAAAGTATATCAGCAACAAAACCAATGGCAAGCAGCAGCGACATACTGGGATCAGGCTTTGCAAACTGCTAAACAGATTTCCCAAGATAGCTTGTACTACACTCAGGCTCAGTCCCTGATTGAACCCTATTCAGCAGCCCTCAAACAAGCACAAGAAAAACTACAAGTTGTTAATAGTTTGCAACAAACCCGCACCGACCTGGATAAAACTTGTATTAATAGAATTCGGATTTGCACATTTAGCATAGACAACACAAGGATTATTGTCCGGTTAACGCCTGAGTATGACCAACTAAGGCAAAATAACTTGGTTAATCCTTATTCTGAGAACTCGGATACTGCTGTTGATGTTACTAATCACTTGCAAATCTTACGGGAAGCCTTAGCTGTAATTAGTGACAATGCTAACCTGTCCCTTTTCCTCTATGATTCCCAAGGTCAGGTAATTTATACGCGGACTTTAGGTGGGTAAATAGAAAGGTTAGGAGTTAAAAATATAGTCTTTTGTAACTAGCTTAGGCGTAACCCAACCTAGACATCGCTTGTTTTTTCGCATTCTCTAGCTACACATATTGTATTCTTTGTCAATGACAAATTCTAATTATTTATTAGAAAATTTTTCTATTTCTTGAGCTATAGACATTTTTTATCTCAATAGTAGGAGGCAAGAGCTATAACCATTCTCTAAATTAAAGTCACAGCTATCAACAAGATAGTTTTCACAATAAATCTTTGATTGGTAATAATATGACTCAGTTTTGGCTGTGGGTTGCCTAATGTACTTATCGTATTGTGGATTTGTTATCCAATTGTATCGATTTTCGGGCCGGAAGGGTTCCGCCCAATCAATCCTGGTGTTGAGACTGGAGTCTACGCAATTTTAGACCTGTGTGCCAAGGTGGGCTTTGGTTTTATTTTCACATCAGCTAGCAATGAAACTCTAGCACAAGCCAGCAACAGCGATCGCATCATGGAAGCTGTTCACTCGTATATGCATCATGCAAATCGGTAGCGCCGTTTACGCCCAAGCTAACGCAGCAACTAGCAATCCAAATTCCACAAATCAGCCAACTGAACAAAACAATGATGATGTGATTGATGCCGATTTTGTTGGCTAAAACGCACAAGGTAAACTGTAATTTAGGAGATTGCAATCGTGGATGACAAATCAATGGCGGCTCAAGGAGCAGTTCCCAATCAAGCAGCAGCCGAAGCACAAGAAACCCTCGCAAGACAAAATCATTATGCTGGAGGCAATGCGTTATTAGATGCCCAAAGAGAGGCAGGAACACAAATAGATGATTCTGTAATTGAGCAGCCAGCAGCCACAAACATTGCTGGAAATCAAGACACAGACGATCCAACAGAAGCAAAATTTACAACCACAGGAGATTACCCTGTAGACTTTGAACAACTCAACGACGAAAAAGACTTGTCACTAACAAAAGATGTTCCGAGTGCAGAATAGTCGGATTTGGAGTATCGAATCATGCCAACTGCAACCGATTTCAAAGATTATTACGACATTTTGGGAGTTAGCAAAACTGCAACTCCTGACGACATTAAGCGAGCTTACCGCAAACTTGCCCGTAAATATCACCCTGACGTGAATCCTGGCAATCCAGAAGCCGAGGAAAAATTTAAAGAGATTAATGAAGCCAACGAAGTTTTATCAAATCCAGAAAAGCGCGAAAAGTATGACTCTTTTGGGCAGTACTGGAAGCAAGCGGAGGTCAGCGGCACTCCTCCTAGAGGAACTAGCACGTATACAGAGGATTTTGACCAATATAGCAACTTTAATGACTTTATCAATGATTTGCTGGATGGTTTAGGGGGCAGGACAAGAGCAGGAGGAACTTATTACCGCACCTCGACTGGGCAGGCTGATGACTTTGGCCCATTTCGCAGCCAAGCACCAGCACCCGATACCGAAGCTGCGATCGCGCTTTCTTTCTCGGAAGCGTTTCATGGCGTTCAAAAGCGGTTGCAGTTGGATGATGAAACCATTAACGTTCGTATTCCCGCAGGTGCTAAACCGGGTAGTCGAATTCGCATTAAAGGCAAAGGTCGCCCCAGCCCTTTTTCTCAACAGCGAGGGGATTTGTATCTTACAATCGAGCTGCTTCCCCATCCGTTTTTTCAATTTTCGGGTGACAATTTAACATGCGAAGTTCCGATTCGTCCAGATGAGGCGGTCTTAGGCGCTCAAATTCAAGTACCAACGCCGGAGGGTCGCGTCACGTTGAGTGTTCCTAAAGGCGTGCGTTCTGGTCAATCGCTGCGGCTGCGAGGAAAAGGCTGGACGCAACCAAAAGGCGGGCGAAGTGACCTAATTGTGAAACTTCAGATCGTGTCCCCCAAAGAGTTAAGCGAAATTGAGCAGGATTGCTATGAAAAGATTCAGGTTAATAGCAGCTTTAACCCACGTACTGCATTAGAAGGAGTGACGTTATGAGCGAGTTTAGCATCTCTAGTACAGTTGTTTCCCAAGAAGGCGATCGCCTTTATACATTTGAGTATGCAGCTTCAGTGACCCAAACTTCAACGATTGTAATTGAACGATTTGTGCAACTCGGATTGATCGAACCGAAAGGCTCAATGCTGCACTCAAGAGAAATTGCGCGAATTGCTCAAATCCAACGCTTACGTCAGGATTTGGGACTAAATCTGGTAGGAGCGGCAATGGTCGTGGATATGGCGGCTGAAATTGCCCAATTACGGGCACAACTAAAAGCGTTGCGATCTTCTTGAAAAACACCACCCAATATTTAGATATGAAAAAGTTGGCACGGTCGAAACTGTTTTAGTGGATAAAGAGGGCGATCGCTTTGAATTGTGACCGAAGCTGTGGATGAATAAATAGGTTTAAGACCAATACAGTTCAGTTAAGCATTTCTTCCTTCTCTTCCTTTGCGTTCTTTGCGTCCTTTGCGGTTCGTTAAAAAAATTGACTTTGACAAAGAATTAAGCCTTAACTAGAACCGTATTGGTCTAAAAGTAGGTATTGAATAATTAAAGAAATCAGCAAACCCTTGCTACGTAACGCTAACGCGAACGACAGCACAATGCAATCTAGAACACTACACCCTGTTTCTGCTAGTGGATTAATCCCTTCACCTTACCAACTGCGCGGCAGAATTGAAAAATTGACCAGACAATCCCTTCGTGACTAAAAGTGTTGTCAACAAGTTAGCGAAAGCAACCATGAACATAATCAAAATTTCATAGGATACAGCATCCAAAGGTTTCACACCAGCTAACAATTGTCCGGTGGTAATTCCTGGTATTGCGACCATACCTATGAGTATCATTTGATTGAGAGTGGGAATCAATCCGGCTCTGATGGCGTCTTTGCGGTACTGGCTAACTGCTTGCTCTGGAGTTGCACCTAAGCTTAGGTGGGTTTCTATTTCGAGATGGCTGGAGTTAATGGTGCTGACAAGACGCTCGCCTGCGATCGCAGCTGCATTGGTAGCATTACCTAAGACTATGCCTGCTAAAGGAATTATATACTGTGGTTCATACCATCTCTCTGGTTGAATGATCAAGAAGTTGGTGTAAAGCACTGTCAGGGCGGTACTAATTAAAATTGCACCCCATACCAAAGGCAACATACGAGGAATTTTTGGAGTCACGCGATTTCGTGCGACAATCGCCGTAATTGTCAGCATGACTGCTAATAGTGCCAAAACTGCCCAAGCATTGTCTAAAGCCAAGATGAAATCTAAAATGTATCCCAATACAAGAAGTTGTAAGATAGTTCTCCCAGTAGCAAGGGCTAAGTTCAACTCTAATCCTAATTTTTCCCAGGCAGATAAACCAATGGCGATCGCCATCAATCCCACAGCAATAGCTAAATCCACGAAATCCAGCTTGATTAGATCCGGCATGGGTTCTCTATCTTTTGGTATTTTCTTCTCAAAGCAGTCCACACACCTGGAACTTTGATCCGATGTGTTGGATCTTGGTTGATATATATCACTTTCATCAATTCAAAATTCAAAATGATATGACTTTAACATGGCAAACACCTAGTATATCTACTATCTGTAAATTAAATGTGCGGTAGTTTCCCACCCCACAATTTCAGTAAAAACCCTAATAGATGCGTATCTTGGGCAATAGTCTTTTAGTAGCTCCTCTTTGATTAACAATTCAATTAGCAAAAATTGACTGTCGAAGTGCATCCTTTGTATCTCCCGATAAAATGAGAACTCATGATCCAAAGTGTAAATCCCATCCCTGCCTTTGATATCAAGCAGCAATATACCACTATCGAAGCAGAAGTAAGTGCAGCTGTATTAGAGGTTCTGGCTTCTGGCCGCTATATTGGTGGCCCCTTAGTCGAAGGCTTTGAGCAACAGTTTGCAGCTTATAATACTGTTACTGAATGTGTGGCTTGTAATTCTGGTACTGATGCGCTCTACTTAGCGTTACGAGTCTTGGAAATTGGTGCAGGCGATGAAGTGATTACAACGCCTTTCACCTTTATTGCTACATCTGAAGTGATTAGCGCCGTGGGTGCAAAGCCTGTTTTTGTTGATATTGACGCGACTACGTTTAATTTGGATGTGGAGCAAGTAGCGGCGGCGATTACACCCAAAACCAAAGCGATTATCCCGGTTCACCTATTTGGACAACCTGTGGATATGACATCATTGGTGGCGATCGCTCAGTCTCACAATTTGTCAATAATTGAAGATTGCGCTCAGTCTACAGGCGCAATTTGGGCTGATCAAAAAGTAGGAAGTATTGGACATATTGGTTGCTTTAGTTTCTACCCTACCAAAAATCTTGGTGGTTGCGGCGATGGCGGAGCAATAACGACTAATCACCCAGCGATCGCCACTAAACTGCGAATACTACGGGATCATGGTAGTAGAATTAGATATTTACATGAAGAAATCGGTGTAAATAGCCGCTTGGATGCTCTCCAAGCAGCTATTTTGCAGATTAAGCTGCGTTATTTAGATATTTGGAATGATCGCCGCCGAGATATCGCCAACTATTACTATCAGTATTTGTGTCAAGTTCCAGGGATCGTCCCGCCCCAAGAATTACCTGGGGGTATTGGGGTATGGAATCAATACACTATTCGCATATCTGGCGAAGGGCGAAATGGTTCTAGCGCCAAATATCGAGATTGGGTGCGTAGTCAATTGCAAGAGCAGGGCGTGAGTTCAATGATTTACTACCCCTACCCTTTACATTTGCAGCCAGTTTATCAAAGTCTGGGCTATAAAATTGGGGACTTCCCAATAGCAGAGCAAGCTTGCCATGAAGTCATATCCTTGCCTATATTCCCAGAACTGACAGAACAACAGCAAGACCAGGTGATTTATGCGTTGAAAGAAGTTATGAGTTAGGAGTAGAGACGCGATTAATCGCGTCTGTACAGGAGTTAAAAGTTAGAAGTTAGGAGTTTTGAATGAATAGGTTTCTTCAACTGATCACTCATAACTGATCACTCTAACTGATTACTGCATTTGCAGTCGCTAAGGCTTCTACTAAGCCACGCACAGCAGCAATCATTGCTACTTCGCTATTGAGTTGGTTGATAGCGGAACCAACACCAACACCAGCAGCACCAGCAGCGATCGCTAATGGTGTGGTAACGTTAGAAATGCCTGAAGCACACAATACTGGCACTGACACCACACGGGAAATTTCAAAAGCTGCTGCCAAGGTGGGAGCAGCTTTTTCAATTAATCCTAGAGTTCCAGGGTGAACAGGGTTACTGCTAGTACCGCCTTCGGTTTGGATAATGTCCGCTCCAGCTTTCACCAGTTCTTCTGCTAACTGTACCTGTTGATCTAGTTCCAAAATGTGGGGAACGGTGACAGATAAAGTGATTTCCGGGAAAAGAGCGCGGGTTTGCTTAGTCAGCGCTAGCACTTCTGGAGCCTCAAAGCGGCGTCCTTGAGCATAGAAGGAATCGAAATTCCCGATTTCAATTAAATCAGCACCAGCTGCCACAGCTTGCACAAATTTCTCTGGTTCTACTGCAGATACACAAATTGGTAATTTTGTCAAACTTTTAGATAATTGGACTAAGGCTGGATCAGCGGCAATATCGACAAAAGTAGCACCGCCAAATTCAGCAGCTTTGACAGTCGCAGCGACGCTAGCGGCGTCGAAGTTATTTAAGCCGCTGATCACTTTCAGAACGCGGCGGTTATTAAATGCACGTTGGAGTGGAGAATGCATCGTCATGATTGGGCTTTTAAAGCTATGAAAATTAGGTATATTCTACCGTTCCTTAGTTAATGAGAGACTAAATTACTACGGCAGTTGCCAAATTTTGATAGTTTTATCCTTACCGCCACTAACCAAAGTTTTGCCATCCGCACTGAAAGCGATCGCATAAACTTCGGCTGAATGTCCATTAAAGGTGTGTATTAATTCTCCTGTGTTCAGTTGCCAGACTTTTACAGTCTTGTCATCACTACCACTAGCAATATATTCCCCATTTGGGCTGAAGGCGATCGCATTTGCATCAGCTAAATGCCCCGTAATGGTGCGTATTTCCGTGCCTGTGTCCAGTTTCCACACTTTGATGGTTTTGTCATCGCTAGCACTAGCTAACATCTGACCATCTTGGCTAATTGCAACATCATTCACATCGCCTAAATGCCCCATAATGGTATTTATTTCCTTACCAGTATTCAAATTCCAGATTTTAATAGTTTTATCCTTACTGCCACTGACAATAGTCTTACCATCCGGGCTGATGGCAACGGATAAAACTGCCCCAGAATGCCCTGTAAGAGTACGTATTTCCTTACCAGTATTCAAATTCCAGACTTTGATGGTTTTGTCATAACTACCACTGACAATAGTCTCACCATCCGGGCTGATAGCAACAGAATTAACGAAGTCTTTATGACCATTCAAAGTGCGGCTTTCCTTACCAGTATTCAAATTCCAGACTTTGATAGTTTTATCCTTGCTGCCACTGACAACAGTCTTTCCATCTGGGCTGATAGCAACAGCATAAACCCAGTCGGAATGCCCGGTAAGAGTACGAATTTCATGCCTACTTTTGATGTTCCAAATTTTGACAGTTTTGTCATCGCTGCTACTGGCAAGCTTATTACTTAAAAAGTTAGAGTTCATAGCCAGGGAATTAATTTCACCTAAATGCCCAGTTAGAGTTGTGATAGACGCCAAGCTTCGTAAATATATATATCCCCCTAACCCTAATAGCACAACAGCACCCCCCACCAGCAGTTTACTTTTCCACTGGATTTTCGGCGGTGCAACAGTGGCGAGTAAAGCAGATGGCGGTGCAACAGTGGCGAGTAGAGCAGATGGGGGTCTATAGTGATCCATTGATAGCGGCTGCAACCTTGAATCCAAATCCAGGAGGACTTCATCCGCTGACTGGTAACGCTCCTCGATATTTTTTTGTAACAGCTTACCTAGTACATTTTTTAAGGATGCAGATATTGGCAACCTCACGTGTTGCTGCCAGTGTGTTACCCAGCCGTAGCCCTCTTCAGCCCAGAGTTCAGAGGGGTTAATTCTTGTTAACAGATGAAAGCAAGTCACACCCAAACTGAATAAATCGCTAGCCGCATAAGCGCGACGCAGTTTCATTTGTTCAATTGGCGCATAGCCATAAGAACCAATACTCGTGTCTGTATTATCCAAAGAATTTGTAGTTAACTGCTTGGCAACGCCAAAATCAATCAGCACTAACTTGCAATCGCTTTGGCGACGGATAATATTTTCTGGCTTAATGTCGCGGTGAATTACCTGATGTTCGTGGACAAACTTCAAAACAGGTAATAATTCACTCAAGACTTGCCAAATCTTGTCTTCACTGAAAATTCCTTGTTGTCGTAACTCCTGCCCTAAAGTTTGCCCTTCGATCAACTGCTGCACCAAATATAAATAGTTATCCTGCTCAAAATAAGCATACAAAGTGGGAATTTGAGGATGTTCTCCTAGCTGTTGCAGACGCCGTGCTTCTTCTTGAAATAATTCCGTTGCCTTACGCAAAGCGGTACTTCCTTGGACTTGGGGTGCTAGCTGCTTAACTACACAATGCTCTTTGAGCTTGTCTTCATCCTCTGCCAAAAAAGTTCTGCCAAATCCGCCGCCTCCCAGTGGTTGAATAATGTGGTAGCGGTTTCGTAGCCGTGGTAGTAATCTTGTCCCGCAACTTTGACAAAAATTTATGCCATTAGGGTTGAGGGGCTTCATGCAACTGAGATTGAGGCAGTAGCTCATAGTTAGGCATCTATCACCCGTTGTAATCTATGATAAGTACTTCCTGTGCATCCCTTAGTATTTCTGATCGCTATGTTGTAAAATTTTGCTTTTGGAGCTTATTGTCCTAATTCAGCTAGGTATTAAATGCAGCATAGCGCCACTATACGTCATAAAGTTCAGTAAATGCCTATGCGAAAATAATTAAGTTATGCCTTTCAAGAAAAACACATGACTGAAGAAATAATGGCAAAGTTTGAGGAGAAAGAAATACTTGAACTCTGGGATAATAAAGCTACAGACTGGGATATTCAAGTTGGCGAGGATGGTGACAGCAATCGAATTCTGAACTCAGATCCAGTAGTATGGAGTTTTGCTGGTAATGTTGCGGGATTGTCTGTCCTTGATGCTGGTTGTGGCACGGGATATCTAGCACGCCAGCTTTGCCTTAAAGGGGCCAGTGTAACTGCTGTAGATTTTTCACCTCAGATGATAGAAATTGCCCGATTCAAAGCTAGCCAAAAGAATCTAGATATAGATTTTCATTTGGATTCATGCACTGAACTCAAGTCGCTTCCAGATGAGCAATTTGATATTATCATCTCGAATTACGTTCTCATGGATTTGCTTGATCTCGAAGGAGCAATCAGGGCATTCAATCGTGTTCTTAAGCCTAGTGGGATTGCAATCCTTGTGTTCTCACATCCTTGCTTTCCCCAAGGTAGCTCGACGACTGTAAATGAGGATGGAACAGTTTTTTATGGTTGGGCTTCTTCTTACTTTGAAAGGACACAACGCAACGACGAACCTTGGAAACATTTTACAACACCATTTATCTGGTTTCACCGTCCTCTTTCCGATTACTGGAAAGCCTTCAAAGCAGCAGGTTTTTCTGTGGACGAATTTGAAGAACCAAGAATTACCCCAGAGCAATATCATCTTGCAGAAAACGACCGGAAGCTTTTCAATTCTAAAACACGTCCCTATTCAGTAGTTTTTAAACTTCTAAAGGTTAAAGGATTATATAGCAACCCGATATTCTAGTTCCATCTATCTATATCTGTAGGGTCTTTTACCACTATCCTAATCAAACTCTAGAGGCCACAAATCTGCAATTGGTACTTCCCATCCTGGGAGCAGTTCGGGAACTGTTAAAATATCGCCATCACGAAGTATTATTACCTTTTGTCCAAAGTTGTAAACTTCAACAATTCGCTCATCTGGATTGAGCAAAATTCCTACCTTAGTTCCCAAACTTAGAAATTCTTGAATCTTGGCTCTCAGATCCTCTAAATTATCACTAGGGGACTTCACCTCTACAGTCAAATCGGGAGCCAATTGAGCAAAAGACTTCGGACTGCGACGCAAGCGTTCGGCTAAAACAAATGAGGCGTCCGGTGCGCGTAAATCTGAATTTGGCAATCTGAAACCAGCGCTAGAAGCTGCTGTTCGTCCCAGTTTGCGCGGTCTAACCCAGTTACGTAACTGGGCTACCATTTCAGCGGCAACTTCATCTGATTCGTATCCTGATGGACTCATGACAATAATATTACCCTTAACTAGTTCCATGCGATAGTCAGGGTGCTGTTGCTGCATTTTTTCCAAGTCTTCAAGCGTTAGGGACATAAAACCTCTAATTATCACACTTCTGGTATCTATATTATGGAGACAACAGACCTCTTTAGGAGCGATCGCCCCATGAATTTCCCAGTCATCGCCAAACCTGTCACTCCAAAGATTTCCTATGTTCTGCTGTATCGTGAAAAAACAAGAATAAGCAGTAAAATCGAATATTATTGCTTATTTTTCAAAACATTCCATTGCTGTTTGTACTTTCTCAACTTGCCTGGGTGCTTGCATTTCGTTAAAAAGTGCGTAGGCGTAGCCCGTCGCAGACATCGCTTGTACAAAAGTTTCCCGACTCTGATCAATTTCACCCATTTTTTTATGAGTCAATGCCAACTGATAATAAGCCTCGGCTAAGTCTGATTTAGCACCGATTTTATCAAGAATTTCTATTGCTTCTGAATGATGAAAAATTGCTCTGGTAAATTCTTCCTGTTCTCGAAATAGTTCAGCCAGACAACTGATAGCTTTAGCCTTAATTTGGGTAAAGTTGTTTTCTTCAGCATGAGATATAGCTTGTTGGCACAAATCAAAGGATTTTTTAAGATTACCTAAATTTTTATAAGTTAAGCAGAGAGTTACTAAACTATGCCCTATTCCCCATAAAGTAACTTTAGTTGATAATGACATAGCAGAAAAAGCATCTTCAGCAAGATGGAAAGCATCTTCTCTGCTACCAGAGCATGATTTTATCAAAGCTAGACAGCATTGAGCATATGCCATGTAATCATCAAGGTTGCTATTTTGTTCAGCAAGGCTACAAACAGAATTGAAACAATCTTCGGCTGCTTCTATTTCCCATAATTCAAGTTTGCAAAGCCCTGTATTGAACAAAATAGAGATTTGTGTTTGCTTGACATCTAATTTGCCTAATACTTTTCCTGATTTTTCATAGCATTCTATAGCTTCTCGAATACACCCGATAATTCGATATGTATACCCAAGGATATTGTAAAGTTTAATTAATCTTTCTGGCGATTTTATATCGTCTATTATCCGTTTAATTACAGAGAAGCTTTTCTGAAGTAATCCCAGTTGGTAAAACGAGCAACCCAAAGGCAATCCTATACTCCACTGTTCACCTCGCCCTTGTAAAATTACATCGCCAGCTTGCTCAAAATCACTAATTTCTACATAGTGATAATAAGCTTCTAAAGCGGTCAAAGCATCTATGATATTTTTAATGGCTGCAACTCGTTGCGTCCAAAATTCTGCGGCTTTTCGGTTTACTAATTCCCATTCTTCACTGACTAACCTTAACCTACTAATCGCTTCATCACGAATTACCGGATGCAGCCAGTATTGTCCTTTTTTTGCTTCTATTAAAGACAAGTCTTGCAGAGCCTTAATTATACCTCTACGTTTTTGTTCTGGTACATCCCAAAGCAAACATAAAACTCCCTCGATAGGTAATGAAGGAATATCTTGATAACGATAGCATCCTAAACGACACAGGAGGCGATAGGCTTCTAAGTCATTTTCTTGAAGGCGGGTAAATTGACTGGCGACTAAATCTTTTAGTTCTCTTTCTATTAATAAATCTGTACAGTTTTCCTGCCAATAAGCATCTATGTCACCAGAAAAATCTGTCAATATTGCTCCTCGGAGAATTTGCATTGCTTTGGCGTTACCTCCATAAGCTCTGCACATTTCAGTGAGAATAATAGAATCACAATTGATGTGGTGACGACTAAAAAATTGTCGCCATGCTTGATCATCTAAACCTTCGAGTGGATAAAGATGAACCTCTACACTAGACTCACGCAAACGCTCACGACTTGTTACTAGAGTAACTGAATGCACATCGGGATCTGCTAATACTCTCAATAGCTCAACATAAGGGCGACGATATTCTAGAAACTTGCCATTTTTATCGAGAGCAGTTTCTAGATTGTCGATAAATACCCCGATTTTAACAGTTTGCTCTCGCAGTTTCCGTCGTAGTCGCTCCAAGTTAATCCCAAAATCGCCTCCCGGTTCTTCGTTAAAGTCTCGTCGCAGCCATTCTTCAACCACACTCTCTACAGGAGTGATATTTTGGATTTCTGTGGCCATCCAAAGTTCCAGTATAAAATTAAACTTTCGATTTTTAAAATACTTGCGTGCTAAGGTGGTTTTACCAACACCACCTTCACCCTGGATAAGAATAACTTTTGCTCCCCGACTGATAAGGGTGTGGAGATCGGCTATTTGGCGATCGCGCCCGACAAAGTTAGAATCTAAATCTTGGGGTTTAGCGTCATTGCCCGCTGAATTGGGAATCTGGGGGATTTTTTGCGACTGTTCGGTTGTTATAAATCCCTGAACCACGCCTTGGAAGGTAGATTTTGAAACTTTCTCTTCTAGCACTTTTGATAGTAAATGCCAAAGTTCTGCACCAACTGCTTTTAAATGCGCTTCTGTATAACCACGGCTGTTGGCAATATCCTGGTAAGTCCGCTTTTCATCCTCCCACAAATGACGCAAGATAATCCTTTGAGTTTTATCTAAGTGTTCTCCCGTCTTCAGAAAAACCAAGTTATTTACAAACTCTAAGGCTTCTTCTGCACCCATTTGCTAACTTGATGTATCATTTGTAATTCATTATAACTATATTTTTACTACTTCTTCCTACTTGCCATACTACAAAATACTTTTTCCTACTCGGTAGGAAACTTACTTTATCCAACTGCAAAGCCTTATGGACTGTATTACTATTGTAATTAATACAGGCAAAGTTAAGTTAAGCGCCAAAAAAAGGTGGTTGAGGAAAGATTTAGAGAGCGCTACAACTGCAAGCTTAGTAAATCACAGATGTTATCTCAGATCCTGTAGCATCTGAATGATTAAAAAACCGCAGAGACGCTGAGGGTGTAGAGGGAGAGGAAAGAGCAATAATTCCGATACAAACGGATTTGATATTACTTGTGACTGTCCCATATTAAAGACTTATGAGAGTGGTGTCTACTAAACAGGCAATGGGTATTAACTAACTAGATTCTGTAGAACGTATTTACAACTAAGTATGTAAGTCTTTACCCTACAAAAGGTTCAATAATGTTAGACAAAGATTGTCATCAAAACGCTTCGCGAGAGTCATTAGTTATTAGTAAAAAACTCCGTGAGACAGCAAGCCGACTAATCGAGCGTAGTTTGAATGAGTCTGAAGTCAAGAAAGTTTTTTTCGCCGACTAATCGAGCAAGGTATGTACCAAAAAACTCTTTATCAATGACTAATGACTAATCAAAAAGAATATTTACTGCTAAAAAATCAGCTACTTTCGGGAGTAAAATTATGCACACAAATCAGGATACACTTTTATTTCGCTTTGCTTCTAAATCCTTGAAATATTTCTTGTTGGTGCTATTTGGCATTGCGATCGCTTACGTTCTATCCAGTGGTTTAGGTATTTTACAAATCATACCTATACTGATGTACGTTTTACAGCAGTTTTTGCTTCCACTGGGAATTATCTTGTTGTGTTTAATTACAACAGCAGTAATTCTTGAATCCCTGCGTTAAGAATCGAGGAAGTGGGGAGTATCGCAGTCAGGTGGCAGCCAAAAAAATGAAAACGTCTCCGGCTTTGCTCCTAACTCCTAGTACCGCAAGGCGGAAGTCACTCATTCAAAAGAATTATATTCCTTGCTCTTGCACCATTTTGAATGGTTACTCGTCTTGCAAAGTGACGCTCCTCTCTTACAAAGTTCTGATCCGATAGCGCAGCCCAAGGTAGAGAAGAGAATAAGTCTGGAAATATTTACGCTCTCAGCTCCCTTACCGCTCGCTTTTTTCCCAAACAGCAGTTTTCAAAGTGTTATTTGGATTTGCTTTATGCCCCAGTAGGTGAGCCAAAGTCTTTGGACACTGAAAGCACAAAAGGTGGTGTCCGCCTGGAACAACGTAAAAGACAGAGCCACTAATCTGACTGGCGAGCGCCTGCATATGCTCGACAGCACCAACGGTGTCCAGTTCTGCCGCAATCACACGGGTTGGAACAGTAATTGAACTCAAGCGTTCCATAACATCAAAACCAGCAATCAATTCCATCGCCTTGGCCCAGACTTCTGGGTTAGCGCTCGCTGTTTGGCTGCGGGCGTAGTCAATAGCACATCCGTCGTTGACTGCTAAGGCTGCACTGCCAAACCACCGGGCAAGACATACATCAACAACTGCTGCCATCCCTTCCTGACGGACTTTACTAGCTAGGGTCAAAAACGGAGGAAAAGGACTTGAACGGGTGCAGACTAAGCTCAAAGCAGCTAGGCGGTCTGGATATGCCAGCGCAAATGCTTGCGCTACTTCACCGCCAAAGGAAAGACCAATAACTTCCGCTTGAGCAATAACTAAGTGGTTGAGTAGTATATTTAAATCAGTAGCCAGCTGCTTGTATGTTAGAGAACCGCCTGCGTTACGGGCTGTACCATGACCGCGCAGATCGTAGGTGACAATCCGCCGTTCTGCTGGCAGGTAAGGAAGGACTTGCTTCCACATCCAGCTGTCAAATCCCACCCCATGCAGCAGCACCATAGGTAACCCGCTACCGCCAGTATCGAGGACAGTAGTTGAATGGTCATCCAGTTGAATTTTGCTAGAGCTAACTGCACGTCCGTTATTGTCCTCGCTAGCAGTCCAATCTGCTGCCCTATCGGTGCTGTTCATCTACTTGTACCAATCCGCATTGTAATAGGATAAACTCCATATTCTTAATAAACTCAGGACTCTTTCAAGTCCCTTAATTCTTAAAACCTATACCTGTCAAAATTTTTAGGCTTTATCAACCGTCGAACTCACGTTAATTTATTCAACCGCAGAGGCACAGAGAATACAGAGACAAGAGGTTAAAGAGGAATTTATTGACTAAAATTTCTACCCACCTTCAAAGGGCTATTCCTAACTCCTAACTTCTTCACTTTCCGTAGTAAACCCTGGCATTACCGTATCCTATATTTCGCAGATATTTATTCCATTCCTGAGCTTGTAATCGCTCAGGGAAAGGCCCGACTGCTACGTGTGGCCCTCGTGGTTGCGTCCTTTCGAGGACTCCGCCAGATCGTCCTAAATCTTGGCTAAATCGGGCTATATTCTGCCTAATTTGGGCTGCGATCGCAGGTAACTGTTCTGAAGTGGTGGGAATGACGACATAATATCTAGAGGCTCGCCTAGTAGCATTTATATTACTGCGATCGCCTACAAAGTCTCTATTGCCTGCATCTATTTCCTGTCCGTTAGTGAAGCTGATAATCCGGGCGCTATATATGCCTCGTGACTGTAGCTCACTCACCCGTTGTTGGGCGTTAGATACTCTGTTAAAAACTCCTGACTGAATTATATTCCGTCCTTGGTACTGGCGAATGTAAGCACTGGGTTCGATCCGACGGATTGCTTGTAGCGTCTGGAAATCACTACCATCTACGTAAACTAAGTAACGCTCAAAGTTCTGGTTATATTGACTAAATTGTGCAGATTGAGAGGGCTGCTGAAAGTTCGGCTCAATTTGATTATTCTGTAATGGTTGCGAGGGCTGAAAGTTCTGCTCAAATTGATTGTCCTGTAATGGTTGCGAGGGCTGAAAATTCTGCTCAAATTGATTGTCCTGTACTGCTTGGACTGGTTGTAACTGCGGTGATGGCTGTTGACCAAAGGGAATTGGTGGTGGCGGTAAAATTTCACCTGCTTCTTGAGCCAGTAGCACGTTGTTGTGGATTTGTGCTTGTGCTGGGATAGAATCGGGAATCAGCACTAACCATCCTCCCACTAACAAGGGGAGAAGTCTGCTAGTGGGCTTCCAACCCTCAGAAGTTCGGCGCAGCATCTGAAATGGCATAAATTGATTTGGTATTCCTCTCCACATAGTAGTCGCAAAGTAGTCAAAGTATTTCTAGGCAATTTCCATCAGGAACTAATTAGTTCACCGTTGTAGCAACTATATAGCGTTAACGTAAAATTAGCTCATCTGCGTGGCAAAAAATGCATCTGTAACTAATCTTAGATAAGGGTGATGGGGGAGTAGAGGGAGTAGGGGAAGCAGGGGGAGCAGGGGAGCAGGGGAGCAGGGGAGAGAAGAAGAATGCCTACCCAGTTCTCTTCGGTGATAACGGAGTGAAGAGCGATCGCTATTTGCTTCCTCATAAACTGAAGTGCTTTGGTAGCAAGGCTTTGAAGAGTGTGTGCTACAATTGGACAACCACGCAGCTATCGTGTCGTGCTTTGTATGAAAAAAGTCGTCGTTGGTCTTTCTGGTGGCGTTGACAGTTCCACCGCCGCAGCTATCCTGCACCATCAGGGCTATGAAGTGATTGGTTTGACTCTTTGGCTAATGAAAGGCAAAGGTCAATGTTGCTCTGAAGGTATGATTGACGCGGCTGATATCTGTGAACAACTGGGCGTTCCCCATCAGGTTGTGGATATTCGGGATCTCTTTGAGACGCATATTGTCGATTACCTGGTGACTGGTTACAGTGCTGGGATCACGCCTTTGCCTTGTTCTCAGTGCAATAAAACGGTGAAGTTTGGGCCAATGGTGCAGTATGCCCATGAACAACTGGGATGCAATCGCATTGCCACCGGTCATTATGCGCGAATTAGCTATGACCAAGCAACTGGACGTTACCAGTTATTAAGGGCTGTTGACCGCAACAAAGACCAGTCATACTTCCTCTATGATTTGTCTCAAGATTTACTAGCAGCAACTATATTTCCTCTGGGCGAACTCGAAAAAACTGACACGCGCCGAATTGCGACTGAATACGGACTGAAAACTGCTGATAAACCAGAAAGTCAAGACTTGTGTTTAGTGGAAAGTAACGGTTCCATGCGGGCATTTCTGGATAAATATCTAGCTCCCAAAACAGGCGATATTGTAGATGTTGCAGGCAAAGTTTTGGGGCAGCATGATGGTGTCCATCACTACACCATTGGCCAGCGCAAAGGCTTGGGGATTGCTGCTGCCGAACCACTGTATGTGATTGAATTAGATGCGGAAAATAATAAAGTAGTAGTAGGCGATCGCACTAAGGTAACTCAGCCTGAATGCACTGTAAATCGGGTAAACTGGGTTTCTCTTGCTGAACCATCCACCCCAATTCATGCCGAAGTGCAAATTCGTTATCGTTCAACGGCGACACCTGTGACGGTGATTCCTTTGGAAAACTCCCGCGTGCGTTTGGTGTTTGATGAACCCCAATTCAGCATCACTCCCGGACAAGCTGCGGTGTGGTACGACGGGGAAAAAGTGTTAGGTGGCGGAATAATTGAACAATTTAGTTGAACCTAACTGTGTTTTAGGAAATGCTAAAATTTCCCCTTTTCATTGAAAGCGGCGGGAAACTCCATCCTTTTATGGGTGGAGTTTTTTATCAAAAAAATCATGACTTTAAGAAAAAAATCATGACTTTAAGAAAATAATCATGACTTTAAGGAAAAAATCATGACTTTAAGAAAATAATCATGACTTTAAGGAAAAAATCACGATTTTAAGGAAAAAATCACAATTTTAAGGAAAAAAATCACGATCTAAAGCATAAAGTTAAGATTTGAATTAAAAAGTCACGACTTTCAGCAAAAAATGAGGATTTGAAGCAAAAAATCACGATTTTCGGAACAACAGCTTTTTAGGGAATTGTCAAACGCTCAACGGGTAACTCTAAAATCACCAATTTTAATATTTAATTGGAGTAAAGCAACTGTTGACTTTTTAACAGTTGACAGGGTAATATATTCATAATGGAAAAGGTGCGCGCAGATATACCCCTTTCTCCAAAGATATTCCTTACTAATTTTTGACTCAGCGGCGTAGTAGTAGAAAAGCAATTAAGCCAACAAGAAAACAAAACGCGAATTTTACCCAACGCTGCTGGATAAATTGGATGAATCTCTCTTTTCTTCCCCCTGTTGGTGTGGGTGTAGAGTTGATTTCAGCTATGCGAGTTTGGGCGTATTCTTGGATTGGTGCATAGTTAATGGTGGTGGCGAGTTCAGCCGCATCAGTTAAGGAATTAATTGCAGCGTCTGAGTCTGTCATGTTTAACTGTGCATCGGCGATAAACAGCAGATTACGACTTTGGCTGTAGATATCGCCAATTTGGATGTAGAGGTTTTGTGCTTGCTGGAGATATTCTAGTGCTTGCTGGGGATTTTCTTGCAACTTACCGAATTCTTGCAGGATGTTAGCTTCCCCCAAGCGATCGCCGATGTCGCGGTAAAATGACAAAGCGGTTTCGTAGCGTTGTAATGCTTCCTCACGTCGGTCAAGGAACTGCAAAACATCGCCAATAGCTTTTAATGTATTAGCTTCCCCCAAGCGAGAACCAGTGTCGCGGTAAAATGACAATGCGGTATCGTAGCGTTGTAAAGCTTCCTCACGTCGGTCAAGG
>NZ_JBALGC010000049.1:0-8346 GCF_036916575.1 Nostoc sp.
GTTTCGACAGGCTTTCTTGCCTCAAACATAGACTAAACAAAGCTTTGCGTCACTTCATTCATTTATTCTCTCACGAGAGTGATGGAAGAGCGTTAGATAATTCCAAAAAATAAATTATCCAATCTTGTGGGAATTTCCTTTAAGAATTCAGGTTCAACATTACTTAACAAATCGCCTTTATTAAAGCAATAAATGATTTACGTGTATATACGGTTAATTAGTAGGCTTTTGCATGATTATTATATAACCAATAATACAGTATCAGCTACTTAAGCTAGTAAATCAAGTTTAGAAGTTAAATTACTATCACAAAACCTTTGGCTATCAACCAGCCAGAGGTAGAGCAGATCATTCATGATTTGCGGCTTTTGGCTGGGCTAACGCCAGAAAAATTTGCAGCCACTCTAGGCGTTACATATACCACGATTAATCGTTGGGAAAATAGACGCTCTAAACCGTCGCCGGAAGCGATGGAGAAGATGGGCGGTAAGGGTTAAGATTTGTTGTCGAAGTATTTGCCAAATTAGTTGTTTGCTCAGTTTTTGTGTGGGTGATTGGTTTTGCCCATCGCAGATTTAACCTAACAATTCAGGCTTAATTACGCTCAATAGACAGCAAGGGTTTGCAGCAATATTTCCTCTAAATAAAGCATTCTCAATATGTGCCTTCACAGAAATTTCAAAAGGAGTTCTATAAATGCGTAATGATAAAAGTGTAACACCAAGCCATTTAAAAAAACATTGGCTTCTTTATGGTATTACTGCAACTATTTTAATCATTTCTCTGGTAGGTCTTGCAGTTGCTGTTTCACCTAATGCCCAAGTTAAAATTCAGCGCGATACTCTGTTCGTTATTTCAGCAATTTACCTTTTGGCATCTTGTAGCTTTTTCTTATGGATCTACCTGCGAATTCAAGATCAAGAATTTGTGAGTGTCTTGCCGAAAGCAATTGATGAACTAAAAAGAGTTGGCAGAGCGTATTTAACAAATACTGCTGCTATTGAAGAAAATAGTGAGCAAGTAAAGAAATTGCATAACGATATTGCACAGGAAATTAAAGGACTTGTAGATAGTAACAACTCTATTGCAAAAGAATTGATGGAACTGCGTCAAGAAAAGGGCAATTTTAAGCGTGACTTAGAGAATTGGAATAAAAGTGCAATTGAATTTTTTGAAATATTAGAGCGAGGACTTGAAAATAAAGAAAATAATGAACGTCAGAATGTCATAGAGAAAAATCTTCAAGAATTTGAACGGATTGTCAAGAAACATGGTTTATCTCGAATCGCTCCATCTCCCCACGAAAAAAATGATGAGAGTGAACATGAGTTTAAGGATTACGAAGAATCATCAGATGTAGAACCTGGATCTATTTTAAGGTGCGATCGCTGGGGTTATAGATCAGGTACAACAGTCTTGAAACGAGCAGAAGTAATTCTGGCAAAGAAACCTGAAAATAGCACGGATTCAGAACAAGCAACACCTTTAGAAGCCTCTATAACTACTTAGATCCAATTCTAGAGGGCAATATTCAAGCTGTAACTTTAATTTCTTCACCACAAAAGCCATTGTCAGGGAATTTCAACAATGAAAACAAATTACGCAATTGGAATTGATTTAGGTACATCGACTTCAGAAATTTGTATTTACAAGAATAATGAATCTTTACCAATCCCCGATCCGATTACAAAAATTCCTATTATCCCTTCAATTGTGGCAATTAATGAGCGAAAAAAACTTTTGGTTGGTGAAGCAGCACGGGGAACAGTTGATCGTCCGGGTTATGGTGTTCGAGAAAGTAAGCGGTTAATGGGAACTGAGGAAGTTTTTCGCTTACAAGATCAAGATTATCGTCCAGAGGAAATTGCCGCTTTGATTCTTCGCAAGTTAAAGGAAAATGCTGAAGAAGCGTTAGGACATCCAATTCAAGATGTAGTAATTTCAGTACCTGCTAATTTCCCAGAGGCTGCTCGTAAAGCAACATTTAATGCTGGTGAGATAGCTGGTTTAAATGTACTTCGATTAATCAATGAACCAACCGCAGCAGCACTAGCATTTGGCATCAAAAATATTAATTCTGAAGAACAAATTGTTGTGTTTGACTTTGGCGGTGGAACTTTAGATGTTTCCGTTCTAGAAATGTTTGAAGGAGTATTAGATGTAAAGTGTAGTTTTGGCGATCCTCTTTTGGGTGGGAAGGATTTTGATGAAGCCATGATTTCTCTATTGCTCAAAAAGTTTGCAGCACAGCATCCAGGAATTTCAATTCACAACCGTGATACGGAATTAAAGGAACAAGCAGAAAAAGTAAAAAAAATACTTTCTGTAGAACAATCTTGTGATGCCCGCATTCCCTATTTTGCAACTAAAGACGGAAAAGGAATTGATTTAGATGTTGAAATTACTCGCACAGAATTTGAACAAGCAATCGCTCCACTTTTAGAACAAGCAAGAGCTTGTATCCGTCAAGCGTTAAATGCTAAAAAAATACGACCTAGTGCAATTGATCGAGTGCTGCTAGTTGGTGGCACAACCTATATTCCGGCAGTTCGGAATATGGTGGCGGAAATGTTCGGTAAAGAACCAAAATTAGATGTTAATCCAGATTTGGCAGTTGGTATTGGTGCTTGTATACAAGCTGCTCTAGCCAAAGGGTTAATTAATGAGGAAAGTGGCATTATTTTAACGGATGTAGCCCCATTTGGTTTAGGAATTGATGTAGTGAGCATGATCGGTGGACAAGTCATGTTGACTTATGAACCGTTGATTCAACCAAACACTACCATCCCTTATTCAGTCAAAAAAACATATACCTTACTTCATGCTGAACAACAGCAAGTTGAAGTTCGTCTCTATCAAGATCATACAGGTAAAGCTAAACTTCCTGTAGATGCTATTTATACGGAAATTGCTGGGCAGATTACTGTTATATTCATAATCAACAATGGAATGAAGCTATCAAAACATATCACAGTCTAACTCAATCAAATCCTGATGTGGCGTTATACTGGTCGAATTACGGTTATGCTTACAAAGAAACAGCGGAATCTCTTTCTGAAAGCGACAATAGGCGTTATGAACTCTACCAAAGAGCTAGAAGTTGCTTTCAAAAGTCGATTTTTTTAGAGTCTTTTAATTCACAACATTTCATAGCGATCGCCCAAACTTTTTTAGCTGAAGAAAATTACTCAGAAGCTTTGAATTGGGCTGAGAAGGCTGTAGGTGCAGATGGTAAGGTTGATTTCCAAGATTTTGATGCACTCTTCTTAATTTGTATTATTCATTTACGCAACAATCAAGTAGAACAAGTTACGTCCACAGCAGAACGAATTATTTTTTGTTTACCAGCAGATGAAGATGTACGCAATTATGTTGCAGCTAAATTTGCTATAATTGGCACTGATCTGGTTCAAGCTGGTGCAAAATACATAAACCCCAAGATATTAAAAGCTGCACTAATTTTTATGGAAGCAGCAAAACGGTTTAGTCCTGGTAATGTTGAAATTGCGAAAATACATCAGGATATTGCAGAAGTTGTTAGTGCTTTTGATCAATATGATGTTCTCAAAGATGATTATCAAATTATCCACGGATTCAAAAGATTAGCAGCATTTAGCATTATTAATGTACTGGGAGTACAAAATTATGACTATGAACGAGATATAAATTTCAAGAATATCATCGAAGAAATTAGCAACTCAAGAGACAGTGAAGTTCTTGCATCTGCACAGCGTATAAAATCCAAATATCCTGTTATATATCTGTTGAATAGTGAATTTTTTGCTCGGCTAGAAAAGGCAGCTATAGAGATTTCTAGGAAACAGCAGTATCAACCCCAGTATCAACCTATTAATAATTCTTCGGACAGTTGCTTTGTTGTCACAGCCACCTATGGTACACCCTATGCGCCAGAAGTAATTAAATATCGTTACTTCAGGGATGAATATTTGACCAAGAACATCTTAGGCAGGAAATTTATTAGTCATTATTATCGTTTTGCCCCCTTAGCTGCAAGCTATATTAAAAAGCACCCGAATGTTAAAAAACTGATGGCTTTTATACTCGGTAATCTAGCTAACTACTTACCCAATGAAAAGTAGTCATATCTAAATTTAAGATGGTCTGTGGTGACAAACTTAGTACTTCTAGACCTGATATTACTCAAGCTTTTCCTAATGCTAAAGCAGTGAATAAGGTATTGAAACTGTTAACCCTCTTTCATTGACAATTGGTAAATAACAGGCGATCACATCCAGTGTTGTGTTGCTACCCGCCCAGTCGAAGGTATCTAATAGCAAGCAAGCTGCTTTGCATATAGGCACTAATGCATCTTTTTTTTACATTAATAGCACCACTAACAGAGATATTCTCACAGTTAACTTAAGGGTATGGGGCATTGAGAACTAATCACAAATCACAACCCTCACAAGTTTTTACCTTGCTAAGGCGATCGCAGCATTCTGTCCACCAAAGCCAAAACTAAAACATAACACCTGCCTAATTTTACTTAGACGTGCTGCTGTAACGAGGTCTAAATCAAATTCTGGCTGCTGCAATCCTACACATGGTGGTAAAATTTGATGCTTTAATGTCATGAGAGAAAAAGCCATACCTAAGGCTCCAGATGCTCCTAGTGTATGACCTGTGCTTCCCTTGGTGGAACTAACTGCCACCCCTTGGGGAAACAAACGCTGGATTACCATGCTCTCCATCTGGTCATTTAGATGAGTAGCTGTGCCATGAGCATGAATATAATCAATATCGGCTGGTGACAGACAACTACGTTCTAGACATTGTTTGATGGCAGCGATCGCACTTTTGGCTTCAGGTTCTGGTGAATTGGTATGATATGCGTCGTTGGTTAAGCCAAAACCGAGAATTTCACCATACACTTTTGCTTGACGCTGTTTTGCCAACTCTGCTGATTCCAAGACAAACACAGCTGCGCCTTCACCCAACACTAAGCCTTCTCGGTGCAAATCAAAGGGATAAGCCCCAGTTTTTGCCAAAGCACCCATCTGCTGAAACCCAGCTAAAGTTAAGGGTGTAATTGGTGCTTCCACTGCGCCAGCTAGAGCCTGTTGACATTGCCCAGTTTGTATAAGCAAAGCTGCTTGGGCAATAGACCAAATTCCAGTTGCACAAGCTGCCATCGGTGCTAAAACCATTCCCGATGCACCGATTTGTCGCGCAGCTGTGATCGCATTCATGTGAGGTAATGTATCTAGCCAATTTTCAAAAGAGGACATGGGGAAATTCTTCGCGTTATTATACATTTGCCGCGCTAACATCTCCCAAGACGTTTGATAAGAGCGACTCGATCCAATGACTACAGCACAATCAGCTAAAGGTGGAACTAACCCAGAATCTTGCAAAGCAGAAGTAACAACCATCTGAGTTAACATTGTCAACTCCAATGGCTGTTGAGCAATTAAACCTAGAGGAAATGGTGTAAGTTCTGGAAATGGTTGATGTAATTGAATTCCAGATTTACCTGCGATTAAATTTCGCCAACTATCCTTTAAGCTTCCACCCAAGGCGGAAATTAAACCAATCCCAGTGATACAAACCTTAACCAATTTAGGAGTTAGGAGTTAAAAGTTAAGAGTTAGGAGTTGACAGTTCTTTGACTACCTCCCCTGCTCGCTCTACTCCTCTTCTCCCCCTGCTCCTCTTACTTTCCGGGTGTTTTCAGATTTTCAGCACCTTGGGTGACTTTAGCAGAGTCAATGCGATCGCCTTGCTGAATTTTGTTCACTACATCGAAGCCTTGAGTGACATTGCCAAATACGGCGTAGTTACCATCCAAGAAGGCTAAATCTGCTAAAGCAAAGTAAAACTGAGCAGAAGCGGAATCTGGTGGTTGCGATCGCGCCATTGCTACTGCACCCTGCTTATGGGGCAATACGACAGGTTGAGCAGTAGCATCAAATGGTTTATTGTAAATCGGAGTATCTGAACCTTTTGGTTTAACTTCTAAAGGTATATAGCGAGCATTTCCCGTTTTTGGGTCAATATAGCTACCTGTTCCCAGTCTATTTGCTGGAAATTTCGGGTCTTTACTTTGAGGATCGCCCCCTTGAACTACAAACGGTTGGGGTTCGCGCACAACTCGATGGAAAGCTAAACCATCGTACACACCCTTTTGCACTAAATCTACGAAATTGCCAGCTGTAATGGGGGCATCAGTGCCGTCTACTTCGATAGTAATCGGCGAGCCTTTAACCGTGAGAACCACAGTAGCCTT
The DNA here is from genome assembly GCF_036916575.1 of Nostoc sp. Classification (GTDB taxonomy): domain Bacteria; phylum Cyanobacteriota; class Cyanobacteriia; order Cyanobacteriales; family Nostocaceae; genus Nostoc. Next base: position 6,248 of record NZ_JBALGC010000049.1, read on the forward strand.
GCCTTCGAGCCGTGGTAGATCTGTTATTCCAGGAATACTCTCACTACTAGTTTGAGATACAGATGTTGCTTCAGTAGTTGTCTTGGTGCTTGCCTCGCTTGTGGTCGAGGTTGGAGAAGACGTATTAGAAGCGACTTGCTGTGTTGAACATCCTCCCAAGATCAAGGCACTGATCAGCACAAGAGAAAGCAAAAATTGTGAAATTTTTAACCGCATTGCTAGTTACTGATTCAATCAGAGTATCTTATCGTTTTAAGGAGCATTGGGTACTGGAGACTGGGGATTAGGGATTAGGCACTGGGGACTAAGAATTAGGAATTAACCAAATATCAAGCCAGTAAATTTTTCCCAATACCCAGTCTCCAGTCCCCAGTCTCTAATCCCCAATCCCTTAAAGTCCTTCTAATGACACACCCAAAAAGCGGGCTAACTTTGCGCCTTCTGTTTCCAACTCTGTTAAAGATAACGGTTGTCCAACCCGTGTTAAGGGTATATCTCGCCGGCCCTTAATGCGTAGATAGAGGGCGCGAAGGGGATTAAGACCTTCTTTGACGGCTATTCGCACAGATTGCACATCTTCTATGCGGCTTTCAATCTCAATTCGGCGGTTTTTGCCAGGAAATCCCTTACGGAATATTTTGATTGTGCCAGTTTCCTGATTAAATTCGTTGTAACCGCCTCCCACGTCCCATAAAATCACTAGCCAAAGGTATGTGGCTAATAGCAAGCCAGCAGTGCCATATAACCCCATCACCAATCCTTGGGGAACGAATACCAGTTGAGTTGGATTGGAAACTATGAGTAAATTAACTTTTAAATAACTGGATATTCCAGCTAATAAAAAGCCACTTGCTCCCAAGGTAACGATAGTTGCCCACCAGTAGTTACTGAACCGACGGGAACCGAGAACATTTTGATGTAGGAAGCGATCGCCTTTGTTAATCGTTGTTGATGCCGTCATTGAACTACCATTGCCCGTGAGATAATCGCTGTGACATACAAAGCACACTGAATGCTCTTGCATAGAGTGTAGGCATCTGTGCCAATCCGGCTATTGCTTAGGAGGCACTGAGAGCTAGGTTTGTAGTCCACGGGATACCCTGCCGCAGACTATGAATTTTTTACCCTGTACCCGACAAATTTTACTGTCCTGGATCATGCTGGCTTACTTGCACTAGCTTACTTGCACTATGGGACAAACCACTTAGGCTATTTCTATTAGTCAAGATGTGCCAACTTCCTTTCCCGTTGTCCAACGTTTCACATAGGTTTTCCAGAGGTGTATCAACGACGTGGCGGCGAAGTAACCATCGATATTTTACCAAACATTGTTGACAAAAACTCAACTTCGTTCCTCCCTGTTTCTGCTACCCATATAATTTGTTAGGGTACGTTATATAATTTCTTCACTCAATGGCTGATACAAATTCTTTCTCCCCTGCTCCCCTGTTCCCCTGCTTTTGACCTCTTGGGAATGAGTTACCTACCTACGTCCATCTAGAGTAAATTTTTTCAGATTTCTGAGAAAACTTGTGTCAAATTGTAAAATTTCTGATATTCATATTATTTATAAGGTTCGTGTTCCATGCCTGATTTGCTTCTATGTATCAGGCAAAAACCCGGACTAATGTGATAAGTTAAGAATCATTAAGTTACTACAAGCTAGATTGCTAGCTGATGGTACGTGTAATGGCATAAAGAAAGAGAAATGCTGATTTCACTAGTCGGCAAGCTCTCAGAATCTCAGTTGCTTTGAGGCTGTTGAGATTGTCAAAAAAAACGTTAATTCCTCACGGCAGTCGGTTCCACTGGCTCTCCGTAGTGCCTTAGAAACGTTGCAATTTTAGTAAAAAAGAGGATTTTAGTCCGATGACCATCGCAGTTGGACGCGCCCCCAGTAGAGGGTGGTTTGACGTTCTAGACGACTGGCTTAAGCGCGATCGCTTCGTATTCGTAGGTTGGTCAGGGATACTACTGTTCCCCTGCGCCTTCCTAGCACTAGGTGGTTGGCTGACCGGCACCACCTTCGTCACCTCTTGGTACACCCACGGGTTAGCCTCCTCCTATCTAGAAGGTGCTAACTTCCTAACAGTGGCAGT
>NZ_JBALGC010000050.1:0-2565 GCF_036916575.1 Nostoc sp.
TGCCTGTGAAACTACTTTACACTGCTTTACAATTTTTAATCAAGTTTTATTACTTCAGTAAAACTGATATTAAATATTAGTTTTTCTTATTGAAAGGCAAGTAACAAGGTCAGGATACGCCGAAGCTATCTTTTGATGACATCACAACATATATGTATATTGTAGAAATTCTGGTTTTATTGCCTACTGTGCTGGGAATAATAGCTTTGTAGATTACCGCTATTCCAAAAAAATTAACCCTCGGCTTACTACTGGGGGCTTTTTTTGTTTGGCAAAATGGCATATCTAAAAATTAGATGGTTGCTATGGTATTTGAGTAGGATACATTCCATGCGAAAAGTACTGACTTGCATTACCCCTGGTAGTTAGCCGGGGGTTTTTATTGGAACTTCACTTTACTGGAGCTCTAAAAAAACTTTTCGCTTCCTGAAATCTTGCAAGGTGTAGATAAGCCACACTGTATGGTTTCAGGAAAATACAACTCATCTTCCTCGCAATATCTTCCACAAACGCAGCAAAACTTGTGTCTTGCCGCGTTTGTATTGCTTTGATTCTCCATTGGTCAAAATCACAGTATTGTCCCATAACAGGCGCAACCCTTGCTGTTACGTTCTTGCTTGATATTTGCTGGCTGAAAACTACACCAATTAAGCGAAACTTATATACAAAAAAACCGCTTGCCGATGGATTCAAGCGGTTTTTTCGCTGCATAGATTAGTTTTAGTTATCCAAAAAGTGTTAAATCTATGGCTAATTCCCTACATGATTATAATTTGCTCTAAACTTAGTAATAGATTTATTAAGGGCGTAGCTTGCCGCCGTAGGCATCGCACTTGTAGGGTCAAAGTAATTTATTCTTTTTACCGAAAGTTTTTTAGAGAACAATGCAACTACACATAGTTATTGTCCGGGGTTACTTATGTGTTAACAATCTTTATGTCAGGGGTAACATAAAAACCAAAAGGTTTTACTTGTTGAGATGATTCTTCAAATAACTGACTAATTCTATATTTAAGGTCTTTTTTTGAAAAGTTTATTATCACTTGAGTAAGCGATTCAAGTAACTCAGTCCATGAAGGATTATCAGAATATATTTTAAAAATCTCAGTAAATAATTTTTCTTCTTTTATTGATGGTGCTATAACAATAAAAATATCATCCTCTTGTTTAATAGAGATATATATAGCAATTCCTGAAGGTGGTACTAAATTTTTATCAAAAAAGCTTTTACCACAACTATTAATATTAAAACCTGTATTTGATGCAGAAATTACTAATTTGAAACTGAAAAAACATTCATTGTCTACAATAATAGCATCTTGAATAAAATTAGAAGGAGCAATTTTAGAGCCTTTTTCATCAACAATATATATATCTTTTCCTGGAGTACATTGAATATGTAAAGCTATTTTATCAATCAGTTCGCGGATAAAATCAAAATTTTTACCTACATATGCATAGGTATCCTCATAATCTTTGTTCACACTATCGACCAAATGTTGAAATATTGATTTTTGCATAAATTTAGTTAAAAAACCATAGTACTATATCATATTTAATTTAAAGTTCGCAAGTAACTTACCAAGTTTAGAGAGTGCGATGGCGTACCCGCGCGGCATAGGCGATCGCAAGGGGCGAATGCCAAAAAGTATGATTAAAGATAGCGCTTTTGAGTAGCACATCAAACCCTTATAACTTTGTAAAACTTTAATTACCACAGTCGCAAATCTATCTGCACCTGGGGATTATATCTAGAGAAAGTAGTATTTTAAATACCCGTAAGATTGACAACTTTGTATGAGTAATGATTCTAGAATTCCCTGCTTTTCTGAATTAATAAGGGATAGCGATTTTAATTCAACTAGGGAAGTGTCAATATAGGCTTATATCGAAATGAAAAAATCAAGTGTAACGAATTAACCATGACAGAAGCTAAAAACGTAATCGGTGGAAACCTAGAAGTCTGCTGCACTTCTCCCATGACCGGGTTTTACCGCGACGGTTTTTGTCGCACAGATGGTCAGGATTTCGGGTCGCACGTCGTATGTGCCGAAGTGACATCAGAATTCCTGGAGTTCACCAAATCGCAGGGGAACGACCTGAGCACACCTGTCCCTGATTCTAATTTTCCTGGACTGAAGCCTGGCGATCGCTGGTGTTTGTGTGCTTCTCGCTGGCAAGAAGCTCTTGATGCTGGCGTTGCTCCACCCGTCATCCTTTCTGCAACCCATGCTAGAGCTTTGGAAATGGTTTCCCTAGACGAACTGAAAAAACATGCCCTAACTTCGTCTTGATCAAATCGCAACGCGAGAGTCCTGCCGTCATTCTTACAAAGTCTGAGCACCGACTTGCGGTGCTCAGACTTTGCGCTTAGTTATTAGTAGATTAGTCCTTGAAATACTACGCCCATTCTAAGAGGATGTTTGAAAAGTATTTTTGCAAACATCAAAGCCTCCCAAACCTAACCCCCCTAGGGCGTGTTTTCAAACTATAACCATAATAAAATGGAGGCGATGGCTGCGCCAACGTCTTCGACGAACGTAATCATAGCTGTATAATTTACAG
>NZ_JBALGC010000051.1:0-18027 GCF_036916575.1 Nostoc sp.
TACTTGTACTTAATGCTTACCTTTCATCTAACGTCACATTTTTTCCTTTTTATTTACCTTTTACGGGTTTGTTCGGTTAGGTGCAAGATGTGAGATAAGCTAATAACCCAATTTCTTCTTGGTAAACTGCTTCTGCTAAGGCTCCGTCAAATACTCGATTCAGCAAGTTGTAAGCATTTTGAATCGAAACAACTTTGGGCAATCCTAACTGTTTAGCAGCATTACTAAACTGGGCAACTCCCTAAGGTGTTTCATTACTCAAACCGATATAACGAATTTTACCTGCCTTAATTACGTCGGCAAAAACTGCTAGCTGTTCAGCGATGGGAACTGTTTTTTCCACCTGAGTCGGATCGAACACTGTTTGTCCAAACCGTGGCACGTAGTGATCGGGCCAGTGGATTTGGTACAGATCAATATAATCCGTTTGTAATCTTTTTAGACTATTGTCTACAGCTTGTTTGATATTATCACGGTCAATTGCTTTGGCTCCACCACGTACCCATTTAAAGCCTCGACCAGGGCCAGCAATTTTAGTAGCTATAATCAGTTGATCTCTTTGTTGACGCTTTAACCATTCCCCAATGTAAGTTTCAGTTAAGCCATAAGTTTCACTACTTGTTGGCACGGGGTACATCTCAGCCGTATCAATAAAGTTGACTCCTTGGGCAATAGAATAATCTAGCTGCTCGTGGGCTTCTTCAATAGTATTTTGCAGTCCATAGGTCATGGTGCCCAGACAAATTTCAGAAACTTTTAAGTCACTTTTGCCGAGTTGGTTATACTTCATAATTTTTGCATTGCTTTTCAGTTTATTCAAAAATAATATTTTTTTTGGATATTTTGCATTTTTCTCAAGACGCTCTTTTTAAGTAAATTAGCTCCAAACAACACCGAATTTGGTACTAAACCAATATAAGTTTTTCAGCAAATTAATATTTAGCTATTACTACTAAAAATCAATAGATAAATCGTAATTAACGGATCTAGTTGTTTATTATTGCATAGATGAATCAGATAAGTGAGCTAGTTGGAAGTAATAAAAAATCTAAAATTGTAGTAGAAAATACTTGCTTTTATTGAGGATTTGTGAAATGGAGTATTTTAGCCCTAGCTTATAATACTATAAGTCAATAGATCTACCGTAGTATATCAGTAAATTTTAAGATTATTTTAGAATTAAGTCTTAATAAATGTTCATATTAATATATTTAGTCCTAAGTAGCTTGCGTTTACGGAAATCAAAATATACTAAATATACTAGGAAGAGTTTATAACATCTGGTAGCAATAACAAAGATTTAGGGTTTTAAGGATTTGTATAACCAGGAATTTTTTGCTGCGATCGCTTCCAAGGATACTCATGTCTATAGCAATGTGATTGAAGGCGTAGGGTGTGTTACCGGGTTAGCGTAACGCACCGAAAACCTGCGATCGCTTCTAACAATACTCATGTTTATAGCACTGGTGCCAGCGAAGCAACTAGCACCCTGAGCCAAGCTAGAATGATCGCCTACCACCGTGGTCAGATTAAGATCCTGAATCGAGAGGCTTTAGAAAAAACTTCCTGTGAATGTTATCAGATACTAGAAAATGAATTTGTTCGTTTATTGGGTTTATTGCCCAATAAACAGCGAAAATAATTTTTTTTAAGCTTCTATGTACGGAAGCGTACAGATTTAAACAGATGTTTTTATTTAAGCTTTTTTAGATTGATCCTCTGTTTCTTTAAGGAATACACCTTTTGACATTAAGATCTGATCCTTAAATCCTTTGCTTGTGCCCTAAGTTGGCTCTTCTAAGGTCACCTATCTTAAGGAAAGTGGCTTCTAATGTCATTAGATGAAAATATCTTTCAGCAACCATCAAATAAGCTGCTCGCAGCTCTACCAGCCAGTGATTATCAGCGTCTTCTTCCCCATCTAAAGCTAGTTTCGCTCGAAGTTCCGCAAATACTTTACCAAGCAGGCGAACTGATCACACAGGTGTATTTTCCTAATAAGGCAATGGTTTCTATAGTTACCACTATGGAAGATGGCTCAACGGTGGAAGTTGGGATAGTGAGCAATGAAGGTATGGTCGGTATCCCGGTAATTTTAGGAAACAGGATCACAACCACAACATCATTTGTGCAGATTTCGGGCGCTGCTATGCAGATGAATGCAGATGTACTTACAGCCGAATTCAATCGGGGTGAAGCGCTTCAAAACCTGCTGCTGTGCTACGTACAAGCTGTATACTCGGAACTGGCGTAAACAGCTGCCTGCAACCGTCTGCATACACTGGACGAACGGCTGGCTCGCTGGTTGCTGACATTTATTTACCAAATGAAGACGGCTATTCACTACTCTTGAAGGCCAGAAATCTGGAAGCAAAGCGAGGGAGAAAGATTCCAGCTATTGCTCTGACTGCATCTACTTTAGACGAAGACCGCAAACGTGCATCATTAGCAGGTTATGATATATACCGATGCAAGCCGATAGACTTAGACGAGTTAACTTTTGTGATTGCTAATTTAATTGGACTCGAACAATACGCTTGACATATTTGGATGCTACAAGGCAGAAGCCAGTAAGCAAGAAAGCTTTGACTAAATTTTATTTATTTTGAGAAGGTGATGTCTGTCTTGAAAAGTCCAAAACAGATATCGCATTTCTCAGGAATCTTTTGACTAATTTTATTTTTTCTTAATTTCGCTATCAGTAAAAATCTTTTTTAAACACAGTGATATAAAATATACTAAGAATATATACAGAGAAAAGTCAAGTATTTCTCTGTGAATACTCATTTTTTCATATAAAGGAGCATATTATGGAATATCTTGCTTATTCCCACATGTTTATTGCTCAAGAAGAGGCATCTGGAAACACCGGATACAATTCCCCTAAATCTCAATGGAATTGGAAAAAACCTCTTAAATCTTCTGACATAGTTATTACTAAAGAAAAGGCATCTGGAAACAGCAAATCTAAATTCAATTGGAAAAAACTGCTTAAATCTTCAGCTTGGTTAGCTTTAGCTGGCGTTGGTGTATTACTTGTTGCTGTTACCCAAATTCAAATTAGTTCGGCTGCATATGTAAAGACTAACGGCAGTTGTTTACGTATCCGTACAGGCCCAAGCACCAACTACTCATATGTGGACTGTGTATCAAATGGTGCAACACTTCCAGCAATTGAAAGATATGAAAACGGTTTTGCTAGGCTTTCTACGGGTAGATACGTTTTTGCCCGATGGATTGGTGATAAACCTAACTATCTTCCTGTGACTAGACCTGGTGGTGTTGGCGGTTCGGTGATTCTTACCCCTGGTTCTAGAGGTCTGCTTGTCAGAGACGTTCAAACAGCTTTAGGTAATCTCACAGTTGATGGAATTTATGGTCCAGAAACTGTTAGCCGAGTCCGAAGCTTTCAGGCAAGTAAAGGTCTACTTGTAGATGGTGTTGTGGGTCCTGAAACTCGATTAGCTTTAGGTATTTAGCCAGAAGCTACCCTTTGAAAATCTCTTTTTTAGTTCTACCCGTTTTCTTGTGGGGTGACAACTCTCCCGCTACATTGTTTGCAATTAGCGGGAGAGTTGTCACATTTACTATCCCCCTTGCTAAGATTTCCCTGCTCCCTTGTCTCTTTCTCAAGAGCTTCTCTTCTCCCCCTGCTCAAGAACAGCTTGTCTCAACAGATAAATTTATTAACCGAACCGTATTGCGTCCTCAGGCAGGTAATACAACCTCATACTATTTTAGGACAACCCCAATGGTACAGATGTACGCCCCTACAGCTGATTCCTAAGCTGTTCCACATAAAAGTTACATATATTGGGCGGGCGAGACGCCCACCCCACAAGAAATGTACAATTTTAGATTATGCAAACTAGATGTGGTTTAGCTTATGTTGCAAAGATTTTTGTCAATAATATTACCGCACAATAACTGATAAAATCACTAAAAAAATGAAAAACCGGAAGAAAAATTGGTTTTATGCACCCTAAAAAACAGAAATTTTGCACTTTGTTTAATCTAAATTCTTAAGTTGATGTTTCTGATCAAAGATCCAAGTAATTTTGCACAATCTGCAAAATGCGCTCTGCTGCATGACCATCACCAAAGGGATTAATTGCATTTGCCATTGCTTGATAAGCATCTGGATCATGGAGTAACTCAGCAGCGGCTGCAAAAATGTTCTCACTCGTAGTGCCTACAAGTTTGGCTGTACCAGCTGCAACAGCTTCTGGTCTTTCGGTAGTGTCTCTCAAAACCAGCACTGGTTTTCCTAAACTGGGGGCTTCTTCCTGCAAACCACCAGAGTCAGTGAGCAAAAGATGCGATCGCCTAATTGCTCCTACCAATTCGCCATAATCTAAAGGATCTGTTAAGAAAATTCGCGGATGATTCCCTAAAAGCGCTTGCAACGGGACTCGCACTGTTGGATTACGGTGCAATGCTAGCAGCAAAGCTGTATCAGGAAACTTGTCTAAAATTTGTAAAAACCCCTGAGCGATCGCTAGCAAAGGTTCTCCCCAATTTTCCCGACGGTGAACTGTTGCTAACAGAACCCGATATGAATCCCAGTCTAAACCTGGTACATTACAAACTACTTGGGTTGCAGCTACATTCAACAATGCATCAATTACCGTGTTACCCGTCATATGAATTTCACCCAAAACACCAGAACGGTACAAGTTTTCCACAGCCCAAGGAGTTGGCGCAAAGTGCAACTGAGTAATTTGAGAAATCAACCGCCGATTAGCTTCTTCAGGGTAAGGATTCAATATATTATCAGTTCGTAACCCTGCTTCTACATGACCGATAGGGATTTTTTGATAAAAAGCTGCTAAAGCTGCGGCAAAAGCCGTGGTGGTGTCTCCCTGCACCAGCACTAAATCTGGCTTTTCCACCTGGAATAAGGCTTCTAACCCTTGTAAACTGCGGCAGGTAATATCATTTAGAGATTGCTGAACCTGCATAATTTCCAAGTTATAATTTGGCTTGATGTTGAATAGCTGCATAACTTGCTCAACCATCTGCCGATGCTGTCCAGTTAGAATTACTTGCAACTCAAAACTTGAAGACTTCTGGAAGATCTGAATCACCGGAGCTAGCTTAATCGCTTCCGGACGAGTACCTAAGATAATGCAAACCCGTTTTTGATTAGTCATTTGTGATTAGTCATCTGTCATTTCCCAATGGTTATAGTCAATGGTCTATGATTAATAGTCAATAGTTGGCGGTCAATCATCACACAAACCATAAATAAAGCACACAAAATATGAAAAAACCCGGCTTAACCGGGCAACTGTACTGTTTCTCGAATTCCACTGTAATGACTACATCTTGATTTGACAAGTTCAAATCACAAAATATGAAAAAACCCGGCTTAACCGGGCAGACGCACTGTTTGTTTGTCGAATTCACCTGTAATGACTACATTTTAATCTCACAAGTTAAAGGGCAAGCAGCGTAAACAGTAGTCTGCATTTGGTCTGCCTCTCCATGCAGCCAGCTTAACCATTTGATTTCATTAGGATGAACTCCTTTAAAAGTTAGCACACCCGCAGCCAATACAACTGCCATGACATTAAACATGATTAAAGCACCTGCTACAAGCAAAACAGCACTAACAGGCATCACCGATTGCAAGATAATAGACAACAGACATCCGACTGTAGCCATCAAGACAACTAGTGGAAAACCGACAACCAATAAGCATACTGCCAATGTAAAAGTCCATATTAAAAAGCTTTTAATCATCAACACGGAGTAGGTCTTTCCTTGATTAGAGCTTTGAGCAGAAACCATGACTTTTCCTCCTAAAATACACAGCAAATTTTAATTTCAGTCATATCTCGCTTTTTGCGAGTAAACTGATTTGTTTCTCAGTGAAATTCAGTATATAAAAACTAATCGGGAAAATGAGCATTTCTTCACTAAAGTTTACAGTTAATTTTTTGTAATTATGAATTAAAAGTCAACTTTCTCTCTATTGAAATAACTGGTTTTGTGCATCTGTCTCCAGGTATACAAGCTAAAAAGTATGAGTTTTTAATTTTGATCCCCAGACATTGCTCTGATTCAACTTAACATTTCTTATAAAAATTAGTAGTAGTTCTCATAATTCATAGATGGGCTGAATAAATGATCTGCCAGTATTTGTGCTGTTAATTGCTGGCAATTTGTGTCCATGCCTGGGATAAATTTCTCATCTAAGGACTTAGAATATTCATGTTTGATTAAATGTGTTTTAAATACCAATCAATCTACATATATTTACTATGGTAATTTTAGGTCTTGCATGTGTTAAACCAGGTTATATAAGTTAAATAATTTCTCTAAATATTCTGAGTAGTAAAATCTCAGTAAAAAAACATACAAATTGAGGTGGATAAAATGGATTGACCGTGGTTCTAGAGTTCAATCGCCTCTCATCACCGCTGGGGCTTGCACGCAAGCATTCTCTAAAAGTCTTCAAAGCAAGTGACTTGACTCCTCGCTAATTCAACTTTTTAACTGCCAAGTGTGAAGATATATGACACAATCACAGTCTCCATTAAATTCTAACTCTGCTGCCGGACGGAACCTGCCACCAATGCCGCCACCACTGCCAACCTCTAGTACGCAGCGGCAGATGACACAAACATTGGATATGTCAATGGATAGAAGCACCAACGCGCCTGTTGCAGGTCATCGTCCGGGTAGTCCACCGCCAATACCTAGTTCAGTTCGCCCTCAAAACAGCAGTCCACAACTCACTTTAGCGAAGTTAATCAGAGAAGCTTACGATCAGGGATATTCTGACCTTCACTTGGGTGTAGGTGAAGTACCTCGTTTCCGCAGCCGAGGAGAAATTCAATCAACAGATTATCCAGAAACAGATAAAGAAGTTTTTATGAGTTGGTTGCGGGAGGTGATGAGTGAGGGAGAAATTCAGCGCTTTGAAGAACACTTAGAATTTGACGGAGCAACTCAGTATGACTTTGCTCGCGTGCGGATTAATGTTTTTGGCTCCCTCAAAGGGTCTGCAATGGTGTTACGGTTGATTCCGCTGAAAATCTTAACTATGGAACAGTTGAATTTACCCCCAGTTTTCCGAGATATTTGTCATCACCATAAAGGTTTAATTTTGGTGACTGGGCCTACTGGTTCTGGTAAGTCCACCACAATGGCAGCAATGGTTGACTACATCAATAAGGAGATGTTTAAGCATATCATCACCATTGAAGACCCGATAGAATTTGTCCATCAAAGCCGCAAGTCTTTAGTCAAACAGCGGGAAGTGGGAATGCACACCCGGAAATTTGACAACGCTTTGAAGGCAGCTTTGCGGGAAGACCCAGATTTGATTCTGGTGGGGGAAATGCGGGATAAGGAAACAGTTAATACCGCACTAAAAGCTGCTCAGACTGGTCACTTGGTCATGGGAACCCTACACACCAATAGCGCTGTCAAAACCATTGAGCGGATTCTCAATCTCTACTCTGGTGACGAACAGGATGCAATGCGAGTGGCAATTTCTGAGTCTTTAGTGGCAGTAATTGCTCAAGGTTTGTGTCGCACAACTGACGGTAAGCGGGCTGCTTTCCACGATGTGCTGATTAATACTGAGGCTATTAAAGAATGGATTAAAGACGGTAAGTATGATGAAATTGGCGAGTTGATGAAACAAGCTGGCTTTGACGGCATGATTACGATGAATCAGTCGTTGCTCAATCTCTATCAAGACGGTCGCATCACTGAAGAAACTGCTTTGGAAATGTCACCAACTCCTAACGAAATGGCGCAGTTTCTCCGAGGTCGGGTTTAAGATTGGGGGCTGGGGACTGGGGACTGGGCATTGGTCAATATTTTAGTAGTCAGTAATTATTCTCCCCCTACTTCCTCATCTCCCTCATCCCCAGTACCCAATCCCAAATATCTTTGTATTCCTGGTTGAGGTTATAGCTAAGGTAAAAGGTAAAAGAGAGAATTTTTTACTTTTAGCTTCCTAGCCTGTGTGAATAACTTGACGACAAATAAACTATCTACACCCCAGTTGTTTAAAGGCATTGCCCTATTTACACCTGGAGGTGATTTAATTTACTGCATCGACCCTAGCAAGCAAGGTCGATGGCACTTGCATTTGTGCTTGGCTTTGCAAGAAATCTTAGATTTGTCAGAGCCACCGCACTTTTTAGTACCTTGTTATACTGCGACTATTGACCACTGGTTAGATCCGCGCACTCAACAAGTGCGAACTTTTGCTGAAGCTTATCCGGCTGTAATTAGACATCAAGCTTTGCTTAATGCCATTTTTGGCACAGGGGAGTTAGTATGGCAAGCAGCTCCCTGGCAGGAGGGATTATGCGATCGCATGGTGTTAACAACTTATCGTTCCTCATTCCCGCAGCTTTGGCAGGATCACGATTTAATTGTCCGTCTAGATTTTTCTCAACCTGTGCCAAAATACCACCAACCAGTAATAGTACAAAAAAAGGAAGTCATCACACAAGGCTATGTTCTCCGCTTGTTTGTTGCAGGACATAGCAGTACCACCGAACGCATTCTGCAAAATTTACACGAATTGTTAGAGCGATCGCTCGGACATCCTTATACTCTAAAAGTGATTGATGTTTTAACTCATCCAGAACAAGCAGAACTCAATCAGGTTTCTGCAACTCCTACTCTTGTCAAGGTTTGGCCTCACCCAATTCGCCGAATCGTTGGAGAATTGGATCATGTAGAAAAGATTTTACAGATGTTAGCTGCTAAGGAAAAATTTTAAGTTTTATAACGAATTGAGAGTTAAAAGTGAAATTGCGAGGGACTTTATGGCGATTTCGTTAAACTATAAAAATTGTCAGAACGCATTTGACTACCATTTCGCCAAATTTCCACTTTTTCAGGGCTGACTAAATAATAAAAACTACCATTATCTGCTCGATATCTGCCTTTACCAATATTCAAAGCTGCTATTTTTATCGGCTTGTTTGGGTCTTGCTTCAACTGCCCAATATAAAACAACTGACCATTTTCTTCACAGACTTTTACACGAATACTTGCAGTCTCACCCTGAATGATGGTAACTCCATTGCATTCAGTATCAGTGCTTACAGGTGCAAGACCTATTGGAATTGGCTGTGAAGATGAAACTTGCTTTGCCACTGGGGGTGTCGAGATTGGGTGGTTCGGGTTATCCACTTGCTGAACTCTAGAACCAGAGGAAACACTTGCAGTTAAGGATGTCAACAGACGAAGGGGGTCAACTGCTATTCGACCATTTGGATGAACCTCAAAATGCAGATGAGGTGCTGTACTATTGCCTGTAGATCCCATCTCGGCAATAATTTGACCTTGAATGACGTGTTGACCCTTGCTCACCAACAAACGGCGATTGTGACCATAAACAGTAATGCTGCCGTCGAGATGTTTAATAGTTATGGCATTACCTAATCCCCAATCATCCCAACCTGCTTTTACAACTGTACCGGATGCAGCAGCAATAATAGGAGTTCCAGATGCCCCTGCAATATCAATTCCTTCATGTTGATATTTGCGGAAGCCTTGAGAGATAAACCCTTGAGTTGGCCAGATTAAGTTAGAAGCAGGGATAGGAGTTTGCCCAATTGGAGAATCGCCTGCTAACTGTGTTAGGGCAGATGTAGTTGTACTTAATACGACAGTTAAGGATATTAACCCAATTAGTCCATAAGTACGGTATCGATAAACGGTAACTTTTTTCATAAGTTGTAAATCTATTAAAACAATAATTCAGATAGTTTCTAATGTTGAATTTGACTATATTTGTGAAATCCTTGTGGTTCGGACAATCTTTGTTTAAACGCTCGAAATTTTCTCTTTGAACAATCGGCTTTTTACCTGGTGCATGTTTCACGGGTATTGACACAGGCTTCTCGTTAAGTTGACATTAATGAGTTATGCGCCGTAAAAACCTGAAAACTCTTTCCCCCTTGCCGTCTTAATGATAAGTCTTTAACCGAACACGATATTATAATATCTGCCCCGTATGCCAGCCACCGACGCGTCGAACGGCGGCATACGTTTATTATGATTCTTTGCTTCTGGCTCAGTCTTTAGTGTAATTATCGATTACTTTGGCTAAGTCGGGCACTGCTTCTTCTACGTGCTTTTTGGCTGAACCGCGAAGTTTTTCATAAGTTCCTCGCACGATTTGACGCTTTGAGTTCTTGACTCTCACATCGGTGACACCCAGTAGCGCGTCTGCCGTATGAGAGCGATTCGCACTCAGATATTCAATTGGGTCGCCTTTCTCTACACCTTCACTCCAAATGGGATCAAGTGCCGTAAAGCACTGCGGCAGAATCTGCTCAACTACATAGGGGATATACCCTGGCTTGACCCCCTTTAGGGCGGCGAAGGCAGTTTTCAAAGCGATACCGCTCATACCTGACTTGGATGCAAGCTGTCCTTCTATCATCTTGCAACAGTCATCTACGATCATAGCCTTTTTAGTCGGGTTCAAAAGTCCGTCGCTAAGTCCCATTTCATTCTTCCTTATTTAAGTACTTAATTTCTATTCGACTAATTTTTTAGCAAGCAGGAAATTACAGAAAATGGTATCAGAGTTGGAGGATTTTATGGACATAGGGAATATGGATAAATCGAATTGAGGTGAGCGCACAAGCAATTTCAAAGAGACTGCACTCTTAACTCAGCATTCTATTAACTACCAAGCAATTTGCGATCGCTCTTGTACAACTCGCTGATAAACTTCCTCGGTTTGCTTGGCTAATTTCGGCCAGCTAAAGCGCCGTTCTAAATCCTCATAAGCATTATCCACCAACCATTGCCGATAACCTGGATTTTTCAAAACCTCCAAAATTCCCCAAGCTAAAGAATCGGGATTATTCACCCAAGTAACAATGCCTGTTTTGGTATGTTGCACCACTTCTGGGAAACCACCAGTATCAGAAACTACTACAGGAACACGAGAAGCAAAGCTTTCTAAAGCCACAATCCCAAAGGGTTCATAAAGACTAGGAAAAACGGCGCAGTCAGCGATAGTTTGGAATTTATCTAAGTATTCATCGGAGAGAAAACCTGTAAAATAGCAATGATGCCAAATTCCCAAATCCCAGGCTTGGCGCTTGAAATGGTCAGTATTGCCGCCACCAACGATTACAAATTTAACGTTACCTCCCATTTGGGAAAGTATCTTAGGTGCGGCATTGAGTAATATAGGTACACCCTTTTCATAGGTCATGCGACCGAGGTAGTAAACGATTTTCTCATCGTCTGTGGCAAATTGGCGGCGAAAATTCAGAGCATGAAAATTTACGTGATGCTTTTTCTTTTCGGCTCGGATACCGTTATAAATGACATCGATTTTGTCCCAAGGACTGTGTAGTGCTCGTCCTAATTCTTGGCGCATATAGTCGCTACAAACGATAATCCGCCAAGCGTTGAAAGCCAGCAAGTTTTCTTTGCCATTAATATAGCCTTGAATGTCTGTGTAAATACCGTTATAGCGTCCGTATTCCGTAGCGTGAATTGTAGCAATTAGTGGGATTTTGAGATTATGCTTGAGAGCGATCGCAGCATCTCCTACCAACCAATCATGGGCATGAATTATATCAAAGGGTCCTTCCTCCAAGATCAACTTACCCCCGTGATGTCCCATACTCAGGTTGAGATTGACTACCCAGTGGAAAAAGTCGTTACTATGTGCCACTGGCACCCGATGCACCTTTACTCCCTCAACCACCTCATACATCGACGCTTGACCAAACTCCGCTGTAATCAGGTGGACTTCATGCCCTAGCTTTACTAGTTCCGGGTACAACTCCGCTACATGTCGCGCAATTCCGCCAACAATCCTCGGCGGAAACTCCCAACTCAGTACCAGTATCTTCATCTGCTAGACTCCCCGACACTTTACAAATACAGGACTTACGCTGCTAGACTCCCCGACACTTTACAAATACAGGACTTACGCAAAAGGCAGTGAAAGCCTTGATTTACCGTAGGGGCAATTCATGAATTGCCCCTACATTTCGTACTTGATGCGTAAGTCCTAAAATATCTAAAAAACTAGATTTACCTAAAAATACAAGGGTGGTGAATGCAGAGAGTATTTTTACTAAAATTTTTAGATTTTTTAACAGTGATTTTGTTAAAGCTTATCAAAGGTTATCAACAGTGGGCTAGGGATAGGAAGCAAGGTATAATACTAATTCGTAATTCGTAATGACGCTCCTACGTGGCTCTAAGCGTTCGCCTAGCGTCTCGTAGAGAAGCCATGCCGTTGGCGCAGCCTCTGGTAGAGAAGGCTTTACGCTACGCTAACGTAATTCGTAATTAGGACAATTGAGCGCCTGTTTTGCAACTCAGGTTTTAACAGGGGGGCGGCTTCGGGACTGGGTACAAGGAGAGAGGCTTTGACTCCCCCTTCCCTTGTAGGGAATATTTACCCACTCCAAAAATAGGAAAGTTTGAGCAATGGCTTAAGACAAAAAGAGAGGCTTTGACTCCCCCTTCCCTTGAAGGGAAGGGGGCTGGGGAGTTAGGTCTTTTATGTTTTTTCAGGTTGAGATGTAACCGCAAGCAGCAAATCGTCTCTGAGGATTAAGCACTCTTAAATTAGTTTTGATCCAAGCGCAGTACTGCCATAAAGGCTTCCTGGGGTACGTCTACTGTACCTACAGATTTCATCCGCTTTTTACCTTTTGCTTGCTTCTGTAAAAGTTTTTTCTTCCGACTGATGTCACCACCGTAGCATTTGGCTAGCACATCTTTTCGTAGAGCGGGGATATGTTCGCTGGCAATAACTTTACTGCCAATAGATGCCTGAATTGGCACTTTGAATTGATGGCGGGGAATTAGTTCCTTGAGCTTTTCTGCCATTGCCCGCCCAACGTTGTAAGCTTTATCTCTATGTACAATCATCGCTAAGGAATCCACAGGATCGCCATTAATCATGATATCTAGCTTCACCAGAGGATTTTCACGGTAGCCAATGAGGTGATATTCCATACTGGCATAACCGCGTGATCGCGATTTCATCTGATCGAAAAAGTCAGTCACAACTTCCGCCAAGGGTAGCTCATAAGTGAGGGTGGTTCGTCCTTGGGCGAGATATTTCATATCTTTGAAGATGCCCCGACGATTTTGTGACAACTCCATCAAGGTGCCAACATAAGTTTCCGGAGTAATCATCTCAACTTGCACGTAGGGTTCTTCAATTCTTTCGCGATCGTTGGGAGAAGGTAAACGGCTAGGATTATCAACGTACAGTTCCTCACCTTTGACGGTAATCACCTTATAAACCACCGAGGGGGCTGTAATGATTAAATCTAGATTATACTCTCGTTCTAGCCGTTCTTGGACAATTTCCATGTGCAGCAAACCCAAGAACCCGCAACGGAAACCAAACCCCATCGCGCTCGAAGTTTCTGGTTCGTAGTGCAGCGCTGCGTCGTTGAGTTTGAGCTTTTCCAAAGCTTCTCGCAAGTCTTCAAATTGGTCAGCATCAATGGGGAACATCCCGCAAAAAACCATCGGGTTTGCTTCTGCGTAACCTGGTAAGGGTGCTTCTGCTTTCGCCTTACTTAGGGTAATTGTGTCTCCCACCCGTGCATCGGCTACAGCTTTAATTGCCGCTCCCAAATAGCCTACTTCTCCAGCGTGCAGTTCTTCAACTTGCTTTTGAGTGGGAGAAAGGACGCCTAATTCATCAATTTCAAATTCTTTACCAGATGCCATTAAATGGATGCGATCGCCTTTTTTCACGGTGCCATCCATCACCCGGAAATATACAATTACTCCCCGGTAACTGTCGTAATAGCTATCAAATATTAACGCTCGTAAGCGTTCATTTATCGTATTGGGCGGTGGCGGTATCCGCTCGACAACTGCTTCTAAAATCTCATCAATACCAATTCCTTCTTTAGCAGAAGCGAGTATCGCACCACTGCAATCTAGACCAATGATTTCTTCAATTTCGCCAATTACCCGTTCTGGTTCAGCCCCTGGCAAATCAATTTTATTCAAAACCGGGATAATTTCTAGGTTATTCTCTAAGGCTAAATATACATTAGCCAAAGTTTGCGCCTCCACACCTTGGGACGCATCTACTACCAATAGCGCTCCTTCACAAGCAACAAGAGAGCGTGAGACTTCATAAGAGAAATCCACATGTCCAGGAGTATCAATTAAATTCAGCACATACTGCTGACCATCCTTAGCTGTGTAGTTCATCCGGGCAGCTTGCAGCTTAATTGTAATGCCGCGCTCCCGTTCCAGATCCATATTGTCGAGAAACTGTTCCTTCATCTGCCGGTCTTCAACAGTGCCAGTAGCTTGCAACAAGCGATCAGCGAGGGTTGATTTCCCGTGGTCGATGTGAGCAATAATACAAAAATTGCGAATGCGAACTGCGGGAACGTCAGTCATATACTATCTTTGCCTTAGCAGCAACCAAAGTTAAAAGAGCAATTTACTTAATGTATTTTAATGCTTTCTTAGCCAAGACGCTCCTGGCTTTTAGTGCTGAGTGGGGAGTTAGGAGTTAAGAGTTATTTATTCTCCCCCTGCCTCCCCTGCCCCCTGCTTCTCTACCCCTCTTCACCCCATCTTTAACTTTCGATCTAAATAGGTGGACTTTTAAGAATATTATGAAAGTCTATTTGTCGCTGTTAGTATTCATCAGCTAGGAGCGTACAATAAATGTAAATAAGTACATGTAGGGATCATGTAGGGATTATGGGCAATTGCGACCCGTAATTACTCATAATCACTGATTTTCCCACAAAACTTCTAGAGCCATTGTCTAGTCAGTTATATGAAAAATGTGATTTGAAACTTAAAGCTGTTACTTTGGTGCTATTTTGGGGAACTATCTAACTGTGTCCTTGAATATTTTTCGGTAAATTAGCCCAAATGATTAATATAACTACTTTACAAAGCTTTAGACAAAACCAATTCAGAGTATATAAACCTATGAATATGCAAGAGAAAACTACCGAAGCGGAAAAAACACGAGCCGATAAGGTAGAAATTGCTGTCCGCCTAGACTCCGAGTTACTAGAGCAAATTCAGCATCTCACCAATGACCCAAGTAAAGTGATTGAGGTGGCGATTCGCCAGTGGTTACGGGGTGAAATCCTCAGAGATGATGAACTGACCCGCACCCCTGTGCGTACCCCCTTTCCTCCTCGCGGTGAATGGAACGATTGACGCCATCAGTCAGATATCAATGCAAGTTAAAAAAAGTCAAGTTTACCAATCTGGATTTCAAAACACCAAGAAATACTCAATAAAAAATGAAAAAGCTGTAAAAATTTATGCAAAAATTTGAGCAGCTTTAGTAAAATCACGGTCGGATACCCTTTGTTTATCCAACTCAATTAATGACTATTACTGCCAATTCCCAATTGCCAAATGTATTTTCCCAAAATCTGGAATCTATTACCAGTAAGATTGATGGTTCATTACCAACTCTAGGAGCCGAGTTGGTATATACGCAAGATGAGGCAGGGCGCTATCTGACCTTTTGTTGGCAGCACAGCGAACTCTTGGGGTTAAATATTGAAAAAATAGTTGACGAGCTGAACCAGACCCAAACCTTTGCCGCGGTGGATAAGGTTACTTATTTGGAACGATTGCACCGAGTTTTGACAAGTTTGGTGCCAGAAAGGTTTCAGTGTTGGTTTAGCTACCACCAAGAATTATTTGAGTTGGACTTAGTGATTAGTCCGATTATGCCGAGTTTGGGTACTACTGCAACAACAGTTTTAGTGATGGGACGGTTAGTGCAAGCTACACTCAACAAAAAACAAGTGCGTGTGGCATCAAAAACGCCCACAGAAATAGAGTTGGCTTTACGTTCACAACAACACCAAAAACTGGTAAATCGGATTACCAGAAATATTCGGCGGACATTGGATTTAGATATTATTTGGCAGCAAACAGTTGATAGTTTGGGGAAAGCACTGCGGCTAGAGCGCTGCATTATTTGTCCTTATCAGTCCTCTAGCTCAAAAGTTGAGGTGAAGGCTGAATATCGCCAACCAGAACTCAAATCAATGCTTGGCTCAGAAATAGATATAGTTTCTGAGCCTGCCTTTGCTCAAGTCTTGGCAACTCTAGAACCAGTTGTGATGGAAGTGTCCGGATACACGGAGTCTGGGCGGCAGAAAACTTTGGTGATTGCGACTTGCTATCAAGACCAGGCCAATGGATTGGTTGCTTTGAATTGGCAGGATGAATGCTATACATTAACAGAATCGGAATTAGAACTGGCAAAAGAAGCAGCAGATCAACTGGGAACTGCGATCGCCCATGCTACTTTATATAAAGAATTAGAAGCAGCACGTCAAAAAGCCGAAGAAGCTTCCCGCCTCAAAAGCGAGTTTCTGGCTAATGTATCCCATGAAATTCGTACCCCCCTCAACGGCATGATTGGCTTTTTGAAGCTGATTTTGGAAGGGATGGCAGATGACCCAGAAGAACAAAACCAATTTTTGGCAGAAGCTCATCACTTATCGATACATCTGCTGAATATCATCAACGACATTTTGGACATTGCCAAAATTGAAGCTGGCAAAATGGAGCTAGCTTACGCTCCAGTCAAGCTAGATGAGCTATTCAGTGATGTAGAAAGTTTCATGCGTCCCCAAGCAGAAACGAGAAACCTCAGCTTCCGGATGCAAATGCCTCCTACCTCCGATGAAATCATTGTCCAAAGCAACTACCAACGATTGCTACAAGTTATGCTGAATTTGGTAGGTAATGCCATCAAATTTACCCATGAAGGCGGCATTACCGTCAGCGCCGATTTAGTACTCAAAAAAGCGAAGCCGAACTTTCAAGGTCAGGAATTTCCTGGTATGGTGAGAGTACGTGTTGCAGACACTGGCATCGGTGTTTCTTTGGACAAACAAGATAAACTGTTTCAATTATTCTCTCAGGTGGATGGCTCCCGCACCCGCCAGTACGGTGGTACAGGTTTAGGACTAGCAATATCCCAGAAGCTAGTGGAGGCAATGGGCGGTGAGGTACATTTTTATAGTTTGGGCGAAGGACTTGGCTCAACAGTCACATTTACAGTGCCACTATATCAACAACCAGTCATGGTTTCATCTAGTGATAGCGACTCAACAGATAGTGCTGAGTGCTGAGTCAGCATACTTGGCAATACTGGGTTTTGAGTTTTTAACTTGAAATTTTTTAATGAATTTTAGTAAAGGTTTGGGGCTGCCAATGCTGTTTAACTTCTTTTACAAGGAAGTGGCTCACAAAATTTACTGAACGTATATTTTCCGAAATAATATGTTTTCTTTTTGTATTTACTTGTATATTATTCAGCTGCCGTTAACACCGTGCATCTTTGCTACAAGTAGAAAATTAAATAATTTTATGAAAAGATTAAAAGCAATTGTTGCAATCCTAGCATTGGGAGTGATAGTAGAAAGCCCCAGAGTCGAAGCCAAAAATAACCCTACTATAAGAAAGGTAAAACTAGAGTCAAGTACGCTTTTAGCACTAGCCTACGCTAAAGACGCTCATTTCTACTTCAAGCGAGGTAATGCCCGTGCTGAATCAGGAGACATAAAAGGCGCTATTAAGGATTTTAATCAAGTAATTCGTATTAATCCTAACGTTACTGAAGGTTACTATTGCCGAGGTAATGCCCGTGCTAGTTTAGGAGATGTCAAAGGCGCGATTGAGGATTATAACCAAGCAATTCGTATTAATCCTAACTTTGCTTTCGCCTATAACGACCGAGGTATTGCCCGCGTCGGCTCAGGAGATGTCAAAGGCGCGATTGAGGATTATAACCAAGCAATTCGTATTAATCCTAACTTTGACTTACCTTATAACAACCGAGGTTTTGCCCGTGCCGGCTCAGGAGACGTCAAAGGTGCGATTGAGGATTATAACCAAGCTATTCGTATCAATCCTAACTTTGCTTTCGCCTATAACGACCGAGGTTTTGCCCGTGCCGGCTCAGGAGACGTCAAAGGTGCGATTGAGGATTATAACCAAGCTATTCGTATCAATCCTAACTTTGCTTTCGCC
>NZ_JBALGC010000052.1:0-51147 GCF_036916575.1 Nostoc sp.
AAACTGCTTGATTTCTGATTTTTTAATTTTTTGGCTTTGCTTGTTTTCAACTCAGTTTCCCTGAGTCATTTTCTGCTTTTTAGTCTAAAGTCCAGACTGGTGCAATGGACGTTAGCTTTAATTGCTGGTGGTGGAACCGCAGGATTAACTAAGGGATTAATGAATACATTGCGGATAAGTTCTACAGGCATTTCAGGTGGATTAACCAATCCGGTTGTGTCAACTATTGAGTTGCTTATGGCAATCGGACTGTCTGTGCTGGCGCTAGCTTTACCAGTCGTAGCAGGAATGAGCGTGATTGGTTTTCTAATAATAGCTATTCAAAGAATCTGGAATTTCTTCTTCAATAAACCATCTTCTCAAACTCACGAAACTGTCTCTCCATCAAGAGAATTGGGATAAGTACTCATGCATTTGTTTCATAGCTGCGACGCTATTATAAAGCGATCGTAGTCGTAGGGTGTGTTAGTGCGAAAGCATAGCGCACCCTTTGAACTCCGTTAATGAGTCTTTGATACTCGTGAATGAGTCTTTTAGCTCCGTTAATGAATCTTTGAGCCTCATTAATGAGTCTTTGAGCTCCGTTAATGAGTCTTTGAGCCTCATTAATGAGTCTTTGAGCTCCGTTAATGAGTCTTTGAGCCTCATTAATGAGTCTTTGAGCTCCGTTAATGAGTCTTTTAGCCTCATTAATGAGTTTTTGAGCCTCATTAATGAGTGAGCGTTTTGGGGAAGTTAGCGATGTCTACGACGGGCTACGCCTACGCACTCAACTAATTTGACGATTAAAAGCGATCGCACCCTGCCAATTTAAACATTACAGCCGTTTCTACGCAGATAGAACACATTAATCTAGCCCCATTCCCCGTTCCCCATAACCTGCAATACACTATTTTGGTAAATATCGCTACAGAGTTGGTGAGGTTTGCAAATGACAAACGAAGAACTGTTGCAAATTATTGAAAAAGCTGCCAGAGAAAAGGCAACGCATCTATCCCTTTCTTGCAATCAACTCAGCAGCCTGCCGCCAGAAATTAGCCAACTCTCCAACTTGACAATGCTATACCTATCTTGCAATCAACTCAGCAGCCTGCCGCCAGAATTCAGCCAACTCTCTAACTTGACAACGCTTGTCCTCGATAACAATCAACTCCGCAGCATGACGCCAGAAATTAGCCAACTCTCCAACTTGACATGGCTATACCTCAATAACAATCAACTCAGCAGTCTGCCGCCAGAAATCAGCCAACTTTCCAACTTGACATGGTTAAAGCTCAACAACAATCAACTCAGCAGCCTGCTGCCAGAAATCAACCAACTCTCCAACTTGATAACGCTATACCTCGATAACAATCAACTCAGCAGTCTGCCGCCAGAAATTAGCCAACTCTCCAACTTGACAACGCTACACCTCAATAACAATCAACTCAGCAGCCTGCCGCCAGAAATTGGCCAACTCTCCAACTTGACATGGCTATACCTCAATAACAATCAACTCAGTAGCCTGCCGTCAGAAATCAGCCAACTCTCCAACTTGAAATGGCTAGACTTCCATAACAATCAACTCAGCAGCCTACCGCCAGAAATTGGCCAACTCTCCAGCCTGACTGGCCTATCCCTCTATAACAATCAACTCAGCAGTCTGCCGTCAGAAATCAGCCAACTCTCCAATTTGACAACGCTAGAGCTTGATAACAATTACCTCAGCAGTCTGCCGCCAGAATTCAGCCAACTCTCCAATTTGGATGAGCTATCCCTTGATCGCAATCCATTAACCTCGCCACTACCTGAAATTGTTGAGCAGGGAATAGAAGCAATTTTCAGTTATCTGCGAGAAAGGTTAGAGGGTAGCCAACAGCAGTAGGTTTCTAAGCTGCTAGTCGTCGGTCAAGAGCTACGCGACAAGTACCACCAGGTTATCAAACACTATAAAATTATGTTATAGCGATTCTCCTTTAGATACTATCTGCGGTAGGGATTTATAGAAGTACGCCTCTACCAGGGACACGCCAGTTTAGCTATAAGTTAATATCTACCGTTTTACGGCTATTAGAAAAATGAGGTTTACAGACTGGGCAACTAGGGTGCTACTAATCTCGCTGATGTTTGCCGCTCTAATTGTAGTGCTGCTAATTGGACGAGCGACAAAATTACACAATAATCCGATAACATACCATACATCCAATCCACGGGTTACAGCCTGGAGTCAATATCCCCAGGCGCAATTCCAATCAGCGAAAAGCTTAGAGAAGAAATCTCAATATGTTCTCAAGTCCCCAATCAAGATTAACAAGAAGCCTATAGCAAGGTTCGTAACCACTCAGGCTTTTGCACAGTACAGACCTAATTATCAAGTTGCTTCGGTTGATCCAAGTAACTATGGAGAACGTTACACCCAAGATGTTAACGGCGTAACTCTCAATAACCAACCGATTATCGTCCTTCATGAAACTGGTTATTCTGCTTCCAGCGCAATTAATTTCTTTCAAGTAGCCCATACCGATGAAAGTGTGCAAGCAAGTTACCACGCCTTAATCAAGTTAGATGGAACGGTGGTTTATTTAGTACCGCCAGAAAAGCGAGCTTTTGGTGCAGCTAACTCAGTGTTTGATGGT
This sequence comes from Nostoc sp., assembly GCF_036916575.1. Taxonomy (GTDB): domain Bacteria; phylum Cyanobacteriota; class Cyanobacteriia; order Cyanobacteriales; family Nostocaceae; genus Nostoc. The sequence continues at coordinate 2,616 of NZ_JBALGC010000052.1, forward strand.
TCCGAGGGAGTAGAAACTGTGCAGACTAATCCGAATTTGCCAGCGTCTGTGAATAATTTTGCTTATCACGCTTCTTTAGAAACACCGCCAGATAGTTATGACAGTAGCAGCCAACAAACCCATAGCGGCTACACGGAAGCTCAATATAATTCTCTTGCTTGGTTAATTGCTCAAAGTCAAGTCCCCGATGATCGCATTACTACCCACCATTTAGTAGACCGTTCTGGTAAAAAAGTTGACCCAATAAATTTTGATGGAAATAAATTTCTGGACTTACTTAATACTTATCGTCAGGTCAGACCAATCTATAGAGTAAATAAATAATTTTTTCGTAAGGTGGGTTAGGAGGAATGTCCGTAACACATCTAAAAATAAAAGTGCTGCGTTACACTACGCGATAACACACCCTACAAAATTTATTGAACTAAGCTATTTGCTAAAGCTATAAATTTGCTGTGTCTCTAGGCGATCGCTAATCGATGAAGGCAGTGTACCATCTGGAAATGTCTGTCGATCCAATTGGACTTGTAAATTACTCAAAGGATCGCAACCAGAAGAAATCAAAAATTCTAGTTTCTGGATGTAAGGCAAAGTTGCTAGGTTGTCCAGAATTTGGAAGATTGCCTGTATATAAGGATGACCACTTTGGCGATACCAATCACAGCTAGCAACTTTTGCTTGATCAAAACCCAAGTGTACTGTTAAAGATGGCTCGTCAAATAAAGCGAGCGCTAAGGGACGCGCTTCTTCCTGTAACAATAAATCATTACTTCTGGCTAAGTGTCGCAGTTTTTCTAAGCGTTCATAACGTTCTGTCACCGCTTCTGGGTCATCTTGCCAGTGGATTGCTACTGTTACCAGATAAGTTTGTAACAGCATATGACCCAGCTTTTTCGCCTTTGTTGCCAGGTAATAGGAATTGTAGTCATTGGCCTCAATTAATAATGGCACGCGATCAACTACTTCCAACCCATAGCCCTTGACTCCGGCAATTTTGCGGGGATTATTGGTAATCAGGCGAATCTTTTTGATGCCCAAGTCCATGAGCATTTGTGCCCCCATTCCGTAGTCTCGCAAGTCAGCAGGAAATCCTAAACGCTCATTCGCCTCTACTGTATCCAGTCCCATATCCTGCAATGAGTAGGCTTTCAGCTTGTTAATCAAGCCGATTCCTCGTCCTTCTTGACGCAGGTATACAACTACACCTTGACCAGCACTCTCTATCATTTTCAGTGCAGCTACAAGCTGCATCCGACAGTCGCAGCGCAAAGAACCCAAAGCGTCACCAGTTAAGCATTCTGAGTGCATCCGTACCATCACTGGTTCATCTTTAAAGTTAGCTGGATCACCCTTGACAATTGCAACGTGTTCTGTGTTATCCAGGGTGTGGCGGTAGGCGTAAATTTCAAACTGACCGAATTGACTAGGCAGCTTGGTAATTACCTCACGATACACTAGGCGATCATGTTGTAGGCGATAACTGATTAAATCCGCAATACTAATAATTTTTAAATTGTGACGTTGAGCATATTCAACTAACTGCTGCAACCGCGCCATTGAACCATCGGAGTTTTGAATTTCACAAATTACCCCCGCTGGGTATAGCCCTGCTAGTCGAGCTAAGTCTACGGCTGCTTCGGTATGTCCTGCGCGTTTGAGTACGCCTCCAGCCTTAGCCCGAATCGGGAAAATATGACCAGGACGACGTAAATCGGTAGGTTTTGTGGCTGGGTTGAGACTAATCTGAATAGTGCGGGCGCGGTCTTCCGCTGAAATGCCTGTAGTTACGCCCAAATCTGGACCGGCATCAATACTAACAGTGAAGGCAGTTTGGTTAGTATCTGTAATGTTGCTTACCATCAAGGGTAAGTCTAGTTCGTCTAGGCGATCGCCTGTCATTGCCAAACAAATCAGCCCTCTAGCTTCCACCGCCATGAAATTAATCGTGTCGGGTGTGGCAAATTGGGCAGCACAAATTAAGTCGCCTTCATTTTCTCTATTTTCATCATCTACCACTACAATGACGCGACCAGCTTTTAGGTCTGCTAAGGCGGCATCAATCGAATCAAATTTAAAAGCTTGTGTAGTATTAGGCTGTGACACAGAAAGATTTCCAGCTACCAACGTAAATTTTTCTAACAATTTCTTCTTTTAGATTGTAGCTCCTTTATGAGGCAGAGAAGTAGACTAGCAATGATTTGATAACGTGGCAAAATTTCTGTGATTAAGATTGGGGTTTAGTAATAGAGTGCAGCCAGAGTTAAACACTCACTGCCTAAAGTCAAGAGCAAAGCCGGAGCCGCTCCGCCTCCTGTCAAAGGTCAAGTATCAAAAACTGTTAGACTTTTGACTTTTTTGGACTTTTGACTCCCCAAAACAAAGTGGAGGGGTTTGGGGCATTTTGTGCGCTGCGCGTCTAGTCGCTGATATTGTTGATAGCTGAGAACGAATTAACTATTCATGGGATAAGGATTTGGGATCATGGGCAAATTTAGACGCGTACCCGTTGGGATTGTTGGCGCGTCGGGCTATGGCGGAGTACAGTTAGTACGACTACTGATGGATCATCCAGAAGTCGAGCTGGTTTATTTAGGCGATGAGAGCAGTATCGGGAAATCCTTCGGGGATCTCTACCCGCATCTGGCTCATGCAGCTAACCTGCCAATAGAAGGGGTAGAACCAGAAATAATTGCTTACCGCTGTGAAGTAGTTTTCCTGTCTTTACCAAATGGTCTGGCTTGCCAAATCGCGCCCAAACTGTTGGAAAAAGGCTGTAAAGTACTGGATCTGAGTGCAGATTATCGGTTCAGTGATTTGACAACTTATACAAATTGGTATGGCACAGAGAGAAGCGATCGCCCAATTGCAGCTACAGCAGTTTATGGATTACCAGAACTTTATCGCGATCGCATAGCCGAAGCTCAACTTGTTGGCTGTCCTGGTTCCTATGCCACTGCTAGTCTCCTTGCACTTTCGCCACTCTTAAAGCAAGGTTTAATCGTACCAGAAACAGCTATTATCGATGCCAAGTCTGGCACATCTAGCAGTGGACGGCAAGCTCAAACTAACTTATTACTAGCTGAAGCCGACAACTCCATAGCAGCTTTCAATGTCGGCCGTCACCGTCATACCCCAGAAATTGAGCAAATTTGCAGTGACTTAGCTGGTCACGAACTCATGATCCAATTTACACCCCACCTGATCCCAATGGTGCGTGGTATTTTGGCAACGGTATATGCCACACTGCGCGATCCTGGTCTAGTGCGAGATGACTTAATCACAATTTTCTCCGCCTTCTACCGCAACTCTCCTTGGGTGAAAATCTGCGGTAGCAGCGTTTACCCCCAAACCAAATGGGCTAACGGCAGCAATCTTTGTTACATCGGTTTGGAAGTTGACCCGCGCACAGGTCGCGTGATTGTCATGTCAGCAATTGACAATCTAATTAAAGGACAGGCGGGTCAAGCGATTCAGTGTCTAAACTTGATGATGGGTTGGGATGAAACCTTGGGGTTGCCCAAGCTGGGGTTTTATCCTTGATAGGGGATTGGGGATTGAGTATTGGGTATTGGGAAGAATTCTTGCCCCAGTCCCAAGTCCCCAGTCCCTACTTCGGCCCTAACCCCACAGCACCAGCATAAATGGCGCGATCGCCTAGTTCATCTTCAATTCGCAGCAAGCGATTATATTTGGCGACGCGTTCGCTGCGACAGAGGGAACCTGTTTTGATTTGACCGGCACGAGTTGCTACGGCTAAATCGGCGATCGTTGTGTCTTCTGTTTCACCAGAACGATGGCTAATTATTGAACGGAAACTGTTGCGAGTTGCCAAATCAATCGTTTCCAAGGTTTCGGTGAGAGAACCAATTTGATTGAGTTTAATCAAAATAGCATTAGCGGCTTTTTCCTGGATGCCTCTTTGCAAGCGCGTGGCGTTGGTAACAAACAAGTCATCTCCTACCAACTGCACCCGCGAACCTAACTTCTGAGTGAGCAATTGCCAACTTTGCCAGTCTTCTTCCTGCAAGCCATCCTCAATTGATACAATTGGGTATTGATCAACCAGTTGAGCAAGGTAATCAATAAACTCTGTGGCGGCGTGAGGTTTACCATCGTAGACATACTGCCCATTCTTGTAAAACTCACTAGCCGCCACATCCAATGCCAAAGCTACTTCTTCCCCTGGCTTATAACCAGCTTTCTTAATGGCAGCAACCAGCAATTCCAAAGCCACCTGATTGGATTCTAGGTTAGGAGCAAAGCCACCTTCATCGCCTACACCAGTAAGCAACCCTTTCTCATCCAACACCTGACTGAGGGTAGCAAACACCTCTGCACCCCAGCGCAACGCTTCCCGGAAAGAAGTTGCCCCAATTGGGACAATCATAAACTCTTGAAAGTCTACGTTGTTTGATGCGTGTGCCCCACCGTTAATCACATTCATCAACGGCACTGGCAACAAATTCGTTAAAGGGCCACCCAAATAGCGATACAGAGGAATTGCTAGAGACTCAGCACCAGCTTTAGCTGCTGCTAGGGAAACCGCCAAAATCGCATTAGCTCCCAAATTGGATTTGTTAGCAGAACCATCTATAGCGATCATTGTGCGGTCTAGCAGTTCTTGATTGAGGACATCCAAGCCTAACAATTGGGGAGCAAGTGCTTCTTTGACGTTTTGTACTGCCTTGAGTACGCCTTTGCCCCCATAACGGCTTTTATCGCCATCACGCAGTTCGTGAGCCTCAAAAGTGCCAGTAGAAGCACCACTCGGAACCTGCGCCAGTCCGACAATACCGTTGGCTAAATGCACTTCGGCTTCAATTGTTGGTCTACCGCGTGAATCAAGAATTTCGCGGGCTGCGATCGCCTCAATGGCAGTATCTAAAATGTTAGTCATCTGTGTTTTGTCCTTTATTCGAGTGCGTTCTTAGCCTTTATCGCACACAGTCCAGTAGCTAACCCAATCGCTAGCATAGGCGTTTAAGTGACTTTGTAGGCTGAGATTAAAGAAGATTTCCAGAGTTAGAGTCAACTAACAGGAGAGTTGATCAGATTCTGCAACCCGCCTACACGGAATTTACTGCGTTAGCGAGTCTTCTCCCTTCGCGCAGCGTCTCCAAGAGTTGGGGAGACGCCCGCCGTAGGGCTGTAGGGCGATAGCGCAGCCTCTTCAAGTCATCGAGCGTCACGAGCGTCACAGCCCGTTGTAGACATCGCTCCAATAGCACCATCTGCCAAAGTCTGCTCATAACAGTGTTTTCGTTTTAAATTAGGAAATAGGTAATGGATTAAACTATCACCAATTACCAATCCTAAATTGCCCCCGGAGATACACGCGGATATACGCTGAGAATGTTTGGATAATTGGAGATTAGAGACTAGATACTTAATTTTCTTCCCAAACCCTAATCCCCAATATCCAATCCCCAATCCCTAAACTAAAAATTCAAAATCCAAAATTCTAAAGATGCAACCTACAGATCCGAATAAATTTACTGATAAAGCCTGGGAAGGAATTGTTAAATCTCAGGATATAGTCCGTGCTTATCAACAACAGCAACTAGATGTTGAACATTTAATTATTGCCCTGTTAGAAGAACCCACTAGTCTAGCAATACGTATCCTGGCTCGATCTGAGGTTGATCCAATCCGCTTGCAACAGCAGCTAGAAGCCTTTACCCAACGTCAGCCCAAAGTTGGTAAAAGTGATCAACTCTACCTTAGCCGCAGTTTAGATGTTTTACTAGACCGAGCCGAGGAAGCTAGAGCCAGGATGAAAGACTCCTACATTTCCGTGGAACATATACTCTTGGCCTTTGCTGAAGACGATCGCATTGGACGAAAGCTCCTCAAAGGCTTTAACGCCGATGCAGCTAAACTAGAAGCTACTATCAAAACCGTTCGCGGTAGCCAAAAGGTGACCGATCAAAGCCCAGAATCCCGCTATGAAGCTTTACAAAAATTTGGCAGAGATTTGACAGAACAGGCAAAATCTGGAAAACTCGACCCAGTGATTGGGCGGGATGACGAAATTCGGCGGGTAATTCAAGTATTGTCTCGTCGTAGCAAAAATAACCCCGTATTAATTGGTGAACCTGGGGTAGGTAAAACAGCGATCGCCGAAGCTTTGGCACAGCGAATGGTAAACGGTGACGTTCCCGAATCCCTGAAAAATCGCAAGTTGATCTCGTTAGATATCGGCAGTTTAATTGCTGGAGCAAAATTACGAGGTGAATTTGAAGAACGCCTAAAAGCGGTTCTTAAGGAAGTTACTGAATCTAACGGTGACATTGTTCTGTTTATTGACGAACTGCACACCGTAGTCGGCGCAGGCTCTACTCAACAAGGGGCGATGGATGCAGGAAATCTGCTCAAACCAATGCTGGCGCGGGGGGAACTGCGTTGTATTGGTGCTACTACCCTCGACGAATTCCGCAAACACATTGAGAAAGACGCTGCCCTAGAACGCCGCTTTCAGCAAGTATTCGTGGACCAGCCAAGTGTGGAAAATACTATTTCCATTCTTCGGGGATTGAAAGAACGCTATGAAGTTCATCACAACGTCAAAATTTCTGATTCAGCTTTGGTAGCAGCAGCAACTCTGTCAGCGCGTTATATTAGTGATCGCTTTTTGCCAGATAAAGCCATTGATTTGGTGGATGAGGCAGCAGCACAGTTGAAAATGGAGATTACCTCTAAACCAGAAGAATTGGAAACCATTGATCGCCGCCTCATGCAGTTAGAAATGGAAAAGCTGTCATTAGCTGGTGAAGAAAAGGGTATTCCCCAAACTAGAGAACGTTTAGAGCGAATTGAGCAAGAAATCGCTAATTTAACGGAAAAACAGCAAACATTTAATGAGCAATGGCAAGGTGAAAAGCAGCTATTGGAGGCTATCAGCGCCTTAAAGAAAGAAGAAGATGCCTTGCGAGTGCAAATTGAACAGGCAGAACGTGCTTATGACTTGAATAAAGCTGCCCAACTGAAGTATGGCAAATTGGAAGGAGTACAACACGATCGCGAAGCCAAAGAAGCGAACCTTTTAGAAATTCAAAACCAAGGTTCTACCTTGCTGCGAGAACAAGTCACCGAAGCCGATATTGCCGAAATTGTCGCAAAATGGACAGGAATCCCCGTTAATCGCCTGTTGGAATCGGAACGGCAAAAATTACTGCAACTAGAAAGTCATTTACATGAACGAGTCATTGGGCAAGAAGAAGCTGTAGAAGCGGTAGCAGCGGCAATTCGTCGCGCCCGTGCAGGGATGAAAGACCCCTCGCGTCCCATTGGTTCATTTTTGTTCATGGGCCCCACAGGTGTAGGCAAAACCGAACTTGCCCGCGCTTTAGCTCAGTTTCTCTTTGATTCTGATGATGCATTGGTGCGCTTGGATATGTCTGAGTATATGGAAAAACACTCAGTTTCTCGCTTAGTGGGTGCGCCTCCAGGATACATAGGATATGAAGAAGGCGGTCAACTTTCCGAGGCGATTCGCCGCCGTCCCTACTCAGTGGTGCTACTGGATGAAGTGGAAAAGGCGCACCCCGATGTATTCAATATTTTATTGCAGGTGTTAGATGATGGGAGAATTACTGACTCTCAAGGAAGAACGGTAGATTTTCGCAACAGCGTCATTGTTATGACCAGTAACATTGGTAGCGAACATATCTTGGATGTATCGGGTGATGATTCCAAGTATGAAACGATGCGGAAGCGGGTAATGGATGCCTTGCGATCGCATTTCCGCCCGGAATTTCTCAACCGCGTCGATGACATTATTCTCTTCCATACCCTTAGTCGCACGGAAATGCGGCATATCATCCGTATTCAACTCAAACGCGTAGAAAATCTCCTGCGCGATCAAAAAATCTTCTTTGAGATATCCCAATCTGCGTGTGATTACCTTGTAGAATCAGGCTATGACCCAGTTTATGGTGCTCGCCCACTCAAACGGGCAATTCAGCGAGAAGTAGAAAACCCCCTTGCCACCAAGTTATTGGAAAATACTTTTATCTCTGGAGACACGATTTTCATTGACAAAAATGAAAACGGTTTGTCTTTTAGCAAAAAAATGCTGATGAAGGTATCAGTACCACAGATTGCTACATAGCAGTTATTAACTGCGTGGAATACAGTAGGGGTCACAGATGTGCATCGGTGTCAATCTTAAACCAAAACCCTTTCCAAACCTTGTTTACAGCCTCTGGCTAGAAATGCTGTTCATTAGGCTGCTGCCGCAAGTCAGAGGCGGCAGCCCTCCCATTAGGCATCAATACGCTTGGGCTGAAGGGGTGACAAAGAGGCTATAAAGCAGACTGGATAAGAGCCATAGCACGTAAACCTTTATGAAAATAAGCTAGTTTACCAGACTTTAAACGCATAAATTCATAGGCTAAATCAGCCCAAAATTCTATCGCCCCTACCCAGAAATTGCCATATAAACCAACCCAAAAAGCGCTATGTCGGCGGTGCGATGCCTACGGCGAGCTTTGCTAACGCTTTAATTCTTTGAGACACCAACATATTTTTGTAGTCCCATTTTGCGAGAGTTACGACCAGCTAAGATAGCACAAGTATAGACAATAGCAATTAATAAAACCCGGAGGGGGGTTCTAAGAGTTGTAGCAAGTGGCGTGAGACGCTGTTCGCGTCCCTTGGGCTTGTCTGCGACACGCTGTTTGCGTTCGCCAACGGCATAGCTTCTCTACAAGACGCTCTTGCCTTCGCTTAGAGCGAGTCTTCATTCGCTTTTAACGTCTCGTAGAGAGCGTCATTACGAATTACAAATTACGAATTAGTTAATATCCGCCTTCTTCTTCGTATTCTGGCTGTCTTTCCTTAATTTTCTTAGGAATATTTACAGGCTTCGGTGCATCTTCCCAAGCATCGCCTTCTACGTCGTCATAATCATCGTACTCGTTAACATATGGCTTGTTATAAGGCTGGGCTTCATATTTTAGCGGTTGGGGTTGTTGATACCTGTCGCTACCTGTTGCCTCGCTCCAGTTATCTTCTTCTTCATCTTCTTCGTATTGAATAGATTCATACTGCCGCGCTTTCATGACTTGACGCTGTGGCCTTTCTTCTTCCACATAGTCTTCTGTCCATTCCTCTTCTTGCGCTACGGGTTCGGGGGCGCGAACTTTTTGCCTGGGTGGCTGCAATGGCACTCCACTAGGCAGTTGATTGGCTGGTGCAACTTGGCGCGGTGGAGTATAGCCGTATTCTTCTTCTATATCTCGCTCCCACGGTGCTTTGCCGATACCCAGGCGCTCTAGCAAACCAACTGTCAACTGGTTTACACGTTCTTCAGCTCCCTCAAACACAATCAACCGATTGGGGCCTGTGCTGACAATTTCATCCACTGAGAACTCATAAGTACTCAGAAATTGGTCGGGAATTTGGGGCAATCCTAAAGAAGCAATGACTATGGAGTTAAGCTTCCCGCTTTCGGCGTTGAACTTGAAGCCCCGAACTTTGCCTAAGACTTCACCTGTTTCTGTAATTACTTCCCAGTTAATCAGATTACTGAGAGATTCAACTTCGATATCTTCAATTACATCTTCATTATCAACCAGGATGACATCACCAATCTGGTTGATGTTGTTGAGGTACATATAGCGCGGTATGCCCGAAATAGAGATCAGGCTGTCTCGCAAACCAAGAGCCACAACCTCTCGTTGATCTATATCAACCCAGACTTGACTGATGATGCCTAGCCGCTTGCCGTTGTCGCGGGTAATCACCTGGGTATTTAATATGTCGGAACGCCTAATTATCTGTTCGGAGGTCATTCTATACCGAGTCCTGATCTCGAATCCGGTTTGTCTATACACTATTATTAACAAAAACTCAAGCAGATGTATTGGATGATTGTAACTTAATCCCCAAAACTTGAGTGTAAGCTCCTCGTGCTTGAGTAACGCCAATTGTGCGTTCGGCTGATTCTATCATCGGACGACGCAAACTCACAACTATAAATTGCGCTTGTTGTGACTGTTGTTTTATCATTTTAGCTAATCGCTCTACGTTTGCCCCATCTAGAAACATATCTACTTCGTCAAAGGCGTAAAATGGCGATGGGCGGTAGCGTTGCAGGGCAAAGATAAAACTCAAGGCTGTAAGTGATTTTTCTCCCCCAGACATGGAAGCTAGGCGCTGTACTGGTTTACCTTTGGGGTGCGCGACTAAATTCAGTCCACTGCTAAAGGGATCTTCGGGATTTTCGAGTTGCAAGAAGCCGTCGCCGTCTGAAAGAGTGGCAAAAATCGATTGAAAGTTTTCATTGACAGCATCGAAAGCTTCTTTAAAGGCAAGTTGCCGCAATGTGGTAAAATTCTCAATCCGCAAAAGTAATTCGGTGCGTTCCCCTTCTAGTGTCTCTAATTTTTGCGTGAGTTCTTGGAGGCGGTTTTGCGTGCGTTCGTATTCTTCCAACGCCAGCATATTTACAGGTTCCATTGCCTGCAAGCGTTTGGTAAGCGATCGCAATTCTTTCTGCAATTCTTCCAAATCTACCTGATCTGGAACTTCCGGCAAGGGATTTGGCAATTCTGCTCCCACATCCCGCAACTGGCTTTGCAAAGCAACTAATTCTTCTCGCCGCTTCTGTTGGGTTTCTTGGAGTTTTTGGATTTCCCATTCCAATTGTTGTTGCCGCAAAAGATGCGATCGCACTTCTTGTTCTGTGGCGTCGCGTTTTTGTTTCTCTTCGCCCAAATTTTGCTCCATTTGACTCAACAATAAACGGGTTTGGGTGATTTGATCGTCTATGGTTGTGATTTGTGTGGAGACGCGATTCATCGCGTCTCTACAAGAGATTTGTTGGGTTTCGTATTCGGTGATTCGCGTCTCTCCTTCTTGGATTTTTTCTTGCAAACGTTGTTGCTGATTTTCTAAATTTTTTAATCTTTGTTCAGCTTCTCGTAACGCCGTCTCCCGTTGTTGCAATTTTTGCTCTTGAATTTTAATAGTTGCCTGAATTTGTTGCCATTCACTGGGCGTTTGGGATGCTTCTAACTCTGCTAATGCGTGTCGCAATTGTTGCAATTCATTTTCTTGTCCAGGTAATTCCCGCTCTAAAATTTCCAGACGGAATTGAGCAGTGGCTAACTTTTCACTGTTTTGTGCGAGTTGCGATCGCGTCCCCTGTAATTGCGCTGTTAAACTCTTAATATCTTTCTGCAACTGCTCCAATTGCAACTGCTGTTCGCGCCGCGCTTGACGCGCTTCTGTAAGTTCCTGGGTGAGTTTTTTTGTTTTGGTTGACAAAGTAGCGATCGCCTCAGTGCAACGCTCTAAAACCCGCTCAATATCCACCAAACGACTTCTGAAAGCGATCGCTTCATCAGATTCCGCCGTTTCCGCATTCCCAAAGCGCAACGCTGAACGCTGGGTGTTACTACCACCAGTCATTGCACCGCTGGTTTCCAGAAGTTCGCCGTCTAAGGTGACGATGCGATATAGTCCTAAGTTTTTCCGCGCCGCCTCCAGGTTGGCAAATATCACCGTGTTCCCGAAAACATAGCTAAAGACATCTTTATAACGGCGATCGCAATCAACTAAGTTAACAGCATAGTTAACGAAGCCGTTAGCAAAACGCAGTGTTGCATCTTGAGTAAATTTGGGAGCGTGAATTTTATTCAGTGGTAAAAAAGTCGCTCTCCCTGCACGTTTCTGTTTGAGCAGTTCAATACCTGCTGCGGCTATACCATCATCTTCCACCACAATATGTCCCAAGCGTCCACCAGCAGCCATTTCCAAAGCTAGCTGATGGCGGGGTTCCACCTTTCCTAACTGCACAACTAAGCCACAAAGTCCAGGCATTCCCGATTGTAAAATGACTTTACTAGCTTGAGTTCCTTGGACTTCTTGCTGTGCCTGCGCTTGCGCCTCTATTTTATCCAACTGGCGTTGTTTTTCCCGTTGTTCAGAAAGTAACCGCTTTTGGGTTTCCTGTTGGATTTGCAATTCTTGTTCTGTGGCTGAAAGATTTTCAGCTAAATTTTGGATGGGTTCGCTAGAGGCGTTAAATTCCGTTTCAACTCGATTACACTCAGCTTGTTTTTGGCCTAATTGGGGTTCATCGCGTTCAATTAACTGAGTTTGCTCGGAAATTAATTGCTCTAACTGATTATTGCGTTCCCTGAGTTGTGCTTGTTCCGTGCGTTGCGGTTCTAGAGTTTGCAGCAAAGTTTCAATTTGACGGTTGAATGCCGTTTGTTGCTGTACCCACGCTTCCGAAGCCGAGGCGATTTCTGCGGCTGCTTCGCGGGAAGTTTGTAGCGCTTGCTGCGCTTCATCCCTTTGCTGCTGGGAAGACGCGATGAATCGCGTCTCTACAATGTGTGTTTTGGCAATTTCTTCTAGGGAATGACGGTATTTTTGAATCTCTTGCTGAGTTTGAGCTAGACGTTTGGCAGTTTCTTGAAAAGCTGTTTCTAATTCCGTTAGCTGACGCTGGAGTTGTTTTCGTTCTGCTTCTTGGGTGGCGAGGGTAGATTGTACCGCCAAAAGTTCCTCTTCTCCCAATGCTTTGACATGGGCATTGAGTTGTTCAAGTTCAGCAGTTTTCTGGACTATTTGGGAATTTAAGTTTGTGAGTTGGGTAGTAAGTTCACTGGAATTGCGATCGCCTGTTTGAATTTCGTTAACTAACTTTTCTTGTTGTGCTTGTAGCGATCGCCATGATAAAACAGCTTCCCAAGATTGCTTGGCCAGAAATTCCGTGCGAAGCTTTTGATATTTCTCAGCTTTAGCCCGATCTTGGGAAAGGCGATCGCGCTGTGCAGTTAATTCCGTCTCGATAATTCGACAGCTGTCTTCCTTTTCCTTCACCTCATCTAAAGTTGATTTGGCTTGGATAATCTTGCGATCAAACGCCGCCACCCCCGCCAATTCATCAATAATTTCCCGCCGTTCTCGCCCATTCATCGAGATAATACTGGTGACATCCCCTTGCAGCACAACATTGTAGCCTTCAGGATAAACCCGCAGGTTACTTAGTTCCTCATGCAACTCCGTCAGCGTGCAAGCTACACCATTGATATAGTAATTCGACGTGTAGGTTCCTTGGTGAGTGACTCGCAGCCTTCTAGTAACACTCCACTCTCCCATTTTTGGGTTTTGGACTTCGGCTTCGCTCAGTCGAACGATTTTGGATTTTGAATTTTCTTCCTCTGCTTCCTCTGCTTCCTCACTCTGCGCCTTTTCACCTTTGCCTAAGACATTCTCTCCCGACAAATCAAACGTTACCGTGACGCTAGCCTCAATAGCAGCACGTCCTTTAGCTGTTTGAGTGTTATTTACCAAATCCGGGAGGCGATCGGCTCGCATTCCCTTAGAACTGGAGAGTCCCAAGCAAAATAGCAGTGCATCTAAAATATTCGATTTACCCGAACCATTTGGCCCTGATATCACCGTACACCCCGGTAGCAAAGGGACTGAGGTAGTGCCACCGAAGGATTTGAAGTTCGTAAGTTCCACGCGCTTGATGTGCACCATAGGCGCTGGTTGACTGGGCTAATGAAGAACAAGTGTATCAACTAATTAAAAATTGGCAAGAGGGTAAAGAGGAGAATTGGGATTATTCTAGACGCGTAGCGGTGAGCCAGCGCGGTCTTCTTCCAAAGGGAGAGGCTAGCGCCAAGAGGAGCCACTGCGCCAACAGGGGGGTTGCCTGGATGAGCAAGTGGCGTGGTTTTCCCCATGAGCGACTGGCTTTCCGGTTGGGCTTATTGCAGGCGATCGCTCTGGGCATAGCGAAAAGTCTAATAGCCGCAAACCGACCATCAGAATTTTCACAGAGCAGATAATATCATGTTTGCCTAATTTCTTATAATTCAAAACTCTCTGCGTGTGTTTGTGTCTTTGCGTCAGTCCTAATTATAAGTATTCAACCAGACATGATCTAAAGATAGTTTAAGTGTGAAGGGGAATCAGTTGGTATAGTTTGAACTTTTTTTCTGTATCTTTCGTCCTCGGTTTATCATGACAACAAAGCGTTAGGGAAGCTCACCGAAGGTATCGCATCTTTATTTCAGAATATAACAAGTTTGAAAACACGCTCTAGGCGTTATCACACAGTAACATGACCTGTTAAGAAACAGAGAGGAGCAAAGGAAAAAAGCAATTCAACCAAATGCCAGAGGATATTAAAAGCACCAAAGTAACTTATAATATAGTAATCTTTACGATTGTCAAAGCGTAGAAATAAATCCCTCTTTATACCTCAATCTGCTGTCTGTGATTTAGCTCTTAACCCCCAAGTATTTGTGAAACTTAGTAATGAAGAAATTAATTAAAGGTCTGCGCGAATTCAAATCTAGCTATTTTTCGACACATCAACAATTGTTTGAGCAACTTTCACATGGTCAAAAGCCTAGAGTCTTATTTATTACCTGTTCAGATTCGCGTCTTGATCCAAATCTAATTACACAAGCCCAAGTTGGTGAATTATTTGTCATTCGCAATGCAGGCAACATCATTCCACCATATGGGGCAACTAATGGCGGTGAAGGTGCGACAATTGAATATGCTGTTCAAGCTTTAGATATTCGCCAAATTATTATTTGTGGTCACTCTCATTGCGGCGCAATGAAAGGACTAATGAAGTTACACAGCCTCAGCGATGAAATGCCGCTCGTACATGATTGGCTTAAATATGCAGAGGCAACTCGAAGGCTAGTTCTAGACCACTACAGTCACTACGACGCAGAAGAATTGCTAGAAATTATGATTGCCGAAAATGTTCTTACTCAAATTGAGAATTTGCGGACGTATCCAGTGATTCACTCTAAGCTCTATCAGGGAGAACTCAGCATTTATGCTTGGATTTATCACATTGAAACAGGAGAAGTTTTCGCATACGATTACCAGAAGCACGCTTATGTTTTGCCTCAAACTCAGGTTCCAGAATTAGAAATAGATGAGTCGCTCAGAGGTCAGTTTCCAAATACCAATGTAGTAGTGCATTCCCCTCAAAATCAGCAGGATGATGTTCAACCTTATGAGAAACTGTCTGTTTCTCCATTTGAGTGGTTTCCAATGAAACGCCTTTCTCCAGAGCAGATGGAGCGAATTTATCGAGGTTCAAATAATGGAAGTTGAAAGATGAGAATATAGAATTCTAACTCCACATATCACTATGACCGAAACCGATTTGGCAAGACTAGACTTAGACCGCTAATGCCGCAAAGCGGAAGTCAAAAGCCACTTGTATGCTCGCTTGTCCTGAGCGTAGCCGTAAAGCCTGCGGTATAGCTTCTCTTCGAGACGCTGCGCGAATGCTTAGGGCGCAGCCCAAGGTAGAGAAGGGTGTAGCCGTAAAGCCTGCGGCATAGCTTTGCTTAGGGCGCAGCCCAAGGTAGAAAAGCAAAAGTCACTCATTCAAAAGTATTATGGAATGAGATTTTTAGAGTTTTTAAATGGTTACTCGTCTTGCAAAGTTCTGATGCCTTCGGCGGGCTACGCCAACGGCGGGAACCGCCGCTCAACGCCAGTTCCTTTAAGTGGGGGAACCCCACCAACGGACTGGCTCGACTTTGCGCTATTTACACCGTGACGTACTAAGTAGATAAGCTGGCGGCACGCACTAGATGAAAAAACTTAGACTAATAAATTTTTGCTCCAAACCTGGTTATTTCTGTCAATGCGTAAGTCCTAAAGACTTTAACTATAAATCATAGGTTTATAAAGTTACTCAAGTGGTATTAATTACCTATTCCTTACTTTTATTTAAGCAAGTAAAAAACAGAGACTTACATCTGTGTAAGTCCCTGTTTGGCTTTTATGCCGATGTTAACTGAGAGCTTCAGTTATTCTTTTATGGCTTTTTCACAGCATCAACTTTTGCTTTTACCTTCACTGTCTTTACACCTTGAACTTCCTTAGCCAAAGTTTCAGCTTTGTTGAGTTCTTCTTGAGAAGCTGCTGTGCCTTTGAGGATAATTTCACCCTCTTTGTTTTCAACTTGTAACTTATTGCCTGGTAAGCCTTTGTTCAACTTTTCGCTCACTTCAGTTTTTAAGTTGCTCTTAGCTTTTGTTGCTGCTGTTTTTTCAGAATCGGTTTTAACTTTAGTGCCTGTACTAGCTGCTAAAGGAGTCGTTTCTTTTCCTGGAATTTTAGCAGTAGTTTTATCCGCAGTTTGATTTATCTGAGAAGCTGGCGTTGCTGGTGCTTGAGCGGCTTCATTAGTAGTGCTAGGAGTTTCCGAACCAGTTTTAGCAGCCTCTTGGCAGCCAAAAGTACCTACTACCAAAATGCTACTAACTAGTAATGGAATTAGCTTTTTCATTATCTATCTCCGAATTGAGTACTTGAAGCGATTAATTGAGGTGTGTGTCATGGTGAGGAGCAGATGTTAAAAAACAATTAAAGGTAAAGTAGCAAAAGTGCCTAAGTAAGCGCTCAGGTTACTGAAAATTGAAACTTGGACGATTTCTTGAAGTTAAGATTTTACGGCCAGTTTTAAGAAATGCCAATTCAATTTTTCTGACGGCTGCTAACCAGGATAGCTCTACATACAGCTTGTAGCTCTCTATGAATTTAACGTAGATGCTGAGAGCTTTATCAATGGTAGACTATGCCACCCCATAGTAGTGACTTGATGTTATCAAATTTGATTCAGTTTGGCGATGTCTACGACGGGCATAGCTGCGGCAATTCAAAACTTCAGCGTTTTTGCAATACTGTGCCAGCAAAATTACCAACAAAATGTTAATTTATAAAACTATGGCTTGCTCACAATGCCTTAAATATCAGGAAATATTAGTCAATGCCGTACCTTACTTCCGCCCGCGAAATTCGTGCCATTGTTGCTGAATATACCAACGCTAAAACGCTGTGGATAGATACAGAAGTGGCTGACTATAAAAGTCGTAATCCGCGAGTATCACTGATTCAGGTATTAGATAATCCTCAAGATATGAGTGGCGATCACGTCTATCTTTTAGATGTCCTAGACCAGCCTAATATTATAGCTGAATTTATTGAAGAAATTATGATAAATTCTGCAATTGAAAAAGTTTTTCACAACGCTAGTTATGATGTAAAATTTCTCGGTAACAAGAAAGCTAAAAATATTACTTGTACTTTGGAAATGGCGAAAAAAATTCCCTACTATCTTTTGCCATTACCCAACTACCAACTCAAGACTATAGCTACTGCACTTTGTAGCTTTAACAATATCGACAAACAAGAACAAGAAAGTGATTGGGGAAAACGTCCTCTGACTGAAGAACAGATAGAGTATGCTTATCTAGACTGCATTTATCTTGCTCAAATCTACTCCAATTTGTTAGGATTACAAGCCCAAACCAGCCCTGACCCCGAAACGGAAGACTTAATATCACTGAGTGCTAAATACTCACAACTTGAGCAACAATGGAAGTTGTTGAATTCCGAATTTGAGCATTTGCAAGAACGCATAAAAAAAGCCATGCAAGCTCAGAATATATCGGAAACTTCTGATTACAAGCTGACTAGTTATGAGCGAACTACAGTTAAAGCTGCATTTACAGAATTGGCAAGGCTAGCACAAACTCAAGGTATTAATTTAGATTTTCCGATCGCACTAACTCAGAAACTCCAAAAAGATTTAGGGCAAAATCTAGAACATCTGTCTGTAGATATTGAAAAAACCACCTCTTGGCGGCTAACTCCCAAAACTCAAGATAGTAAATTTGAGGATGATTAAATTGTTTATATGGCTACAAATGTCATAATTTATATAGTTATTCTTTAGAATAAATCTGAATATTTAAAATATTTTTTTAAAAAGTATCCTCATAAACATGATAAACAGTGGTTTACTGTTAAGTAATTCATTCCTAATACCATTTTACTAAATATCTGATACAGATAGATCACTAGGGACGTATAAATGTACGCATCTACAGCCTATTGATATGTTGTAAAGGTTTTTTAAATGGTATAAAAAGCAGAGACACGACAATAGGAAAAAGCAAAAGTGATAAGTTTTATACCTTCTAGTTCATAATTACTCTTAAAAATAACTATTAAATAAATCTATAAAATCTCAGGTAAATTTGTCAATTAACTTTAAACTTCTATCAAAAGTTAGAATAATTATTGAGTTAAAGAATTAAAATCTAGATTTTGATACTAATTTCGTTCAGTTGTGATAGCAGTTTATATTAACTTATGAGACGGCGTTTATTTAGGCAAAAGCGAACAAGGGTAAATACTTTATTTACCATAGCTATTTTTACTACATTGACTGGAATTAGCAGTGTTTCTTGTAGTAAGAATGACAATGTATTAGTAACAGAAATAGGAGTCAGTCAACCTAGCCGTCGTTCAGCTACAACTTCTAAAGGTGGTGAATTCTATATTCAAGGAAAGAATCAGCATTTAAATGGCGACTTGCAAGCCGCGATCGCTTCATATAGTAAGGCAATTGAGCAAAATTCTGAATATGGCGCTGCCTACAACGGCCGGGGATTAGCCTACTTTGATTTGGGAGACAAAGACAAAGCGATCGCAGATTACAATGAAGCGCTGCGGATCAATCCTAACGACGCCGAAGCCTACAATAACCTGGGGAATGCCCGCGCCTCACTAGGAGCTAACACAGAAGCAGTTAAAGATTACAGTGAAGCGATTCGCCTGAATCCCAACTATGCTGAAGCCTACAATAACCGGGGGAATGCCCACGCTACCAATGGAGACAAAAAAGGGGCACTAGATGATTTTGACCAAGCGATTCTCCTCAACCCCAAATATGCGATCGCTTACAATAACCGGGGAAATGCCCGTGCTGCCAATGGAGATCCACAGGGAGCGATCGCAGATTACAATCAAGCCATTCGCCTCAATCCTAACTTTGCCCCAGCTTACAATAACCGGGGAAATGCCCGCGCCACCAATGGAGACAAAGAGGGAGCGCTTAAGGACTTGGAACAAGCAGCAAGCATTTTTCAAAGTCAAGGTAACAACGACTTATATCAACAAGTGACGAATAACATCAAAGAACTTGGACAGTAGGCAAAAGTAGGGATCGTTTTGCTTAGTTTGTTGATATATCTGGGTTTGGGCTATTTTTGAGCATTTGGTGTATTTCCCTTACCCTGCATGGGTTTGAGGCTTATTTTCCCCTCAGAAATGTCTAAGTCCCAGTAACTGAAACTTTTGGGTAGTCAGTCTGAAATCTGAAAATTTGACTACATATCTTTAGATGTCTTAATATCTTCAAATTCCGCTAAGAGACTAAGCAGATTTAAAAACGTAAGCTGTCGCGCCTACAAGTTGCATTATCATCTTTTAGGTAAAACCTGCAAACCCTCTTCTATGCACCTGAAGCCCCTCTGCTGCCTTAAAGTGCAAATTAAAAGCACAACAGCTTACCTCATCAGGTCAAGACCTCTATAAACCAATACGCTTGGGTTAAGAATTTCTTCCTTCTCTTTGCGTCCTTCTCTACGAGACGCTGCGCGTTGGCGGAAGCCTCTCGTAGAGAAGGCGGTTCGTTAAAAAAATTAACTTGAAGAAAGAGTTTTAGCCTTAACCCAAGCATATTGCTCTATAAACCTTTGCTATGCAGCCAACTGATAAACAAGTCAGCAATAGCTAAGTTACCGTGTTCAAGCATTTGCATATGACCATGACCAGGGAGTCCAACTTCAGGAAGCCAAATAAAATCACCCCGAAAGTATTTTGCAGTTTCTGCATCTACCTCACGAGGATGGCGCGGGTCTTGGTCGCCTGTAATCACACATATAGGAATATCAAATAGTACCTGGGGGTGGCAAATATAAAGCCCTTGTCCTTCAACATTTCTACGCTGGTTGCTAATTCGCGCGCTCTCAGCGACTAAACTACAAAAGTAATTCTCAAATACCTCTTGCGGAAAATTATCTGAGTTAGTGAAGTATTTTTTAGTTTCTTCACGCGACTGAATACGTGGACGGTCTTCGGGAAAAGCTTCATGAGAGTGTTTTGTGATGACCGGTAATAGATTGGCTGGTGGTCCTGGTGCAATGCCTACAATAGCTTTAACAAGTTTGGGATGGGTTTGTGCTGTCTGCCAACCAACGATACCAGACATACTATGGGTAAGAATGACAGCCGGGCCAATTTGTTGCAGTAGCGCCACAGTAGCATTAATTACCCGTTGAAATGGCATCGTGGGAAAATCTGGGACAAAGCCTGATCGACCATGCCCTGGCCAGTCAACAATGTAGGTTTCCCAGCCTTGTTCTGTCAGATATACTGCCCAACCTTGGCGATTATCGGGTGTTTTGACAAAGCAAGTACCTGTATGAAAAGCGCCGTGTAAAAGCACAATAGGAACTGAGTTTCGGTCTTTCCTTGGCCGGTAACATTGAATGAACATTTGGTACGGAATATCACCAACAAGGAATTCTGTTTGAGTGTATGAATTCATTTGAAGAAAAGACTTAAATCTTTACGACAATGTTAATCGTTCACTTGCGACAATAAACCATTAACTGAACTACTGACAGTAATTCTGAGCGGCGGCTTTCGCCGCTTAGGCTTGTTTATACGTTGACAAAATCACATTCCAGAACCAATGTGAATGCGATCCTCAACTTCCACAAATTTTTCTAGTGCCTGCTGTTCAGTACTCAATAGTGAAACGACAATCGCCACAATAAATGCCAGTGGGATACTGATTAATCCAGGATTTTTTAGAGGAAAGGGTGCAGAAGCGTGCTTGAGAATCGTTACTTGAATAGTAGGTGACAAATAAATCAGGATTAAAGAGGAGATAGTACCTACTAACATACTTGCAACCGCACCGTTGGTGGTGAAGCGTCGCCAAAGCATTGATAACAGCAACGCTGGGAAGTTTGCACTAGCAGCGATCGCAAATGCTAAACCTACCATATAAGCTACGTTTTGCCCTTTAAACAAGATGCCCAAGAGTATTGCCACTAACCCTAAAAGCATTGTTGCACCGCGAGCCACCTTCAGCTGTTCTGATTCGTCAGCATGACCAGATCGCACCACGTTCACCCATAAATCGTGGGACAATGCAGCTGCACCTGAGAGTGTTAACCCAGCGACAACTGCCAAAATAGTTGCAAAGGAAACAGCGGAAATAAAGCCTAACAAAGCATCACCACCGAGAAATTCTGCCAACATTGGCGCAGCCATGTTACCACCAGTACCAATTTTCTCAATGGCATCTTTACCTACCAGCACCATCGCTCCAAAGCCCAGGATAAAGGTAAGGAGATAAAAGATGCCAATAAAAGCTGTGGCGTAAGTAACAGAGAGCCGCGCTGCTTTAGCGTCCGGCACTGTGTAGAAACGCATTAGGATGTGGGGTAATCCAGCAGTGCCGAACATCAACGACATCCCTAAAGAGATAGCATCAAAGGGGTTAGAAACCAGTTTGCCTGGAGCTAATACACCTGTATATTTCTGGGATGCAGCAGCGAAAAGAGCGATTGGGTTAAAGCCAAATTGTGCCAGTACCAAGATAGCTAGTAAGATAGTTCCGCCGAGCAACAGAATTGCTTTGATAATTTGTACCCAAGTGGTGGCAATCATCCCGCCAAAAATCACATAAGCCATCATCACGCAACCAACGATGACCACAGCTAATTCATAATCAAAGCCAAACAGCAGTTTGATCAGCTCACCAGCACCTACCATCTGGGCAATTAAGTAAAAACTAATCACTACCAGCGTTCCAATCGCAGATGCGATACGTACAGGTTTTTGCTGCAAGCGATAAGCTACTACATCGGCAAAGGTGTATTTACCTAAGTTACGTAGTGGTTCTGCAATTAGGAACATGACAATCGGCCAGCCCACGAGGAAGCCGATAGAATAAATTAAGCCGTCAAAGCCGTTGAGTGCCACCAGCCCAGCGATACCTAAAAAGCTAGCTGCACTCATGAAGTCTCCTGCTAAGGCCAGCCCATTTTGGAAACCGCTGATCTTACCGCCAGCTGTATAGAACTGTGCCGTATTTTTGGTCAGCTTTGCCGCCCAATAGGTAATGCCTAAAGAACTTGCAACAAACACAAAGAAGAAAGCGATCGCTAACAGGTTAAACTTACCAAGACTGGTAATATCCGCCGCCAGTGGCAGATCGAACCACACACTATTCATGCTTTTTTGGTTTAGTATTTTGGATTTGGGACTAGAAATTGCTAATAGGTATTGGGTATTGGGCATTGGGCACTTGTACTGAGCGACTTGTGCCGACTTGTACTGAGCGGTGTCGTAAAACCTACGGCATAGCTACGCTTCGGGCGCAGCCCAAGGTAGAGAAGTAGCAAAGCCGAGGTAAGTCGTAAAGCCTGCGGCATAACTACGCTTAGGGCGCAGCCCAAGGTAGAAAAGTATTGGGCAAGTTATTCTCCTTGCCCCATGCCCAATTTTCATTTGCGTGTCAGCCTTGCGATTTGGTCGTCGTAACTGCTATTTGCCCAACGCACGTAGATAAAAATTAATACCCATGCTGAGACAATTACCAGCGCCCCCAGTAAAATTCCCAGACTGAGGCCAGGAACTACTAATGACCCCAGCAGGGGCTTATTGAACGCGATTAATAGGATAAAGCCAAAGTAAATAAACATCATGGCTCCACTGAGAATCAGGGATACCCGCCAACGTTCAGCCGCGAGAGCCTGGAGAGCCTTTGTGCGATCGTTCATGTCTTCCTTTGGGTTGAGAAGATTAGGTCAGATTGTCTCATTGAAGTTGATTTCTGCGTAATTTTCTTAAAGATTATTAGTAAATCTTTTGCTATTTCAGGTAATAAAATTAACTTGCTAAGTAATATACAACTGATTCTTTATCATAATGATTATTATTTTTATTTACTCAGACACTTGTTTGCCTCAAAATCCTCTCTTGTCATGGGGTTGACAAATTCCGCCTTGATCAAACTATGGCGCTACAGGGTATCAAGCGATCGCAATTACTCATAAAAAAGAACAGTTCACTGCTCACTCAAATAAGCACTCAAAAACCTTACTCCTAGAGCATTTCAGGCGATTATGTTGATTAATTCACACAATACATATCTTATTTGCTTCCGGATTCAATATTTAGATGCGTTTGCCTTGGCGGCCATCCTATTTGATTTATCTTTGGCTCTTCGGTTTTTGCCAAATACGAAGTTACGTAGGGTTTTGTAAGTCATGGTAGATACTCGTGCTAAATAAAGATCAAAACTCCACTGAAATGCTTCCCAAGATAGTCAACGGTGCTTGAGGCACGAGGAAGTAGCCCTGAGTGTCGTAATATTTGAGATCAAAAATATTCTTAAAGTTGAGCGCAGCCCGCCAATTATCATGTTTGTAGGAGATTGCGGCATCAGTTCTCAGATAAGAAGGAACAGTAAATGGATCGCTTTGGTTGGCAATGCGCGAGCCAACAAAAAATATACCTCTCCCAAACTGTAACCCTTTCAAACTCCCCTGTTGAATCTCATAGGTTACACTATTTTTATAGTTAGAAGATTAGAAACATTGCGATCGCCTATCCGCGCTACAACAACACAAATTTTAAATATTTTGACACAGCTTCTTGCTTGAAACTTTCAAGCGATCGCTCTAATCATTGGTACAGTCAAAACTTAGTTACGCATAGTTTTGAAATTCATAGTAGATATTCCTGATAAATATAAGGTCAAAACTCTACAGAAATCGTTCCCAACACAGTCAACGGCGCACCGGGATAGATGATATTTCTTGACTGAGCATTTTCATAGTACTTCTCATCAAAGAGATTCTTGATATTGATGGCAGCCTTCCAGTTGTTGTGTTTGTAATAAAGTGCTGCATCGGTTCGGAAGTAGCTGGGTAACACAACACTATTCTCAAAATCGCCCTGTCTATCTCCCACATAATATAGTCCCAATCCAAACCCCAAACCTTGTAGCTTTCCTTTTGGGATTTCATAGGTTGTCCATAGACTGGCAGCATTCTTCGGAACGTTGTACAACCGATTCCCAACTGCAAATAGATTGTCTCTGGTGATTTCAGCATCCGTATAACCATAAGAACCAATAATTTTCAAACCTGACAGAATTTCGCCAGCAACATTGAGTTCAATACCTTGGCTGCGTTGTTCACCTACCTGAATGGAGAAATTAGGATTATTGGGATCAGGCGTGAGAACATTCGACTTTGTAATGTGGTAAGCAGCCAGTGTTGCCGACACTTTATTACTCAAATCGGCTTTGACTCCTACTTCGTACTGTGTACCTCGTTCAGGATCGAATGTAGAACCATCGACGGAAGTGCCAATGTTAAGAACGAAAGAACGGCTGTAGCTGGCGTAAAGCGAGATTGGTGGGATAGGTTGGTAGACAAGACCAACCCGAGGACTGAAGGCATGGTCAGATTGACTGATATTATCTCCAGTGAGTGTATTTTTATTTTCCTGTCCAGTAAAATCGAAGCGTCCTCCCACTAGCAGCTTCAAATTGTCCAGTAGGGTAATCTGATCTTGAAGATAAAGCCCTAAACTATTTGTGTTGAATTGGGTATTGAAGCCAATTGGAAGACCAGTAGGAATAGCAGTGTTGTAATCTGGATTGAAGATGTCAATTGGTGGTAATTCAGCAGACCTGACTATGTATGGGCCAGTATTTCGGTTCAACTCCAACCCGATGAGGGATTGATGATTAATTGACCCAGTTGCAAACTTTCCTGTGACCTCAGTTTGAAGGTTGTAGTTATCAGTTGGGAATCTATCATTAGTAAAATCCCGCTCCAGGAATCGGTTGTCTGTCAATGGCGAATCCGATGGATTTGCATAGCGATCGCCTGCCTTAATGGAGGTAATGAATAGGGCATTGCGAAGCTGCCAATTATCGCTAAACCGATGTTCTAATGTGTAACCACCTTTGTAAAGTGTAGTATGTTGGTACGCTTGAGGGAAGCCTAAGAACCTACTAATTGGAATTGGGGCTGGTCTATTGCCAAGCGCAGGGATACCTCGATCAAAAACAGCATCAAGGTTGAGATACTCAAAATCAAAGTTTAGCTTTGTGTTAGCACTAATTTTCCAAGTTAGAGATGGCGCGATGAAGATACGTTCAGAGTCAACAAAGTCACGAAAACTCCCGGCGTTTTGGTAAGCAACATTTAAGCGATACAACAAGGTTTTGTCCGAATTCAACGGACCAGAAAAGTCTAACGTTGGTCGATAAAAATCGTAACTTCCAGCAGTAAACTCAGCCGCGTAATAAGGTTCACTTAACGGCTGCTTCGTAATCAGGTTGATAATTCCACCTGGTGCCCCCTGACCAAAAAGCACTGAGGCTGGTCCCTTGAGTACTTCTACGCGTTCCACGTTCGCTAGGTCTACTGGAGTGACGCTATAGTTATCAAGGGATCCATTTCTAAAATATCCTCGCTGCTCGAAACCGCGAATGATAAATTGACTAAGTGCCGCGCCTCCAAAGTTAGTTGATTGAGTAATGCCCAGGTTTTCAAGTGCATCCTGTAACCGCTCTGCCCTTTGATCTTCTAACACTTGTCGCGGCACAATCTGAATGGAAGCGGGAATGTCACGTAGTGGAGTATCAGTTTTGGTTGCAGTTGAACTATCTGTGGCCCGATACCCATCTTGTTCTCCTGTCACCACTAACTCAATCGGCTGATCACTCGAAGCTGATGGTTGAGTTGGTTGTGTCTGATTCTCTGGCTGACTAGTTTGGGTTGGTTGTGTTTGCGGTTGCTGCGGTGATGGCGTGGCAGATAAAGCACTGGCAACAGAGAAAATTATACCCTCATCTGGACTATCAAACAATTCCACAACTGGCTGACTGACCTGGCCTGTGACTGTTACCCTGATAGTATTGGCATCAAAGTTTGTCACCGTGATTTTGCTAACACCCGCTATTGGTTTATCTGAGCGAAAACTAAAGGCATCGCCCGACGGAAGGCGCAGTTGGGCATTTGGAATATCAGCGATAAAATTATTGCCCGAAGTGCGATTTACTAGCTGCAACTGTTGTCCCTTAGATGTCTGTAAAATTACCTCCACACCTTTATTCGTGGGGTTTACTTTGACTGCTGTCACTTGCACAATTTCTGATGCGGGTGTTGGCGACTGCACTAATAAGGTTTGAGCGCTAGTCAAAACTGGTTGTATCTCACTTAATTGCCTAATCCTGCTATTTTCATGAGTTATTGGCAATTTTATCTGGCGTAAGCTACGAATTTTGAGGTTGTTTGTCAGATTGTCGCTACGACTAATTTGCTGTGCTGATACAGTCTGTCCAAAAAACACCGACACCAAAATAGCCGCCAACAATGGCAGTTGCAAATTCCACATATTTTCCTCACACCAAGATAAATTGAGCAGACGTTAGCAACAGAGCAAATATTTTTGCTCGTTAGTCGAGAACTTTTATCAAATTGCTCTTGGTAATACAATACAGGATTTCAGTGAAAAAAAATGGCTCCAAAATGGAATTTTTTTGCGCCATAACTGAAGTTTTTGGCGTTGCTGAGATTGAGTCAGCAGTAGTTGAGCAATTTCAGTTGTTAATACCAAGTTGCCACTTGTGAAGATTAGAAACAGTGCGATCGCCTATTTGCCTGCCGTAGGCTAATACAACAAGACAAATTTTAAATATTTTATACAGGTTCTCAGTTCAAACTAAAGGCGATCGCTTTAATCATTGGTGCAGTCAAAACTTAGGACTGACGCATTGCCCTTGAGCCGCCATTGAAGAAGTGCATAGCGAGAGCATCCCTTCAACGTATGGTGTCTAGGTATAAGTTGTCAACTCAAAACTCCCAAGAAATTCTTCCCTCGACCGTGGTCGGACTACCAGGAACCACTTTTGTAATTTGACCGCCAGTCGTTTCAAAATAATCGATATTAAACAGATTTCTGATATTGAGCTGCACTTGAAGTTGATCGCGCTTGTAGAAAAGAGCTGCATCCGTTCGGAGATAATCAGGCAGTTGGAAACTAAAACTATCATATAAATCTCCCTCTCGCTCTCCCACGTAGAACAAGCCCAATCCTACTCCAAAGCCTTTCAAGCCACCCCTTTGAAATTCATAGGTTGTCCAGAGATTGATGGCATTTTCCGGGGTTGCAAACAGCCGACTCCCAACCCGAAAGGTGTTGTCTTTGGTGATGCGGGCATCGGTGTAGGCATAGCCCGCATAGATATTCCATCCCGGCAAAATTTCGCCATCGAGATTCAATTCAATGCCTCGACTGCGTTGCTCACCCGTTAGAATCGAAAAACGGTCATCGTTGGGATCGGTTGTCAATACGTTGGAGCGTTCCAGGTCATAAAAAGCCAAGGTAGTTGAGAGCGTTGGACTCAAATCAGCTTTCACACCGACTTCGTACTGTCTGCCGTGTTCTGGATCAAACGGACGGTTATCGCGTGCCCTACCGAAGTTTGGCGTGAATGAGCGAGTATAGCTACCATACAGCGAAATAGCTGGAATCGGCTGGTAGACAATCCCCACACGCGGGCTGAACGCATCCCCTCCTTGGGAGGATTCCTGAAATTGATTATCGTTATCCAAGCTGCCATTCTTCTGTGTAAACAGATCGAACCGCCCACCCAACAGCAGCTTTAAATTCTTGGCAATAGTAACCTGGTCTTGAAGATAGGCACCCAGTGAATCAGTCAAGGAAGACAGCCTGTTTCTTGAGTAGAGAGGCTCCCGTGGCGGCTGGCCATACACGGGATTGTAGACGTCAAGCAGTGCTGCTGATCCGGAAAAACTCTGATATGGACCCTCACTTCGGTTGAGATCGACTCCAAACAGTAGCTGATGTTGAATCGAACCCGTTGAGATTTTGCCGATCAGATTGGTGATCAGGTTGTAGCTATTAGTAGAACCACTTTCAGTAAAGTAATTGCGATCAAGGGTACGGTTATCGTCTAGAAAGTCGTTGCTTGCGCCCCGAAAATCATTGAAACTTGAAAATGATGCTTGAAAGTAATTGCGGAGCGACCAGTTGTCACTGAACTGATGCTCCAGATCGTAACCAATGCTGCCAACTCTACCTTCAGTATAATAATTTGGCTCACCGGTGTTCCGGTTAATGGGGATTTTGCCATTAGGGTTGGGCAGCACTGTGCCAAAGGCAGGTAAGCCGAGAGTAAAGCCATCGTCACGCGTATCCCTATATTCCCCCTCTATCGTTAACTTGGTTCTTGCCCCAAACACCAAACTGATGACCGGAGCAATGGAATAGTTCTTGATGTTCAGGAAATCGACAAAACTACCCGTATTTTGGTAGGCGGCATTCAACCGATACAACACCGTTTTGGAGTCGTTTAACGGTCCTGACAAATCGATGGCACCACGATAGGTATCGTAGTTACCAAATGTGGCATCAACTGTATAGAACGGTTCACTTAAAGGTTTTTTGGTAATTATGTTAATGGTGGCACCAGGACTCCCCACGCCAAACAGCACGGAAGCAGGACCCTTAAGCACGTCAAGGCGTTCCACGTTGGCGAGATCGGCGGCATAAGCAGCATTGGGATCAGCCAAACCATTTCTGAGATAATTACCGCTGAACCCTCGAAGCACAAAGGAGTTGTCGTGGAAGCCAGGAAGATTGGCCAAAGACGCTCCACTCACGTTTCTGAGGGCATCTTGAAAGCTGGTCACTTGTTGGTCGCGCAAGACTTGTTGCGGGATGACCTGCACGGATTGGGGAACATCACGTAGAGGCGTATCAGTTCTGGTGGCAGTTGATGAATCTGTGACGCGATAATTATCTTGCTCACCCGTAACCACTAACTCAATCGGCTCATCACCACTAGCTGATGGTTGAGTTGGTTGTGTCTGATTTAGAGGCTGACTGGTTTGGGGTGGTTGTGTTTGCGGTTGCTGCTGTGATGGCGTGGCAGATGCAGCACTTGCAACAGAGAAAATTATTCCCTCATCTAGACTATCAAACAACTCCACAACTGGCTGACTCACTTGGCCTGTGACTGTTACCCTGATAGTATTGGCATCAAAGTTTGTCACCGTGATTTTGCTAACACCCGCTATTGGTTTGTCTGAGCGAAAAGTAAAGGCATCACCTGACGGGAGGCGCAATTGGGCATTCGGAATATCAGCGATAAAGTTATTGCCAAAGGAGCGATTTACTAGCTGCAACTGTTGCCCCTTAGAAGTTTGTAAAATCAACTCCACACCTTTAAGAGTGGGGTTTGCTTTGACTTGGGTAACTTGGACAATTTCTGATGTGGGTGTTGGCGATTGCACTAATAACATGCGAGCGCTAGTAGAAACTGATTCTAGCTCACTTAGTTGCCTAATCTTCCTATTTGCATGAGTTATTGGTAATTTTATCTGGTGGTTATCTGTCAGATTCTGGCTAAGACTCATTTCCTGTGCTAATACAGTCTGTGTAAAAAACACCGACATTAAAGTAGCCGCCAACAATGGCAGTTGCAAATTCCACATCTTTTCTTCACACCAAAATAAGTTCAGCAGGCGTTAGTAACAGAGCAAAAATATTTGCTCGTTAGTCAAGAAGATTTCTCAACTTGCTCTTGCTAGTACATTACAGGATTTCAGTCAAAAAAATGGCTCCTAAACGGAATTTTTTTGCGCCCTAATTGAAATTTTTTACATAGGCTGAGATTTAATTAGCAATGGTTCAGTACAAGAAAGCTTCCTTACTCTGTGCTTTGAGAATTTTTGGCGATCGCTTCTATGATACAATTGAGAAATAGTAGCAATAGTTTTATTACCAAGGAGTTTCCAGATGAAGTTGGGCATCCAGCCAGAAAACATCTTGGATGCGATCGCGCTCCAGAGCCGAAGAGAACTGCAACCTTTTCTATTAGGTATGCTGGGCATGGGAGTGAGCCAAGTTTTGGTCACTGCCATACGGTTAAATGTGTTTGATGCTCTGCAAGAAAATCCTAGAACAGCAGCCCAATTAGCAACAGCGATGAACTGCGATCCTCACGGAATGCAGGTATTGTTAGAAAGTCTAGATGGTTTCGGTTTTTTAAAACGGCAAGGTCAGCAATACCAACTTACCCAAGATTCTGCTCGATGGCTGACAAAATCGGGTGGACTCATTCATGACTTTCTGCGGTTAGGTGGTGATATTAGTCAGCAATTGGTGTTGTTGGAGAAGGATATTCGCACTGGTGAAGTTCCCAATTTTCACTTTAATCCTCAATCCGCTACTTGTTTTGCAAATTACTACGAAATGCTCAAAAGCAGTGGACAGCAAACTGCCTCAAATGTACTCAAATGGGCAAAGCTGAATCCACCACCAAAGCGGTTGTTAGATGTGGCGGGTGGGCCTGCCGAATACAGTATTGCCTTTTGCCAGAAATATCCTGACCTCAAAGCAGATATCCTCGATTTACCCAATGCTGTCGAAGCAGGTTTACCCCAAATTGAACAGGCAGGGTTAAGCTCACGCATCCAATATATTGAAGGTAATTTACTCGATACTGATTGGGGCAACAATTATGATGTTGTGTTTCTCTCTAATATCCTTCATTGCCTCACAGCCGAGCAGTGTGAAATAGCTCTTAGCAAAGCATTTCAAGCATTGCGAGTCGGCGGAACTGTACTTATCAACGACCTGTTTCATCCCGGCGAGCAAGGAAAACTCTCCTCACCTATGAGCTTGTTCTCTCTAATCTACTACGTTACCTGTGGCGGACGTATCTGGCCACAACCGACGATTTTAGATTGGCTGACACAGTTAGGATTTCATCAGATTCGCACAGGTAAGTATCGATTGGCTTTGTTGGTATCAGCTGAGAAATTAAGTGCTGAATGCTAACTAACCATTAGACACATCCTTTATCTGTTACAAGTGTTTACAAATCTAATTCCTGCATTTGATATGCTTTGGGATTTATGCCATATTTTTTTTTAAATGCAGCAGCAAAACGACTGCGGTTTGCATAACCAACTATTTGAGCAATTTGTTCAATTTTCATTTGTCCTGACAGCAGTAATTGCCTGGCTTGTTCCATGCGATAACTGTGTAAGAAACCAAACACTGTAGTCCCAAAAATTTGACGAAACCCGCGTTTTAGAGTGTATTCGTTAATACCCACTTGTCGAGCCAGATCGATTAATGAAGGTGGATTACCGATATTCCTTAGTAAAATGTCTCTGGCGTGATGGATGCGATCAATTTCTTGAAGCCGTAACAGCTTTTCTGTTGGCGCTGCTACTTGATCTGCTAGCTTAAGGGAAACCAATTCTAGCGCTTTGCTCTCCAGATACATTTTGCGTGTTAGTCCCTGATAAGGACAATGAACAATCTGCTGGAGGGCTATTTGTTTGGCTGGGGTAATTAGGCTAGGACGTAGATTAAAATATTCTGGTACACCTGCGATCGCTTTTTCCAAATCTTGCGGTAGTGGTTCTCCATAACTTTCGATCAACGTCCTGAGCGTTTCTGGTTTAATTATCAAACTTACCCAACTCAGATTACCTGCTCCATCAACGTTGTTATTCGACTGTGGATACACACCACCAAAAATATAGTCTTCTCCTGACTTTTTTGGTTGTCCATCACAATCTTGCCCTGATCCAGCTAAAATAAATCCAAATTCTAAACTGTTTTGGTGATGAGGATGAGTAATCCACCGTATTGACTGCGGCAAATAGGTTTCAAGAATTTCGATGAGAATGCCTTCACGCAGCGGTATCCAGCGATAATAGCCTGAACCGAGTTCTTGAGGATACCGACAAAGATGATCTTCTGGATGGATTGAATCGATTAGGAGTTGTGGATTTGCTGCTTTCCTCAAATCCCAAAAATCATATATCGTGATGTTAATTGTCATCGTGTATTGTACTATGCAATCGCCATTGTTTAGATATATTACATCTATGCAATGGCTCCGCCCGTCGCAGGCATCACACCACGAACTGTATGTTTATTGCCTTTGGTTGCTGTTGCGCGAATCCAAAATCACGGATTTTAAATATTTTTACAAAGCTTCTTGCTTGAAACTTTCAAGCGATCGCTTTAATCATTGGTGAAGTCAAAACTTAGGACTGACGCTTTGCCATTGAGCCGCCATTAAAGGGGTGCATAGCGAGAGCATCCCTTTAATGTATGGTTTCTAATTAATGTATGGTTTCTAGGCATAAGTCGTGAACTCAAAACTCCCAAGAAATTCTTCCCTCGACCATCAACGGACTACCGGGATACACACGTGAAATATCTGCAACCGTTTCAAAATAATCAATATTAAACAGATTGCGGAAATTAAGCTGTGCCCCGAACTGTCCACCCTTGTAGAATAGAGCCGCATCAGTACGAAAATAAGATGGCACTTGGAAACTATTCTGTAAATCTCCCTCCCGCTCTCCGACGTAGAACAATCCCAATCCAACTCCAAAGCCTTTCAAGCCGCCCCGTTGAAATTCATAGGTTGTCCACAGGTTAACGGCATTCTCAGGTGTACTGTACAGCAGATTCCCAGGACGATAAGTGTTATCTCTGGTGATGCGGGCATCGGTGTAAGCATAGCCTGCATAGATATTCCATCCTGGTAAAATTTGCCCGGAGATGTTCAATTCAATGCCTCGACTGCGCTGCTCACCGGTCTGAATTGAATAATTTGGATGGTTTGGATCGTCGGTCAAAACGTTGGAGCGTACCAGATCGTAATAAGCGAGGGTGGCAGAGAGACTTTGACTCAAATCTGCTTTCACACCAACTTCGTACTGTCTGCCCCGCTCTGGGTCAAACAAGCTGTTATCAAAGGACCTGCCACTGTTCGGAGTGAATGAGCGACTATAACTGCCATAAAGCGAAATGGTCTTGCTCGGTTGGTAGACAATGCCAGCACGAGGACTAAACACATCTCCTCCTTGAGATTGTGAAGTATGAGCAAGCACATCTGCATTCGTCTGTGTAAAAAGATCAAACCGTCCGCCCAGTAGTAACTTTAAATTCTCGGCAATATTGACTTGATCTTGAATGTAGACACCAAGTTGATCGGTTAAGCTAGTATTAGAAAGCAAATTATTGGGATCATTGTTTGGTACAGGAATCAGTGGTGGCAGACCATATACAGGCTTGTAAATGTCAAACGGTGCCGCTTCTCCAAAATCACTGACATTTAGTGGGACTTCACTGCGACTGAGATCGACTCCAAAAAGTAACTGATGTTTCACAGAACCAGTTGAGAACTTGCCAATCAGATTGGTTGTTAGGTTGTAGCTATAGTCATCAAAAGTTTCACTCAAAAGAAAGCGATCTAGGGAACGGTTATCGGCGAGAAGCTCAGTGCCCACATATCGAAGACCATCACTACTCACGTAGGAGAATCGAAACGCGTTGCGGAGCGACCAGTCGTCGCTAAATTGATGGTCCAGATTGTAAGCAAGGCTGCCAATCCTGAACTGTCTATAGTAATTAGGCTCACCAGTACTTCGGTTGATGGGGATTTTACCATTTGGGTTGGGAAGCACCGTACCTAACGCTGGTAGACCCAAGCTAAACCCATCGACACGCGAATCCGTGTATTGTGCGTCTAAAGTTAACTTTGTTCTTTTCCCAATCATCAAACTTACCACTGGGGCAATCGAATAACTTTTGGTGTTCAGGAAATCCACGAAGCTACCATCAGATTGGTAAAAGGCATTCAGACGATATAACACTGTTTTGGACTCGTTTAACGGTCCAGATAAATCTATCGCACCACGGTAATTGCTGTAGTTACCAACTGTAGTATTCACCTCAAAGAAAGGATCTCTAAGGGGTTTTTTTGTAATCAAGTTGATTGTGGCCCCTGGAGTACCCAGACCAAACAGTACTGAAGCCGGACCCTTAAGAATTTCCACTCGCTCAATATTAGCCAGATCAACTGATTGAGCGCCTTGGGCATCAAACAAACCATCTCTAAGATAATTACCAGGTCCAGAGAGGAAACCCCTCAGGGCAAATTGGTTTGTTTGAAAGCCGGGAGAACTTGTAATATTTGCTCCACTCACGTTTCTAAGGGCATCTTGAATCGTGGTCGCTTGTTGATCTCGCAAGACTTGTTGCGGGATGACCTGAATCGATTGCGGAATGTCGCGTAGAGGAGTGTCAGTTCTGGTAGCAGTTGATCCATCTGTGGCACGGTAATTATCTTGTTCGCCAGTCACCACCAACTCAATCGGTTCATCACCACTAGCTGATGGTTGAGTTGGCTGTGTCTGACTTGGCGGCTGACTAGTTTGGGGTGATTGTGTTTGCAGTTGCTGCTGTGATGGCGTGGCAGATAAAGCACTGGCAACAGAGAAAATTATCCCCTCATCTGGACTATCAAACAACTCCACAACTGGCTGACTCAGTTGACCTGTGACTGTTACCCTGATAGTATTGGCATCAAAGTTAGTCACCGTGATTTGGCTAACACCCGCTATTGGTTTATCCGAGCGAAACGTAAACGCATCGCCCGATGCTAGGCGTAGTTGGGCATTGGGAATATCAGTGATAAAATTATTGCCCGAAGAGCGATTTACTAGCTGCAACTGTTGGCCCTTAGATGTCTGTAAAATTACCTCCACACCTTTATTGGTGGGGTTTGCTTTGACTGCTGTCACTTGCACAATTTCTGATGCGGGTGTTGGCGACTGCACTAATAACATGCGAGCGCTAGTCAAAACGGGTTCTAGCTCACTTAATTGCCTAATCTTCTTATTTGCATTAGTTATTGGCAATTTTATCTCGTGTAAGCTCCGATTTTCTTGGTTTTTAGCCAGATTCTGACTACGACTAATTTCCTGTGCTACTACAATCCGTGCAAAAAATACCGACACTAAAGTAGCCGCCAACAATGGCAGTTGCAAATTCCACATATTTCCTCATACCAAGATAAAGAGAGCAGGCGTTAGCAACAGAGCAAATATTTTTGCTCGTTAGTCGAGAAAGCTTCTCAAATTCCTCTTGGTAATACAATACAGGATTTCTGTGAAAAAAATGACCCGAAAACGGAATTTTTTTGCACGATAATTGAAGTTTTTAAGTAGATTAATCTAGTAATAGTGTCTAAATATTCTTTTGCATTTGATACACTTTAGGATTTACACCGTATTTCTTTTTAAATGCAGTAGCAAAATGACTGCGGTTTGCATAACCAACTATTTGAGCAATTTGTTCAATTTTTATTTGCCCTGATAGCATTAATTGCCTGGCTTGTTCCATGCGATAACTGTGTAAGAAACCAAACACTGTAGTCCCAAAAATTTGACGAAACCCGCGTTTTAGAGTGTATTCGTTAATACCCACTTGTCGAGCCAGATCGATTAATGAAGGTGGATTACCGATATTCCTTAGTAAAATGTCTCTGGCGTGATGGATGCGATCAATTTCTTGAAGCCGTAACAGCTTTTCTGTTGGCGCTGCTACTTGATCTGCTAGCTTAAGGGAAACCAATTCTAGCGCTTTGCTCTCCAGATACATTTTGCGTGTTAGTCCCTGATAAGGACAATGAACAATCTGCTGGAGGGCTATTTGTTTGGCTGGGGTAATTAGGCTAGGACGTAGATTAAAATATTCTGGTACACCTGCGATCGCTTTTTCCAAATCTTGCGGTAGTGGTTCTCCATAACTTTCGATCAACGTCCTGAGCGTTTCTGGTTTAATTATCAAACTTACCCAACTCAGATTACCTGCTCCATCAACGTTGTTATTCGACTGTGGATACACACCACCAAAAATATAGTCTTCTCCTGACTTTTTTGGTTGTCCATCACAATCTTGCCCTGATCCAGCTAAAATAAATCCAAATTCTAAACTGTTTTGGTGATGAGGATGAGTAATCCACCGTATTGACTGCGGCAAATAGGTTTCAAGAATTTCGATGAGAATGCCTTCACGCAGCGGTATCCAGCGATAATAGCCTGAACCGAGTTCTTTAGGATATCGACAAAGATAATCTTCTTGATGGATTGAATCGATGATGGGTTCTGGATTTGCTGCTTTCCTCAAATCCCAAAAATCATAAACCGTGATGTTAATTGTCATCGTGTGTGTACTATGCGATGGCGTACTCGCCTGCCGTAGGCGATCGCCGTTGTTTAGATATATTACATCTGTGCGTAGGCGTAGCCCGTCGTAGACATCGCTATCTTCATACTTGCATTAAGTTGAAAAATTACCAGAATAATTGAATTTGTACAGGACTTACGCACAGATAACGGAAAATCGAACCACAGAGTACGCAGTGGGCACGGATAAATAAGAGTTTCAGAGAATTTTTGCGTAAGTCCTATTGTAAAAAAAACAAGGTGCAGAATTTGAGAAAAAGACTGAACTAGTGCTGAACGCGGCTAAACCAATATTATCGCCGCTGTTTATTGAATTCGGGCAGTCGTTTATTGAATTCGGGCAACCACCAAGAATTCACGAAAAGTAATTTATTGCTAATTTCTCCAAGCTCATGTTGAAGTTATACGGCGTACTGAGCAAAAATTTCAGGTTTTACCCAAACGTTGGGTAGTAGAAAGAACATTTGGGTGGCTTAACCAGTACCGTTGTCTTAGTAAGGATTATGAACGTCTCCCTGAAATGAGTGAAACTGCCATATATGCTGTTATGACTAGAATTATGCTACGTCGTCTTGTAGTCTAAAGATTTACTTTATAAATGGTCTCTCACTACAACTTCATCTCCTGCAAGCAAATATACCTCATTCGCACGAAATAGATGCTTACGAAAAAATAACCGAAACAACGTCGCCCAAGGTATTACTGTATGAAAAAATCTCACCATCGTCCGATAACTACCACCAACGCCTGCCCAACGAGAGATTTCTAACATGGTTACTCGGCCGCTCATTCCTAACATAGCCAGGATTATCTGGTTCAATTGCCGCATCGTTGTAGCGTTTATCTGCGGTAAAAGGCATTGTAGCAATGATAAGATATCGAGCATGGGCTGTTCGTAGGTTTTGAGTTGTCGTTGTGAGAAACAATAACTCTACTACGGCAGCCCTATTTCTTCATACTCTTTTTTTGGCAAAGGTATTGAGTTCATTCATACTGTTTAACTCACAATGCTCTTTGATCTACAACAGCTTGTCGGGTGTGAGTGGTAAATTTCTGATCCGCTTACCCGTTGCATTGAAAACCGCATTCGCGATCGCGGCTGTAACACCAACAATGCCGATCTCGCCAGCGCCACGCGCCCCAATCGGAGAAATGTGCGGATCGGGCTGATTGATAAACTGCACATCAATTTCGGGAACGTCAGTCTGCACTGGAACGTGATAATCGGCAAAGGTTCGCTGCACCGGATTTGCCCAACGCGGGTCATAGACACTTTCCTCCATCAATGCCGCGCCGATGCCAAAAATCACGCCACCGATTATTTGCGATCGCGCCGTCTTTTCGTTCATGATCCGCCCCACATCTTGAACACTTGTAAACCGCCTGATGCGAACGATGCCGAGGCTTTCATCTACCCAAACTTCCG
Source organism: Nostoc sp. (assembly GCF_036916575.1). GTDB lineage: Bacteria > Cyanobacteriota > Cyanobacteriia > Cyanobacteriales > Nostocaceae > Nostoc. Next base: position 40,029 of record NZ_JBALGC010000052.1, read on the forward strand.
CGAACAACGCTCCAAAAGAATGAAACGAATATTTTTTCTCATCTTTGTTTTCCTCGGAAGCAATCGGCGCGATCGTACACGACCCGCTTGGACGCATATCGCTAGCAGGAGCCGTCGTCGCGCAGGCTTCGATCATGGTTCTGCGATTACGTCGCATAATGTCGATGTAGGAGTCTGATTGAGAAGTGTCGCTCCGGAGAACGAACTTTGCGTTGGCAAAAGCGATCTCTTCTGGCTTTTTACCGTGCAGTTTCGAGTTTGCATCCATGATGCATTTGGCGCGTCAGGACAAGCTTGACCGGGCGCTTGACGACTTGCGCTGCCATGACTGCTAAAAAATGGTGTGTCCAAGGACTCACTTTACCTCCGAAACCACCGCCGACAAACGGTGAGATGACACGCACGTTTTCTGGTTTGAGGTTAAAAAAATAAGCGATCGCGGCACGTTCCCGCATTACGCCTTGGGTCGTGTCGTGAATGGTTAGCTTGTCCGCACCCTCCCACATCGCCACGATTGCGTGCGGTTCCATTGGATTGTGAACCTCAGTTGAAGTTCGATAAGTTTGTTCTATATGACGTGGTGCTGATTGAAGCAGCAAAGCAGCTTTATTAGCATTGAGTTGGGCTGGTGTTGCTCCGTAAGCCTTCTTTTCCGGGCGGAAGCCATGTAATAATTCAGTTGACAAATCAATTTTCGGTTCGTCTGCGGCGTAGGTGATTTTAATCAGCGCAACGGCGTGGCGTGCCTGCTCATAAGTTTCGGCGACCACACAGGCGACGAATTGCCCAAAATAATGGACTTGATTGTCTTGCAGCGGCACTAAATCTTCGCCCAAAGCTGCCTCGACTTTCATCAGTTCCTCACGGTTGAACGCCTTGAGGCGCGGCGCGTTTTCGGGCGTTAAGACGGCAATAACGCCACCGCTTTTTTTGGCTGCCTCCGCATCAATATGAGTCACTGTTCCACTAGCAATTGCGGAACGCACCGGAAAAGCGTAAGCCATATTTGCTTGGTTAAATTCGGCGGCATATTTCGCCGCACCCGTAACTTTTGCGCGTCCGTCGATACGATCAATGGGTTTACCCGTAACTGCCATTTCCTCTCCCTCTAGATTAAAAGCTTGTCTGGCGTAATCGGTAAGTCTCTGATGCGCTTACCCGTTGCGTGATAGATGGCGTTGGCGATCGCACCCGCAGCTCCCGCAATGCTAATTTCACCTGCGCCTTTGACTCCGATCGGATTGGTGTGCGAATCCATTCCATCAACAAAAGAAACGTCTATTTCAGGAATGTCCGCATTCACAGGCACATGATAATCTGCTAAATTTGCCGTCACGATTCGTCCCAACCGTGAGTCTGTCACCATTTCTTCGGTCAACGCCATGCCGATGCCCCAAACAATTCCGCCGATCATTTGACTTTGCGCTGTTTTCAGGTTAAGAACGTGCCCGATATCGAAAACGCCACACCATCGCGCCACGCGCACCCGCCCTAATCTTGGATCAACGTGAACCTCGGCAAAGTTTGCACCGAAAGAATGGGTTGAGAATTTTTCGGTGTTTGGGGTAGCTTCGGCACTCGCTTCGATGAATGGCAAGTTGTGCCGTTTCATAATGGCAGCGTAAGACTCGCGTCTACCTGATTGCTTGAGGAAAACTCGCCCATCGGCAGCGTCAACGTCCGACTCCTTAGCGCCGAACAAGGGCGATCGTGCATCTGCGATCGCGAGTTGGGCGACTTGGCGCTGTGCAGCAAGGCAAGCCAAATGCACGGCTGAACCGACGCTGGCTGCTGTCATGGAACCGCCCGAATTTGGGGCTTCTGGGAAACGGGTATCGCCTAATTGAAACCGCACTTTCTCGGTTTTGATTTTAAGCGCGTCCGCTGCAACTTGCGTCGCGATCGTATAAGTGCCCGTGCCGATGTCCTGAGTGCCGCTTTGCACGATCGCGCTGCCATCTGGCGCAAGGCGTACCACTGCCGATGCTTTGAGCCAAACTGCCGGACGAGTTGCCGTTGCCATTCCCATGCCAACCAGCAGCCCTTGGTTGTGCATTGAACCGACTTCTGGATTACGATCGTGCCATCGGAACCGCGCTGCACCTTGGCGATAACACTCCAGCAGAGACTTACTCGACCACGGTAGATTGCGATCCGCATCGAAATCGACATGATTGCGAATCCGTAATTCAAGCGGATCAATGTTCAGCTTGTAAGCCAGTTCGTCTACTGCTGACTCCAGCGCAAATAAACCGGGTGCTTCGCCAGGCCCACGCATTTGTCCAGGTGTACCAGTGTCGAGGCGAACGAGACGATGCGAGGTTGCCACATTTAAACAGCGATACAGTATTCGTGTTGGAACCGCAGCCCCTTCGATAAACTCATCAAAGCTCGAAATCTGGTTAGTTGTGTCGTGTTTGATCGCGGTCAGATCTCCGTTCTGGGTTGCCCCGATCGCGATGTGCTGTAATGTTTGTGGGCGAAAGCCGACAGGCGCAAACATTTGTCGTCGCTCCAGTACCAGTTTGACTGGGCGGTCGATCATTCGCGCTGCCATCGCCGTTAAAACAACGTGTGACCACACCGAACCTTTGCAGCCAAAACCACCTCCCAGAAACGCGGACTGGACATGAACATTCGCGATCGGCAACCCTAATGCCTCAGCGACTCGATGCCGTGCCTGAAAAACGCCTTGGGTTGCATCATACAGCGTTAATCGATCGTCTTGCCAAACCGCGACTGTCGTGTGCGGCTCCATTGGATTATGCACTTCGTTTGGTGTGGTGTAAGTTTCAGCAATCTTCACAGCAGCCCGATCGAGTGCTTCAGTGACGTTGCCGCGACTTGAATCTGCTGGCTGTTCACGCGGCAACTTTTTCGACGGTGGAATTGCTTGTGCAATGTTTTCGGCAAGTTTGACGTTCGGAGTTTCTGATGCGTAGGTCACTTTAACGAGCTTTGCGGCTTGCGTCGCGTTTTCTAGCGTGTCAGCGACCACAACTCCGATCGGTTGATTGCTGTAAAGCACCCGATCGTCTTGCAGTAAAGTCAAGCTGCGATCGGTGCCCATGCCGCTCGATTTGCCGATCGCTTTTGGGGCGTTCAGATGCGTCATCACGGCAACTACGCCCGGAGTGGCTTCAGCAGTTTTCGTGTCGATTTGTTGAATTCGTCCTTTGGCAATCTTGGCAGTGATCAGAACGCCGTGCAGAACATTCGCGATCGGTACGTCGGTTGAGTAACAGGCTGTGCCAGTCACTTTCGCTACCCCGTCCACGCGGCTTATATCTTTTCCAGTTGAGTTCGCCACTCCGTTTCGCTCCCTTGTTAAGCTGGGTTGCCATTGATCGCAATTTGCAGGGCACGAACAATGCCACGTCGTGCGAGTTCGACTTTAAACTTGTTGTATTCGAGCGGTTTTGCATTCTTGATTTCCGCCGCCGCCGCCGTTTGAAGATTCGCCTCGGTTGCTGATTTGCCGACAATCGCTTTTTCCGCTTCGAGTGCCCGCCACGGTTTATGTGCCACCCCTCCCAGCGCGATTCGTACTTGTTTGACACGATCGCCCTCTGTTTCCAGCGCGACGGCAACCGAAACCAACGCGAACGCATAGCTGGTTCTGTCTCGCACTTTCAAGTAGTGGGAGTGGTTGGCAAAATTGTTTTTCGGCAGTTCGATCGCGGCGATCAATTCACCATGTTCGAGCGTGTTATCCTGTTCGGGATGGTTTCCGGGCAAGCGGTGATAGTCGGCAAACAAAATTGAACGCTCTGTGCCGTCTTTGCGTTGAACTTTTACCACTGCATCGAGCGCAGCAAGTGCGATCGCCATATCAGACGGATAAGTCGCCACGCAGTGTTCTGACCAGCCAAAAATGGCGTGGTTGCGGTTAATTCCTTCCAATGCGCCACAGCCCGAATTTGGCTCACGTTTGTTGCAGGGCATTGCGGTGTCATAAAAATACGGGCAGCGCGTTCGTTGATTTAAGTTACCGCCGTTGGTTGCCATATTCCGAATTTGTCCCGACGCGCCCGCTAAGATAGCTTGCGTCAACAGCGGGTAGTTTTGCCGAACGAGCGGATGATTTGCAGTATCACTATTTTTAGCTAAAGCACCGATCGAGAGAATACCATTGGCAACGGTTCTGATTTGCGTCAAATTCAAGCGCGTGATGTCTACCAATTCATCAGGACGCGCCACATCTTCCTTCATCAAATCGACTAAGTTTGTGCCACCCGCTAAGAATTGAGAATTGGCATTCGCCGAAACGGTTTGGACAGCTGCGCCTGCATTATTTACACTTGTATAGTTAAACGGTCTCATCGCTCATACCGCCTCATGGATTTTCACAGGCGCTTTTGCCGCTTCAAAAATTACTTGGTTGTTTTCGCCCATAAACTGCCAAGTCTGCGCCCGTTCCGTGTGGACTTCCTGGATCGCCGCCACAATGTTCGGATACGCTCCGCACCGACAGATGTTGCCGCTCATCCGTTCCCTGATCTCATCGTCAGAGAGTTGCACCGATCGCGGAGTTTGTCTAACATCCTGCGTTACGTAACTCGCCTCGCCGTTTTTGGCTTCATCTAGCATTGCGATCGCAGAGCAAATTTGACCGGGTGTGCAGTAGCCGCACTGAAAGCCGTCATGTTTAATAAATGCTGCCTGCATTGAGTGCAGATCGTTGCCTCGCGCCAAGCCTTCGATCGTCGTCACCGTTTTGCCTTGGCACGTCGCTGCGAAGGTGAGACAAGACAACACGCGCCGCCCATCAACGATCACCGTACAAGAACCACACTGCCCATGATCGCAGCCTTTTTTCGTGCCTGTTAGTCCAAGATGTTCGCGCAGTGTATCGAGTAACGTCACACGCGGCTCAAGCGTGAGGGAATGAGCGGCACCATTGATATTGAATACCAAGTTCATACCATTAGCTCTGGATGAGACTGGTGATGGTTGCAAAATGGGTTGGGCGATTGATCGCTTCACCCAGTTTCCGATGGTTGTCATTACGGTACCGATTATCATCAGTTGACCGAAGCGGCGGCGTTTTAGCCTAATTCTCATGCGTATTCTCCATGAATGAATTGAGGAACTTGAAAGCAGTGAAACGGTCAACGTGTCGTGATCGAGCTTCTCTACTTCTATGTTCTATGTGCCAGGAAGAGGGTTTGGTCAGGTCGTCGCGAACGCTGCCTTAGCATCGATTTGCTGTTGACAATCCTCTACTCATTTGCCCTCAAACACTTTCTTAGCGATAGCGATCGCAGACATGGCACTAGGCCAACCCGAGTAGAAAGCCAAGTGGGTAATTAGCTCGATGAGTTCTTCTTCTTTCACGCCGTTCTCGATCGCTTTGGTGAGGTGGAAAGGCAGTTGTTCACTAGCTTTCAGAACGATTAGCGTGGTCACGGTCGCGAGACTGCGATCGCGCTTTGACAGACCGGGTCGCTCCCAGATTTGTCCGTAGAGGATGTTGTCTGTGAGATCCACAAGCGCGGGTGACAAGTCGCCGATGATCTGTTGTGCAGCGGTTGGTGTTGGTTGTTCTGAAGGCATATCTGGCTCCCGTTACAAGTGCGACTTTGTTCGTGATTGCGTTCATTTCAATCATGTGGTTCCATTCGTCAATCTTCAACACGTCCAGCCTGGAGAGCGGCATCAAGCCTGCATTGTTAATCATCACATTCAGGCGACCAAACTGATCCTTAGCAAACTTCACAAACGCTTGCATGGCTTCGAGGCTGGTCACGTCAAGGGTGTAATAGACTGCTGAACCTCCTTGAGCCTGGATTTTGGAGATGATCGCTTCGAGGCGATCAGTACGCCGTGCTCCCAGTACGACCTTTGCCACATGTTGAGCAAGTAATTTTGCACTAGCTTTCCCAATACCGCTACTAGCTCCCGTGATGGCAATGACTTGATTTTCTATATTTAACATGATGACTTTCCTGCTTGCTAAAGCGGGTTTAGCTTAGAAGAATCTACTGCTTGGGTTCTATCGCTTGGTAGTGGTAGGTGTTGCTGAAATACTTATAAATTTTCCCCACGGCTTACTTATATCTTGAAGCGGTTTGACACTACTAATTTGCCTCCGGAAACCCGTTAGACAGTGTCAGTTCTCGAAACTTTGCCGCCTGACGCGGTGACAAGACTGCTAAAAGCTTTGTCCATCAAGCTTTGAATCTATTTGACCTCTGAAAAGATACACCTTATTGACAGCCTTATTGACAATTAAATAGTGATCGCTTTTTATCAATACCCCATTCTCTGGTCAAATGTGCCAGTTTTATGGCATAACAGCCAGACAATCTTTTTGAAGGTAATTACGCCAAAAAGCTTGCTATATCTAGTTTACCGGACGCTTGTCACCCCTTGAGCTTTGCCGCCTTGTCCACACGCGCTGTTTCAGTCTGTTTCACAAAAGTCTCCGCAGCTTTGCCAAGAATTAGTCGTTTCGGAACGTCGTTTGTCGTCGCCAACTCGATGACTCGTTTGAGGTTGACGTTTACGTTCATGCAACCACTTTGTCTTGTTCACGTGCAAGTTTTTCAGCGATCGCATCTCTTACCCAGGTGCTGAGATATTGATTAGTGTGCTGTGAATCCACCATCAACCACTAAAGGCTGTCCCGTGATGTAACTGGCAGCATCAGAACATAGAAAAACAACCGCTTGAGCAATTTCTGCTGCTTGACCTTTTCGCCCCATTGGAACTTCCGATAAATCATTCACCGAGCCGCTATCAAGCCGATCGAGCATCTCAGTATCGGTCATTCCAGGATTGACCGCATTGATCCGAATCCCCTGTTTGGCATAATCGAGTGCAGCCGATCGCGTCAGTCCCATCACGGCATGTTTACTGGCATGGTAGGGAGAGATGCCTGGAAATCCAATTAATCCCCCAATTGACGAAGTATTGACGATCGCACCTGCCCCTTGAGTAAGCATCTGTTGGATTTCATATTTCATGCACAGAAATAGTCCCCGCACGTTGATCGCCATGACTTTGTCAAAGTCCTCGAGCGATTGTTCGTGCAGTGGTTTAACAGGTGGATCGATCCCCGCATTGTTAAACGCACAATCGAGTTTGCCATAGGTCGCGATCGTTGTCTGCACCAAGGCTTTGACATCTGCTTCACTGGATACATCTGAGCGCACAAACTTGCACTCCGCCCCAGTATCGCGAACGAGAGCCGCAGTTTCCTCGCCTTCCGGATCGCGCCGACCTGAGAACACCACTTTTGCACCAGCTGCTCCCATCGCCATCGCGGTTGCTCGACCAATGCCTGATGTTCCTCCCGTAATTAAAACGACTTTTTCTCTAAGGCTCTTATGTTCTAACATTCTCTGCTTTCCCCTGTATTCGCTCTGTATGCACCATCCAAGACTCGCCTAACCATTAACCCTTGCCAGATCAGACGCGGTATAGCGTAACCCGGATACCGGATGGCTATTGATGAAGTCCTCGATCTTTCGCAAGTCTTCCGACGACAGATGCAGCGATGCCGCCGCTAGATTCTCTTCAAGGTACTTCGGACGCTTCGTGCCCGGAATCGGCACAATATCCTCGCCCTGATGTAACAACCACGCGATCGCCACTTGTCCCGGTGTAGCATTGTGTCCCTGTGCAATCTGCCGCACAAACTCCGCCAGCTTCATATTGTTGTCGAAGTTGCTGCCCTGAAACCGAGGATCGCTTTTCGCTCGCCAATCATGGGTTGGCTGTTCCTCTGCTCGCTTCGCTGTACCTGTTAAAAATCCCCGACCAAGCGGGCTATAAGGCACGAAACCAATCCCCAGTTCGCGTAGCGCTGGTAGGAGCGTCGGCTCCACACCCCGTTCCCACAGTGAATACTCGCTTTGCAACGCTGAGATAGGCTGGATTGCGTGTGCCAGCTTGATCGTATCAACTCTGGCTTCAGACAGACCGAAATAGCAAACCTTGCCTGCTTGAATCAGTTCCTTGAGCGTTCCTGCAACTTCCTCGATCGGCACTTCTGGATCAACTCGGTGTTGATACAGCAGATCGATATGATCAGTCTGCAACCGCTGCAACGAAGCATCAACGACTTGCTTGATGTGGTCAGGACGACTGTTGAGTCCAGAGCGACTATTGCCTTGGATTGCCCAGCCAAATTTGGTTGCAATCTTAACTTGATCGCGGCGACCTTTCAGAGCACGACCCAACAGCTCCTCGTTGGTGAAGGGACCGTAGACCTCAGCCGTGTCGAGGAACGTGCAGCCAAGTTCGATCGCCCGATGAATGGTAGCAATCGACTCCTGATCATCGGGAGTGCCATAAGACTGACTCATCCCCATGCAGCCAAGACCAATCTCCGAAACCTCTAAACCCTCTTTTCCAAGTTTTCGTGTTTGTAACATTAGATTCTCCTTTCTTCAGTTGTTGAATTTACCGAGTCAGTTGCGATACGTCACGATCCCATTGACTCTTTTTTGTCAACGCCAAAGTGGTACTTCTACCGAGTTCTTGACTCACTCCCGTTACCACAGCGATTTTTGATGTGTCGTTCATTATTGCCTTGTTCTTTCACAATTTCTGCACGAGTTCATCATAGAGTCGAGAAGCCTTCCTCCAAATACATAAACCTGCCAGATTATTGCCTAATCCTGCCAAAATCGGTATTGGCAGGAAAGAAAGATTTATAATCAGCGTATGAGAATGGTCGATTCACTTACGAACTCAGCATGAGGAGCAAACTACTGCATCCTGATATAGTCAACGATGTGTGTCAAGAACTAGCGGCATTACTGACCAGGCACACCAAAGGCAAAGGGAACGGTGCTCATCCAACAGCAATCAATCAATTGGACTTTGCACGCTCTGATTTGTCTGGGGCGATCCCTAGTATTTATGAACCCAGGCTCTGCATCGTCGTTCAAGGCAAGAAAGCAGCGTTGCTGGGTGAGGAAACATATCAGTATGGTATGGCTCAATATCTGGTTGTCTCAGTTGATTTACCGATTAATGCATATGTTATTGAGGCGACACCAGACAAGCCGTATCTAGCGCTCAAGCTGAGTTTAGACCTAGTCCAACTCTGCGATGTGATTGCCCAAGCCGGAATGGGTACGCATAAAAAAGAAAACTCTGTTAGAGGTTTGTTCGTCAGTGACGCTAATGTACCATTGCTCGATTGTGCGATCAGATTGGCACGGCTTTTAAATACACCGCAGGACATCCCTTTTCTCGCGCCGATGATTATCCGCGAAACCTATTACCGCTTGTTAACGGGCGAACAAGGCGAAGCTATCCGCCAGATTGCTACGTCCGGCAGCAATATGCAGCGGATCGCTGAGGTGATAAAGATGATCAAGGCTGATTTTACACAGCCGATGCGGGTTGAAGATCTGGCAGAGCAAGCCAGTATGTCTCCTTCATCGTTCCATCGCCATTTCAAAGAAGTGACATCAATGAGTCCGTTGCAATATCAAAAGCAATTAAGACTATTGGCAGCGCGTCACTTGATGCTTGCCGAAAACTTCGATGCGGTCGATGCTGCATATCAGGTGGGTTACGAAAGTCCCTCACAGTTCAGCCGCGAATATGCCCGCATGTTTGGTGCGCCGCCGGTTAAGGATATTGGACGTTTACGTACAACCTGAGCCTAGTAGTCTGGCAAGTCAACAATGCTTGGTGAGACAGGTGGATATAAACGTCCCATTTTCTTACGTGCATCAATAGTTTTAAAGCGCCAATTTACACTAGCTTTTAGAGAATTGCGATCGCTTTCTCAAACAGCGATTTCTTGAGTTAATGCTCACCGTTCGCGTAATAGAATTTGACTAAGAGGAATTATCCACAAGACTGCTATAAATATTGGGTGAAAGACCAAGTAAACTAATAATTTCTTGCTGTAGAGGGTTTAAAGGAGGAACATAACCAAAACGCTCACCTCGAACTTCAATAATTGTCAAAGTGAGATTAGAAAAAGCACGTAACAACCGTTCAGCTTGTGGAGTTAAAGCCATCAACTTCTGTTGTGCATTATGAAGTCGCGTCTCCAACCCCTGAGAGGCTATTTATAAAGTAAATCTAAAGATGGCTGGAGCAGAGAAATGGCAAAGATAAAATACTTTTAAAGCAGTGTAAATACTTAGAAAGTAATGGCGCGAAAGGTTTATTTTACTGATCTTAGTGATTTAGAATGGGAAATTCTCGCTCCTTTAATTCCACCACCTAAATCTGGAGGACATCCTCTCCCAAGGGGAGACGCTCCGCGAACGCACAACTAATATGCAAGAAGTATGCAACGCCATCTACTACCACTTGAAAACGGGATGTCAATGGGATATGCTTCCAGGGGATTTTCCACCAAGCTCAACGGTATACAGCTACTACCGCAAATGGCAGCGCAAGGGTTTGGGAAAAATTAAACCATACACTGCGTGGCCAAGTTCGCTCAAAATTAGGTAAATCAACACAACCAACTGCCTTAGCAAATCTCGCCGTAGGCATCGCCGCAGACACTCAGTCGGTAAAAACGACTGAAAAAAGGCAGCCAGTGCGTTGGGGAGCCACTGCGTTGGACGGGTTTCCCGGCTTAAAGCAAGTGGCGTCGGCTCTGCCGACTTGTACCCTTACAGGGAAGCAAGCTAGCAAGAGCGTCTTTGACAGGAGAAGCAACTGGCGTGGGATATGTACGGCTTTGATGGAGCTAAAAAGGTAAAAGGGAGAAAGAGGCAAACTTTGGTTGATAGTCTGGGACTGTTACTAAAAGTCGTTGTTAGTGAAGCAAATGCTCCGGAACGAGTACTTGCTGCCTATGCTTTGATGGAACTTTTAGAAGAGCGCCCAGAATTATTAGAAAAACCCTAACTCTTGACAACAGCACAACTCAATGTACTGATATCTCACGCAGAATTTATGACAGGCGATGCCTGTGCGTTACACGATCAACCTGCGATCAACAAAATTAACGGTCGCTTTCTAGCGAAAACATCTAAATCGGCAGTCTTTGATGTTTGCTTTTTGGTTGGCTGCTAGAGAAGTACAATTGTAGTTAGCGGGACTTAAACAAAAGTAAAAGACAAAAAAAGGTATAATGCTCAACCAGATTAACTTTCACGTTGTAAAAGGCTGATGAAAGAAACGACCCCCG
>NZ_JBALGC010000053.1:0-51621 GCF_036916575.1 Nostoc sp.
CTCCTAACTCCTGTATAGACGCGATTAATCGTGTCTCTACTCTTAATTCCTGTACAGACGCGATTAATCGTGTCTCTACTCTTAATTCCTGTACAGACGCGATTAATCGCGTCTCTACTCTTAACTCCTAATTATTTTAGTTAACTGCTAGTTAATTGAGTCCAATAGCGATCGTAAACCTCTTCAAATTCTCCTACCGGAGTAACACGTTCACAATTTGCTAAAAGTGACTCTGAGGGAAATAAATTAGCATTGTTTTGGATTGTTTTTGGTAATTGCTCAAATCCAGCGCTATTAGGCGTAGAAACATTCAGGCGTTGACTGATTTGGGCTGCTATTTCTGGTTGCAAAATCATGTTAATCCAAGCATAGGCTCCAGCTAAATTGGGGGCTGCTTTGGGAATAACAATAGTGTCTGTCCATAATGAAGAACCACTACGAGGAATCACATATTTTAGTTTAGGATTTTCTTGAGAGATTCTCACCGCATCTGCTGAATAACACATTGCCAATAGTAAATCTCCTGCCAGAATTTGATTTTGCCAAGCGTCGGTGTCAAAACGTGCGATCGCAGGCTTTAGCACCTTCAACTTTTCATAAGCTTGTTTGATTTCTTGTTCATTTTTTGAGTTGTAAGAATAACCTAGCATCCGTAACGTCGCACCCATCACTTCTCGAACATCATTGAGCAAGGTCATCTGCTGATTAAGTTGCTTTTGGTTTTGCCAAAGGTAATCCCAGTCTTGTGGTGCATCCTTGATTTTTTCGGAATTGTAAAGTAAACCTGTTGTTCCCCAATTAAAAGGGATACTATATCGGTTATTGGGGTCATAACTAGGATTCTGAAACCGGGGGAATAAATTCTCTAAACCGATTAAGCGATCGTGATTTATTTCTGTTAACAAACCCTTGTTTACCATCTTCTGCACCATGTAATCGGATGGGTAGATGATGCTGTAAGTACCACCGCCTCCAGCTTGCAATTTAGCCAGCATGACATCATTGGAATCATACACATCCGCTAGCACTTTCATGCCGGTTTGGGTGCTAAAAGTTTTCAGTAATTGGTTGTCGGTATATTGCGTCCAGGTAAAGATATAAAGTTGGTCACGTTGACCATTCGTACTAGAATTAGCACGTACTTCAGCCAGCCTCCAGCCACAAGCAGCTAAAAATAAGCTAGAAAGCCCTGCCACCCCTTTTAAAAATTGGCGTCTGTTAGTCATTAAGTTAATAGTCAATTATCTTCTATGTTGTTGCCGATTGATTCTAGAGATACATTCTGTTTTTTGGGGTTATCGGGATACAGTCCAGCAGAAGTTTTGGACTGTACTTGAAGTTTTCGTGGAATGACAAATTTAATTCCCTGTCAGCGATCGCAGCGCCAAATTCAATAAATGAATCAGCACAAATACTTGGTCGTCACGTCGCAAAACATTGGGGCAATAGAAAGTTATGTACCCTTGAAACGATGGAAGCCACGCACGGGCTACCATTCGTCTCGATAAATGAGTACTGCTGTTCAATAGTCAAACTTCTAAACCCTGAACCTGTTGTAGTGCAAGTATGGAAGAGTGAATAATAAAAACTCTCTCCTGCCAGCACAATTTAGGAAGTTGTTCATGGACAACTTCTAGATTACGGCATACCTCGTAGCCCTTGGGGTGATTTGTAGGGGTAAATGTGTCATTTTTCACACTCACCATCAAAATGTTATATCACATACAATATTTTTTCTGACACAAGGGTTGGTGAAAACCATCGCCTGCTTGGACACTATCCCTAATTTGATCAAACTCATCTCGATTGCGCCAACGGTGAATAGTAACTAAAAACTTCATTTTACTTTAGGGCTTGCTTAATCTGTGATGGTTGTCCTCCCTCAACGAGATCCCTGCATGGAAGGAGTTTTTCATTATATGGGTATCATTAACTCATCCCCCGGCTTTACGCGGCGAGGATTTCGAGTCCTGCCGTCATTAGTAATTCTTACAAAGTTCTGATGCCTACGGTATTTGCTAGCTTTCCGGTGGAAACCTCCGCTCAACGCCAGTTCCTTTAAGTGGGGGAACCTCACCAACGGACTGGCTCGACTTTGCGCTGAGTCATTAGTAATTATATTTAATTTCTCGTGTTCAGTAATACTAATGACGGCAGGACCATTGACGACCAAGACGACAAGGCGACAATTCCTCCCCTACCGTGATGTTTGGGCAACCGCAGTCGTCTTTCTGTGAGACAATAAACCAGAAGTTTTTGCTGATGAAAGTATCTAGATTTTGACTATATGGTTTAGACTAGTAAGTTTATCATCATATTTCTTATAGCTTCAATCAATAGGCTGTTATGCTCTTGGCAAGAAAGCCAAACAAGTTTGTAGAGAATTGCAGCACAAAGTAGTTAAATATATTGTTAAACATTTGTAAACTGTTAGCAGCAGAGTAGCCGCGTGTCATATCTTGTTAAGGAATTATTATGAGACAACTTGTTATCGCTGAGCGCGTATGCCTGATTGGTCATATCGTGTCAAAAGCCTTTGGACTGGTAGGGATGCTACTGGTCGTACCTAATGCCGAAATAATTTTAAACTTATCGCAGGTTGGCGAAACTGCCATACAATTAAGTATGGCTGGCGGCGGTGTAGTTGATATCATCTTGGGGACAATAGCTGTCTCTATTTATGCCTACCGGACGTTGGGATTGGGAACTTGGTTAGCATTTATGCTACCGGCTGTGTTTATCTCTTTGGGAAGTGAACTACTGGGAACCAGCACAGGTTTTCCATTTGGTGATTATAGCTACTTGAGTGGCTTGGGTTATAAGATTGGGGGGCTAGTTCCTTTCACAATTCCTTTATCTTGGTTCTATGTTGGGCTGTCGTCTTACTTAATTGCTATATCTGGTTTGAAAGTGGCTCAAAAACCCAGTTGGGGGCGCCATATTGCTGCTATAGCCGTTGGTGCTTTGCTCTTCACTTGCTGGGATTTTGCCCTTGAGCCAGCTATGAGTCAATCTTCTCTGCCCTTCTGGTATTGGGAACAACCAGGAGCTTTTTTTGGGACACCTTACCAGAACTATGCAGGTTGGTTTGGTACTAGCGCCCTGTTTATGAGTGTGGCAGGATTATTGTGGAGAAATACCTCGATTAAATTAGAGCGATCGCAACTCAACTTACCCTTAGTCGTTTATTTAACTAACTTCGCCTTCGCCGCCGGACTAAGCTTGGCCGCTGGGTTCTCCATCCCTGTGTTACTAGGCTTATTGCTTGGTGTGACTCCCGCTGTGGCGCTGTGGTTAAACAGTTCAACCACGCCCACTCAAGTTGCTGTTGAACCAGCAAGCAAGGAAGTCTCGGTGGCAAGAAGCGTTAAAGTTGCCTTGAAATAGCCTATAGATTGGGGAGACGCGATTAATCGCGTCTGTACAGGAGTTAGGAGTAGAGACGCGATTAATCGCGTCTGTACAGGAGTTAGGAGTGGAAGGGAATAACTAATTCTCTATGCCCCATGACGCCAGTTGCTTCAACGGAGGGAACCTCCGCGACGCACTGGCTCCCCAATGCCCAATATTTCTTTACCTTGGGCTGCGCCTTAAGCGTTCGTGTAGCGTCTTTTAGAGAAGAGAAGCTATGCCGCAGGCTTTACGACTACGCTCAGTACAAGTGCCTAATGCCCAATGCCCAATGACTAATGACAACGCTTTGATACTAGAAAGCGCCGTATCCTTTTTATTGCTACTTATCCAAGTACCAGCAACGGCGATTCTGTTTTCGCGCCTGCTAAAGGGGCCAAGACGCCATCCTCCAATAGAACCGCAACAGCCGACACCGGAGCTTTTGGGTAGGGTTAGTGTCGTCGTTCCCACATTGAACGAAGCACTTCGCATTAGCCCTCTGTTAGCTGGTTTAAGTCAGCAAAGCTACGAAGTTCGGGAAATAATTGTTGTAGACAGCAAGTCTGATGATGGCACCCCCGACTTGGTAAAAGCGACACAGCAGAAAGATCCGCGCTTTCGCCTGATCACAGATGACCCCTTACCCTCTGGTTGGGTGGGGCGTCCTTGGGCGTTGCATAACGGTTTTCTATATAGCTCAGAGGCTAGTCAGTGGTTTCTGGGGCTGGATGCTGATATTCAACCGCATCCTGGTTTGGTTGCTGGTTTGGTGAAGACGGCCGAAGCACAAGGCTATGATCTGGTTTCCCTTTCACCCCAGTTCATCCTCAAATATCCAGGAGAGTGTTGGCTACAACCGGCTTTGTTGATGACTCTGCTTTACCGATTTGACCCCGCTGGGATCAATACAGAGCAGCCAGAACGAGTAATGGCAAATGGGCAGTGTTTTTTGTGTCGTCGCTCCGTTTTAGCAGCTGTGGGTGGCTATAGCAGTGCGAGTGGTTCTTTTTGTGATGATGTCACTCTGGCACGGAATATTGCTATCCAAGGGTATAAAGTGGGCTTTTTAGATGGCGCAAAGGTGCTGAAGGTACGGATGTATGAAGGGGCGATGGAGACGTGGAAGGAATGGGGGCGGAGTCTTGACCTCAAAGATGCAACTTCTCGTTCTCAGTTATGGGGAGATTTATGGCTACTCACATCTGTTCAAGGTCTACCCCTTTTAATTGTCCTGACTTTTTTGTTGATTTCTCCCCCACTTCCCTATTCCCCGACTCCCTCACTTCTTCTGCTGGGACTGAATTTATTTCTTGTGGTGATTCGCTTTGCTATGCTAATAGCGATCGCACCTTCCTATGATCGCAAAAGTGCCAAAGGCGGCTGGTTGTTCTGGCTTTCGCCTTTGGCTGATCCCTTAGCTGTGCTGCGAATTTTCTTATCTGCATTCCGCACCCCCCGCGAGTGGCGGGGACGCAAATATAGTGTTGAGTGCTGAGTTAGGAGGAGCCACTGCGTTGCGGTGAGAAGTTAGAGCAAAGGCTTCCGACGCTCTCTACGAGACGCTGCGCGTAGCTAGCTTCCCCGAAGGGGTACGCGGACTCGCTCTAAGCGAACGCAAGAGCGTCTCGCAGAGAAGCCATGCCGCAGGCTTTACGCTGCGCTATCCGTTGGCTAGCAAATACCGTAGGCATCCAAACTTCGGAGGGTTCCAAGAGTTGTAGCAAGTGGCGTTGAGGAGTAAGGAGTTAAAAATTCATAACTCATAACTCACAACTCATAACTCACAACTCATAACTCCTCTTCACCTCCTATTTGATCCCCACGTTCCAGTTCCCAAAGAATTTGATTTCCTTCACGGCGTACCCGTGACACTATCCAGTTTCGCCAGCGCCATTGATCTCCCCGACTGGTGACAGCACTGGCGTGGACATCCATCAAGTCTGCTAACTCAGAACTGGTGATTAAGTAGCCTTTTTCAGAAATTTCGTCCGCGATACGCAGAGTTTCGACCAAGCTGCGGAGTTGCGAAACCCTCATTTCTAACGGTTTTTCATCGGTTGCGGCCGCAGTTGGCCCAGTTGATGGTTCCATAACAGTTATTTCTAGTGCAGAAGTACTGACTTGTTGGGTATTTTGGTTAATTATTCGAGAGTTTTTTTCACAATCAGCTACTTTTGCTACATTTAGTTCGCTGGAATCAGGTAAAGAGTTGTAAAAATCTGTGGGTGATAATTGTTGTAGTAGCGGGATATTGCCACTCGCATAGGTGCGAGCGATCAGATCACAGCGTTCGTTACCCATGTTACCAGAATGTCCCCGGACGTGTTGCCATTTTACCTGTTGGGTATTAAGTTGATCGAGAGTTTCCAAAAGGTCTTGGTTTTGCACAGGTTTACCATCTGACTTTTTCCAGCCTTTCTTTTTCCAGCCTTTCACCCACTTGGTAACGCAGTTAATCAGGTATTCGCTATCGGTATGAAGGGTTATGGGTTGGGCTTGTTGAGATGTTTGCAGGAATTGTAGGGCTGCGATCGCAGCTTGCATTTCCATTTTATTATTAGTGGTATGAGGGGATGCATCGCCCATTTCGTGGATTGAGCCATCGCTGAAGTAGACGACAACTCCCCAACCGCCAGGGCCAGGGTTTCCGGTGCAAGCACCATCGGTGTATATGCTTTGGATTGTGGGTTGGGTGGACATGGTTAGGGTATGGAACCGCAAAGGACGCTAAAAAGAGGCAGCGCGGTGCGGGGGTTCCCCCCGTTGTAGCGACTGCCGTCGCTAAGGCAAGAGTTATTAACGGCGAATTTTTTTAAACAATATCCAGGCTATTATACTGGTTAGCACTCCAGCAACAACGCTCCACAAGAAGGCTGTTGTAAGGAAAAATGGTGTTTTGCTATTGGGTGGGTATTGAGCAATTAACACACTAGATGCGATTTGGCTGGTTGCTAATCCAATACTTGCGCTACCGATGAAGTTTTCTAAGTTGCGATCGCTTTTCGCTTGGTAGATGTCAATAGTACCTTGAATTGTACTAATTAAATTTTGCAGCAGAGTCAAGCCGGGGCTGAGGTTGATGTAATCTGTTTCTATTTGCAGCAGATATTTATCAGCACTAAATTCGCCAAATTGCTGTATAGATTGTAATTGGCTGTTGCTATTTTCTCGTGAAATCTTCTCTAGCCGCTTTTTATAATTATTCAAATTAACTTTGATTGTGCGTCCTTGGTCATCTAGGTAACTTAAATTAATCGCGTATTCCAATAAGATTGTCAGCGTATCAGTTAAGGTTTTTTGTAATTCTTCAAGATTGGGTCTACCGTTGTTTAGTTGTTCTCCTAAATCTCTGATTTTTTTGACAGTTTCTTGCACTTCGTTAAAATCTTTCTTGATTCGGCTTTTCAATTTGCGGCTTTGGTGATAAGCCCAAAGGATTTTATGGCGATAGCAAAACAGACGGATTAAATCAAAATATATATTAGCGATACTTTCTGTAATATTTTTTAGGGATTGCTGTGGCGGAAACAAACATATTAATATATGCAAGCTATCTTTAAAACTCTGTTCATTTGCCCAATCACTCGGCTGTTCCCAGACTAAAAATGCAGATGCACCTAAAAAATTGCTCTGGCTTTGCAAAGCTATTTTACCCTGAAAGCTGGGATTTCTTTGTTTATAGCATTGTTCAGCGATCGCTCTAATTTCTTCCGGGTTATAAATTTTTTCTAATTGTCCCCAAACAAACCAAGTTTGACCAATTTTCCCTTGTTGGTGATGAATACGAGATTCTATATTTTGTTTAATATCTTGAAATTTACTCATAGGTTTGCCCAGATAATCAGTAACACCGCTATCTACTTGCAGGGCATAGGTATCACTTAGTTGCAATGCGTAATAATAACCTGCTATATCTGGCGGAAAATTTTCTTGTTTTTCGGGTACGAGTAACTCGACGTAATCTGCTTCGGTTTTTTCTAACGTAGCGAGTTGTTTCAGCAAATCATCATCTTTAACTTTCTCGTAATCTTTATTTAAATCTGGTTTAATTTTACGCCAAAAATAATGACGATTTTGGTTAACTTGCTTATCTGTTTGTCCTAAACCTTGTTGCAGGTCATAGACAAATAAATCAATAGTTGGATAGATAAGATTATACTGTTGATTCATGGCATAGGCGTTTGTAGAGAGAGAATAATTCTTGCCCACGTGTCTTTAGCGACAGTTACAGAATCAGAAGCATTGAGAATGGGTTCAGCAATTTCAGTTAAATTTTGATCATCTAGTTCATCAATGGCAACAAGAATATTGTTGATTTCTGTGTTTTGCTGTTCGGCAGCCTGATTAATTTTAGCGGGTAAAGGGCCTTTGCTGCGGATTTCAGCTTCCTGTTTTAAATTTTGGCGAGCAGTTTGATAATGTTCAGTTAACGGCGAATAATTGCGTGCGATCGCATCCAGTTTACTAATGTCATCGGGAATATTTACTTGATTAACCTGTGTTTGCACATCATCTGGTAATGGTGCATCAAGGTAAGACAATGCAAAGACAAAAGCTTTGAGATTATAGGCTTCTAAAGGTTGCATGTTCAAAAAACTCCAATAATTGTAAAAGCTGCCCAGTGGTAATGATCACTATAGGGTTGATCAGTTGTTTGTCTGATCTTAATATCATCGAACTGATCTTGTAAAAAAGGACGAATGATCCCTTCATCTTAAGGTAATGTAGGAATTTTCCCTGCATACCATTCTGCAAGTTGTGCATTTGTGATATTTCGCAGCCATTGGGTAGCTTCAGCCAAAGCCACTGCTTGTGATTGTCCTTGTTGCAGCAATTGGTAAAACTGAATCATCATCAAAGCGCTAGCAGCTGATTCTACAGTCCATAGGGTACTGACAACATGAGCTACACCGCAACCCATAAAGCCACTGACAAGCTCGACATATTCTGTAGTGATGGTGTGATTACCTGTAATCGCGGTTTCGCAAGCTGCTAGAGTGACGAGTTGGTAGCTTTGCAAATTAAGATTGTGGATATCCGCATTTTGGAAGCCGCTGATCTGGGCTTAACTAGAATTTGAAGAGTTAACTTGACTTGAATTTTGGGAATCATTATAGGAACCGCCAATATCCATTATAAAACAATATTCAGGCAAGTAATAGTGTTTAAATTAATTGCTCGTATCCCGGAGTATAGTCTTACCAGTTTAATTTATGAAGCTACTGCCACAGTAATTTACCGAGCATACTGTAAAGCTAACGGAGACTCAGTTGTGATCAAACTGCTCAAAGCAGAGTATCCTACTGTCAAAGAGATTGCTCAGATCAAGCACGAATACGAAATTATCCAAAACCTAAATATTCCAGGTGTAATCAAAACCCATAAATTAATTAATTACGACAATGGGTATAGTAATGGTCTAGCAATGGTTTTAGAAGATTTTGGCGGCGAATCCTTAAAAGATCACATATCTACTACAGGGTTTGAAGTAAGAAAATTTCTTAACATCGCCGTTCAAATTACCGAAACATTAGGAGAGTTACATAGTCACCATATTATCCATAAGGATGTTAAGCCTGAAAATATTCTTTATAACCCTAATAGCGAAAAAATAAAACTGATTGACTTTAGCATTGCTTCGCTGCTGTCAAAAGAAAGCCCAGAAATCAGTAGCCTCAACCTGCTAGAAGGAACGCTGGCTTATATGTCGCCAGAGCAAACTGGACGTATTAACCGAACGTTAGATTATCGTACAGATTTTTATTCATTAGGCGTGAGTTTTTACGAAATGCTGACGGGTCGGCTTCCCTTCCAGAATGTTCAAGACCCAATGGAGTTAGTGCATTGTCACATTGCGAAAATTCCAATGGCTCCTGATGAGATTAATCCTAATCTACCACTGGGAATCTGTGCGATCGCTATGAAACTCCTGAGCAAAAATGCTGAAGATCGTTACCAAAGTGCTTACGGGTTAAAGGCTGACCTAGAGAAAGCAATGCTTCAACTAGAAACAAAAGGAAGGATTGACCTTTTTAGCTTAGGTGAGCAGGATTTTTCGCATCAATTTCAAATAGCTCAAAAACTTTATGGTCGGGAAGTAGAAGTGGCAGCTCTTATGGCTGCCTTCGAGAAAGTTAGCCTTGGTTCGAGTGAAGTTGTGTTAGTAGGAGGATACTCAGGTATCGGCAAATCCTCTCTGGTGAACGAAGTTCATAAACCGATTGTGCGGCAACGAGGTTACTTCATCGGTGGCAAATTTGACCAACTCAAGCGAGATATTCCTTATGCTTCTTTGATTGAGGCATTTCGAGAATTGATGCGACAACTGTTAACTGAAAGCCAAGTCAGAGTTGAGGTTTGGAAAAATAAATTGCTACAAGCATTGGGAGTTAACGGTCAGGTCATTATTGATGTTATCCCAGAAGTAGAACTGATTATCGGGCAGCAAGCACCTGTACCGCAGTTGGGTGTTACTGAGTCTCAAAACCGTTTTAATCGGGTATTTAAGCAATTTATCAATGCCTTTACTGCTGCGGATCATCCGTTAGTACTGTTTTTAGATGACCTGCAATGGGCAGATGCTGCCTCTTTGAGGCTGGTCGAGAATTTGATGACTGACCTAGAAAGCCAGTATTTATTGATGATTGGAGCTTACCGAGATAACGAAGTTAGTCCCACCCATCCGCTAATACTAATGCTAGAGGCAATTCGAGTATCTGGGGCAACCGTTGAAGAACTGCTCTTGAAGCCATTAGCAGCACCTCATATTACTCAACTGCTGACTGACACGTTCAATTGCGAATCATCCCAGGCAGAACCTTTAGCTGATTTGCTACTTCAAAAAAGCCAAGGTAATCCCTTTTTCTTGACTCAGTTATTAAAAGTATTGCATCAAGATAATCTCTTGACATTTGATTACCGTTCGGGTTTCTGGCAGTGGGATATTAACAAAATTCAGTCACAAGCCATTACCGATAATGTGGTCGATTTAATGGTGAATAAAATTCAGAGACTGTCACAACCAACTCAGCAAGTTTTACAATTAGCTGCTTGTGTTGGTAATCGTTTTAATTTAGAAACTCTAGCAGTAGTCAACGAAAAATCTACATCAGCAACAGCAGTTGATTTATGGTCAGCTTTGCAGGCGGGATTAATTCTTCCTTTGAGCAGTACTTATAAAATTCCTCAGTTGTTGAATCAGTCAGAATTGGCAACATACTGCGATACTGCGGTACAAGTTGACTATAAGTTCTTGCACGATCGCGTTCAGCAAGCTGCCTATTCTTTAATTCCAATCGGTCAGCAACAACAAGTACACCTAAAGGTGGGAAAATTACTATTACACAATACTGAAAAAGCCCAGTTGGAAGAACATCTTTTTGAGATCGTCAACCATCTCAATGCTGGAGAGTCATTGATTGTTGAACAAGTAGAAAGATATGAACTGGCAGAATTAAATCTGAAAGCAGGTCAGCGAGCAAAATCATCTTCGGCGTTTGTAACTGCACTCAAATTGCTGAAAACAGGAATGAGTTATCTACCTGAAAATAGCTGGCAAGATAATTATTTACTCACCTTAACATTATATTTACAAGTTGGAGAAGCAAGATTTTTAAATGGTCAATATGAGAAAGCTTTGCTGATTTTTGAGCAGACTTACAATCAGGTTAAAACTACTCTTGATATGTGTCGGGTGAATGAATATCGAATTATGTGTTATCGGATGGAAAATGATTTAAACTCTGCATATAAAATTGGGTTAAACACCTTGGAACTTTTAGGCTTTGAGTTTACAGCTTATCCCGATGATGCATATTTGTTAGAAAAACTTAATCATACCAAGGAAGTTATTGGTGATCGCTCAACTTTTAGTCTGGCAGAACTACCACAAATGCAAGACGAAGAGAAGTTAATGGCTCAACGCATCTTAAAAGAAGTCTGGCCCATTGCCTACTTTTTAGGATCTAAAGCGTTGCATATCACATCTATGAACATAACTCAACTTTCAGTTCAGTATGGCAACTCACCAATTTCGGTATTTGGCTATATGCTGTATTCCTTCAACTTAGTATTTCAATATGGTGAGGTAGATTCAGGTTATGAGTTTGGGCAGCTTTCTCTCCAACTCCATGAAATTATGAGAACGAAGGAATTAGAAGCAAACATTTTGAATATGTGGGGAGGTTTAATCTGTCATTACAAAGACCATATTAGTCAGGCAAAACCTTATTTATTAAAGGGATTTAATAGCGGTTTAGAAACAGGCTCTTACCAATGGTCTGGTTATTGTTCTGTTAATTTTTTATGGCAATCTTTGTTTGGGAATGAATCTTTAGAAAAAACCGCAGAAGTAGCGGAAGATTTTATTCCTACCCTCCGCAAGATTGACAAAAATATGTTGAACTACCATCTGCTGGCTATGGAAGCGATCGCTAACCTAACTAAGCCAGCAGGCAAGATTGACGAGCTTGTTGGAACTTGGGCAGATGAACGGCAAGTGCTAGAGTTTGCGTTGGCATCTTCGGATATGTTGAGTGCATTTGTAGTTTACATCTATAAACTTGCGCTCTGTAACTGGTATGGAGAGTATACCAAAGCTGTTGAGTATGCAGAAAATGCAGAAAAATTTGTTGGGGGAGCACGAGGAATTTTTATTAATCCTGTTTTCTACTTTCACCAAAGTATTGCTTTGGCAAGAGCTTATCCTGAAGTAGATACAACAACCCAAGCTATTTATCTGGATAAACTAAATGTTAACCTGGAAAAATTCCAGCAATGGGCGATGCACTGCCCAACCAATTATCAACACAAGTTCCTGCTGATTCAAGCTGAAATTGCTGGGATTTGTCAACAAGATTATCAGGCAATGGAGTTGTATGACAAGGCGATCGCCTCTGCTGCCGAAAACAGTTATTTACAAAATGAAGCCTTGGCAAACGAACTTGCATTTCAATTTTATTTGGCGAAGGGTAGGAAAAACCTTGCCAAAGTTTATCTTATAGAAGCCCACTATCGCTATTTGAAGTGGGAAGCGATGGGCAAAGTCCAACAACTAGAGGAAGAATATTCTCAATTTTTTACAGATACAGCAGAAGCAACTCTTTGGGGCACTGCTACAAACCCAATCAGAGATATTTCTGAAGCTAAAACCCAAATTCTAGATTTAAGCACAGCAATTAAAGCATCACAAGCACTGTCGAGTGAGATGGAGCTAAATCGGCTGCTGGAGAAGATGATGACGATCGCGATCGAGAATGCTGGTGCCCAAATGGGTTATCTACTTGTTAAACGGGAGAACCAATGGCTGATTGAAGCCGAGGGAAGCGTTGATCGAGACCAAGTGAGAGTGCAATCATCCAGCCTGGCTCAAGTAACGCATAAACTACCAATTTTGCTGATTAACTATGTTGAAAGAACAAAAGAAAATTTGGTTTTAGATGATGCTAGCCACACAAAGCGTTTTGCCAGTGACAACTATATAGTTGCCAATCAACCCAAATCAGTTTTATGTTCGCCTTTCGCCCATCAGGGGAAGCTAACTGGAATTATTTATCTGGAAAATAACCTCACCACTGGAGCTTTTACCGCAGAGCGACTAGAGATACTCAACTTATTGACTTCGCAAGTCTCCATCTCTATAGAAAATGCTCGGCTCTACACAAATTTGCATATATACTCCCAAGAGTTAGAGATTTCGGAAACCCAAGCGCGTCACAAAGCAAAGGAGCTAGAGCAAACGCTCGATGAATTAAAGCTCACTCAGTCCCAGATGGTGCAAAGCGAAAAAATGTCTAGCCTGGGGCAGTTGGTAGCAGGTGTTGCTCACGAAATCAATAACCCAGTCAGCTTTATCTACGGCAACCTTACTTACGTCAATAATTATGTCAAAGACTTGATGAATGTAGTACAACTTTATCAGCAGCAAAACCAGAACTTACCACTTAAAGTTCAGAATGAAATAGATGCGGTTGACTTAGATTTTTTGATGGAAGACTTACCTAAGCTGTTGGCTTCGATGAAAGTGGGAACAGATCGCATTCGCCAAATTGTATTATCTTTACGAAACTTTTCCCGCCTAGACGAAGCTGAAGTCAAAGCTGTTGATATCCATGAGGGCATTGATAGCACCCTAATGATTTTGCAACATCGGCTTAAACCCCAACCAGACTCTCCAGGAATTCAGGTAATACAGGAGTACGGCAACCTGCCACCTGTAAAATGCTACCCTGGGCAACTAAATCAGGTATTTATGAACCTGATCGCTAATTCAATTGACTCTTTGGAAGAATTTAACAAACATCGGACTGATGCCGAGAGAATACGTCGCCCAGGCATTATTACAATTCGTACTACTGTTGAAGGTGATCTTGCTGTCATTCGCATTGCTGATAACGGTTCTGGCATCTCTGAAAATATACAACGGCAACTCTTCACACCCTTTTTTACTACAAAACCTGTGGGTAAAGGAACTGGTTTAGGGCTATCTATTAGTTACCAGATTGTAACTAATAAGCATCAAGGACAGTTAGAATGTGTATCGGTTTTAGGACAAGGGGCTGAATTTATTATCTCTATCCCCCTTCAGGCAAGACTTAAAGCAAGAAGTGTCTAATCTTTACAGGGGCTTGAATTCTATGGCTTTGTCGTAGGATGCCATCGCTTCTTCAAATCGTCCTAAATCGGGTTTGATTTTCAGGGCATTGTTATCTCTCTTTTGTCACTCTGGGGAAATAAAAATTGAGGCTAAATGATGAAACCTAGATTTAGTGAGAAGATTAGCGATCGCAAACTAATAGAAACATCCAAACAAAGCTTTATAGGTAAAATCCTGTCTGGGTAAGAGTTACAGATTATTCTCTGCCGAAAGTGACAAAAGAGGGGTTATCCCTCTTTTGTTACTACGGGGAGATAAAAATACTGTCCCACCTCTGAACGCTAAACAAAATAATGAACTGTGTGATCGCAAGCCAATTTTGTCATTTAAATACCCTTGTTGATAAAAAACGGAAAAATAGGGGTTTCAGATTATTCTCTGCCGAAGGTAACAAAAGAGGGGTTATACCAATTCTGTATGAAGATGCGCCAAAACTATATAAGAAACGAACCGCGAAGGGCGCAAAGGAGAGGCAGCACGGTCTTGGGGGTTTCCCCCATGAGCGACTGCCATCACAAAGAAAGAAAGAAAATTAAGCGCAGCCTCACAAAGAAATGGTGTTAGCCAATACAATCGCATTGTTAGCCAATACAATCGCATTGTCAGTCGATGCAATCGCATTGTCAATTGATACAATCCATTGTTAACCGATACAATAACAATGCAGAAGGTTACGTTTAAATAAGTAGTCGAACCAAAATATTTACAGTCATTGCCAGAGAAGCGAAGCAATCGCAAAGGCTGGGATTGCATCGCTTCATACCCTACGGAAACGCCAAGGGCGAACGCAATGACATTGTGTAATTAATTCTGCCTGACTACTTAGCACCAGACCATTTCTAATCGCCAGGGCTAGATCCGTTTTAAATCTTGTAAAACTGCGGCGGCTGATTGATAGCGATCGCTAAAATGATAGCAAACCATCTTATCTAAAATTGCCGCTAATTCTTCGCTGACTGGCGCTGTTTGCCGCCACATCACATTACCCGTTTCTGGATCTGGGTGAAGTTCTTGCGGTGGTATCCCAGTTATGGCTTGAATGCCAATCATTCCTAAAGCGTAAATGTCACTGCATAAGCGGGGATGACCGGCAAATTGTTCTGGAGGTGCATAACCCCGCGTTCCGATGGCTACTGTCGCTAATTCTGTTTGCTCACTACTCGGCGGTTGCATCAATTTGACTGCACCAAAGTCAATCAACACCAGCCGATTATCTTCAGCGCATCTAATAATATTAGTCGGTTTGAGATCACGATGAATCACTCGATGCTGGTGAACAAATTCGAGAACTTCTAAAACTTGTTTGAACATCTCCATCACAAATGATTCGTTCTGCACATTCTGCACAGGTGGTAATTCTTCACTTAGGGTATGTCCCTCGATATATTGTTGAATTAAATAGAATTCTTGGTCATCTTCAAAATAAGCAAGGAGTTCGGGAATCTGATCATGTTTACCCAAAGATTCTAAAATTTCAGCTTCACTATTAAACAACCTGCGAGCAACTTGCAAAAATCGTGTATCTTGACGGGCTGGCATTAACTTTTTCACTACACAAATCGGATTACCTGGTCGTTGAGTATCCTGTGCTAAATAAGTGCGACCAAATCCACCTGCACCGAGAGTTTGAGAGATTTTGTAGCGTCCACTCAAAAGCAAATCACCTGATTTTATTTCTAGTAAATCAACTGGCGAAGGAAAGTCAAGATACGAATCGGGAGCTACTGTTTTATCTTCTAAGAGTACATTTAGTTCGGCGATCGCCTCTTGTTGTTTTTCAACTTGCAGAATAATTATCTGAGTTTGCAGCTGATTTTGGTAGCTAGTATAAGCTATAACGCTGATACTACTAATCACCAAAGCAAGAGCAGAAGGAATTAACGGCACCCATCCGGCTTGCAAAAACAAAGCAACGCAGATTCCTACTAAGCCAAGTAGAGTTGTCCCTCCCACCACTAGCAACAGCAACGGATTTTGCCACCGCCATGCTAAAACACTACCTAAGAGCGACCAGCACCACACCCAAATAAATTCCGCCCAGTCGGGCCAATACCAAATTAAAGGTCGCCCATCCAACACTGTACTGATAAGTTGACTTGCTATCTGTGCATGAATAAACAGAGCAGGCATTCTAGCTGGTTGATCTGGCAAAGTGCTGTAAGGTGTATAAAAGCCACCTGGCGGGAGATTAGCCGCAGTAGTGCCAATAATTACAAGACGGTCTTTGACTAAACTGGGTTTGACTTGGTCACTAAGGACTTCTGTAAGGGTTACTTGGTCGGCGAGGCTGTTGGGGTGACGGTAATTTAATAATATTTGATAGCCATCTGCATCCAGATGTTGATAGCTACCGGAATTAGCTTGCAAACGTGGGAAGAGGGTTTTACCTAACTGAAATTCTCCTTTATTTGTAAACTGGTATTCAATACCTTGTTTTTCTAGATAATTAATTGCTATTAGCGCACCAAATGCAAATGATGTTGTACATTTTTTGTCTGTAGAGTAAGCAAATAACAAACTGCGGCGGAGAATTTGGTCGTTTTCATGATCAGCAACCACATCGCTAAACCCAACATTATCTATAGGAAAATTGGGCGGCGGTGGAATTTCATCTCTACCCAAGCTGCTGAACAAACAGGTGCTGATGATGTTATCTTGATTTTGCTCCTTTGCTGCCAAATTGTTGTCTTCTGGTTGAAAAAGATATAAACCAACAATTCGCGGTTGATAAGACTCTATTTTCTCTAACAACTGATTGATTGTCCGATCTGAGAGAGTCCATTTCTCTCGTTTGAGATCGTCATCAGTAATTTTTACCAGCAAAATCCGCTTATCAGGTGGTTGTGCTGGCCGCGATCGCAACATCTGATCATAAACTCTTAATTCCCAAGGCTGCAACCATTTGAGTTCCCGAATTTCCCAGATAAAGGCGGTGACTCCTACACTGGTAACCAAAATGATTTGCAGCCAGCTTTTGCTCTTGGAAGTTTTACGGGAATCCTGAACTTTCACAAAGGGGACACGGAGTTTTTCTAATAGTCCACTAATCACGGCATTGCGGCGGTAGCCTGAATTGGGTAGATGTTGCAGGCGCAGAAGTTAATTTTCTGACTCTAAGTTAAAAGCTAATTAACCTGAGCTTCTATTTAATGTAGCAATTTACTTGCTGGTTCGAGGCGATGTCTCTTGACTCAAGGTTACCCTGCAAGAACGGCAAAGCCGAATGCGTAGATGCTCTAATCATCTGTAAGAGAAGTTTGAGCATCTTCAACAGAACTGGCAATTGGCAAAGTAATAGAATTAGTAGATGAGGTTAGTGAATCTAATTGGGGTTGTTCGAGTGATGCTTCGATACTGGGATCATCAAAATAGGAGCCAACAATTTTATCATAGTTAGAAGCAACAGCTAAAAAAGCACCACCCAAAATATAGATAGGTAATGGCAGATTAAATTCTTGCAACCAGTCAAACAGTTCCGCCAAGGCAAACAGCACCAAAAAGCAAGCAAGCCAAACCTTCATATTTTCATCCCCGAGATTAAAACAACTCTATTACTAGCTTAAATAGCTTGCATAATAGTTGATGTAGTACATAATCACCAACTTAGAACCTCTATAGCCCTAGATAGATGCAGTCAGAGTTATAACAGATGCTATATTCCAATAGACATCTAGTAAAAATGACGTAAGCACAATTTATGAATTATGCCTACCAAGGATTTTGGGCAACGCATAATTAATTTCACCAGATGTCTAATATCTAGTAAAAAAATAAAAATATATTTACCTTATGCCTGTAATCGAATAGCCAAGGATTGCACAGTTGGTTAGTGAGATTCGGCAAAGCTTCAAACTTACACAGGTAAAACTGGTAACGATGTTAGAGGTTTCGCTCCACACTATAAACCGATGGGAAAACGGACAGACACGACCTTCGCCACTGGCTATGAAACAAATTAAACAGCTATTACACCAGATGGCAGAACCCGGTGAGGCGTTTTTAGCCAAATACTTTCAAAAATGAGGAGCAGAGACTGTGACTGCTGAAGTTCCAGCAAGCATCACCCAAGACGTTGAACAGGTCTTAGCTAGGATCAGCGATGCTTTTATCAAATTGGATCGTGAATGGCGCTACACCTACGTTAATGACAAGCTAGCTGAACTAACTGGGATAAATCAGGAAGACTTCTTAGGCAAGAGTATTTGGGAGTTTCCTGACACAGTTAATAGCCTACTCTACAATGAACTGCACCGCGCTGTTAGTGAAAAAGTTACAGTACATTTTGAGTATTTAGAGCCAAAATGGGATCGCTGGTTGGAAAACCGCATCTATCCCTCAGAAACTGGCGTATCAATCTTAATTACAGATATTACTGAGCGCAAACGCAGCCAACAGCTTCTAACTGCACAGTATGCGATCGCCCACATCCTCTCTGAGGCGACTACGCTTGTAAATGTGGTTCCAGCTATTTTACAATGCTTGTGCGAAAGTTTAGGATGGCAAGCTGGGATAATCTGGAGTGTAAACGATGAAGCTAATGTTCTGCACCGCATGAGTAGTTGGTATTCATCTGACTTGCAAAAAGAACCATTCAACCAGCACACAATTGCTTTTAGTGAAGGGCTAGTCGGTCAAATTTGGGCAAGTGGTCAACCTGTTTGGAATTCAGAACTTGCCCCAGACGAGAATTTTTTTGCCGCCGCCATCGGATTTCCGATTCGGCTAGGTAATAAAATCTTAGGTGTTATGGAATTTTTCAGCGACAAAATTTCAGAGCCTGAAACTAATTTACTCCAAATGATCAGTGCGATCGCCACTCAAATTGGTCAGTTGATCGAGCAGAAGCAAACCGAGTCGTTACTGCAAAAAAGCGAGGAAAAATATCGCCGGATTTTTGAAACCCCAGGTGTCTCGATTGGCGAAGAAGACTTTACCATTGTTATTGATCACCTGAAAGCTGAAGAGGTTAGAAATTTGCGGCAATATTTGAGCGAACAGCAAGCTGCGCTGCGTGATAGTGAAGCACGCTACCGCTCACTGGCAGAAGCAAGCGCATCCATCGTCTGGAGGGCGGCACCTTGGGGCAACGTTGTTGACGATATTCCTACCTGGCAGGCGTTCACAGGACAAAGTCCCGAACAATACAAAGGATGGGGTTGGGTTGAGGCACTGCACCCAGAAGATCGTTCCTCAATGGTGGCAATTTGGAAACAGGCATTTCCGACACGCAGCGTTGCAGTTGCCGAGTATCGTGTCCTGCGGCATGACGGCGAATACCGTTACATGAATATACGCGGTGTGCCTATACTCGACGAAACAGGCGAAATCCGCGAATGGATAGGAATGTGTGTGGATATTACCGAACGCAAGCAAGCTGAGTCAGAGCGTGAACGACTACTGGCGCTACTGAAAACAGAGCAGACTCGCTTGATTGAAGCTAACGTTCTGCTTGATACCCTCTTTAATAACGCACCTATAGGTATTGGTCTATGGGATGAGAAATTCAGATACGTTCGATTGAATGAGGCTTTAGCTGAGATTAATGGTTTTCCCCAAGAGGTGCATATCGGTAAGACCGTCGCTCAACTACTACCTGGGTTAGATTCTACGGTGATGGAAGCTTTCCGCCATGTTGTCGAGACGGGAGAATCTATTACCCAAGAGGCCAGTGGAGAGACACCCGCTGCGCCTGGAAAGCAGCGGTACTGGTCGGTAAATTATTATCCGATTAAACTACCCAGTGAAATTACTTGGGTGGGCGCAATCTGCCAAGAAATCACCGATAGCAAGCAAGCAGAAGTCGAACGTCAACAACTGTTTGAGCGGGAGCAAGCGGCTCGTGTTGAGGCTGAGGACGCCAAAGAGCAAGTTACCGAAATTTTGGAGAGGATCACTGACGGCTTTCTTGCTTTTGACAGTGAGTGGCGCTTCACCTACCTCAATCATCAAGCAAGCAGTACTCTGGAGCGTTCCAGCCAGGATTTGCTGGGAAAAAATTTGTGGGAACTCTTCCCAGAACTAGCTGATACTAGCTTTGGTCAGCTTTATCAAAGAGCAGTTACTCTAGGAACGCCGCTTGAGCTTGAAGATTATTACCCACCCTTTGATACATGGTTTGCGGTTCGCGCCTATCCTTCACCCACAGGGTTATCAGTTTATTTACGTAACATTAATCTACGCAAACTCTCAGAAGCAAAACTGGGCGAGAGTGAGGCGTGTTTTCGGCTGCTAGCTGAGAATTCAACTGATATTATTTCCCGCCATACAGTAGATGGAATTCTTCTGTACATTTCACCAGCTTGCTATACAGTACTGGGGTATCAACCAGAGGAATTAGTAGGTCATCCCAGCTATCAGTTAGTTCACCCTGACGATTTGGCACAAATTGCGAAGAATTACCCAGTCAATACCAATTTACCAGATATTTGTACTATTACTCACCGTGCTCGTCACCAAGACGGACATTATATCTGGTTGGAAACAACTCTTCGAGCGATCCGCGATCGCCAAACTAAAGAAATTTTAGATATGCAGGCGTCTTCGCGAAATATTACTGAGCGCAAGCAGGTGGAGGAACAGCAGCGTTTTCTCGCTGA
This sequence comes from Nostoc sp., assembly GCF_036916575.1. Lineage (GTDB taxonomy): Bacteria > Cyanobacteriota > Cyanobacteriia > Cyanobacteriales > Nostocaceae > Nostoc. Next base: position 20,644 of record NZ_JBALGC010000053.1, read on the forward strand.
AGCTAGTGAGATTTTGGCTGGATCATTGGATTACGAGACAACCTTAGCCAGTTTGGCGCGTTTAGCAGTGCCTAAAATAGCGGATTGGTGCTTAGTTGATATTATTTGTGACAATCAATCAGTCCGCCGCCTTGCAGCAGTTCATGCCAATCCAGGGAAACAAGAATTGGTAGAACAGTTACAAAATTATCCGCCTGATTTGGCACAAACAGATGGTATTGCTGAGGTAATACGCACAGGCAAGTCACAAATTACTGATTTGATTTCTGATCAACAGATGCAAGTGCCAACCCACAACGCCGATCACCTAAAAATCTTGCAAGAACTAAATCCTACATCTAGCATGATTGTACCGCTTATCCTTCGGGGACGGGTGCTAGGAGCTATGATGGTATCTTCTTCAGGTCGTCGCTACGACACCAAAAGCCTGATGTTAGCTGAGGAGTTGGCTTGTCGGGCGGCGATCGCTGTTGATAATGCCCGACTCTACAAAGAAGCACAGCAATCTCAAGAAGCGGCTTTACGCGCAGTATCTCGCACTGCCCGTCTGCAAGCGATTACCGCTGCACTTTCTGAATCTATCACTCCGGCACAAGTTGCTGAAGTAATAGTAGAGCATGGTATAGCAGCTTTAGGAGCTAGTTTTGCTTTAGTAGCACTACTGACTAAAAGCGGCACTGAACTAGAAATTGTCCGTGCAGTAGGTTATCAAGAGGAAATGGTAGATTCATGGCGTCGATTCTCTATTAATGCATCAGCGCCACTGGCAGAAGCAGTCCGAACCAAAAAGCCGATCTGGCAAGAGCCAACAACAACAAGGGTGGCTCGTTACTCACATCTTGCTCAGGAGTATGCTCGGTATAACTACGGAGCTTGGATTTCGATTCCATTAATCATCGAGGGACGAGCCATAGGTGGAATGTCTCTAGCTTTTGCAGAGATTCAAGAGTTTAATCAAGATGACCAAGCCTTGATCTTGGCACTAGCACAGCAGTGCGCTCAAGCGATGGAACGTGCCCGCCTATACGAGGCAGAGCAAACCGCAAGGGAAGCAGCAGAAAACGCCAACCGAATTAAAGACGAGTTTCTTGCAGTCCTTTCTCATGAGTTGCGATCGCCACTCAACCCAATTTTAGGTTGGTCAAAGCTACTCCAAACCAAAAAACTTGATCAGAAGACAATCCCTCAAGCGCTGAAGACTATTGAGCGAAATGCTAAGTTACAGGCTCAACTAATTGAAGATTTGCTGGATATCTCCCGGATTTTACAAGGTAAACTCAGCTTGAATATCTACCCAGTTGATCTGACATCTGTGATTTCAGCAGCAATGGAGACAGTGCGGCTATCGGCAGAAGCTAAGTCAATTGAGATGCACATCAGCTTAGAACCAAATTTAGGGCAAGTTTTGGGTGACTCCAACCGATTGCAGCAAATCGTTTGGAACTTACTCTCAAACGCAATTAAGTTTACACCTGTGGAAGGACAGGTGGATATCCGATTAGAAAGCGTAAAAGGTATAGGGCACAGGGCACAGGAAACAGAAAATAGTCCGATGCCAAACCCTATATTTTATGTTCAAATAACAGTCAGTGACACAGGGAAAGGTATCGATCCTGATTTCCTACCTTACGTGTTTGAATATTTTCGCCAAGAGAACAGCAGCACCACCAGAAAATTTGGTGGACTAGGGTTAGGGTTAGCGATCGTCCGTCACTTAGTCGAACTGCATGGCGGGACAGTCCAGGTAGAAAGCGGGGGCGAAGATCAGGGGGCAACTTTTACCGTCAGACTGCCGCTGATCCAAAATCAATCAGAGATTAAACACCAAAGTAACGACTCTGAGCCATCCTCAAATTTAAATGGTGTCAAAATTTTAGTAGTGGATGATGATGTAGATACGCGAGAATTTATTGCCTTCTTACTAGAGCAGTATGGGGCAAATGTGACAGTAGTAACATCAGCAGATCAAGCACTAGCCGCTTTAACCCAATCCCTGCCAGATATACTTTTAAGCGACATTGGGATGCCAGAAGTGGATGGATGCATGTTCATGCGACAGTTGAGAACGCTGCCACCAGAGCAAGGAGGACAAATTCGGGCGATCGCACTTACCGCCTATGCTGGAGAAATTAACGCCAAGCAGGTACTAACAGCCGGATTTGATAAGCATCTTGCCAAACCAATAGAGCCAGCCGAGTTAGTAGATGCGATCGCAAACTTAATAGCTGAATAAAGTCAACGACTCCCTCATCAGAGCCGTTGCTCGATCATGATAAACCTGCCTTTACCTGTTTACCGTTACTTGATATTCTCAGGTGTGATGGCTTGATATTGTAGAGTAGGAAGAATCGCTTGTCTAATATCTATCTTACGGGGGATGACTTTTTGTTCAAAATAAAAATCAGCAACACTCTGCTGTTGGGCAATGATCGCAGGTGTGATTCTTCTCAATTTATAACGACTACGGCGTACCACCTTTTCTACAATTGATACATCTAATTTCAGTTCAGGAGCTAAATCGTTGGCAATTATGGTTGGGTTTTTTTCAGCAAATTCTCCTACCTTCTCTGCTTCCTCCAAAAACACTCGCACCAATCCTGGATTTTGGGTAACAAATTGACGCCTGCCAATATAAAACCCGCCTAGAGTGTTAATTCTTGCTGCATTTCTCAGAATCCGAATCGGGATAGTATTTTCCGCAACAGCTAAAAGCGGATCGCCACCCACCCAGGCGTCAGCCTTGTCTTGAATAAAGGCGTCGCGAGCTCCAGATGGAGTCGAAGCAACGATTTGAATATCGCTAATTTTTAACCCTACCTCTTGCAAAGCTTTTGCTAGTAAATACTGTGCATTCGACCCTACCTGAAAAGCAACTTTCTTACCTTTAAGATCCGCTACTTTCTTAATCAGAGAATTAGCTTTCACCACAATACCTTGGTTTGTACCATCGGTGGGCGTGCGTCCAGCAATATAGACAACTTCAGGGATGGCTGCGCTTGCAGCTTGGGAAAATATTGGAGGTGTCTCTCCGACATTACCGATATCCACCTTACCTGCATTCAGCGCTTCGATCAATTGCGGCCCTGCTGCGAATGGCCCAACCCAATTCACGGTTACACCCAATGCTTTGAAACGTGGCTCAACAACTTTTCTGGCTTTGACAATATCACCAGAACTTTGATAGGCCAAGTTAATTACTTTGGCATTAAATTCGTTTGTCTGCGCTTGGGTGCTTTGCACTAGGCTACTCACAAAGGGAGATAATAAAGCAAACAGTCCTAGTGCTGAATATTGGACAACACGCTTTAAAACTGTGCGGCGTTGTGGTTGAAATGGCTTGTTCATGAGTTATAATTTTCCTCGTAGTTTTAGCTTTTAAGTTGTCAGTCTTACTTCCTTTCAGCAAGTAAGATAATTGGAAGTTGTTTTGTCAACCTCCTAGAACACCAATTCAGTATTAAAACTTGAGATTCTACTAATTGAAAAAATCTCTTTATGAATTTAGTAAATTGGTATTTTAGTTGGTTTGAAAAAACTGAGCGTTGTCAGTCTTACTTTCATCAAGTAAGATGATTGGAAGTTGTTATATCAAACTTATAGAACACCAGTTTAGTCTTAAAACTTGAGATTATACCAATTCAACAAATCTCTTTTTGGGTTTATTAAATTGGTATTCTAATTGGTTTGAAAAAACTTAGCGATGTTTTTAGCTATTTATCGAATGATTCACATTCATTCAAAAATCAAGTCTTGAGGTTTAGAAAAAGTGGCTTTTCGTCAATTCAGCTTGTTTAGGATGAAGCATTTAAAAGGATTCAAGATTGGGTATTGGAAAATTCTTTTATAGTCCCCAGTCCCTAGACTTCATATCTGATTAGTCTCTATTTTTCACTTATAAGTGTTGGTGGAGTGATAGCTGCATATTCTTTAGGTGTGAGTAGTGCTTCCTGAACATCAATCTTTTTAGGCAAGATTTTTTCGCTATAAAATAAATCTGCCACATTTTGTTGAGCTTTCATCAACTCTGGAGTAATTCCTTTAAGTCGATAATTAGCGCGTCCACAAATTATTTCTTGAATGGGTAGATCAATTTTAAGTACGGGTGCTATCAGTTTGGCTACCTCTTTACGATTTGCTTCTGCCCATTGACCGTTTTTATCAATCTCTTCCAAGATAATCCGAAGTAATTCCGGATTTTCCTTAGCAAACTCGCGTGTTCCTACATAGTATCCACCTGGAGTACCAATATTTGTGGCATCTCGCAGCACCCGCGCACCGTAGAGTTTTTCTACTAAAGCTAAGTGAGGATCACCAGTTACCCAAACTGGAATAGTTCCCTGAATAAATGCACCACGGGCTTCGACATTGGGCATACTCAAGACTGTAATATCACTGTATTTTAAGCCAACTTCTTCTAAAGCTTTGATGATAAAATAGTGAGAAGCTGAACCTTTTTGAAAAACTACTTTTTGCCCTTTGATATCAGCTAAAGTCTTAATTGGAGAACCTTTAGGAACTGCGATCGCACTCCCTTTCCCGGAAGTAGCAGTAATTCGTCTACCAGCAAGATAGACGATTCTTGCACCAGCAGCTTGAGCAAAAATGGGAGGAGTTTCTCCAACTGTTCCAATATCAATTTTGCCGACATTCATCGCTTCCATGAGTTGCGGCCCTTGGGCAAATTGCGCCCATTCAACTTTGACACCTAAGGGTTCTAAACGTTTTTCTAAAACTCCTGTCACTCTAACTAAATCACCAGAGCTTTGATACCCAATTCGCAGCACTTTTGTTTTAAGACTAATAGTTGTTGTTGCTGCTGTCTCGGCTTTGGGATCGGTTGCAGTATTTGTATTATTGCTGGGTGAAGTACAACTTATTAATGTGCTAGATAAAGCCAAAAAACCAGGCATTAAAAATAATGCTAATTTCCTGATTTTTATTGGTTTAATTTTAACAGAATTGCTAAACATTTTATTCCTCAATATTAAAATAAATATCTGATTTCAAGATAATTAATAATGTTTTAAATAAATTATTTCCCGCTTTTAAATATAACTATAGAGCATTTTGCAACTTTTAATATTTGTCTAAATTCTAACTATTTTTTGATTTAAAAATAGTGTTAATTAACACTATTTTATTAAAAAAACAATATTTTTTAATTTACTTTGTGATAACATCTCATAGGAGAATATCACAATTTATTTAGAAATAAATTGTGATTATTTAGTATAAGTTAGTTAAAAACTTTTATCTAATAAATCAAGTTTTTGTCCTGTATAATTTATGAATTAGTGTGGATAATTTTCACTTATAATTTTGGTTTTGTAGAGACGCAATTTCTTGCATCTCTACTTCAGATATAGAGATTAAAAGGGACGACTACCTGCAAGGCTAACCCGCTTCAATACCCGTCGCTCATTCGGATCGAACGCTTGACGATAATGCAAGGTAGCTTGATTATCCCAGTAGACAATATCGCCTACAGACCATTTGTGTTGGTAGTAGAATTGGGGCTGATTCAAATGTTGACGCAACTGTTCAATCAGTTTAGATCCTTCTTGAGGTGCTAATCCTACAATTTCTACTTCAGTAGCAGCATCTAAGTAAAGATGCTTTTTGCCACTCTCAGGATGTGTCCGCACTAGAGGATGGGGAAAGATAGGACTTATTAAGGGAATATTTTTGTCTAAACGATACAAAGAGCGGGGTGCATTCCGGTCTCGTAAGAATGGGTTGTAGGTAATTAACTGTAAATCTGCAATCCGTTCTTTAGTGGTTTCGTCTAACGCCTCATAGGCCAAATTGGTATTTAACCAATAAGTATTTCCACCTTGAGAAGGTATTTCCAAAGCATAAAGAAGCGAACCACTAGATGGGGTAGGAGTCCATTTGTGGTCAGAATGGAAAGTTAGTTCTCCACTACCGGTATAGCCACCATCGACGTTGGAAATCGGAATCACCACAGGAGTTTCTCCCGGTTTAGAAGCGAGTACTGGAGTTTCATCAGATGGTACAAAGAGTGCGCCAAAGTATAACGAAAAGTTCAAAAGCTGTTCATCAGAGAGTTGTTGCTCTCTAAAAATCAAGATATGGCGATCGCGCAGAGCTTTCTTAAGTTGTAATATGACTTCAGGTGCAATAGGTTGACTAGCATCAATATCGGTAACTATGGCTCCCAAAGGGGCATCAATAGACCTAATTTTAACCTCTATCAAAGTCGAGGTAGGCATAACATTCTCCTGTATTTTAGTTTCTTCTTGGGAATAACTACTTATTTGCTAACACCTCTGAGGGAGTAATTTTGGCGTACTCTTCAGGTGTCAAAAACCCGTCTCTAACATTCACTTTCTTGGGGATAAGTCCTAAGCTGTACCACTTGTCTGCAACTTCCTGTTGCTTGATAATGGTTTTCTCAGTAATCGGTACCAGCCCATACTCATATTTCTTATGCATTATTTCTAAAGTCGGTGGATCTAGCTGAGTTACAGGAGCGAGCAGTTGTGCTACTTCTTTGGGATGATCCTTAGTCCAGATTTCTGCCTTTTCTAGCTCCTGTAGAAACACTTTGATCACGTCAGGATGAGCCTGATAAAACTGGCGTGAGGTTGAGTAAAAGTTGCCAGTATCCCGCAACTTACCACCATCTGCTAAAACACGAGCTATTTTATTTTGTTCATTTCTGGTAGCGAATGGCTCCCAAATATACCAAGCATCCACTTTATTCTGACTGAATGCCGCATTTGCATCTGCTGGGGGTAAAAAAACTGATTGGACATCACTCAGTTTCAGTCCTGCATCTTCTAATGCTTTAACTAATAGGTAGTGGCCAATAGAAGCTTTCTGAAAAGCCACTTTTTTGCCTTTCAAATCGCTAACAGTTTTAATCGGAGACTTTACAGGAACTAGAAGTGAAATAGATTTACCACTAGGGTGTGTAGTAGCTAGATAAACAAGGGGCACTCCTGCTGCTTGTGAAAATACAGGAGGCGATTCGGCTGTAGATGCGATATCCAGTCCATTTGCATTCAGAGCTTCTAGCTGTTGTGGCCCAGCCGCAAACTCAGGCCACTGTACTTTAAAACCCAGAGGTTCTAATCGCTTTTCCAAAGAACCCTGCTTTTCTAAAACTGCTAGAGCAGTAAGTTGTTTTGAACGGACAATCCGTACTACTTGCTTCTTAGTTGACTTCTCTGTAGTGCTAGATGAAGCTACTGACTCAGGGGAAGCTGCCGACTGCTGAGTGTTATTTTGTGCTTGACTACAACTCGATAAAACCGTCGATAGCATTAAGCAGTAGCCTAGAGCAAACAACAAAGAACGACGTGTTGTTCTTTGGTTTTTCCTGAATTCAAACTTTCCTTTTAAAGCTGGCATGGGTTGTTTTATTTATTTCCGTCTAAATGGTCAGAACAATTATGATTAATTACGAATTAAATAACAAAAAGAACTCTTATTTATTAATATAATTGATAATTAGATTAATTAAATATTTTTTCTATAATTAAAAATATATATGAATTACTGATTTAATTTACATCGAGTTATTAGCATCATTATTATTAAATTCTGTAAAACTATTAGAATTACATAAAACAAGCTGTACAACACTGTTGAGCGTAAACAGCTACAGGCGGCAAAAGCCTTTTCAACCGCATCGAAAATATAATCCAGTAGTGAGTATAAATAACCTACTGATTGGATTCTGAATTTTGATTTATCTTTTAATAAATCAACTCTTAGGTTTCCACACTGCATCTTTGACTTTAAAAGTTTTAGGAATTAGCTTTTGGCTGTAAAAAAGGTCAACTACGTGCTGTTGTTCGGTGACAAATTCATCAGTTATATCAAACACACCAAAGATAGGGCGTCTTTCTAAAGCCCATTTCCAGACTTCTGGTTGTTGTCTAGTTTGCGCTGCCAACAACTTAGTAACTTCATTGGGGTTAGCTTTAGCCCATTCTTCTACCTTCCTTTGTTCTGACAAAATCACTTTCACCAAGTCGGGGTGATTTTCAGCAAAATTGCGTGTAGCGATATAGTAGGCTCTTTGGGGGGCGACATCAGAACCTTTGACTAGAACTCGTATTTCATTTGCTAGCTCTTTTCGAGCATAAAATGGATCACTAGTGGGTAACACGTCAACTTTGCCACCTTCAAAAGCAACCTGACTTTCTGGAATAGTCAGGTAAGCAGGCTGAATATCATTGAGAGTTAATCCGGCACTCGCTATAGCTTTCAAAAGCAAATATTGCAGGGCTGTTCCTTTTTGTATAGCAACTTTTTTACCCTTGAGTTCAGCGAGGGTTTTGATTGGTGAATCCTTACGGACAATAACTGCTTGAGCGCCTGCGCTGGAGCCAGTAGCAGCAACATAGACAATGGGATTATCACCAGCTTGGGCAAAAATCGGTGGTAGGTTCCCAACGTTGCCAATATCAACGCTGTTTGCGGCCATTGCTTCCATCATTGGAGGGCCGCCCCGGAATTCTATCCACTTGATAGTTATGCCATCAGGAGCAAAACGCTTTTCCAAATAGCCCTGAGCTTTGAGTAAGTTCAGACCAGGAGTACCGCTCTGATGACCAATGTTGATCACCTCTAGTTTTTTTGAGCTTGCAGTAGTTTTCTCAACTTGGGGACTATTAATTTGAGTGCTTTGAGAGCTACAGCCTGTAACTAACAGAAAAGTCGTAAACGCCAGCAAAAAATAACGAGCTATACTCGCAGGCAACCATGACTTTCTGTAGCTTCTGAGCATAATTAAATGTAATTTCTTGAGGAGACTGAATATTTTTAGTCTTTATTTTGTTGGACTTAATTTTACTGGTAATTCAGGCTTTTTAGTCCTAGATGCTCTCGCAATGTATTGCCAGTGTACTCTTTACGGAATAATCCCCGTCGTTGTAATTCTGGAATTACTAAATCCACAAAATCTTCAAATGCACCAGGAATATAAGCTGGTGAAATCACGAAACCATCAGCGCCTTCATCTTGGAAGATTGCTTGGAGTTGGTCAGCAATTTGAGTAGGGCTACCAACAATTTGTAAAACTAAACGACTTTGACCGTAACGTTTCCCAATTTCTCCCAAAGTTAAACCTTGGTCTTGGCTCAATTTCAAAATTTGGTCATACATACTCTGACCACCTTCACGAAATTCTAATTCACTTAAAGGCTTATCTAAGGGAAATTCCGAGAGATCGTAATTGAGGGCATTAGATAGAGAGGCTAAACCCACTAATGGGTGAACTAATTCATGGTGTAGTGCTTGTTTTTCTTTGGCAATACTTTCTGTTTCCCCGATAAAAGGCACTACAGCTGGTAAAATTTTGCAATCTTCTGGATCACGTCCATATTTTCCCATCCGCGATTTCACATCTTTGTAGAAAGTTTTCATATCAGCGGGTGTGAGTGGAGATGTGAAAATGGTTTCTGCCCAACGAGCCGCAAATTCTTTACCACGTCCAGAAGAACCGGCTTGGATGATTACTGGACGACCTTGGGGGGTGCGAGGAACTGTTAAAGGCCCTCTCGTTTTGAGCCATTTTCCAGAGTGGTGAACGTAATCGACTTTAGTAGGATCGGCAAAAATTCCATTTTCTTTATCTAAAACTAATGCACCTTCTTTCCAGCTATCCCAAAGTTTAAAGGTAGCTTCGATAAATTCATCAGCGCGATCGTAACGTGTGTCATGTTCTAAATGTTTTTCTATACCAAAATTTTGGGCTGTACCATCACCACTAGAGGTGACAACATTCCAAGCGGCCCGACCTTTAGAAAGGTGATCTAATGTCGCAAATGTCCTGGCTAAATCGTAGGGAGCATAGTATGTTGCAGAACGTGTTACACCCACTCCGATTTTTTGGGTAGCAACAGCCATTGTCGTCGCAACTAGAACAGGATCTAAGGTGACAGCACCTTGAGTACCATACTTGATGCTGGTTTCAAAACTGTTGCCATAGCGGTCTGGAAGCGCCAAAATATCTGCGAAGAAAACTAAATCAAACTTACCGCGTTCTAAAGTACGGGCGACATTTTGATAATACTCTGGTTGGAGAAAACCTGAATGTGTTTTGGGATGACGCCAGATGCCATGACTGTGAACAACATGGGAAGCGTGCATGAAGCCAGCCAAGTGCATTTGCTTTGACATTATGACACTTCCTTGTAAAATTCAAATTTTTTGTAGCTCAGTTTTTTGAATTGGTTAAATTCGCTTATGTAATGCATATCGGTCATCGGGGAGAACTTTTTAATAAATAAAAATAATTTTTTTTAATGTCTGAAGTTAGGAAATAGAGTGGGTATAACCCACCCTATAAGGAACTCGATGAACTGAAAATTTAATAGTTAGGAGGGAAAAATTTAGGAAGTGGAGTGAGAAGGGCCCACTCCAATGTCGTGCTAATGGAAGGTTGAAACTTGTGAGTGCAACTTTGTCTTGTTCGTGTTCAATTTTGCTAGTGCTTCCAAGCAACTAGGATTGTAGCTTTGAGTTCTTCTGTAAAATGTCCAGACGGCTCAACTGCTAATAGCGCTTCTCTAAGATCCGTTTCAAATGCTGGGGCGTTATCGCCATAGAAAATTTTGAGAGAAAAGGCTGTAGTGTATAAGTAACCGAGATAGCTATCGAGAGTCCAAGATTTTTCAAATGGCACTTCATAGACTTCTTGACGAACAAAAGCCGAATTGCCAATTACGACTTCATGGGGAGGATCGACTGGCTTACGAGTGCCTTGTCCTCGTTGTCCAGTCCGCCGCTCTTCACCTAACCATTTCTTCACTACTCCCACAGCAGCTTGTTTCCAAGGTAGATTGCTTTCCCAAGGGTTGTCACCAGTGTTAAGCAGTGCTAGTCCACCATCATCAGTAAGCAATTCATAAAGGCGTTCAAGTACGAGTTCGCGTTCCATCCAGTGAAAAGCTCTACCAATAGTGGCTAACTTGAATGTCCCGAAACTAGAGTCGATGAACTCTGCTCCTTGTTTTAACCAAGTAATATTATTTGCTCCTACTGCTGCTGCTTGCCGTTTAGCTTCTGCAATCATTTCTGGATCGGGATCGATCGCAACAACTTCCTCAAATCTGGTTCGCAGAGGAATTGAAATTAATCCTGGCCCAGTACCTAAGTCAAGGAGTCGTCCTTGACCATTAAGATTAAATATTTCGGCTAGTTTGTCGAATACAACAGGTGGGTATTTAGTTCTATATTGAGCGTAGCCCTCAGCGGCTCCTTCAAATAAACTTGGATCATAGGTAGGAAGTGTTTTTAGTTGAGTCATATCAATTTTGGATTTTAGATTTTAGATTTTGGATTTAAGTAAGTAAGGTGGAGATTATAGAACGCCCACCCTACAAGACAGCGAGTAGACAGCTTAAATATTGGGCATTGGAGAGTAAGGAGTAAGGAAATGGAGAAGCAAATAATTTTTCCTCATGCCCCATGCCCCATGCCCTAAGAATATTGTGTAATCACGGGTAGCTGATCGTTGAGTACCCAATCGCCGATCGCTCGCAATTTGTAGTCCACAGGATCGTGGAGGGTAAAGGTTCGTAAATCCCGCCAGTAACGGTCAAATCCATATTTGGTTGCAGTGGCGCGAGTTCCGGTAACTTCAAAGATGCGGTTGGTAATATCTATACCTACACGGGTAGCTAATGCCTTGGCTGCGGAAACTGCGATCGCTACTTCTCCCCTCTCTTGATGAGTGAGTGCTGCATCCTTGTCCCATGCTGCTTGCACCTTCAAGGCTGCTTGGTCGGCTAGAGCGATCGCAGCTTGGATTTCAATCCAAAAATCACCGTAATGATGCAGAATATATGGGTCTTGAGTCGCACTATCTACCCCTGATGTAATCCACGGTTTAGTAGTAGTTTTAGTGTACTCACGAGCAGCGGCAAAGGCTCCTTTAGTAACTCCCAGATAAACGTTGGTTTTTGTTAGCTGGGCAATAATCCCAAGAAAAGTTGAGAAGGCGCTATCAGGGGGATTAGGTGGCCCCAAAATCTCATCTTTCTCTACTAAGACATTGTTAAATGTATAACTACCGCTATCAGTGCGACGTTGACCGATATTGTCCCAATCTTGATTGGAAACTAACCCTTCCCTGTCTTTAGGAATTATGAATATAAAGGGCAATTCTACACCATCTTCCAAAGCGGAGAATACCCGATAATCTGCAACAGAAATACCCGTACCAAAGCTTTTAAGACCATTAACCCGAAAATTTTCACCTTCTGGGTTAATTTTCAGCCTAGTATCCCGCGTATTGATAGCATTCGCCCAAAATAAGTTATTCTTAGCAGTTTCTCTATAATATTTTGCCTTTTGGGCTGGCGTGCCGGAAACGTGACCCAAAGCCGTTAAGTTGAGATGATTACCATACAACTGACCAATTGATCCATCTGCTTTTGACAGTTTTCTAACAATTTTTAAGGCATCAATCCAAGTTGCACCAATTCCACCATATTGCTTAGGTACAATCAGTGATAGCAGGCTACTCTCACGCAGTTTATTAATTTCCTCTTCTGGAACTCCGGCTTTAGCATCCCGTTCAACTGCGGATTGAGCAAGTTCCTTGGATAAAGAAGCTGCTAGGTCAATGTAGTCCTTTGGTTTTGTAATGTCTAGCACCATAATCAAATCATCCTTAGTAATTGTTTCAGCAGTAGGCAGCAATTAGATGCAGAATTTTAGGAGAAATGTAGAGTGGGCAAAACCCACCCCACAAATGAACAGAGGAAATGGAACATGGAACACTGTTGAGGATTGGGTACTGGGGACTGGGAAAACTTTTACTTAGTCTCCAGCCCCTAGTCCCCAGTCGCTAGAAATTTATCTGCGGCTTTCTCAACACCTGTACCCTTGAAGAAGTCTTGATTGAGACTGGTGTACAACTCCAAAGGATGGATTGAGAGGAAGTAGCGCAGGTCTTCTTCGGTAATGATTTCCTGTTCTGCCATTGAGTAGGCGTTGGCAGTAACGGCGGTGATATCCGGTACATCCCAGTGACCAGAATCAGAACCCAAGAAGGCTTTAACACGATCGCTAAAGGGATTCGCAGCACGATTAAAAGCTTGGGATACACGGGTATCATCTGATTCCGTACCGAAGTAGAAATGATTCAAGAAGCGATCGCGCACATCTTCTGGCTGATCAATTCCTGCTAGTTCAAATTCATCAAGTTCGCCTGGATCTTCGGGAGACAATAGTTGATGGTGGAATCCTAAACCGTCACCAATTTTATCTAAGCGTCCATCTACAAGTTCGCCACCGTAGCGGGTGTACAACTCTACTAATGTTTCCTTATCGATAATTGCAGGATTGTTATTTGACAACAAATGTTGTTTGTTGCGGGTTTCCCAATGCCAAATAATATCAGCGTATAGACTAGCACCCCAAGCTGAACCACCTTCTAAGAAGGCAAACTTTAATTGCGGGAAGCGGCGGTAACTCCACCAAAGAACAGCGATTTGCATAATGCTTCTGCTGCAAAGGCAAAGTGATTAATGTGATTGTACTGGGCGTTGGTAACAGAACGCTGAGTTGTCCAACCTTGGCTAGAAGCGTGAGTTGTGGGAACAACTTTGAGTTCTACGCACTTAGCCCAGAATGGATCGTAATCATACTGGCTATCTAAGCCAAAGTTATCAATCCAAACCACTTCGTTAGCGACTTCTTTGCCATACTTCTCAAAGGCAGGAATTGGACGACGAACATAACCAGGGATTTGAATCGCTTTAAGTCCCAGAACATTTACCGCATATTCTAACTCTTCAATCCCTTCTTCGGGAGTGTGCAGTGGAATCGCGGCAATGGGTGTTAGGCGATCGCTATAAGGGCGGAAAATGTCAGCATGGTAGGTGTTAACTGCCCGACAAACAGCCCGCCGCATTTCTTCGTTACCGATATTCGGGGTCAAAGTTGCCAAGTTGGGGTACACCACAGCAAAGTCTGTACCTGCTTCTTGCAAGCGCTCATGCAGCAACTTGGGTAAGCTAATGGTAGCCAAATTCAAAGTATTTTTTGTGGGACGACCCCACCAGTTAGGGCGATTGCTGCGATAAGCAAAACGTTCTTCCCAAGTTTGTTTATACCACTTAAAGATGGAAGATCCTGGTAAATTCTCTTTAAAACGCTCTACAAGCGCAGTTCCACTAACTTGCTCTAAATAATCCAAGACTGCTGGTTCAAATTCCTGGGTATGTACATCAGTGTCAATGATTGGATAACCAAGTTTTTCCCGAATTTGAGCAGACCTGGTTTTTTGTGGGCGGTCTAGAGCGATCGTCATAATAGTTTACCCTCATCAAATGTTTATAGGCATTGGCAAAGACGCGATAAATCGCCGTCTTTACAAGAATCAATCCTTTGTAGAGACGGCGATTTATCGCGTCTCTTAAACCGAACCGTATTGCCTAGCCCCTACTCCCTTTCGCAGCCAAAAATTCATCTGCGGCTTTCTCGACAGCCGTACCTTTGAAGAAATCACTATTCAGGCTGGTGTATAACTCCAAGGGATGAATTGACAGGAAATATTGCAAATCTTCTTCGCTGATAATCTTGCGTTCTACCATTGAATAGGTATTAGCTGTGATCGCAGTAATATCAGGAACGTCCCAGTGACCAGAATCGGAACCTAAAAATGCTTTAACACGATCGCCATAAGGATTAGCTTTGCGGTTAAAAGCTTGAGCTACACGGGTATCATCTGATTCTGTGCCAAAGTAGAAATGATTTAAGAAGCGATCGCGGATATCCTCTGGTTTTGTAACTCCTGCTACGGCGAATTCATCCAAATCACCTGGCTCTAGAGGAGATATTAAGTCAGCGTGGAAACCTAGACCGCTACCTAGCTGATCCAAACGATCATGTACTAATTCATCACCATAACGGGTATAGAGTTCCAGCAGTTCTTCATAATTAACATTGGCAGGATTGTTATTTTCCACCATATGATCTTTATTGCGGGTATCCCAGTGCCAAATCAAATCGGTGTACAAACTAGCACCCCAAGCTGCACCTCCTTCTAAAAAGGCAAACTTGAGTGTGGGGAAGCGGTGAGTTACACCACCAAAGAATAAAGATTTACATAATGCTTCCGCAGCCGAAGCAAAGTGACCAATATGGTTGTATTGGTAATTGCTAATCGAACGCCGATTTATCCAACCCATACCAGAAGAGTGGGTGGTGGGTACAACTTTCAGTTCTACGCACTTCGCCCAGAAGGGATCGTAATCATATTTGCTATCCAAGCCAAAGGTGTCAATCCAGATGGCTTCGTTGGCTACTTCTTCGCCATACTTCTCAAAAGCGGGAATCGGGCGGCGGATATGTCCGGGGATTTGAATTGCTTTGAGTCCCAGAATCTTTACCGCATATTCCAACTCTTTGATCGCCTCTTCGGGCGTATTCATTGGGATGGAAGCAATGGGTGTTAAGCGATCGCTATAAGGACGGAAAATATCAGCGTGGTAAGTGTTAGCTGTACGGCAAACAGCCCGCCGCATTTCTTCATTGCCGATATGTAGTGCCATAGTTGCCAAGTTCGGGTACACAACGGCAAAGTCTGTACCTGCTTCTTGTAAGCGCTCGTGCAGCAACTTTGGCAAACTAACGGTAGCTAAATTTAGGGGATCATTGGTGGGACGAGTCCAGAAGGGAGGGCGGGCTGTGCGGTGAGTGCGGCGTTCTTCCCAAGATTGGTTGAACCATTTAGAGCGAGATGCACCAGGTAAGTGTTCTTGAAAACGTTGTGCGATCGCAGTTCCAGCAACTTGCTCTAAATAGTCCAAAAATGCTGGGGGAAACTCTTGGGTATGTACATCGGTGTCAATAATCGGATAACCCAGTTTTTCCCGAATTTGAGCAGACTTGGTTTTTTGTGGACGGTCTAGTGCAATAGTCATATCATGTTACCTAAATTTTCAAATGAATTGGTCAAACAATTTTGGATTTTAGATTTTGGATTGATTTGACAGATAAATTTATTAGCTCTGTACATCAGGGAATTATTGGTCACGAGGGAAGTAGGAAGCCTTTGAGCCTTTAAGCTTGGGAGTTAAGCCTTTAAGCTTGGGAGTTAAGCCTTTGAGCTTGGAACGTTAAGCCTTTAAGCTTGGAAGTTAAGCCTTTAAGCTTGGAAGTTAAGCCTTTAAGCTTGGAAGTTAAGCCTTTAAGCTTGGGAGTTAAGCCTTTAAGCTTGGGAGTTAAGCCTTTAAGCTTGGAAGTTAAGCCTTTGAGCTTGGGAGTTAAGCCTTTAAGCTTGGGAGTTAAGCCTTTGATGCTAAAAATTGCGTTTTTGAAAGACTTAATTACAAAAATCTGTTTTTCTTGCTTAGAAAAGTCACTGATTTCTGCTTCCCCTACTCCCGCATCTGGGATGACAGATAAAATTAACGCTGTTGTTTGTTCACAACCCAATCTGTTAATTTAAAATTCGACTTTGCTAAACCCTGCGAAACTAAAAAATTCTTAGTGCCTTCTAAAAGTTTCACACCCTCGGCTGGTAATGGTTCTTCTGACACCTGTTGGAGTGGGAACGATACTTTGATGATATCGACGGGATATTTGGTAATTTGGGCGTGGTACTGATAATATTCTTCAGAATTAGCTTTTAAATCCTTGGTTGCTTCTGTGAGAATTGCATTAAACTTCTGAGGAAAATCAGGCTGTTTAGCCAGAAAGCTTTCAGTCGCTACAACTAATGATGTTCCTGAAAGACCCTGATGATTTGCCGAAGAATCAATCACTGGAAACCCTTGTGATTTCAGAAAAGGCCCCAGATCACTTGAAGTTGCATAAGCAGCTACATCACCATGTTCTAAAGCCGCTTTTGCCTCAGTAGTCATCAAGTGGACAACTTTTACATCTTTGGCAATTTTAGCTTCAGCTAACAGACCCAGCAGGTATCGATGCATATAAGAACCTTTTTGGGTAGCTATTTTCTGACCTTTAAGTTCAGCCAGCGATCGCGGGCCATTCTTTTTCGCAACTAGCCAGGCGGTTGTATTAAATTGGGTGATCCGCAGCAATCGAGTTTCCACACCCCTAGCTCTCAAAACTATGGCTGGTGTATCTCCTAAAGAACCAACATCTAATTGACCTGCGACAAGCGCTTCATTTAGATCCGGCCCGTTAGGAAATCGCGCAAAAGTAATGTTTTTAAATCCTAATTTTTGCAGTTCACGATTTAATATTCCCTTTTTCTTTGCCCAACCAAGTGGCCCTGTAGGTTCTACACTACCTACATAACCTATACGTAGGGTAGAAATGCTATTAGATGCAGCTACAGCGCTAGCACTCTTAGCATTAATCGCTTCAATGGATTGAGCAGATTTAGTTTCGCCTTGGCTACATGCTGTAGTTAGTAGCAGTAGGACACAAGCCACTGAGGTTGATAATCTGGAAGGAAGTTTATAGCGGTTTCTGATTGGGTGAGGTACAGTTTTGACCTCTCTCCAAACCTCTCTCCTAAAAGGAGAGAGGCTTTGAATTTTTCCCCCTTCCCGCGTCGGGAAGGGGGTTAGGGGGTTAGGTCTGTCTGCATCTCTGTACCTCACCAAATTGAAAATGGCTATATTTTTACTGATAGAACCTGTTCCTACTTTGAACGACAGCATGACTCTTTTCTCCGCTGTACTATTTCATCTGCTTCAAAATTTGGAATGTTTGATCGACTTTTGCTTTTGAAGTACGTTTATGTCCCCAACCGACGTTTTCACGGTAACTACCCAGTAGCCCGACTTCTACCAATTCTGCCTCGTTGACTGAAGTCTGCATGTCACTTTCTGGTGCTACATAAAGAGCGTCAACTGGACAATATAATTCGCACATATAACAGGTTTGGCAGTCACTCTGTCTAGCAATGCTTGGCGGTGCATCAGGTACACGGTCAAACACGTTAGTCGGGCAAATGTTCACGCAGATATTACAATTTATGCACCGTGACTCGCTGACCAACTCAATCACACTAATGCTCCTATTTTAGATGGTAACTTTTCTGTACTCTCTAAAGGCTGAACCTTAACCCAGACTTGATCTAATCCGCCACTAATTAAGTAATGTTGCTGGTTAGCATCAAGTTCTGGATAGTCTAAGTGTCTGTGCATACCACGAGTTTCTTTACGTTCAATGGCACTGCTGTACATCCATCGCGCTGTGGCTACCATCGCCGCAGCTTCTCGCGCCCGGATTAGCTCTTTCTCTGACGTTACCTGGCTACTGCGGAGTTCTTGCCAAAGATAATTTAGCCTACCCAAAGACTCGGTTAAACCTTGTTCGGTACGGAAATAGTTCTTTTCGTAGGGAAATACTTCAGCTTGGACTGCCTGAATCACTTCATCAGTTGCTATTTGAGAGCGATCGCTCCCACTGTGTAATAATACTTCTCCAACACCCTTAACTTGGCGTTGAGTTTTCTGTTCTCCCAAACTGCGAGTATATTCAGCAGCCGATTGACCTGACCAATAGCCAGAAGATATTGCCCAAGCCGCGTTGTGGCTACCACCACCAGTGAATCCGCCACAAATCAGTTCGCGTGTGGCAGCATCTCCAGCCGCGTAGAGTCCCCGTACAGAACTGGCACAACTCTCATCTACAATCCGAATTCCTCCCGTACCGCGCACGGTTCCCTCTAAACGCAGAGTCACAGGGAAACGTTGGGTAAATGGATCAATGCCTGCACGGTCAAAGGGTAAAAAGAAGTTAGGCTGTGCTAAACGCATAGATGCCCGCATTGATTCAGCCGCTTTGTCTATGATGGCGTAAACTGGCTGTTGCAACAATGTCTGGGCAATTACTGAACGTCTATGAGAGCTTGCCCCCGGAATCACAGTACCATCTTCGTAGGTGAAGGTTGCCCAATTATAGAACAGGGTTTTGGTAACTGAAGAAAAAGCGGGGGAGATGCCATAAGCATTGGAAAATTCCATACCCGACATCTCGGCACCTGCTTCAGCCGCCATGAGATAACCATCCCCTGTCAGGACGTTGCATCCTAACGCTTTACTCAAGAATGCACAGCCGCCTGTAGCAATGATCGTGGCTGGCGATCGCACTACCCATTTACTACCAGTCTGACGATTCATACCTGTTGCACCAGCAACAGCACCATCGTCATCAACCAATAGTTCTAAGGCGGGGCTGTTGTCTAAAATTTTGACTCCTGCCCTTTGGATTTGTCGCCGCATCAGCCGCATATACTCTGGACCTTGCAGCGATCGCCGATAGGGTTTAGCTTCATCGTCAGTAGGAAAGGGATAACCCCACTCTGCTAACTGATTAACGTTTACATAGGTCTGATTCAGTACCCGATCCATCCAGTGGCGATCAGATAAAAAACCACCCAATGATTCCCGACTTGCCTTTGCTGTTTCTCGTACTTCTGGGTCGGGTGGGACGTACCACACACCATTACCAGACGCAGCAGCGCATCCAGTTGTACCACAGTATCCTTTGTCTACAAGCACAACTCTAGCTCCACTTGATGCAGCACTCCATGCCGCCCAAGTTCCTGCTGGCCCACCTCCAATTACAAGCACATCTGTTTGGAGGTCGAGTTCAAAATCGGTTGTTAACGTCTTCAGCATCTACCATTTCCCCCCATCGATAAAGTCTTAAGCATCAAGTCTTCACCCCATCGATGCTGCAAAATATTCCCAAACCTGTTTGCCTATCTACTTGATGGCTTGCTAGTAGCCTTAATTTGCGGCTCCTTAAGACAAGTTGCCACCAGATTGGTATCAAACTAACTACTTCAACTTGATAGGTAAACCGTAGTTTATAACATAACAAAGTTTTTCACAGTTTTGGACAAAAAGCAAGCATTTGAGCAAATAAATTTAAACGTAAAGTTATGTAAAATAAACTTTTTTATCTCTCCCAAGAGACTTGCTTTTTAAAGTATTTTGTGCTGATAGCCAATGTTAGGACATAAAGTACTTAAGTTCGATAGACCTCAAACCTTCTTTGCTTACCGTGCCAGACTTAACTTTCAAACGAGCTTTACTGGCAGAGATCAATTAACCACTCTTGTAACAGCGGGAAATAACATTCCTAACTTGACGGCTACTACGGGAACCGCCATGACCCGTTTTACCATTGATGGTGAAGGGAGAACTGATACGTATCTTAGTCAGTTGGTATATCGTTTTCCTCTAGGCAAAAATGCCATTGTTTGGATCGGGCCTAGAGCACTTGCTCCTGCGACTTTTAATCCCACCTTAAATGGCTCCATTGGCGGGTTAAATGGTGCTATTTCCCGATTTTCCGCATTCAACCCTACTGTTTACCGACCTGATTTTGATGGTGCTGGTGCAGCTTTGGCTTATAAGTTTAGCAATCAATTGCAATTAAGCTTAGGTTACATAGCAGATGACTCTAAAGTTAATCAAGTAGTCAGCGGCAAAGGACTTTTCAATGGCACCAATACGGCAGTTGTACAGCTAACTGTATCGCCCAGTCGCCAGCTAGATATTGGGCTGACCTACACCCGTAAATACTATAGCGATAACACTACTGGTGCTGACCCGAATTTTAACGTCACTGGTGGTACAGGTAGCGCTTTCGCCAGAAATCCTTTTGAACAAAACTCCACAACAACCAATAACTTTGGATTTCAATTTAACTGGAGAGCTACTCGCAGCTTGAGTTTAGGTGGTTGGTTCGGCTATACACGTGCCCATCAAAACAGAGGTGGTGATAGTGATGCGACGATCATTAATACTGCCCTGACAGTTGGTTTACCAGACTTGTTTAAGAAAGGCAATCTGGGTGGGATTATCGTTGGGATACCGCCTAAAGTCACAAGTAGTAATTATAGAAATAGCGCTGGGCTTCTTCGAGAAGATCCAAGTACCTCTTTACACCTAGAGGCTTTCTACACCTACCGGGTGAATGACAACATCAGTATTACTCCAGATTTTTATCTGATAACCAAACCAGAACATAACAATAACAACGATCCGATTTGGGTAGGTGCTCTCGGCACTAACTTTACTTTCTAGCCCAAAGACTTTTTTCTTTAACAAAGATCCAACAGTTCCTTACGCTGAAAACAAGCGCGTCAACGTTAAGGGTGAGAAATCACCATTCGACGGAGACTTAACCTACTTGGGAGTTGCACAAATGTGGGTAATTACACAAAACTTGTGTTCTTGACGACAGCTATTCTTGCGGCAAAAGTGTCATGATTAACAGGATTACCCGCGAGAAAGTCAATTTTGTGGGCAGTTATTCTTTATGAATCGTTAATCTATACTGGTTTTTTAAATAATTTCTTGTAAAATACTGATTAAAAACTACGGTAATTGTGTCGATTTATCGTAGTTATTAGCCCTCATACCCTGACAAACATGCAAATTCTCTGGTTTATTCCTACTGGATCTCATGACGGACGCTATTTAGGCACAGATATTGGCTCTCGTGTTGCCACACCTGATTATTTGCAGCAAATTGCCCAAGCTGTGGATAGTTTAGGCTACACGGGCGCATTGTTACCGACAGGGAGTTCTTGTGAAGATGCTTGGATAACTGCCGCCGCTTTCATATCTGTCACCAAGCAGATGAAATTTCTGGTGGCAATTCGCCCAGGAATTACTTCCCCAGGTGCTGCTGCACGGATGGCAGCAACATTTGACCGGATTTCTAAAGGAAGATTGTTGATTAATGTGGTGACAGGTGGAGATCCTGTGCAACTGGCTGGGGATGGCTTGCATCTAAGTCATGACGATCGCTATGATTTAACCGATGAATTTCTCACAGTTTGGCGGGGTATCGTCAGCGGGGAAACAGTCGATTTTAAAGGAAACTACCTGGATATCAAAGGCGGTAAGCTCTTATTCCCACCAGTTCAAAAACCCTATCCACCTTTGTGGTTTGGTGGCTCATCTGCTGCTGCCAAGCGGGTTGCTGCTAAACATATTGATGTTTACCTGACTTGGGGCGAACCTCCACAACAAGTGGCTCAAAAGATTGCCGAAGTCCGAAAATTGGCGGCTGAACAAGGTAGAACAGTAAGTTTTGGGATTCGCTTGCATGTAATTGTGCGAGAAACCGAGTCTGCGGCTTGGGATGCTGCCAATGAGCTAATTAAGTATGTGGATGAGGATGCGCTCGCAAAAGCTCAGAAAGATTTAGCTAGTTCTGATTCTGAAGGACAGCGGCGCATGAGTCAACTACATAGTGGTAATCGAAAAACCCTAGAGATTAGCCCCAACCTGTGGACAGGAATTGGATTGGTGCGGGGTGGTGCTGGTACGGCCCTAGTTGGAGACCCCGACACTGTTGCCGCTAGGATGCTGGAATATTGCAATTTGGGCATAGAAACTTTCGTTTTCTCTGGATATCCGCATTTAGAAGAAGCGTATCGCACTGCTGAATTATTATTTCCCCGTCTAGCTTTGCAGAACGAACCTGCACCTTTAACGCCACAAGTTTTGAGTCCTGTTGGCGAAATTGTCGCTAATGAAAAATTTGCTAAACAACTAACGAGTGCCTCATGAATATGCAAAATTTTAGATTTGGGATTTGGGATTAAGCAAAAACACCAAATTTAAAATCTAAAATTTGATGCTTCTAGATTCATCCTTGTAGAAATCTAAAATCGTTCGACTGAGCACTGACGACGAAGTCTAAAATCCAAAATCCCAAATTCCATGACTATTACCCTTAAACACACCAAAAGTAACAATAATATATCCCTGAGCGAGGTGTTAGACAACCCGCAGATCCAGAAAATAGTGCCTTGGATTGTGCCTGTTCTAGTGCTAGTACTTTGGGAACTTGCTTCCAGAACTGGTTTACTCTCAACCAGAATTTTACCAGCCCCAAGTAGCGTAATTGCTACAGCGATTAGACTAGCCTCCACTGGAGAACTTTTTCAACATATAGGAATTAGCGCTGGGCGGGCGATATCTGGTTTTATAGTTGGTGGCAGTATTGGGTTCGGTTTGGGATTGCTCAATGGCTTTTCTCGTGTTGCAGAAAAGTTATTAGATAGTTCCCTGCAAATGCTCCGCACTATCCCTAATTTAGCATTAATTCCGCTGGTAATTCTCTGGTTTGGTATTGGCGATCAAGCTAGATTATTTCTAGTGTCTATGGGTGTATTTTTCCCGTTATATCTCAATACATTTCATGGCATCCGCAGTGTTGACCCTGGACTGATTGAAATGGGGAAAGTTTATGGATTGAAAACACCACAACTTCTGGGGCAAATCATTTTTCCAGGAGCCTTGTCTTCGATTCTGATTGGTGTCCGTTATTCCTTGGGGATTATGTGGCTGACACTAATTGTGGCTGAAACGATCGCAGCAGATTCTGGCCTTGGCTATATGGCAATGAATGCCCGTGAGTTTATGCAAACCGATGTTGTGGTTTTGAGTATTGTGATCTATGCGTTGCTGGGTAAATTAGCAGATGCGATCGCTAGAGGATTAGAAACAAAATTCTTGGCTTGGAACCCCAATTATCAAAAGTCATAAATGCCAAATTTACCAAAGTCAAAAGTTGAAAATTATTGATTTTAACTTTTGACTTATATTCATTTTTAATGTGATTTGCTTTCTTCAATGTCTCATCAAATAATTAAATTATGATTGTTCTAAAAAAGGAGATTTTGCAAGTGAATTCTAATATACAAGGTACACAACTAAGTATTTTGGATTTGACGAAGGCTTTTGGTAAAAAAACTGTTTTAAACTCGCTGAATTTAGAAGTTAAAGCAGGTGAGTTTGTCGCTATTGTCGGACGTAGTGGTTGCGGTAAGAGTACCTTATTGCGTCTTGTGTCAGGATTAGATAAAGCGACTTCAGGCGGAATACTACTAGATGGAGAACCCCTGCATAGACTCAGCCGCTTCGTAACAGTGATGTTTCAAGAGCCTCGCTTGCTGCCGTGGAAGCGCGTTGTTCAGAATGTGGGATTAGGCTTGGAAGGTAATTGGCGTGAAAAAGCTTTGTGGGCACTCGATAAAGTCGGACTCAAAGATCGGGCTGATGAGTGGCCATATGTCTTATCTGGTGGACAACGGCAACGGGTATCATTAGCAAGAGCATTAGTCAGTCAGCCCCGTTTGTTGTTGCTAGATGAACCTTTGGGAGCATTGGATGCTTTAACTCGCCAAGAAATGCAGCACTTGATTGAGAACTTATGGCAAGAGCGAAGATTTACTGCGTTTTTGGTTACACACGATGTGGAAGAGGCTGTGGCGTTGGCAGACCGAGTGATAGTGATTGAAGAAGGGCAAATTTCTCTTGATCTGCCTGTGAGACTTTCACGCCCGCGAGATAGAAGTAGCGAAATGTTTGTCAATATCAGAGAAGCAATTCTCAAGCGAGTAATGAGCCATGAAGGTACTCAACCAAATAACCAATTGTTGCAGTTGAGTAGTTGAGATTTAGCTTTCGTTAGTTGATTAATATAATGCTTGATGTAGCTGCGGTAAAATAGGCTACTTCGAGAAGAAAACTTCCTCTTAAAAAGCAGCTATAGGAATCGAAAATTATTTATGAATACTTAAAATACTTCTCAACTCTCCTCTCTACGGTTCTGGGTGATTTTTTCTATATTCACAAACTAGACAAAGTAAAACATAATAATTGTTAACTTATATAGCTTTGGATCTTCCGTACCTGTTATGCTGAATCTTTAGTTAAGCATCAGAACTTGACTTTAAAATCCAGGTAAAAAGCCTAAATTTCGCGTATAAGTATAAAAGCTTAGTAATAACAACTGCTATTGATGCCTAGCAAGGGTTTCATGCTTTTGATAAGATCGATTTAGCATACTAAGTAATGAAGATCCATAGCTTTCTTTAAAATAAACATCAATATCTATTATTTATATTTAATTTAATGATAATTAGAAAATTAACAAAGGATGATGCAGAAGATTATAGACAGATCAGATTAGAAGCTTTGTAAGGATTCAGGTGTTTGAAACCCAGTCACAGAGCCAGTTTAAAATTCGACTTTGACTTATTAACATACCTTTAGTCGCAATAAGACACGAAAAAATAGTCCTTATGCAATTCTTATTGAGAATATAAATTTGTGGCTAATCCTCCGAAAGTATTATCAGTAAACGATTGTAGAGATTTTGGTATGACCTAAATCCTTACGAAGCTTTATATAAAAATCCAGATTCATTTGGCACATCGTATCCTGAAGAAAAAAATAAGACGATAGAACAATTTCGGGATAGAATACCAGAAAATAACAATAACTTTATTTTGGGCTGCTTTGAGGATAAAAAGTTAATTGGAATAGTTGCGTTTCACCAAGAATCAAGAATAAAACTCAGGCATAAAGCATATATTAGTAGTATGTATGTTAAACAAGAATATCGAAGACAAAGTATAGGTAAATTATTACTAAATGAATTAATTGAAAAAGCAAAAGCTATTAACGAAGTAGAAGTATTATTACTTAAGATTGTGAAAAATAATTTTTCAGCAAAACAACTTTATTTATTATTAGGATTTCAAATATATGGAATAGAGGAAATGGCATATAAATCTAATCAGAAATATTTTGATCTGAAGTTAATGCGTTTACAGATTAAATAAAAATATCTTAAATTTTACTAAATATCATGATTGAGACTAAGAAAAAAGGGCATTTAATTTTTTTAATCAAACAGAGACAATTTCTAAAGATAGCCCTGTAAATAAAGAAGAGGTAATTTACAATGAAGCTGATTTTACCGCTCGATCTCGTTGCCGACATTGAGCCTCATCTACCACCTGATACAGAGGTTGTCAGGGTAGATATTGAAGGAAATTTAGAGGGGGATGCTAGCGATGCTGAAGTTTATTTCAGTTGGTTTTTATCCAGAAGTCCGACGCTGCATAAAATAATAGAAGCAGCACCTGCACTGCGTTGGCATCATGCACCAAATGCAGGCGTGAATCACATCCTGACACCAACTTATTTGGAAAGAGATATTATCCTCACAAATGGGGCCGGAGTGCATGGGATTCCGATCGCAGAATTTGTAATCACTTATATACTGGCTCATGCCAAGCATCTACAGGAATTGTATGCTTCACAAGCAGAACGTCACTGGAAAAGAGGTTTCGCTATCGAAGAGTTGACAGATGCAACCTTGCTAATTATTGGTGCTGGTGGTATTGGTCAAGAAATTGCCGCTCGTGCTAAACCTTTCGGCTTAAGAATTATTGGCAGTCGGCGTCATCCCCAAGAGCTACCAAATTTTGATAAAGTAGTCGGCGCTGATGAATGGCGAGACCTCCTCCCAGGGGTTGATTATGTAGTTATTGCGACACCACTAACTCCAGAAACCAAAGAATTTATTGATGAATCGGTATTGCGATCGCTCCCAAAACATGCCTATCTAATTAATATTGCTCGCGGTGGCGTAGTCGATGAATCAGCATTAATAAAAGCGCTCACAGAAGGTTGGATTGCAGGTGCAGCATTAGACACAGTTAACTCAGAACCGCTACCACCAGAAAGTCCTTTGTGGTCACTTCCTAACATCTTTATCACACCTCATACTTCCGGGTATTCACCAAAAAGTAAACAGCGTTCAATAGCGCTATTTATCGACAATCTGAAGCGTTACCAAGCTGGTCAGCCGTTACGAAATGTAGTAAACAAAGAAGCAGGATACTAAATATTGGGCATTGGGCATTGGTAAAGAATTTAACTTTTAATCTTCTGCCTCTCTGCCCTAATACCCAGTCCCTTTGAAAATTCAAAATGAAATGGGAGAGTAGCAAAGTTTAAGGTGGTTGGGAGCTCCAGTTGAAGTTAGCTGGACTAGATAATTTTCCCTACAAAACTCAGTTTACACAGTTTACTGGAGGTAATCTTATGGTGCAAGCAATCAATGCCAATGCCATTGATATTGCATCGTGTAGTGAGACTCCACCAATTTTTGCGATCGGGACTCAGGATGCGGTGAAGATTATTGCAGCCACTAAGGGCCCAACTATCGGACAAACTGTGCTTGTGCCAAAGAATTCTACAGCTAAAACGATCGCAGACCTGAAAGGGAAGAAAGTTGCTTACATCAAAGCTACGACAGCCCATTACTTCTTGATCAAGATGTTAAAGGAAGTTGGTCTGACTTTGAAGGATATTGATGCGATCGCCCTCTCCATACCCGACGGACTTTCTGCCTTCAGGAAAGGTGATCTAGATGGCTGGGCTACCTACGGTTATTCGATCCCGCAAGCTAAAAACAATGGCGCCAGAGAACTGAAGTCTGCAAAGGATATCTTGAGTGGTAACTTCATGATTGTAGGCGCTCCCAGTGCGATCAAAGACCCAGGCAAAAACGCTGCGTAGGCGCAGCCCGTCGTAGACATCGCTGACTTCCTCTGTAGGATTAAAAAGTCACAAGCTTGGCGCGAATCGAATTTGGAAACCTGGGCAAAAAGTTATGCTTCAGCTATCGGCATAGATGAAAGCATTATCCTAGAACAAGCAAAGCAGGAAGAAAAACAACGCCATGTTCAGGTTCTCCCTACCTCCGATGAAGCGATCGCCTCACAGCAAGAGGTAGCTGACACCTTTGCGGAAGCTGGTGTCCTCCCAGCTAAGGTTAGTGTGAAACCTCTGTGGGACAATACTTTTAATGATGCGATCGCTAAGTGCAGCATTTGACAAAGTACTAAATATTGAGCTTGGGCACTTGTACTGAGCGTAGCCGTAAAGCCTGCGGTATAGCTACGCTTAGGGCGCAGCCCAAGGTAGAGAAGTATTGGGCACTAGTAAAACTCTTACTCACTCCCCAATCCCCAGTCCCCAATCACTTGACTTTCAGCACCGACTTCCCTAATGACTGGCAAATAACATCATTCTGCGGTGTATGGATACGGCTGCATAGAACGTCACGGTAGTGTCGCTCTAAAGGATTCTTTTTCAACAAACCAGGATTACCAGTCAGTTCTAAGGCAATCTCCACAGCCCGAATCGAGTTAGTTGTGGTCATATATTTAACAGCTTGTGTCTGTAATACTACGTTAGGCTGATACTCGTCCTTGTCAATATCTTCAGCCAAGCTATAAATCAATCTATTATTAGCAAATAGCAGTGCTTCTATCTCACCCACGGCAGTTTGGAAGCGTGGCAAAGTTGCCAGTGGCTCTTTGAGATTAGAAGGCGATCGCTCCCAAAGATACTTAGCAAGCCAGTCTCGCGCACTAGTAGCAACACCGAGATATAAAGCACTCACTGTTAAACTGGCCCAAGTGGAAATCAGCGGATCAAAGGATGGTGCAGCAGATATAGGGCTGATATTTAGAGCATACTCCGAGGGGATTAATACATTCTCCAAAATGAGATCGTGGCTACCTGTAGCTCTCATTCCCAAGTGATCCCAGGTTTCGACAATTTGCAAACCGGGCAAATCGCGCGGAACCAGAAAACTTCCAACTTGTGGTTCATCCTCAGTTGTCCGGGCCCAAACAACAAAGTAACTGAGGATGGGACTGCCCGTAGTGTATTGCTTGTGGCCTGTTAAACGCCAACCCTCTGTTGTCCGTTCGGCAATTGTGGCAGGCAATCCGCCTCTAGCTGGTGTCCCTAACTCAGGTTCGACACGGGCCGCATTGAGCAGGGCAATGCCTTCAATCGATTCACGACACAGCCGCTTATATACTTCTGGATGCCAGCGACGGCTACGGCCTGCATGGGCATGTTGGAGATAGTGCATTGTCAGTACTAACGCGGTCGAAGCATCGCCACGCGCTATCCCTTCAATCACTCGGCAGATAGTTGATAGCCCCAAATCCTGACCACCTAATTCCCGGGGAATGGTGAGGCTGAGTAATCCCGCCTCATGCAAAGCTGTAAAATTCTCGAAGGGAAAGGAACCATCTTTGTCGTGTACTCCTGCACGGGTGGCAAAGTCCTTGGCCAGAGCCTCAACCCGGTCGAAAATATTGGGGATTTCTAAGCTTTTGGCTACAAAGATGTCTGGCACTGCTTGCTCCAAGTGTGACATAAATACTCCTTGAAAACTCACTTTACTACTGAATTAGAGATGTTTTGCAATAAAAAGGGATTGGGGACTGGGGAAGAATTTTTTTAATCTCTAATTTTTCATCTCTTTGAATGCATCTGAATTTTGACCCCGCCCTTGAAGAACATAACTTTGCAGCGATGTCGAGGGTAAACTCAAATCTTTTAAAGACGGGCGAGACTCCATCTTGCGAAAAATTAATGTTCCTATAAACTTGAGATGCTTCCATTGGAGTTAAGCGATCGCAACTACTTGTAGCTTAAATCCTGCTTTCTTTTCTTCCTCAGTTTCTCACAGAAAGACGACTACGGTTGCCCAAACATCACGGTAGGGGAGGAATTGTCGCCTTGTCGTCTTGGTCCTGCCGTCATTAGTATTACTGAACACGAGAAATTAAATATAATTACTAATGACTAAGCGTAAAGTCGAGCCAGTCCGTTGGTGGGGTTCCCCCACTTAAAGGAACTGGCGTTGAGCGGAGGTTTCCGACGCTCTCTACGAGACGCTGCGCGAACGCAGACTCGTTGGCGTAGCCTCTCGTAGAGAAGAGGCTGCGCTATCCGTTGGCTAGCAAATACCGTAGGCATCAGAACTTTGTAAGAATTACTAATGACGGCAGGACTGGAAATCCTCGCCGCGTAAAGCCGGGGGATGAGTTAACTCGAACTCAGGTCTTTTGGTGCTCCTGAAAAATACTACTTAAAATCAATCGTAATTTAGTATTTAGTAAGTTCTGTAAGTATGACATAAACAGCTTTCTCAGAGCAAGCCAACCAGAGGATTCAGCGATCGCTCCATAACTTAACGAATCGCAAAAGTTCCCACGAACCTATCCCACTAATAAGATTTGTGCTACAAAGCTTAAGCTGATTGAGAACTAAAAATCAAGGTTTTCAAGCACATTTTACGAAAAGAAGTAGGGATTTTTAGAATAGTGGGATAGGTTCCACATAACACAGGGCTAACAGTTCAATCAAGCGCAAGTCTCAGGTCGTCGATGATAGCATAGATAGCAATTGTTTTTAAGTTGACACTAATGGGGATAGCCGCCCGCCTCCAAAGTCATTAGTCCTTGGTCATTGGTACTAATGACGGCAGGACGGCAGCACTTCGATTTCCTTAGGCTATTCAATAAAACGAACGAAACGATGTTTTCGTAGCCGTGGGATGAGTTAAAGACTTATTCACGAGTATTAAAGACTCATTCACGAGTATTAAAGACTCATTCACGAAATTTGATTATTCGCTGATGAATTAGGAAACGAAACGCCATGAAAATTAGCATTATTGGCTCAGGCAACATGGGCAGATCGGTAGGAATTCTTTGGGCAGAAGGGGGACACGAGGTTTTCTTCGGTTCCCGTGACCCAGAGAAAGGACAAGCGATCGCAAATCGCGCTCGATTTCTGTTAGAAGTGGTCGAAGCAGTCAGCAGCGTTTGGGGAGGAGAGCGGGTTGGCATCAAGCAGTCTCTCAGCAACACGTTCTATGGTATGCACGACTCAAATTCTGAAGCCACGTTCGCTATGTGATTGAGGCACTAAATCCCTTCAACCTTGCCTATATTGATTTGATGGAGCCAGATAAACCCGATTTAGAGGCTGGCAAGGTAATTAATCCGGTGCTGTCAACGTTTGGCTCATTCTACCAAGGCACAGTAATTACTAACGGCGGCTATGATAAGTCCAAAGGCAATGATAAAGTAGCGACAGGAGAAGCGGATCTGGTTTCCTTCGGCAAGCTGTTTATTGCAAATCCAGATTTGCCCAAGCGTTTTACAGTAAATGCCGAATTAAACCCTTCTGATTTTAAAACGTTTTACGGTCAGGGTGAGAAAGATTTAGACAAAGGATACACCGACTATCCATCTCTTGAACTGCAACCTAGCTCTGACTTTTCCCGTTAAGTCTTGAAATGCTTACTGGTAAAGGATTCAAGAAACAGCGCAGCATATACGGTACAGTAATTAAAATTCGGTGCTAA
>NZ_JBALGC010000054.1:0-125769 GCF_036916575.1 Nostoc sp.
TCAGATACCTCATTGTCAGATTCTACATTTGTAATACTCTCGGTTTCGTGTTCTGCACTAGAGATATTATCAGCTTGAACAATGGTATGCTCAGATACCTCATTGTCAGATTCTACATTTGTAATACTCTCGGTTTCGTGTTCTGCACTAGAGATATTATCAGCTTGAACAATGGTATGCTCAGACACCTCATTGTCAGATTCTGCATTTGGAATATTCCCGGTTTCGTATTCTGCACTAGCAATATCATCAGCTTGAACAAGGGTATACTTGTGTGCGTTATTGTCATGTTCTATACTTTGATCGAGAGCTTGAACAATGCTATCAGATTCGTTAGCGTCTACTTCTGCTGTGCCTTGTAAGGGTACATCTGACGCACTTGTTCCATGCAGAGAGTGGATAGCGTTATCAGGTATAACAATATCTTCAGGCTGAATAACAGTTTCTTCAGATTTTTCTATTTCTTCAGAGGTATTGACAATTTCTGGTTCATCATGTTTATTACTGATTTCGGCAGCAGGAACAGAACTATCTGATTCGTTATTAACAGGTTGTAATTCCTGGGGTGCAGTACTGGGATTTTGTTGGCGCCAGTTAGAAAATACCGAAGGATTAATGATTCTAACAACTGTTTCCGCTTGCTGGGTATCAAGTATCTCATCTTCCAGCATCAGCACAAAATCACCTATGCGAATAATATCACCATCTTTGAGCTGGTATGAGTGGTCCTTCTCAGCTAATTTGCCGTTGACTATCGAGCCATTCCGACTACCAACGTCGCAGAAATAATACTTTCCTGCTTGAGCAAAAAATTTCCCATGCAATCGACTAACATCAGTACTATCGAGAACTAAATCAGAATCTGGGGAACGACCAATTAAACATTCGGTTCCTCGTCTGGTTGTGAGAGTTAGGTCAATTTCCTCGAATTCGCTTTGTGTTGGAGATGTAGAAACTTTTACTTTCATATTGATGTTCTAGTTAATTTTCTGGTTAATCTTATTTATTTCTGTTACCCATCGCTGACGAATAATATGTTCTAAATTTAAAATATCGTCTTGCGACCAGTGAAAATGGTAAGCAATAAAAGCTACCTCCTCATATAAAGTATCTAAGGGGTAGCTCATGACTCCCCCGCTAACTCTAACCTCACGTTAAATTGCGTATCACACTCTGGGCAATGCGCTGGGATATTTATATTAGATTGTTGATTGATTCGGTTGTAAAATTCTCTAAGGTAATAAATATCACGCAGTACTAACTCTTCAAGTTGTTCGGGAGTCACAGAGTTCAAACTGCCTAAGCGCGAGATGACGCGCGAAAGCATTATTAAGGCACCGTAAGCTGGATTTTCCTGAACTTTACGTTCTTGCTGTACCCAAAGTTCATCTTTGGCAGTAGCTAAACGCATTACACCATGACGATGTACTCGGTCTTGAGAATCGATTAATCCTCTAGGAAGCGTAAAATTGAATTCAGTACAAAGTTCCTTACGGCGCATAAATAATAATGTAGAAACGCGATATATAGCGTCTTCAATTCTTAGTTTTGTGGAGTTTTCAGATTCCCTACTTCTTGAAGAACTAGGGAATCTGATGGGGGAGTTGCTGGTTCCAAACCGTTGATTTGACGGTAAAAATCTTGGAGGTAATTTAAATCCTCGCTAAAGAAGTTCTCTACTATTGCAGGAGTAACTTCAGATAAGGCACCTAAACAAGTAATTACACGTGCCAAAATAATAATCGTGGCATAAGCTGGATTAGCTTTAACACGTGGGTCACGTAAAGGAGAAATTTCGTCTATCGCTGTTGATAATCGCATCGTACCTTTACGATGGAGGTTGCCATCGGAGTCTATATACCCTTTTGGCAATGTAATCTCAAACTCTGTAGCAAACATAGTCTGTATTCAACCTCCAATTATTTCACCCGTTTAAATTCCTCAAAAGCCACTTCGACTTCCTCTATTTCTATTTCTGTGCTACGTGCATTGACATCGGCAATTTTGTAACGAGTGGGCCAAGCACCTGCTAATTCAAATCTGGCAACTTCAATACTTGCTTGATTGTAAATCGACAAAGCAACCAGTTTTCGTTGCTTTGCCCATTGACCTGTTTGCACTTTGTCAAACCAGTTCCAAAAATCTACTGAGTTGGTCATACCTCTACGAAGAGTAATATTGCCACTCTTGACATTGCCTGGAATCTTGGTTCTGACTGCTAAACCTTTAGATTGTCCGGTTCCCCAACTTTGGGAAGTAACTTCACAAATTTCAATTACATCTTGCGTCCTTGTAAAACCTTGACAGTCTAAGAAGTAAGCATCAGCTTCATTTTGCCCGTCTAGCGTTAGCCCTAAATAGAAACGATGTGCAGTAAGAATCTCAGGATTTTTCCCACCTGCTTGTACCACTGTTTACTCTTCCCCCTTTACTCCTTCTTTCTTACATTTCACGTTTAATACCTTCGTGAACTAGTTCAATTGTTTCATTTGCCATATCCCCACCAGATGCGGTTAAAGTTGGTCCTGTGTATTTACAGGGATAACAACTTTTTATAACCCAGCGCGCTTTTTCAGTACCTTGTTGATCGTAAGCAACTACTGAAGCACCCTTGCGATTTTGCTGCCACTGCCTAGGGTCTCCCATATCTTCGTTACACTTTTGATACCACTTATATAGGTCTGTATCATCAGTCGCTATAACTTTTATTGTTATATTAGTAAATTTGACGACAGTAGGTGTTGCTTGCCGGAAAATCTTTCCTTGTCTTGATGAGCCATGAACTTCTTGAGCGGGGGTATTTTCTATACCTAAGCCGCTTATTTCTTTGATAAATTTATCTGTTATTCCGTCTGCTTCAAAGTAAAATTTACAAGCAGTAAGCATTTCTCCTGGCATACTGTCCTAACTCCTACGTAATTAGTTATTTGTTCAAATGAATCATTCGTCAAAACACAATTTTGGTAGAGACGCAATTAATTGCGTCTCTACTGTTGTTCGTTGTCTTCAATTCCGTTCCACTGACTGATACGGAGGATAACGAATTCTGCTGGTCTAACGGGACATACACCGACTTCGATGTATAAACGGCCTAGAATTCTGGTGTCTGGCGGGTTTAATTCTTCGTCGCATTTGACGTAAAATGCCTGTTCGGGTGAGGCTCCAAATAATGCTCCTTCACGCCAGATTCTTTCCAGGAAGTTACTGACAGTTCGTCGCACGCGTGCCCACAAATCTTCGTCATTTGGCTCGAATACTACCCATTGAGTACCTAGTTCTAAAGATTTTTCGATATAGCTAATCAATCTCCGAACACTGATATAACGCCATTCGGTTTTATCGGGTTCAACCAATGTACGGGCGCCCCAAATCCGAATGCCTCGATTCGGAAATCTACGGATACAATTTATACCTATGGGATTTAAAAGTTCTTGTTCGCGGAAATTGGTGTCGTAGTCTAAACCAATTACACCTCTAGGTACTTCGTTAGCAGGTGCCTTGTAAACTCCACGAGTTTCATCGGTACGACCCCAAACACCCATAACATGACCGCAAGGAGGAACACTGATCGGGTTGCCGCGATCGCGTGGGTTAGCGACTTTAATCCAAGGATAATAAAGTGCGCCGAACATTGAACGGCGATTAAATCGGTTCAACCATTCTACAACCTGCTGCGGTTTGGGACAGTCAGGGGGAGAATCAAGAACTACCATGCGGTTGGGCGGGTTAGGAATATCCCCAGTGTTGGCGCCTTCGCACATGCTAATCATCAATTCCATGATGCCATGAACTTGATCTAAGTTCATCAATCCTGATTGATACGCACGCATCAAGTCAGGACAAGCAACCATTGTGATTTCATCGATTTCAAATAGTCCGCGTACCCCTGTACGGTCGTCGCGTACACCCTCGATATCGCTGGAAAAACTATCGGGCGCCGTGGCAACTATTGGTGCTGCAAGTTCGTATTGACCATTCCCAGGACGACGCGCTAAAGGTTGTCCAGTTTGAGAAATGTCTTCGATGGTTATAAACATTGAATTTCGCAATGCCGCAACCGCATAAGTTGCAAATTGAGCATTGCCTTCGCGGTTCATTGTCAAGTTGTCATATTCTTCGAGAATTTCATCTCCTCGACGAATTTGCACCTTAAAGTATTCACCTGTATTCGGTGGGGCAGACCCTTCTGTTCCTTCTGGTAACACACGAGGTCCACTATCGCTAACATTGATTATAATGGTGCCTGCTGCAACTTGTTCCGGACGCATATTAAAACGTAGCGACGGACGATTGCCTCGACCAGTAATCCGAAGTGAAGCTGGTTGTGGATCTGGTGGTTTAGGGGCGCCGGGTAAAGAAGTGCCAATACTAGTAATCCAGCAGCGGCCACCACCATTCATAAAGTAGCCATAAACTGCAAAAGGTAAATAAGCATTAAAATCAGTAAAACCATCCGAATTGAGACGAGAAAAATAGTTTAAAAACTGTGTCCAGTTAGTAACAAGCATTGGCTTGAACAATTCAGCCCCACCGCGCACATCTTCAGTAAAGCCCACAAATCCAGCAATTGCCGTACTAACACCTTCGATTGGACGACTACCTCGGTCTATTTCTTCGATATAGACACCCGGAGCAAAATAATCAAGTCTTGCCATAAAAATATCTCCAATGTAAAAATTTAATCAACTATTTGTAGAGATGCAATACGCATCTCTATGCAGCCTCTACGCGGGATTTCACGTCTCTAAGCGGGATTTAATGAGATTTCTTTGAAGGTACAGCTTAAACCATCTACCAATGCATTGACTTGACGGGACGAATATCCCGGACTGTTAATTTGTAATATATAGTTACCATTACGAAGTTCTTCAAAGTAAAACAACCCTTCTTTAGTAGTAGTAGTTGATTTTTTCGTTCCGATCACCTCAACTTTTGCTTCCTTCATCGGTAAATTGGTAACAGCATTTTTAACTATTCCTGCAACCACTACCCGCTTGGTGAGACTTTCAATACTTCCATTTCTATGAACACTTCCATTTTCAAGTTCAAGTTGAAAATTATTATGCAGTCCCATAGTTCGTTCCCAAACTAAAGACACTAAAGATACTTGCGGCTCTATAGGAACTGTTACCATCAGATACAAAGCTGGACGTAAAGCGATAGTTAGTGCACTCCACAAAGACCCAGGTTCGATTTGGGGTTCTACAGCAACCGTCATATTCAAATTTCCATAACCGCGCAATTCAGGAACCAGATATTCTTCCTTGAGGGCACGGTGGCGCAGTAGTATACTTAAAGCTTGTGAAAGTAGGTAATGCTCACCTAAAGCCGTTCGATCCCAAGCCGTTAATAGCATAGAAACATCAACCCAAGTCGGAGACCAATTCACAGAAGCAGGTTGCAAAGCTTGTGTCAGCTTGCGTTCAACTTGCCTTCCCGAATGTTGGATTTGCTTACTCTCACGAATGTCATAGACGTACAAATTGAGAATCGCTCCTCCACCTTCTTCTTTACGATTACTCGGATGACTAAACTCAATTTGCTCGGTGCTAGAAAGCGATGTTCCTCCAGCGAGAATTCCTGCTAGGGTTTGAAGAATAAAAATAATCATGTAAGCATGATGTCCATACTTGCTACTAACGCTTCTTAGATATATCTAGGTTATATGAATGCAAACTCTTGTGTTAATTAGACTTTTGTCGAGATTTCATCCAAACTCGAAAATAATTACGAAATATTAAAAAATATAAAGGAATGTTACTAATACTGCTATTTGCTGGGTAAAATGACGTAATCATCTAGTAATTAAAAGTAGAGGGAAACTAATATCTAATGTAAAAGTGAGTAAAGCAATGGCTGTCAGCTTCTCTATCGAAAAAGAAAAAAGTAACTGTGATGATTCACACGCACTTGTTACAGAAACTTTAATTAGGCTACAAGCAGAACAACTTACCTTTCATTCCCCAATTTTCTTTGTACGTATAGTTTGCTACAATCAGTTGCTAAAAAAATTTCAAGAAACAATTGAATACGCAGATAATCAACCTCGCTTTTCTCAACGAGAGATAGCATATTTACGGTCGGAAACTTGGTTAACTGATTTTCCCCATGTTTGGAATGTACATGAATTTCAACTTACCCAGTTACCAGAATCTTTTTCTTACATCTGTCCGATCGGCTATAGGAATCAAAAGCCAGAATATATTCAAGTAATCACTCATGCACCTCTTTCGGCAAAATCGCAGCATTACGTCAAAAATGCAGCCCAAATTCTCAGTAAATATATAGATACATGCTCAGATAATTTTCAACAAAAGTCTAAGACTGAGATATTAGAACATCTACTTCAAAAAGTCGGTCATCAATTGCGGAATAATATCGCTTTAGTAAAACTTTACGCACACAATTTATTTTTGGGCTTACAAGATAATTCTTGGCAAGAGCAAGCAGCAGTCATTTGCGAGAGCGTGAATGATTTAGATACCAATCTAACCAATATAATTTCCTGTGGTCAAGAGTCAAATTTAAAAATAATTCATCAAGACCTTAGAACTTTAGTAGACGAAAGTATAAAATACCTTCAGCCGTTAATTAATCAAAAACAATTAAAAGTTAACATTCCTGATACATCTGCTACATTACCTTTAGATAGGTTACAGATGAAGCAAGTTTTTGATAATTTACTTAGTAATGCAATTCACTTTAGCCCTAATTGCGGCGTCATCACCTTTAGTTGGCAGGCTTTTCACGAAGAAGTATTAATTAAAATTTCAGACCAAGGGCAAGGAATTTCACCCTTAGATATGCAAAAAATTTTCAATCCGTTTTATTCACTGCGCCCTAGTGGTACAGGATTGGGTCTAACTATAGCCCAAAAAATTGTATTAGACCATTATGGAAATCTTTGGGCACATAATTTACCGGGAAGAGGGGCACAATTTTGTTTGATTTTACCTACTAAAAAGAAATATTAATAGGACGGGTGGGACTGCCCATCTTACAAGATTACTCATTGTATTAAATTATTGCGGAGTGGGCATCTTTGCTCGCCCCATCACTAAATGAAAAGATTATGAAAAATAAACAAATTTCGATTTTACTTGTAGATGATGAAGAGCGTTTTCGTCAAGGGTTACGAACTCTCTTGAATTTTTATAGTACTAGTGCTTCATTACCTCTAAATGTTATAGGTGAAGCAGATTGTGTTGAGCAAGTTGTGAAATTAACGGTTCAAAAGAGTCCCGATCTAATTTTGCTCGATTTGGAATTGGTTAATAGTGATGGAATGACAGCTATGGAACGCTTGAAAGATATTTCTTACTCTGGTCAGGTTTTGGTTTTATCTGCCCACCAAGAAGATAAGTGGATTTTTCAAGCTATGCAAAAAGGTGCCGCTGGCTATGTTTTTAAAAGTCGTGTGGCAAATCAGCTTTGTGATGCAATTAATACAGTACTTAAGTCAGAAGTTTATTTGCCGCCAGAAGCGGCAAGTGGTTTTTTTCGATGTTTTCAAGAAAATGCGAGTTCCGTCTATAAAGCATCTTCGCAGTTACATCTAACCGAAAGAGAACAAGAAGTTTTACAATTATTGACTCAAGGTTCCTCAAACGAAGAAATAGCAAAAAATTTGTATATAACTGTAGCCACAGTTAAAGCTCATCTGACTAATATTTTTGAGAAATTGAAAGTTAATAGTAGGACTCAGGCAATTGTCGCTGCTATCAAATTAGGACTGATTCAAGCTTAGAGGATATTTGAAAAGTTTTTGGCTGTGATTTTAGGCACTTGTTGATCTCCCCTAACCCCCCTTAAAAAGGGGGAACCGGAATCAAAGTTCCCCAATTTATCGGGGGGATTTAGGAGGATCTAAAACTTTTGATACCGATAAGAGGACTTTTAAAACAACCTCTTAGTTTAGATATTGGATTCAAAGAGTTTTATTAGTTGAATAGGTTCATTATGTCTTCTACCGAATTATTTTACAAAGAGTATCCCTGTTCTTACAATTCTCTATTGGATTGCGAGAACATAATAAAAACTTTGCAGGAAGTTAAGGACGCCAAGTTTTGTTTTGAGTGTGGTTTTCCGGCACTTTTACCAGAGGAAGCTGAGATTAAAGGGTATAGAGGTAGCTATCAAGTAACAAAGTTTCTCGGTGTCCGCGGATTTGGACGTTTATATTCAGGTATACAGTTAAAAGACAAACAGCCAGTGATTATTAAAGAGTATTTATTACCTAGTCGTACTTTTAACCAAGATGAGACATTGCAACGAAAAGAAACCTTTAGACGTATAGGAGGGATAGATTTAGCAGATGGTCGAGTTCAAAACTTTCGTTTAATTCAAACCTGGGAAGCTATTAGTCCCGAAAAGGGAGAACGCTGTTATTTAATTACTAAAGATGTACAACCATCCCAAACGCTAAAGCAGTACTTGAAGCGAAATGGTGGAATGAGTCCAAGCCAAGTCCGTGAGTTTTTGAGTGAGGTGCTACAAACTTTAGAATTTATGCACACCCAAAAGCTGCGTTTTCCCTCGAATCAAATACAGCGGGGTTTAGAGCATGGCAATATTAATTTAGATAGCGTATTAATTAAAGTTGAAAATAAAGAAAGATTTGTAGTGTACCTATGTGATGTCGCTATCTGGGAAAATCTGTTTATTCCTCCTAGCATTCCTCAACCCGCAGCTAAAACGCACATGCGGGATTTAGAATCTTTAGGGTTAGTCGCGTTTCAGCTATGGGTTGGGCAAACGCAGCTTGACCCTAAAGACCATCAAGTATGGCCCGATAATGATAATTATTTAAAACAGTTTCTCTATCGTTTGCTTTCTTTAGATACTCCTTACGGAAGTACAGAAATTGCACGTCAAGAACTGCTAAGGCTTCGACAACCCGATGAAAGCAATAATTTCCAACCTTATGCTGACTCTCAAGAACAGAAAAAGCGCTTTCCAAAAAAATATTGGTTATTGCTAGCAGTACTGACTTTTTTATTGTTAGGAGGCGCTATATTGTATTACTTTTGGCAGTTTTCTAAACTAGATGAAGACCAATACTTAGAATGGCGAGGACTTATACAAAATTTTTCTAAAGTAGATAACGTATCTTCAGGTAAATTTATTTATACAGGAGAACAAAATGGCACTTGGAGTCACATTTTGGAACAAGCACCTGATAACACAAAGAAATTAAACGAGATATTAATCAATCCAAAACCAGATGCAAAAGCAACATTTATCTATAAACCAGATAAGTCTAGCGATATAGCAAGAGTTAGTCAACCTATAAAAGAAGTGCAAGTAAAAGTAGGAGAAGAAATGCAAAAAGTTCCAAAAGACTTTGCAATAACGACTTTATTCGACGATATCACACCTGATATGAATCAACAGCAAGTTGCTTATGATGGTTTACTGGTTTTTGTGGCATTTAGTCGGAACGATTCTAGTCTCCATAAAGCATTGGATGGAAAAATCTCTCTTAAACAACTACGTGATATATATACAGGAACAGTTACAGACTGGCGTGAAATTAACGAAAATGTTCCGAATCTTAAAATTGAACCTTATGTTCCGATCGAACCAGAAGCTATACAGCAATTCAAAAAGCTAGTTCTTAAAAACAATCCACAGGATATAGCTTTATTTGATAAAATTGCCAAAACTCGAACCCAAAATACAGGTGTTACCCAAACACAGATTAGTACTGCAAACAATAATGGACAGACTACTGGTATTATAAGTTTCGGTATTTTTAGTAAAACTTTGACTCAGTGTTCAGGTTACCCCCTAGCAATAGTTAATAACAACCAAAAGATTCAACCGCTCTTAGATCGCACTACAAAACAACCACTTGAACCTTCTGATAACTTCTGTGATAGACCAGATTTTGATACCAGGAGATTTCAGCCAAATGGAACAGCAAATTATCCTTTGGGTTATCCACTGTATGTAGTGTATCCTAAAGACAATACTCGTCAGTCAGGAGGTTCTACTTTTGCTAATATGCTAATAACCCGTCAAGGTCAGTGTTTACTTACTAAGTCAGGTCTTGTCCCTTTACAACCTGTGCCTAATGATATAAGAAATTATGCCTGCAAATCGGTGCCCTAACCCTAGCTGCGAATATTTTAATCGTGCCTTGCCAAACAATGCCAAGGTATGTCCCTGGTGTTCGACTCCTTTAGGTAATGTAATTCCTGCTACACCAAGTAACCCAACCAATTCACAACCAGTTCAACCACAAGCAATACCAGGGCAATCAAGTTATCAACCTCCTACTTACGTAACACAACAGCAAGAGCGTGGATACTCACCCCCAACATACCTTCCCCCCTCCATACCTCCACCAAGGCTGCCAGTTTTGAAGCTTGTCCACTATACCGGCAGAGAGTTTCATTTGTCCGGAGAAGGTGGTTCAATCGGGCGTAGAAGTCAAAGTATGCCAACTCCACCAGAAATTGACCTAACTGGCATTCCTCAAGAAGGAGTTGTTTCTCGCCGACATGCCCGTATATTTTGGGACTGGTCACAGAATGTTTATATGATTGTTGATACAAGTACAAATGGTATTTATTTAAACGGTAATCTTCTTAATTCTGGTGTATCTTACCGTCTACTCAACGGTGATTCTTTACAGCTTGGTCAAGATGGTCTAGTTACTTTTACGATAGTAGTAATGTAATTATACCCTACATATAGAGACCGAATTGGAGCAATGCTGTAACAATGAGGTGCTAAAATCTGGGATGTAAATAGCCAATTTCAGAATGCGATTACCTCCGGCAAGCTACGCGATCGCAACCAAAATATTTGATTTTGTTGATAATTAAGAAGCGGCAGTAGATCAACACCAGCACGTGTTGGTATTGAGTCAGGCGCCTGAAGGGAAGCTACACGATAAAAAATTTCATGATCAAGAAGATATTGTGCCCAGGGTGCCTGACGAAATTCCGATTGAACTAAATTTGGAGTTTCTCGGAGTCCAAAAGCAGTATGACAATATCCGCATTCCGCACAAAAAACCTAGAGGTGGAAAATTGACCCAGGAACAAAAAGCCTCCAATCGAGAATTGAGCCAATCTCGTGTAGTATGTGAAGGCAGCATGAAAATTACATTAGAAACCACAGAAATCAGAATTTCAACCTAACCCTAAATTATTTCCTAACAACTCTATTGTATCCAGTTAAAGACTTACAGCGTTTTTCAGGGAAA
Organism: Nostoc sp.; assembly: GCF_036916575.1. GTDB lineage: Bacteria > Cyanobacteriota > Cyanobacteriia > Cyanobacteriales > Nostocaceae > Nostoc. The sequence continues at coordinate 11,216 of NZ_JBALGC010000054.1, forward strand.
TGAGGTACACAGGTAGGGGTACAACAATGTTGTGCCCTTACAATAATCTGTACCTCACTAAGTTGCAATCTGCTGTATCCCTCTTTTGTCACTTTCCATAGATAAAAATCTGAAATACTTGCTGCACAAGGGTTTCAGTCTAAAGCAATGATAACGTTTATCATATTAGGAAATAAAGTCACAAACCCAGTCCCAGTCAAAGTTTTAAACATTCCTTTTGATTTTTGTTTTCGGAGAGTGACAAAAGCGGGGTATCATTAAGACCGCAGGTCTTGGTGGGGGAAAAAGAATTTTCCGATTTTTGCAGTGACCATTATACTTTTTCATAGCGGTGATTTGGCGATCGCTGCCCAAACTCTATGGTGAACCGGAAGAATTGGTGTGGGATATTTTGCTTCGAGTAATGTTGCCAATTCCTGGTCAAATACTTCTATTTTTGCTGGTGTCAAGCTGCCTCCCACACCAGCACTACCACGAATTCGCCTCCGCCAATCTTCGTGTGTATAAGACACAAATACATCGTAAGAAAATGTGCGGATTTCTCGGAATTCTCTTTCTCCAATGTCTTGTAACCACAGGGGATATAATCCATTACCGCCGTCCAGTGTCCACGCTGGATTATGAGCCTTAATCAATTGTTCTGTTGCTTCAACTACATTACCTTTTAAGGGTATCCAATCAAAATGAGCGATCGCAATCAAGCCATTTCTTCTCAATATCCGAGTAATTTCCTGGATGACGCGCGGACGGTCAAACCAATGCCAACACTGTCCAGCGGTGACCACATCCGCACTTGCATCTGGTAACTCAGTATTCTCGGCAGTTGCGACTCGATAATCTACTTTGAGTTGGGCAGATTCGCTTAACTGTCTGGCTTGTTCTAAAAGTGATAGTGATAAGTCTATGCCAATCACGTAAGCACCTCTATTCGCAAAGCCCCGCGCTAGTGTTCCTGTTCCTGTGCCAAGGTCAACAATGTTCTGCCCTGGTAAACCTATACCATATTCAGACAGTTTGTTAAATAATGAACTGGGAAAGCCAGCGCGGTGTTTTGCATAATCAGTAGTAGTTGCACCAAAATCAATTCTCATACCTGCAAAACTATCTTTTTAACAGTTGTCTAGGCTAGAAGGTCTCTACCCACGGACGTAGTTCTACCTCCCATGTCCAAGCACTACGGGGTTGGCGGAGAATACTGAGATAAGTTTGAGCGATCGCATCCGGGTCAAGAGTACTATCAGGTTTATCTACTGGATCTTGGCGGTCTGTGGAGCGGATTCCACCATCAATCACGAAATGCGCTACATGGATATTTTTTGGTGCTAATTCTCTAGCAATACTCTGAGCCAAACCGCGCAGTGCAAATTTACCCATTGCAAAGGGAGCAGATAGAGGATAACCCTTAACACTTGCTGAGGCTCCAGTAAAAAATATAGCACCGCCGCCAAGTTGCAAAAACCTTTTGGTAGCAGCTTGAGCCACAAGAAAGCCTCCATAAGCAGTTACATCTAAAGTTTTTGCCACCTCACCAGGGTCTAGATCAACAAGAGGCCCCCGCACCCGGAAACTGGGATTGTAAACGACAATATTCGGGGAACCGACTTTATTTTCAACATCAATAAATAACTGTTCTACTTCCTCTGCTTTTGAGACATCAGCAGCAAAACTAACTGCGCCAATTTCACTGCTCAATTGAGTGAGTTTTTCAATTTGGCGAGCCGCTAAAGCGACGGTGAATCCTTCTTTGGCAAATAGGCGAGCTAAAGAAGCGCTCAGTCCACTACCTGCACCGACAATTAAAGCTGTTGTTGCCATAAATTTAATTCTCCTTGTTAGAAATTTTTAGCCAGTTCATAAGTTTCCGACAGCATTTGTTCTCGGTCTGCTTGCGAAATATATGGCACACCATAAAAGGGCTTATAAATAATGTTTTGAATGCCACAGAACTGTAAAGTACTTTCCATCATGGTGTGTCGGAGTACATCCTTATCAGTGCCGATGTGTGTAAACATTGCTTCTGTGCCGCCAGTGGTCTGAAAGATGATGGCTTTTTTATGCATGAGTAAACCTTTGATACCATCGGCATCTATATCAAAGGCAAAGCCTTGTAAAAACACCCGATCAATCCAGCCTTTGAGAATAGCTGGACAGTCATACCACCAAATGGGGTAAATGAAAATAAGTCCCTCAGCCCAAAGAATATCTTGTTGTTCTTTTAAGATATCATCTGGCGTTTTTCCGTTGGCAATTTGCTCGAAATCTTCGGCATCAAGGGTAATTTTTAAAGATAAAGTATAAAGATCCTTAATTTTGGGAGTATGATCGGCTTGTTTGAGTCCAGTTACCACAGAGTCAAGAATGGCGTGATTAAAACTATTGGGATTTGGGTGGGCATAAACGATTAAGACATTTATCTTACATACTAAGAATTGAGTGTGACTGAAGATAAGTGTGAATTGCCCTTAGTGGGACTTTGACCAATTTGCAGTACACAAACTGCGGCAATCAAACAGAGAATGCCTGATAAAATAAACGCTTGTAAATAACTACCCGTCCAAGTTCTCAACACTCCGGCTCCGAATGCTGCTGTGGCTGCACCGAGCTGGTGTCCTGCTACAATCCAACCGAACATTACGCCGACATTTTCTTTACCAAAGACATTAGCAACAAGACGTACTGTAGGTGGTACGGTGGCAATCCAATCAAGTCCATAGAAGACGGCGAAAATGGAAAGTCCATAGAAGGAAAAGTTGAAACTGAAGGGTAAGAAAATCAAAGACAAACCCCGTAATCCGTAGTACCAAAACAATAAGTAGCGATTGTTCCAGCGGTCAGATAGCCAACCGGACATAGTAGTTCCAAAAAAATCGAATAGTCCCATGATTGCCAAAAGATCAGCAGCCTTGACTTCAGGGATACCGTGGTCAATACAAGCGGGAATTAGATGAGTGCCAATCAGCCCATTTGTGCTAGCACCGCAGATAAAAAAGCTACCAAATAACAGCCAGAAGTCTTGATTACGCATTCCCAGCCACAGGGCATTCAGGGTGGAGGTGATGGAATTCACTCTCGGCTGTGAGACTTCCACCGTTTCGCTGTTGTCGCCAAAGGCCCGCAAACCGACATCTGCCGGACGATCGCGCATAAAGGCTGCGATCGCTGGAATAATTAAAAGTGCTGCACCACTAAGAGCTAGAGCCGCAGTTCGCCACCCAAAGCGATCGGCTACTGAAGCCAGCATCGGCAGAAACACTAGTTGCCCCGTGGCTGTACTGGCAGTTAAAATGCCCAGAACTAGACCCCGCTTTTCCAAAAACCAGCGATTGACGACAATAGCACCCAAAACCAGGGCGATAATTCCGCTACCACAACCGACAACTACACCCCACAGCAAGACTAGTTGCCAGGAAGCTGACATCAAAGTGGTTAAACCGACACCGAGAGCAATGACAGCAAGTGAGAACACCATCATCCGGCGAATCCCGATCCGCTCCATAAGTGTGGCGGCAAAAGGGCCAATTAATCCGTAAAGTACTAAATTAATGGAGATTGCCAAAGATATAGTAGCTCTACTCCAGCCGAACTCCTGTTCGAGAGGGACTATAAATACTCCGGGAGCAGAGCGAATTCCGGCTGCAACCAACAAGGCTAGGAATGTTAAACCCGCGACGAGCCAGCCATAGTGAAAGGAACGACGCACTAAGAAGGAGGCTAAGGACATGGTTTGGAGTGGGGAGTGGGGGCAGGGGGCAGGGAGCAGGGGAGTGGAGTTCAAAGACTCATTCACGAGTATCAAAGATTCATTCACGAGTCTTTGATACTCGTGAATGAGTATAAAAGACTCATAGATAAGTATAAAGTAATACACTTAGTTTAAGAGCAGGACTTACCCGAAAATTAAGAAAAACGAACCACAAAGGGCGCAAAGGACACAAAGGAATAAGAGTTCCAGAGAGTTTTTCCGTAAGTCCTGAAAGGTTTTTGGCGCTAACTGAACCGTATTGGAGTATAAAAGACTTATTCACGAGTATTAAAGACTCGTCGGCGGGTATCAAAGACTCATTCACGAGTATCAAAGACTCATCCCTAATGACGCTAGTTGCTTTAATGGATAGCGCAGCGTTAGCGAGTCAGACGCTCCTACGTCGCTAACGCTGCCCTATCGAGCGTCGGGAACCTCCGCAACACACTGGCTCCCCAATACCCCATTCCTAATTTAGGGAAAGCTACCCTGCATAAGGGTTACCAATTCTGTCTACAGAGACGTTGGAGGAGAATGGCAAACGACCTGGATTTAAGCGTGGTTCTGCTGCATAACCAACAGGAACTAAAACAGCGATCGCTAAATCTGGATTATCTCCAGCACCAATCACTTGTTTTACCTGATCCTCAATCCAACCATTCATAAAACAACTGGATAATCCCAGACTTTCTGCCGCTAACACCAAATGGGTAGCGGCAATGATGGCATCTTTAATCGCATATTCGCGTCGCTTGTCGCCCAGCGTTGATTGAAATTGCGGGATGGCGGTTTTAAAGTAGTTTACCGTACCTTCATTCCATGCTCCAGTTTCGAGTCCCTGCTCTAGAATTGGCGCCAAGTTTTGTTCGCCTGCGTTCGGATCGGCGGCAAAGACAAAGGTTACAGGTGCTTGGACAATTTGCTGTTGATTAAAAGATGCTGCTGACAGTGCTGCCTTTTGCGCTTCATCTTGCACAAGAATAATTTGCCAGTCCTGGAGATTATAGCTGCTGGGTGCAGCCACGGTTAACTCTACCAGTTGCTTGAGCAGTTCTGGGACGATGGGGTCTGTTTTAAAAGTTTTGATGGCACGACGTTTAGCGATCGCACTGGGTACATCTAAAGGTTGGGTTTGAGTGATGGAACTCATAAGATTCTCCTGATGGATTTATAAGTTATGAAAGGGTTTCGGATTTTACTCTGCTTAGAGCGTTAAAGAGCAGGGCAATGTAATGTGTTCCTCTCTAATTGGCAATCTTAACTGGGTTAGAGATATGCTCGTGGATAATGCGCCATTGTCCCTCTCGCTTCTCCCATACAAGCGTCGCATGAGCCGTAATTTTAACCGCCTCATTCGCTATGGTGGTTGCTGTACTCTCAAAAATCAGAGCAGAGACGGTAATGTTATCACCTGTAAATATCTGAATATCCCCAGCCGATTTAACTTGCCACTGTGCTAGTGCTGCCATGAAGGGCTTCCATATCTCCTCATACGATTGCCATCCTTGAATTTGAGTGGTCTGCGGTGAGAGGGTATCGAAGGCGAGGAATTGTTCATCTTGCCAGTAGAGATTGTCTAGGACAGAAAAATCAAATGGTTTATTGCCTGCACTAAACGCAGCTAGCCAATCGTTAACACGTTCTATGATTTCCGTTTCTTCTAAAGTATCTTTCATAGTTGACAACCAATTTACACAACCATTTTGTTGTATCTTGGAAAAATCTCAAACTCATTAGTTTGATTTGATACTTTCGAGCGCGGAAAGTGGGTTTTAATTACTCAGATGAGAAGAATTAGGCATTGACCACCTGCTCATTAGCAGCTGACCAAAATGGATAGTCTGTATATCCGTGTTCATCGCCACCATAAAAGGTTGCTTGATTTGCTTGATTTAGTGGTGCATTTAAAGCGAAGCGTCGGGGTAAATCGGGATTTGAGATAAATAATGTGCCAAAAGCAACTAAATCTGCTGCTTTGTTTGCCAGTACAGCATCACCTTTTTCACGGGTATAACCACCATTGACGATGAGTGTACCTGTAAAGCGATCGCGTATATGACTGGTGGGTACAATTATCGCGCCATGTCTGATATCTGCTTCTATTGCCTCAAAAATATGCAGATATGCCAAATTAAACTGGTTCAACGCTTGAGCCGCATAACCGAATGTCTCTAGAGGATTCGAGTCATGCATATCGTTATAAGCCCCACTTGGAGATAAACGTACTCCGACTCGGTTAGAATCCCATACACTAATTATTGCCTCTGTCACCTCTAACAGCAGTCGGGCGCGATTTTCAATGGAACCCCCATATTTATCTGTACGTTGATTTGTGCGATCGCGGAGAAACTGATCTATTAAATAACCATTGGCTGCGTGAATTTCCACCCCATCAAACCCCGCTGCTAAAGCATTTGCCGCTCCTTGACGATACTGTTCCACTATCTGCGGTATTTCTGAAGTTTCTAAAGCACGGGGAGTAACAAAGGGTTTTGGCCCCTCATAAGTTGAAGCTTCACCTTTAGGAGCAATCGCAGAAGGTGCCACAGGTAAAGCTCCATTCGGTTGTAAGTCAGGGTGAGAAATCCTGCCTACGTGCCATAGTTGCAGAAAAATTCTCCCTCCCTGCTGATGCACAGCATCGGTTACTAACTTCCATCCCTCCACCTGTTCTGGTGAATGAATTCCTGGTGTAGCGGGATAGCCCTGTCCTTCAGGAGTTACCTGTGTTGCTTCAGAAATAATCAGTCCGGCGGAAGCACGTTGGGCGTAGTAGGTAGCATTCAGTTGATATGGTACGTTTCCCTCACTTGCCCTGTTTCGAGTTAAGGGTGCCATTACTATCCGGTTAGGTAATTCCAGATTTCCTAATTGGTAAGGAGAGAATAAGTTGATACCAGTAGTCATGTTGGCGTTGCTCCAATTTAAAGTTTTTTAACCCACGGAGGTGGGTAAAGTTTCGTGTAGACGAGCCAGTACGTTGGCGTTAAGTTGACTGTACCCCTACAACAGATGTAGTTCAAATACTAAACAATCGACCGAATAACACCACCATCTACCCGCAAAGCTGCACCATTAGTTGCTGAAGCTACAGGACTAGAAAGGTAAACTATGATCGCTGCTACTTCTTCATTAGTTGCAAAGCGTTTAATTAGGGAAGTTGGGCGCACATTTTGAAAAAATTCAGCTTCAACTTCAGCGCGAGTAATACCGCGTTCCTGCGCCAGGTTGTTGATAAAATCTTCAACTCCTTCTGAACGAGTTGGCCCTGGGAGGACGGAGTTTACTGTAACTCCAGTCCCGACAGTGATTTCTGCCAGGCCTCGTGCAATGGCAAGCTGGGCTGTCTTTGTTGTGCCATAGTGAATCATTTCCACTGGGATCTGGATAGCAGATTCGCTGGAGATAAAAATTATCCGCCCCCAATTTTGCTCTAGCTGCTTTTGTAGATATTGCCGACTCAAACGGACTCCACTGAGAACGTTAACCTCAAATATCTTTAACCAGTCTTCATCAGTAATATCAAAAAAGGTTTTTGGCTCATAAATACCCACATTGTTTATGAGTATATCAACATGAGGAACCTCTTGAATGAGTTTCTCTACTCCTGATGCAGTGCCTGCGTCAGCAACAACACCAGAAACTTTCGCGTCGGGTGTAGAATGCTTAATTTTAGCGATCGCTTGAGCTACTCGTTCTTCAGACCGACCATTGACAATCACTGATGCACCCTCTTGAGCTAGCCCAAGGGCGATCGCCAAACCAATACCTGCGGTTGAGCCACTCACCAAGGCGGATTTACCATGCAATTTCAAGTCCATTTTGCTCTTTCCCCGTTATTTGAAACAGAATGATCTGGGATTGGGGATTGGGGACTAGGTAGTAGGAACTGGGACAAAGAGAAAAGTATAAGCGCCGACTTCCGGCGCTCAAAACTTTGCAGGGACAAGAGGGACAAAAATATTAAAGAAGTCTCTCCCTAATATCCAATCCCCAATCCCTAATCCCCAGTCCCTAATCCCCTTCACTTAAATTAAAGATGCTGTGCTAAGGTCTTATTCAAGGTAGTTTTTGGAACCGCCCCTACGACAGTATCGACCTGCCGACCTCCTTTAAAAACCATTAATGTCGGAATGCTGCGAATTCCATAGTGGCTAGCGACAGTAGGATTTTGATCTGTGTTCAACTTCACAAATTTCACCTGTCCTTGGTGTTCAGCAGCAACTTCATCGACGACTGGGCCGACCATCCGGCAAGGGCCGCACCACGGTGCCCAAAAGTCCACTAATACCGGAATTTCACTTTCCAAGACTTCTTGCTTGAATGTGGCTTCTGTGACATTTGTAATGGATGACATAAATTGCCTTCCTAATTAATTCTATAGTTCGATAATATCGAATAATAAAAATATATGCCACCTGATGAGATAATGCAACTATGAGATTTCTTTATCATCCAGATCGAAAAAATATTACTTTACCGGGAGTGCTGTATGCATTGGGCGACCCAGTGCGGCTAGAGATTGTGCGGCTGTTGGCGACTGAGGGGGAACAATGCTGTGCCAAATTTGATTTTGCGATCGCCAAATCAACTATGTCCAATCACTTCAAGATTTTGCGGGAGTCGGGGATAGTCTTGACACGCAAAGAAGGGACACACCATATTAACATCCTGCGGCGTGAAGATTTAGAGGTGCTGTTTCCAGGGCTATTGGATGTGGTATTGAAAGCTGCTCAACCATTGCCTGTTGAACCCGCCAGTACTAAACAAACAGCTTCAAGAATTTAGGGGTATCAGGCATGACCTGTTTAAGAATCTGCTCGTTTTTCAATTTGTGTTTCTAAATCAGCAAAGATATCATGTTGTTCTCGAAAAGTCCTTGGAGTGTGAGATAAACCTAAATCTGTAGAGAGTAAATCAATACCGTCAATAATTTTGGGTATCTGAGCTTGATCAACTTGCAGACCGAGAAAGCATTTCTCCCTGTAATCTGGTCTTTCTTGAAAGCGTTCGACTGCTTTTTTCAAAGGGCGCATAACCTCATAGGCTTTTTCAGCCTTCTCAATTGATGCTTGTGGGATTGGAGATTGCAGCCTGAGAATTGCTAGATCAATTAAATCTCTTGCCTCAACGCTGTCATCTGCGTAACGGTCAGAATTTGACAGCAGCTTAGAGGTAAAACAGTCATTGAAGCTTAAGCAAGGAACGAGTGACCACTTTAGATATCTTGGTGGGTCTAGTTGAAAACGAGTTTCGGCAATAATTTCTGTTTTAATCGGCACATTATTTACAAAAACGATCATCCGAATTCCATATTGGTCAGTTGTGCTACGTCCAACTTGGATTTTACTTAAATCACGAAATAATGCTTCATGCCCACCCTCAAATACCACTGTCCGCAGGCATTTGTAGCCTTCTGTACCAACACAAGCGATAAAATCAATGTCCTTACTCCAGCGATATTCTTCAAACTCAAATGCAAGAAGGGTTCCGCCACCGAAGTAAGCAGAACCCTTCCTAAGTATGTCAGAATCTAAGCATTCAAGAACTGTGAGAATTTTTTTATGGTGTTCAAACCTGGAGGTCATAAACAAACTTGTAACCAGGATTTATAGCGTTTGGCGAGTTCCTTAAGGAAATTGAGTTCTTCAGCCTCAAGATTATTAAATAGGTTGCGATATTGCCAACCACGCTCGTAGCGACTCAGCATTTGTTCTGGAGTAAAGCGATAGACATCGGCTGTTTGCCAACAAATTGACTCCAAAAAAGGCAGCTTTTTAGGAGCAATAACAGGATTATTTGCTGGTGTTACGGTTGTCATAACTCTTTTAATTAACCACTTGAGGCATACTTTAATTTTAGATTAGCACTACCGATTTTGAAATTTAATTTTATTCCACAATACCTTAGCCAATTTTAAAAAACTCTCATCTGGATTCTGCCTTTATCGATGTGCCACAATTGTTTGAGACTTATGTTGCTTTTATCAATTTAGACCAAGCATGGGATCTTACAGAATAACTTAGATATCAGACTGGTATTAGAAGATGGCGAAAAAGTCGATGTGGAATAATCAAAGGGACAGTCAAAGCTTGGTAGAGCATTCATTAAAAACTGTTTTTGGTGATGCACAACTGCAAAGTAATGCTCTACGAGAATGACATAGGGCGATCGCTCCTAGTACTTACGCAAAAACCCTCTCAAACTCTCGTTTCTCCGTGACCTAATGTAGCAAATAAACAGTATTGTATAGATATTGATGCTTATTTGCTTGATTATACAATAAATGCTATTTGTCAAAGTTTTGTTACTCATCGCTGCTGCCTTTGATATTGCGATCGCCTTTATAAGCCCCCACATCCCAACTATAAATTATTTGGGTTGGTGTACACTCTTCCTTTCCAAGCGCTGCCGCGCCCTTGCCAGTGACGTAGTGCTGAGTCTAGAGTCATTAGGGTATAGAGAAAAGCGATCGCAGGTAAGCTGAAGGCTAACCAGGGAGAACATTTATAAAAGCGGATTGTCGGGTAGTAAGCCAAGGTCATTAAAAGCCATCCTAATAAACCTGTAAGTGCGATTGCCCAATTGCCCCAAACTGCACCCAGAATTACACACACAGGTGGAACTAGATAAATCAAGATCATTCCCACCAAAGTTCCCACTAGTACTAATGGAGAATAATTCAGTTGGGCATAGGCACTACGGGCAACCATATCCCAAATCGTCCCCAGCGAATTATAGGGACGCAAACTGTGAGTCAAGGTACTCAATCCTAGCCAGATACGCCCCCCTGAAGAGGAGGGGGCAGACAAGGGAGATAGTTGTTGAATTCTTCCTTGTCCTCTTTGTCTCCTTGTCCCTCTCTTAACAGCATGAGCAAGGGTGCAATCGTCGATTAAAGCTTGGCGAATGACTTGAATACCTCCGATTCGCTCTAAAGCTTCTCGACGAATGAGAATAGATCCCCCAGCCGCTGCTGCTGTTAGATTGTTTGGGTTATTCACCCAGAGGAAGGGATAGAGTTTTTGGAAGAAAAAGACGAAAGCTGGAATCAAAAGTTTTTCCCAAAAGCTTTCACACCTAAGTCGCACCATTATCGAAACCAGGTCTAAATCTTCCTGCACAGCTTTAGCAACCAGTCGGCGCAGATTACTAGGATCATGTTCGATATCTGCATCGGTCAGCAAAAAATAGTCAGGTGCAAATAAACTTGCACTGTTTATACCTTGCTCAACTGCCCAAAGTTTGCCTGACCAACCGGGAGGCAGTGATTCGCCTGAGATAATATGCAATTGCTCAGGTTTACTTACAGCGTGTGCAACCACTTCGGCAAAATTTGCTGTACCATCTGTACTGCGATCGTCTACCAAAAATACGTTTAAAGAACCAGGATAGTCTTGGAGTAGGAGCGATCGCAGTGTGGTTGGTAGTAATTCAGCTTCGTTACGAGCTGGAACTACCGCACAAACCACAGGCAACGATTTTAGCTGAGTTTCTCCAATCTCTAATTGCTGGTCTGTCCGCCAAAATTGTCCCCAAAAACATAGTAATCCCAACCAAATTGTCAAGGATAAGAGCATCAATCCTAATACAATTACACCCATGACCTATTGCAAATTCTCAGTAACTCAGACAGAATACTATGTCTACTGAATAGAGAAAAAAATTTTTTCGCTGTAATACCGTGTTCATATCTAGTGTTAGGTGTTGAGGTCAAATAGTTTTTCATGCAAACACAAGACAGGGTAAAAGTCAATCAAGTCACAATGGCGATCGCAGCCAGTCAAGAATATTTGCTTTCGATTCAAAATCTGACAGGTTACTGGTGGGCAGAGTTAGAATCTAATGTCACCATCACTGCTGAAGTCGTCCTCTTGCATAAAATTTGGGGAACAGACCAAACAAGAGCCTTAGACAAAGTTGAAGCATATTTGCGTCAAGAGCAACGCCAGCATGGGGGTTGGGAACTTTTTTATGGTGATGGCGGAGAACTTAGCACCTCGGTTGAAGCTTACATGGCGTTGAGGCTACTAGGTGTACCAGCAACCGATCCGGCGATGATTCGGGCGCAAGCCTTTATTCTCCAACGGGGTGGGATCAGCAAAACTCGAATTTTTACCAAGTTGCACCTAGCTTTGATTGGCTGCTACAACTGGCGCGGTATTCCCTCGCTACCAGCTTGGGTGATGCTGTTGCCAAAAGCTTTCCCCGTAAATATCTATGAAATGTCTAGCTGGGCACGTTCCAGCACTGTGCCGCTGCTGATTGTATGCGATCGCAAACCTGTTTTGATCACCAACCCAACTATCAACCTAGATGAGCTATACGTTGAAGGTGTTGATCAAGTCCGGTGGGAATTACCTCAAAGTGGCGATTGGACAGATTTATTCCTCACGCTTGATCAGGGGTTCAAGTTGGCAGAAAGTCTTAATTTAGTGCCCTTCCGCCAACAAGGCATCAAAGCTGCCGAAAAGTGGATTTTAGAACGGCAAGAAGCTACAGGCGACTGGGGCGGCATTATTCCGGCGATGCTGAATTCAATGTTAGCTTTGCGGTGTCTGGATTATCACCCAAACGACCCGATTGTGGAACGAGGTTTGCAAGCAATTGATAACTTTGCGATTGAAACAGAGGATAGCTACCGGGTACAGCCCTGTATTTCACCCGTCTGGGATACAGCTTGGGCGATGCGTGCTTTGGTAGAATCTGGTTTTGCAGCAGATCATCCGGCTGTGGTAAAGGCTGGAGAATGGTTATTGCAAAAACAAATTTTAGATTACGGAGATTGGGCTGTCAAAAATCGCCAGGGAAAACCAGGGGCTTGGGCGTTTGAGTTTGACAATCGCTTTTATCCTGATGTAGACGACTCGGCTGTGGTGGTGATGGCACTACATGTTGCAAAACTCCCTAATGAAAAAATCAAGCAGGCTGCGATCGCTCGTGCCTTAAATTGGATTGCATCTATGCAATGTAAACCAGGTGGGTGGGCTGCTTTTGATTTGGACAATGACCAAGATTGGCTCAATTCCATCCCCTATGGCGACTTGAAAGCGATGATTGATCCAAACACTGCAGATGTCACGGCTAGGGTGGTAGAAATGCTTGGTGCTTGTAACCTGTCAATTGATAGTGATAATTTGGAGCGATCGCTTACTTATCTTCTGCGCGAACAAGAAACCGAAGGCTGTTGGTTCGGTCGTTGGGGTGTAAATTATATCTACGGGACAAGTGGCGTTTTGTCAGCCTTGGCGTTGATTGACCCTCAAAGGCATAAACTCAGTATAGAACGAGGAGCAACTTGGTTAGTTGGATGTCAAAACCCAGATGGTGGTTGGGGTGAGACTTGCCGCAGCTATGACGATCCCAGTCTCAAAGGAAAAGGAAATAGTACTGCATCTCAAACTGCTTGGGCTTTAATTGGCCTCTTGGCAGCAGGTGAAGCAACTGGTAAATTAGCTCTTGAGGTTATTGAGCGGGGAATTGCCTACCTAGTGGCAACTCAACAGCCCGATGGTACTTGGTTTGAGGCGGACTTTACAGGTACTGGCTTCCCTAGCCATTTTTATCTCAAATATCATATGTATCAACAATACTTTCCCTTAATCGCTCTAGGTCGCTATCAAACAGTGATTTAGAATATAATTTAGAATTCAGGAGACACGGTTAATCGCGTCTGTACAGGATTCAGAAGTAAAATTTGGAAATTAAACATTGAAATTAGCAAATAGCCCGATTTTTCTATCAACAGTTTAGTAAACGAGGATTGAGAATGGCTAGGAAAGTTGTAATTGTGGGTGCTGGTCCCAGTGGAGTTCTTCTGGCTCACTATTTGTTGCAACGTGATCAGGGCTATCAGGTGGAAATTTATGAACGACGTAACGATCCACGCTCAATTCCCCTGTCAAAATCTAGAACATTTCCGCTTGTTATTAATCAGCGAGGAATTACTGCACTCAGCAATATTAAAGGACTTGTAGAAATCCTCAAATCTGTAAGTATTGAGAGTACTGGCTCTTTGAATCATGAGAAAAATGGAAAAACGCAATTAATACCTCGAAGTCAACCTATTTATATTCTTGATCGGACCCAACTAATTATCATGTTATTGGAAACGCTGACCGGAAAATATAATAGCGATCGCCTGAAGATTTATTTTGAAAATCAATGTAATGTAGTTGATTTTGAGACAAAAACAGTAAAATTTTCAAACGTTGGCAATACAGATGATACAACAAATATCACCGTTAATTATGACTTATTAATTGGTGCAGATGGAGCGCGATCGCAAGTGAGAGAGCAATTTCTCTCAACAGATGAATTTGAGGTGGAGCAGAAATATGTTCCCTCAGCTTATAAATCTATCTTTTTACCTGCAAATTCTGTAACATCCCTCAAACCAGGCTACATTCATACTTGGAGAGGAAGTGACGGAATCGCAGCCATACTGGTGCATCGTACAGACAGTTCGTTGAGCGGAACCATTAACTTTCCCAGAGAGAATAACCTGATTGCAAATTTTTCTACTACAGAGGAAGTATCCCAATTCTTTAACGATCAGTTTCCAGAAATTGCTCAGATTTTACCAGAATCGGAAGCCGAAGCATTTTTAAATCGACCTATCTCAAGCATTATAACAATTCGTTGTAATCGTTATCATCATGGTGATAGTGTTCTATTGATTGGTGATGCAGCTCACGCCACCTCTCCTTCGCTGGGTCAAGGTTGCAATGCTTCCTTTGAGGATGTAGCTTTCTTTGATAAGTTATTAGATGAATATTCTGATGATATTGCAAAAGCGATCGCGCAATTTTCTCTACGTCGAAAGCCAGATGCTCATGCTTTAGTAGAGCTAAGTGACAATGCCTTTCCAATATCCAATAAACTGCTATTTTTAGAGTTTTTTATCAGATTGCGATCTGCTCAAATTCTGCATCAACTATTTCCTAAATACTTCTCCCCCTCATTCTTGCAACTCCTTTCTGAAAGCACAGTTCCCTACTCAGAAATTTTGAATATCTATAAGAATTGGATTGCAAAAGTGAAGCGGGCAAATGAGAAGTTTTTATGTAATTGATGCGGTTAATAACTTATAAAGGAAAAAGAGAATCTGGGAAATATCCAGTCTGGTATTGAAGATATTGCCTTTTTTAAAGGTACGATTTCCCATAGTTATATCTCTATCTAAAGTGACTTACAGATTGTTGTATGCTTACCACCAAGTGAGGCGATCGCTTTTGCTAAATTTGCGATATTCAGTGGTTCATCCAAAGCACCAGTAACATCAGTTGAGAAAAATCTGTGCTTTAAAGTTATAATCTGCGTTTTTCATTTGTTCGGGAGAAGATACCATTACAATTAACTTAAAAATGCAAGTCTTCCTAATTATAAATAAAGGTGAGGCATAGCCCCACCTCCGATTACTAACTCAAAGCTGTTACAGCACACGTTTGAAGAAAGTGACTAAATCTAAATTTCAGCCCCTGCTTTTGCTTCGGCACCCATTGGCGAAACATAATCACGGAAAAGAGTAATCTGTTGCTCATACTCTAATCCTTGAATTTTGCCAAACAACGGTTTAGCTTCTGAGGGAAGTTCATAGTCAGAAGGTACAGGAATGATAGTACCATTATCCATACCTTGAGATAATCGATACCAAAACAGTAGCTTAGTGGTATCACCCAAAGAGCCATATTCACGAGAAATTTCGGTATCCACTTTATTAATCAAATCACGCTGAACTTGTAATTGTTGTTCGTGAGATAATTCCTTAACTTGATTAAATAAACCTTCAGCTATTTCTGGGGAAACAGTACTGGCACCAGGGGCGGCTGGCGTAATTGAGCTACCCATTTCTTTATAGATAAACCAAAACAAAGCAAGCTGTTGATCCACACCTAAGTTTTGCCAAGCTTGAACATGTTCACGAATAGTTGGATCGTTAGTTTGCGTAGATGTCATTATTAACTCCAATTTTGATTTCTCAGTGTTATGAACAACGTTATCAAATTTACATTCGGAGTTTTACCCTACTGAAGACAGATGTTTTGGAATCATAAAGAAGAACAATTAGAAATAGAACATAAATCGGGCGGAGTCTAGTCCTGCATTCAAAGCATTACAGTTGGATAAGCACCCGAAATCAAAAGCTAAAATAATGCTTGGGAAGGGTAAGGTAAAGGAGTTGGGAATTGAAAGTTTGCTACAAGATTCAGAGATTTTCAGGATGTATTTCTGTGGATAGATGTTAGCTTTATTGTGACAGTGTTTAAAGGATGTTTGAAAGGTATCAAATAGTCGCTCCCCCCAACCCACGCCACTTGAGGGCAGTTGCTACAACGGGGAGGCAGCGCGGTCTTGGGGGTTCCCCCCATGAGCGACTGCCGTGGAAAATATGCAACGTACTACCTGCATCACTTGCTGAAAAGTCAGAGTAGAGGTTTGCTTTGCTGTGAACTTCTCCTTGCCTTCTCTACCTTGGGCTATGCCAACGGGACGCTCAAGGAACGGGGAAGATGCCAAGACCCTTCGGGTGACGCTCGTGCCGACGCTCGATAGGGTTCGCAAAGCGTCTGGTAGAGAAGCGAAGCATTTTTGTTCAATTCTGATTCCTGAACATTTTATTTTTAACAGATATTTGTGCAAACAAAGTTAATTACGTCTGCAAGTCCTGACTGAGTTTTCAAATTAGTAAAAATAAAAGGTTTATCGCCGCGCATTTTTTTAGCATCTCGTTCCATCACACTTAAATCTGCACCGACATAGGGTGCAAGATCAGTTTTGTTAATCACCAACAAATCAGACTTAGTAATGCCGGGGCCACCCTTGCGGGGAATTTTATCGCCAGCCGCAACATCAATGACATAAATCGTTAAATCTGCCAATTCTGGACTAAAAGTAGCAGCCAAATTATCGCCGCCACTTTCCAAAAATACCAAATCCAAATCGAGAAAACGTTCCTCTAACTGTTCAATTGCCGCCAGATTCATCGAAGCATCTTCGCGGATAGCAGTGTGAGGACAACCACCAGTTTCTACACCCAAAATGTGATCGCTTGCCAACGCTTGAGAACGCACTAAAAACTGAGCATCCTCCTGAGTATAAATATCATTCGTCACTACCGCAATCTGATACTGCTCACGCAATCCCTTGCACAAAGCGTCTACCAAAGCCGTCTTCCCCGAACCCACTGGCCCAGCAACTCCTACTCTAAATGCATTCATAAGTTATTAGTCATTAGTCATTAGTTATTATCCTGTTTCCTTTGCCCTCATGGCCAATGACTAACTTCTAAACAACCTTGTATACTGCGTTTCATGCTGCATACTCGCCAGCGATAAACCCCAACTACAACAGGCGAGTTGATCATCCTCCAACACTAGAATTTCTAACGCCGCAGCGCTAAATAATGGTTGCAAATCTAGCAATAACTGCTGTCCTGCTGTTTGTCCAAGGGGGATAAGTTTCACGCCAGCAGTAATCAAATTAGTTGCCCAACTATGCAGATATCCGAGTAATCCAGCTTTGATACTGATTTGCCAATGAGCAATGGCAATGCCAAAAGCGATCGCATAATTACAAGGATTACCTACAGCATTGGCAATAGGTATAATCTGCGGTTCTAGTTTAGCAAGTAATTGGATAAGCGATCGCCCCATCTGCCAACTAGAAGCGCGTAACTCTTCTGTTTCCCTAGCAGCGGATAACCACAGATTCCAACGGCATAGCGACTGAACATCACCTATTTTTGCAGCTTGCTCAGATCGTACCATCACCGCTGCCTCTAGTCGAATTGCCCCGTAGAGTAACTCTGCTTTTAACCAATCTTTGAGATGTGTCTGGTTAGCGATCATACCATTTTCCACCAGCATTTCCAAGCCTTCAGAATAACTATATGCTCCCACAGGCAAAGCGGGGCTAGCCAACTGCAAAATGCTCAAAAGATGGCTATCAGTGAGCATGATACTGTTGTCCATAAGCTCCCAATTCTGGGTGAAACGGTAAAATTTCTTCTTTAACTTTTAACCCCAGTTGTTCCAACATCGTGCGTAAAACAGAATCTGAGGACAAGCGTAAATAAGTCGGAGTAATTTCTACTGGTACATGGCGATTTCCCAGATGGTATGCTGCCCTTAGTAATAAAAGTGGTGTTTGGGCAAAGGCAGTTAGCACGAGTTCCGGTTTGGCAGTAATTCTGATTAAACTGTTATGGGTTTGTTCTTGCAGAATATCACCATCGTGTAAAACAGTTCCTCTGGGTAAATGCAAAAACACAACTTTACCATCTTCTGTTTCAAAGCGATGACGACTGCGGGTACGTTCTTCTGCTGTCAGCGCCAGAGTGAAAGTGACTGCGGCATCAGGGTTAGGTGATTTCAGTTGGGTAAATGTCAGCATACATTTCGCCTGAACTTCCGCTTTTGATTATGCTTCTAATTTAACTAATAAGGAAGGTTTAATTAGCAACTTCATCCTGTAGATGGGCTACTAATTGGTAAGGTAAACCAAAATGTTACCCCTGCATCCAATTCACTGTTTACACCAATTTCGCCGCCGTGAGCATTGATAATTTGCTTACACAAATATAAGCCTAATCCCAAACTTACAGAATTGCGGATACTTGCACCCCGAAAGTAAAGGTCAAAAAGCCGATCGCTTTGTTGTTGACTAATTCCCACGCCGTTGTCACTAACAGTACAATAAATTTTGTCATCCTTACGGGTAGCGTTGATTGTCAAAACCAATCCAGGAGAATTATGTTTCAGGGCATTAACAATTAAGTTAGAAAAAACTCGCCATAGTTGCGTGGGATCAGCATTCACTAATGGCAAATCTGCGGATACCAGATTTGTTAAGGTTGCTTGATTTTGCTCTAGTAATGGCTCTAAATCAGCGATCGCAGCTTCGACAACTGTCAGTAATTGTACGGTTTGACGTTGCAAAACAACACCTTGTACTTCGCCCAGATGAGCTTCCATCAACGAATTAATCAAATTAAGTTGGCGATCGCTACTTTGAATTATCCGCTCTAAAATTGAGCGGGAAATCGAAATATTTTCCTCTGGACGTGCAAGCAAATTTTTCAGCACCATT
This sequence comes from Nostoc sp., assembly GCF_036916575.1. Lineage (GTDB taxonomy): Bacteria > Cyanobacteriota > Cyanobacteriia > Cyanobacteriales > Nostocaceae > Nostoc. Next base: position 30,048 of record NZ_JBALGC010000054.1, read on the forward strand.
AAAGTACCCAGCACTGGGTTGCGTAAGTCGTGAGAAACTGCATGGAAAAATACTCGTAGTTCTTCTTCAGTTTGTTTGCGCTGGGTAATGTCTTCAATCAAACCTTCGTAGTAAAGCAGTTTTCCGTGTTCGTCAAGCACTGCGTAGGCTTTCTCCGAAATCCAGACAATACTCCCGTCTCGGCGATAAATTTGGGACTCAAACTCAGAAACACTGCCATACTTTTCCATCAAGCGCACAAATTCTGCCCGGCGGTTCGGATCAATATACAGTTGATGTTCTATATCAGTGAAATTTGCTGTCACCTCCTCTGCTAAAGAGTAGCCATAAATGCGTGCTAAAGCCGGATTTGCGGTAATATAACGTCCATCGGGACTGCTTTGAAAAATCCCTTCAACAGCGTTTTCAAAAATGCTGCGATATTTAGCTTCTGCAACCTTGAGTTTTTGGTAAGCAGATTCCAGTTCTTGACGGGCGTAAAACTCAGAACGTTGCAGGCGATCGTACAGATAAACACCAATATCACATATAATACAAAACCAAAAAATGTATAAAATGAACGTTACATTATATATTTCTGGGTGTTCAGGGATTAATGTTTTTAGCCCAAGTGCCGTATTCACACCAAAATAGTAAACCAGCACACTCAATTGAGTCAGCAAGTGAATAATCCAGCAGACAGGCATCAACACAGCTTGGCTCAAGAACAGCAGTGACCAGCCGATGGTATCGGGTAGTGCGAAACCTCTAAGAGTTGCAAACAACTGCGATGCTAAACTAATTGCCCAAGAAGACCCCAAAAATAATAAATCTGGACGATGACGACCTAATTTAGTTTTATGTAAAGCAAAGCAGAACAGTATACTCAGGAGCATTGCAATATTGATTACAAGGCGTTGAGTTCTAAGTACTTCTGGCAGCTTATCCAACTCTTGAAAAGGGAAAAACAAGTCGTAAATGTCCCGCAAAGTAAAAGACAACAGACAGATCAGCGCCAGCCATAACCATAAACGTAATCTCTGCCACAAAAAACGGTTACGCCAAGTTCTGTAAAAAGTAGTGGTTTCATCTCTTGTTGGTGCAGAAAAGGTTTTTCTCCACCAGCTTTGCACTGTTGTAAATGGAGTAGCCATTAGCATCCGAGCAACTTTGCCCATACTTTGAGGGTGTTTCCCTTACTCAACATTGCCATAAATAACACCCTCGCATTTTTTGGTGATTTATGGGCGATTTGTTGCGGATGAAGTTGCCAAAGGTAATGTAAACCAGAAAGTTAACCCGCGCTTACGGTTACTAATAACACCGATTTCACCGCCATGTGCCGTCAGAACTTTCCGACAAAGATACATTTTTAAGCCAATGCTTGTGGAACAACAGTCTTGGGGATCACGGACATGCAAATCGAAGAGGCGATCGCACTCTAGTTTACTCATTCCCACACCGTTATCTTGAATCTGAATGCGAATCATTCCTGCCTCAACAGTGGCACTCAGAAGAAAATTTAATCCTGGTGGATTATTTTGCAAACTATGTGTTAATAAATTTGCCAAAACTTTCTGCAACCAAGTTGCATCTGCCATTACTAACGGTAAATCCGCGGGAACCAAATTCTTCAGAGTCGCTTGATTTTGTGTGAGCATGGGTTCCAACTGGGCAAATATTCCTCCCAGTAGGGTGCTAAATTGCACAAGTTCAGGCTTGATGTCAATACCCTGTTTTTCACAGGAATTAATTTCTAGCAATGAGTTAATCATCGTCAGTTGGCGATCATTACCTTGAATCATCCGCTCAATTATTGAGCGAGATACTGGAATTGGGGACTGGACATGGGAAAGAGGCAGAGGGGCAGAGGGGATGGTGGGCAGAGGGGAAATTGCTGTAATTTCCCCCCTGCTCCCCTGCTCCCCTGCTCCCCTGCTCCTCTGCCCCTCTGCTCCCCCCACTCCCTGATTTAACAAATTCTTTAACACCATCAAGTTACCCATCACCGAAGTTTGTAAATCGTGGGTAACCGTATGCAAAACAACATCTTTGACGCGATGCAATTTTTCAACTTCTTGCATTTTCTGCTGCAACTGTGATGTCCGTTCTTGTACTTGGTATTCTAAATTAGTGTTAAGTTCTGCTAGTTTTTGGCATATCTGGCTTTGCTGAATGGCGATCGCTACCTGTTCTGACATCTGCTGTAACAAATCAATTTCTATTGGCTGCCAATGACGCGAACCTGAGCATTGATTGGCAATTAACGCCCCAAATAATTCGTCACCTAGCATAATTGGTACAGCCAAGCTAGCCTTCGTTTGAAATTTCCGACAGTGTGCTTTAACTTTGGAAGATACTGGCATTTGTGTGATGTCTTCAACGATACGCACAAGATTATCTTTTAGTAAGTTTCGCACTTCTTGTAAATAAGCTTCATCATTAGTAGACCAACCTAAGACTGATGGATACTTGGGATCTACTGATTCGGCAAGAGTTCTGACTCCTAACTTGGCATTATTTAGACTAATGAAAACTCGATCTGCTTGCAGAAATTGCCTGACTTCCGTCACGGTGGTTTGGAGAATTTGCTCTAAGTTAAGCGAAGACCGAATTCGCACTAGGGTTTCTGCCAACAAGCGATCGCGTTGTGCTGATAGGCGTAATTGTGCTTCTACCTGTTTGCGTTCTGTAATGTCATGATGGACTGCTAGGATGCAGGGAATACCATCCAAATCAATAACTTCGGCTGAAAGCAATGCTGTAATTATCTCGCCAGACTTTGGCCGAAATTCAACTTCCAAGTTCCGAGCAACCCCTGTGGCTTGCAACTCCTGCACCAACTTCAGCCGATCGCGCTCGTGTACCCAAACATTTAACTCAAAAGAAGTTTTACCAATCGCTTCATCTCGCTCATAACCTGAGAGTTTCACAAAACTATCGTTAACTTCTACCAAGCGTCCTTCTTGCAGCGTGCTAATCGTAATTGAATCGGGACTGCAACTAAAAGCTTTAGCAAATTTTTGGGCAAGATTTTGTAAGCTGACTTCTGCTTGTTTGCGTTCTGTGATATCTCGGACAATTGCTAGTACCTCATCTTGACCACTCACTACCAACCGCGCCTCATAATCTCTGACTCCCAAAGGCGTTGGTAGCTGATATTCGCAAGTTTGCAAAGTTCCAGAATCTAAAGTTTTAGCGATCGCTACTTGGCTAATCGCCGCAACATCACTGGGCAATAACTCGTGCAAATTTTTTCCAACTATTTCTTCCCTCGAAAGAGTGATATTTGCTCCCTGACTTTTCAAATCTAGATACTCGCCATCACGGCTGATGCGAAACATCAAATCGGGGATAGCATCCAAAATTGCTTTATACCGTGCCTCACTCTCAAGCAATTTTTCTTCGGCTAGTTTTCGGTCTGTAATATCCATGACCAAGCCATTCCAAAGAAAATCGCCGTTACCTTGTAATTCGGGTTGCGAAGTACCTTGAATCCACTTAATGCCACTAGGCGTGATGATGCGACCTTCCCAATGCCAAGGTGTAATAGTGGTACTACAAACAGCAATAGATTCTGTAAAAGCTTTTATATCCTGTGGATGAATCAGTTTGTATAACACCTGAAAGTCTGCCTGTATAGCTTCTGGTTCTAATTCATCCAAATATTGACAACCAGAACTGACATAAAGGACAGACATAGAACCATCCTGCTTTTGCAGAACTTGGAAAATTATTCCTGGTAAATTGACGGCAAGTTTTGAGAGGAGGTTGTTAGGCTTTTGCTGGCAATCTGGTGTATACTGCGATTTTACAACGGTTTCATCCACTCTTTGACCCTTTGATAGATAAGCTATTGATATACAATTAAAAGCCAGAATAAGGAATTTAACAGTTTTAATTCTGTAGGCATAATCGCTAACAGAACCAAAATAGTACCTTCTTTCAGAGTAGTTCCTGATGAGGCGATCGCATTCACCCAATCGGGTGAACCATTTGCCAGAGGGCGAATCAGGTGAGAAAAAAGTTAGTTGTAAAGAGTAATCAACGGCACTTTTTCAGATTTGATCGCAATAATCAGATAGAAAGTAGTTTATCAATACATTTAATCTAGTTTTATCTAAAGAATAAACAAAGTTATCAACAGACAAGATGCATTTCAGAGTCGATACTTTGCTATACATCCAAGGAGGTATAAATGCAACTACAACAGACATCAGTTTTGTCAGAAACTCTTTGGGAAGCAGTTCTCAATCGAGATCCCAGTTTTGAAGGCAAGCTTTTCTACGGTGTTCGCTCTACAGGCATTTATTGCCGAGCTATTTGCCCTAGTCGCAGACCGAATCGCAATCAAGTTTGTTTCTTCGAGTCGGTACAAGAGGCTGAAATTGCAGGTTTTCGACCTTGTAAGCGCTGTCAGCCACAATTTCAAACAGTTCCAAATCCGGCCAAAACCAAAGTCTTAACAGCATGTCGATATATTGAAGCACAAGTCGATCACATCCCAACCCTCTCAGAATTATCCTCTCAGGTGGGAATGAGTCCCAGTTATCTACAAAAGGTATTTAAGCAAAGAATTGGCGTATCCCCTTTTCAATATGCAGATGCGCTGCGTAGCCAACGATTAAAGCAGCGTCTCCAAGAAGGGGAGGAAATTGCTCATGCAGTTTACGACACGGGGTATGGTTCAAGTAGTCAACTGTATGAGAAAGCACCTAAACAACTGGGAATGACACCAAAGACTTACCAACAAGCTGGAAAGACAATCAGCATTGTCTATGCGATCGCTCCATGTCCACTAGGATATTTGCTTGTGGCAACAACAGAGAAGGGTATCTGTGCCGTTAAACTAGGTGATGAAGCAGACAAACTTAAACATACTTTAATCAAGGAATTTCACCAAGCGCAGATTATGCGTGATGACCAAACACACAAGGAATGGATACAAGCAATCCTCGATTTTATTGCAGGAGGTAAAGCACATCTTGATTTGCCACTTGATGTCCGTGGGACAGCATTTCAGAAACAGGTTTGGCAAGCATTACAGAAAATTCCCTATGGCGAAACCCGCACCTATACTGATATTGCACATGATATTGTCAAACCCCAGGCAGTCCGCGCGGTGGGTAATGCTTGTGGAGCTAATCCGATAGCGCTGATTGTACCATGTCACCGTGTCCTGCGGAGTGATGGCAGTGTTGGTGGTTATCGCTGGGGGATTGAGCGCAAACAAAAACTGCTCATACAAGAGTCACGCTGCACGCAAGACTAGGTATTAGGGACTGGGGATTAGGAAGTTTGAGGTTCTGAGGTGGATGAACGGAGTTCTGAGATGGATGAATGAGTATTTGAGAGAGATGAACGGAGTTCCGAGGTGGATGAATGAGTATTTGAGAGAGATGAACGAGTCCCCAGTCCCTTTTTTGATCGCAATTTATTAAACATGACATTGGAAGAAACAGCCGCTCAAACACCTGAACTAGAATCGTTGACTGAAGAAAATCTGACCCGTGGTTTAATGGTGCTTGCCAATCTTGATAGCGATTTGGCTCGGATTTTAGAGACACTGGGGCCTCCACCTATATGGTCAAGAGAACCGGGTTTTGCAACGTTGTTGTGTATAATTCTGGAACAGCAAGTTTCCGTAGCAGCTGCAAAGGCTGTATTTACCCGACTATGTGGAGTTATTGTAACTCTAACGCCAGAAAATTTTCTGAGATTGGATGATGTTCAATTGAGAGGAATTGGATTCAGTCGGCAAAAGATTCTATACTGTCGTGGGTTGGCAAATGCGATCGCAAGTGGTCAGCTTGACCTAAACAAGTTGGAAAAAATGGATGAAACTGCGATCAGAACTGAGCTAAAGTGTCTCAAAGGGATAGGAGACTGGACAGTTGATATTTACTTGCTAATGGCGCTGCAACGTCCTGATGTCTTTCCCAAAGGTGATTTAGCAATCGCGATCGCTTTACAAAAACTCAAAGGATTGGCAACGCGGCCAACACCAGTTCAACTAGAAGCAATGACACAGCACTGGCGACCGTGGCGGGCAGTTGCTGCAAGACTTCTATGGCACTACTACTTGAGTAATGCCAATTCTCCCTAAACTTGCACTTTAGCACAGAGTGGCATCTGTTAATTGAGGAAAATTTCATACCTAGGAATAATAAAGGAGTCCATTATCATTTATTTAGATAGATGAATAACCGGGAAAAAAAATTAAATATTAGAAATACTTATAAAAGGAATAAAAATTGTTATTCCAATATTCGGAAAGTTGAGTTAATCATTATTTATGTCAAGCAAGAAAGTGCAAGTAGAAAATAACGGTGCTACTTACGGTGTCAGTGATATTGTATCGCCAAAGCTGAGTGAAGCAAAACTATCAAAACCAGCCAAATTCCAATCATTAAAGACATCATCACTGAATTTATCCTCACTCAATAAAACTTCCCGAAGAAAAAAATTTACAGAGACACCTGATATAGTTTGCCTATCTCATTTGCGTTGGAATTTCGTTTATCAAAGACCACAACATATACTAAGCCGCTGCGCTCAAGGAAAGCGGGTGTTCTTTATCGAAGAGCCAATTTTTAGCCAGGAACCATCGGGGCGATTGAATGTCAGCCAAGATGATAGTGGAGTTGTTGTTGTTGTACCACACTTACCAGAAGGTCTGAGCGAAAAAGCAATAAACGCAGATTTACAAGTGTTGATTAATGGTTTGTTTGTAGAGCATAACATCAACAAGTACATTTGTTGGTATTACACTCCAATGGCGATCGCTTGGACACGTCATTTGCAACCCCAAGCAGTTATATATGATTACATGGATGAATTGTCTCCTTTTAAGGGAGCATCACCTACTTTAAAAAACTACGAAGCAGAACTGTTTTGTCGTGCAGGCTTAGTGTTTACAGATTTAGAGCAAATTTCTTGGGATTGGACTTGGGGATCAATGATGCAGTTAATAGAGTCTGCGATCGCTAGCACACAAGATGCCACAGTTAATGGTACAAATGGCAAATCTCATATCTCAACAAATATCTTAGAAGCACCAAGCATCATTACCAGAGAGTTTTTATTTGATTACTTAGTTGTCGGTGCGGGGTTCTCTGGTAGCGTTCTAGCTGAACGTTTGGCGAAACATTCCGGTAAAAAAGTATTGGTTGTAGACAAGCGCAACCACATTGGCGGCAATGCTTACGACCATTATGACGACCACGGGATTCTCGTACATAAATATGGCCCTCATATCTTTCATACCAACTCATGTGAAGTATTTGAATACCTCTCACAATTTACACCCTGGCGTGCTTACGAGCATCATGTTCTAGCCAGTGTAGATGGGCAACTCGTTCCCATACCTATTAACCTTGACACCATCAACAAACTCTATGGAATGAACCTTAATTCGTTCCAGGCGGAAGAGTTTTTTCAGTCAGTTGCGGAACCGAGAGAACACATCCGTACCTCTGAAGATGTAGTGGTAAGTAAAGTCGGTCAAGTACTTTATGAAAAGTTCTTCCGAAATTACACCCGTAAACAATGGGGACTTGATCCATCGGAACTTGACAAAACAGTAATTGCCCGAATTCCCACCCGTACTAACCGTGACAGTCGATATTTCACGGATAGTTACCAAGCAATGCCACTGCACGGCTTTACCCGGATGTTCGAGAATATGCTAAATCACCCGAACATTAAGCTAATGCTCAACACTGATTACCGTGAAATCCAGAAAGGAATACCTTGCCGCGAAATCGTTTACACTGGCCCAGTTGATGAGTTTTTCGATTATCGCTACGGTAAACTACCGTATCGTTCACTAGATTTTAAACACGAGACGCATCACACCCCTGTGTTTCAGTCAGCGCCAGTGATTAACTATCCTAACGAACAGCTGTATACCCGTGTCACCGAATTTAAGTACCTGACTGGACAGGAACACTCCAAAACTAGTATTGTTTACGAGTTTCCCAAGGCAGAGGGCGAGCCTTATTATCCTGTGCCACGTCCTGAAAATCAAGAAATTTACAAACAATACAAAGCGCTGGCTGATGAAAAACCAGGAATACATTTTGTGGGACGGCTAGCTACATACAAGTATCTCAACATGGATCATTGTGTAGCGCAGGCTTTGGCAACATACAAACAAATAGCGGTTAAAGCTTGAGTTTGTTGACGTTAATCATGGGCAGGTACTGCCCAGTCTACAATTTTTTAATGCTTAATCAGCGATCGCCAAATCTGATGATCGCTGATTTCTATGGCACTACTACTTGAGTAATGCCAATGCTAAGGAATGCGGATTTATTAACTTCCAGATTTCCTACGTAGAAACATTTCAGTGCGCTGCTACCAGAAAAAAGTTGTGGATCTTATTAAATCCCGGTTCCTAAGTCGGTTACAGTTTACCCGTGAATACTCGTTCAGCCGGGCCTGTCATGTAAACCCGTTGGTCGATTTCTGACCATTCAATTTGCAAGAGACCACCTGGTAATTCTACAGTCGCGGTGCGATCGCATTTCCCTATTAACACTCCAGCCACCAAGGAAGCACAAGCACCAGTACCACAAGCTAATGTAATCCCAGCACCCCGTTCCCACACCCGCATTTTCAAATAGTCACGGCGCACCACTTGCATAAATTCCGTATTTATGCGTTGCGGAAAAGCTGGGTGATGCTCAAATTTCGGGCCGATGTTTTCTAGCTCAATTGCTGCGACATCTTCCACAAAGGTAATACAATGAGGATTTCCCATACTTACACAAGTGACATCCCAAGTTTGTCCCGCTACCTTCAACGGCTGAGAAATTACTTTTTCTTGAGCGGGTGCAAGGGTGGTAGGAATTTCGCTAGCTAGTAACCTGGGTAAACCCATGTCTACTTTAACTTGACCATCAGATAAGAGTTGGGGAGTCATTACACCACCCAAAGTATGAATGCGATATGAGTCTTTATTTCGGGATTCGCCTTCTAAGTCTGCTAAAAAGCCAGCTAAACAGCGAATACCATTGCCACACATTTCTGGTTCTGAACCATCGGAATTAAAAATCCGCATGGTGTAGTCCGTGCCGTTTTCTCCAGGTAGGGCAAAAATTACACCATCAGCACCGATACCAAAGTGGCGATCGCACAACTTAATGGCTTGCTCTGGCGTCAATACAGGCACAGATGACAAGCGATTGTCAATCAGAATAAAGTCGTTGCCTAGACCATGATACTTAGTAAATTCGATTGCCATTTCCTCAAGGATGAATTATTAAGGATTAGTTACTCTTTATTTTGCCTTGTAGGTTGATCTTTACTAAAAATGCTTACCGAATTTGACACCTCTTTGCCTAGTATTAGACAAGTCCAAAACCTGATTAAACAAACAAAACCAGTAGAGTTGAAGCTGCTGACTGGTGATGTAATCACAGGAAGGGTTTTATGGCAAGATCCACACTGTATCTGTATTGCTGATCAAAACAGTCAGCAAACCATTGTTTGGAAACAAGCGATTGCTTATATTAAACCCAAGAGTGAGGAGTGAGGAGTTACAGGTATTTTCAGGTAAATAGACCACGCCCTATGGGCACAGCATTGCTGTGCCCCTACGACAGATGTGGTTCAAATATATGAAAACTGCTGTAAAACTCTTAACTCCTAATTCTTAACTCTACTGGTGACGACAAATAATTGTTCTAATTGACTCAAACCCGTTAAGCCACCGCATAATAATACTTGGTCGCCGACTCGCAAGTCCATACCGCCATCAGGATAGCGGATAAATTTGCCATCCCGGCGAATCGCCTGTACTTGTACTCCAAATTGCTTGCCGATATCTAAATCTCTAAGGGTTTTACCTAGCGTTGGCGCATCTGCATTAACTGTAATCCACTGGCAAGCACTATTTTCTCCGGGAACAACAGCTTGTCCTTTAGCTAACTCTGCCAAAGCCGCCATTTCTTCATCTGCTCCCACTACCAGCAAGCGATCGCCTTGTTCCAATTTGGTTTGATTATTGGGATAATCGATTTCATCCCCGTTAGCGCGGCGAATCGCCATCAAACTCGCTCCTGTTAAGTAGCGCATATCTACTTCTTCTATGCTCATGCCAATTAAAGGCGAAGCAGATGGTAAAGGATACCAGCGCTGATTTAAATCGCGAGTTGCTTGGCGCAAATCACGAGCAACTTCAGTAGCAGAACGCTCTGGTCGTAAATCTAAATAATGATCGTTGCGGATTTGCTGCATTTGGCGTTGGACGACAGCTGGCGACAACAAACCTAAGCCAGTTAATAAATGAGTTGCCATTTCTAAGCTGGTTTCAAACTCTGGTTGCACAACTTCTTTGGCTCCCAATTGATACAGCACCTCAATATTTTTATCCTGGGTAGCACGGACAACCAAATCTAATTCTGGGCACAGTTCCAAAGCGCGTTTCAAGCAAAGACGGCTACTCATGGGGTCTGGGAGTGCGATCGCCATTCCTTTGGCATGATTCACTCCGGCGGTTTCCAGAACATGCAAACTCACGCAATTACCATAGACATAAGACACCCCAGCCTCACGCAACTTTTGAATTCTACTCTCTGATTGGTCGATTACTACCACAGGCAGGTCATGTTGGAGCAACAACTTGACTAAATTTTTGCCAACTTGCCCATAGCCACAGACTACCACATGGTTTTTCAAGGGCAAATCTTCCGACACATCCCGCGCCTCTTGTTCTTCTAAATACGGTTTCAACCAGGGCATTGATTCGGCAAAGTTAAATAAAAATGGCACTAACCGCAGGACAAAGGGAGTAAGCATGAGAGTGACTGCGGTGGTTCCTAAAATTAATAAGTATATTTGTCGGGACACCAGCCCCAAGAATTGCCCTTCACTGGCGAGAACAAAGGAAAATTCCCCAATTTGTGCCAGTCCCAAACCGGCGATTATGGCTGTTTTCAAAGGGTAGCGGAACAGCTTTACTAGGGGGGTGATAATCAAAAATTTACCGACAAAAACTATTGCCACCAACCCCAAAATCAATTCTAGATTGTTCCACAAAAACACTGGGTCAATTAACATCCCAATGGCGGCAAAAAATAAACTGGCAAAGATATCTCGCAGGGGTTCTACATAAGTCAGGGTTTGATCAGCGTACTCCACCTCAGAAATCATCAAACCTGCGACAAAGGCCCCCATTTCAATCGATAACCCCAAATGCTCTGTCAACAGAGCAATGCCCAAACACAGGGCTACAACCCCTAATAAAAATAGTTCTCGGCTTTCAGTACGGGCTAACAGTTGCAACAAAGGCGGTATCAGCCAAATCCCCGCAGCTATTGCACCAGCAGCAAATAAACCAATCGACAGTAGCGCTGTTAGCACGGCAATGCCAATGCTTTCTGCTGGTTGGTTAAGGGCTGGTAAGACTGCTAGCATTAATCCCAATGCCAAGTCCTGTACTACCAAAATCCCTAGCATAACTTGCCCGTGAGGTGTTTCTGTTTGGTTAGCTTCCATCAAACACTTAAGGACAACGGCTGTGGAAGACAAGGACAGAATACACCCCAAAAACATCCCCTTAGCAGGTAAGGCTCCCCAGGCTCCGGTTAACCCGCATACCACAACTGTGACCAAAATTGTCAAAGCAATCTGGAGTCCACCTCCGCCAAGAGCGATCGCTTTTACCTTCTTGAGTTCCCCAAAGGAAAATTCTACACCCAAGGCGAATAACAAAAAGGCGACGCCAAACTGTGCCAGAGTCTCTACTTGAATAAGTTCTTTAATCAGTCCCAGTCCGGCTGGGCCAACGATCATCCCGCCAATCAGATATCCTAGCAGCACCGGCAATCGCAAAAGTGCCGCTAACAGTCCGCCACAGGCTGCAACTCCTAGAACTAAAACTAAATCAACAATTAGCCTAAAATCTTCTTGCACCAGTTTTAAAAAGAACTATTTAAGACCTATTAATTCAGCATACAAAGTTTTATCATCTCAAACAGCTTGTTTGGTGAAGGTGCGACAAAATTTGCTTATTTTGAGCAGGGGGCAGGGGAGGCAGGGGGGAATTTTGGAAGTTGCTAAGTCATCTGTTGAGTTATCGATATCACCAGTGTTTCGACGTATTTACGCCGTTTTGCTATTGACCACTGATATCGTTTCTTGAAACAACGATTGCATTGGACTCTACCCCATTTTTCGACTCCAGAGCAGTCTGAATGTTAGAGTGATTTGATGCCTTTACTCTCGTGGCAGGTGTGGTTGTCCAAAGAATGTATCAAAAATTGCCCCCTACCTTCTCCCAAAGGGAGAGGCTAGCGCCAAGGCAAAAACCTGCCCAAAATTTATCTCCTGGTCGAGTCGCTAACTGCTTTGCAACAGTTTTGACTCGGATTGGAACACCCGCCACTACTCCTAAACCCAGAGGAAAGTCTCCTGGTTGGACTCCAGGCAGACCCCGACAGCAACGAACTCGTTATCCTGTTGTTAAAAAAGGCTTTACTAAGCCCAATAAAGTATCTAAAAATACTAATTAATGCTTCTACTCTTACTTCATCCTATAACTGTTAGACTTGGAATTAATCAAATCCTCTGTCGAGTTATTTTCGTTTGCCTTAGTCTAAACTCCAGGAAAAGAGGTAGGGATTCCAATAGTTGATAGCAACATTGCTATCGTTATTGTCTATACCCCGATTAACAATAGGAAACTTCAAATGAGAATTTTTGTTCCTGGCCGTCTTTGTTTGTTCGGAGAACACAGCGATTGGGCAGGAGAATATCGCCGGATTAATCCTCTAATTGAAAAGGGCTACACCTTAATTGTTGGTACTAATCAAGGAATTTATGCCGATATCAAACCTAATTCTACTGAGTTAATTATTCGTGCTTCTCTCTGTGATGGCAGGCGTTATGAACCGTTCAGATTACCTATGGAATCTAATACTCTCAAGTGCGTAGCGCAAGAGGGCGGTTTTTTTAGTTATGCTGCTGGTACAGCTTATCAATTTCTGACTCACTATGGTGTCGGCGGAATTGAGGTTGATAATTATCTAACCGACTTACCCATTCAAAAGGGATTATCTTCAAGTGCTGCCTTTTGCGTTCTCATTGCTAGGGCTTTTAATCGTCTGTATGATTTGAAGATGACAATTCGTTCAGAAATGGAGTTGGCCTACCAGGCAGAAAGAACCACTCCTAGTCTTTGCGGTCGTATGGATCAAGCTTGTGCTTATGGAAATCGCCCAATCTTGATGATATTTGATGGTGAACAAATCGATCTGATTGAGTTGAAAGTTAGCAAAGATTTGTTTTTTGTAATTGTTGATCTGGGCGGCAGCAAAAACACACAAGAAATACTAAGACGATTGAATGAGTGTTATCCTTTCGCTACTAATCCTCAAGAGCAAAATGTGCAAAAATATTTTGGTTCTATTAGTGCGGAAATTACTCAGGCAGCAGTTGAAGCAATACAACTCGGAGATGCCCAACTTCTGGGAGCTTTAATGACAAAAGCCCAAGCTGAATTTGATCAGCACGTAGTTCCGGCTTGTCCAGAACAATTAACTGCAAAAAAGCTGCATCTCCTTCTGCATCACGAGCCTCTGAGTCCTTATATTTTCGGAGGAAAAGGTGTGGGTTCTCAGGGTGATGGCACTGCACAACTGCTCGTTAAAAATCAATCAAGTCAAACAAAAACTATCGAAATTATTCAGCGCGATTTTCCCCAAATGCAAGCGTTACAGTTAACTATTTCAAAACTCCCCGTATGATTGACCACACAGGGTCAAGCATTCAACGATTACAGCAGCGCTTGATGTCACAGGCGGAAATATCAGAAAGGTGCAGAAATTGATCCGTCATGCTGACCCCAGAACGTTGATGATTTATGATGATAATCGGAATAAAGACTTGTGGGAGATGTCAGAGATGTTTCTGGGTAAGCTAAAAATATACTGTTCTAGATGGTGAATTCATCCAGTTCAAAGACTCATTAACGAGTATCGAAGATAGATGAACCGAGTTTTCTAACTCCTACCTCCAGTAAGAACTGCTTAATGACACCAGTCACTCATGGGGGAAAACCCCCTTCTCTACGAGACGCTCCGCGTTCGCGCTATAGCCCTACGGGCATCCTACGGCGGGCGTCTCGCAGAGAAGCCGCTAGACTCTCCCGAATGGGAGAAGACCGCGCTGGCTCCCCAATGCACATTAAATTTTAGGTGAGCTAAGGGCACTCAGCAGTGATAAATCTCTCTCAAGTCTGAGATGCTTTATGTGCTATGGTAGAAGATTTTTTAGTTTTATTTCAGTATCCTTGTTAAGAAAGAAAATTTTTAAATAAATAATCATAGAAGAAAAATGGATAATACGAACAAGGCTGATACTACTAAAAATAATTTGGATCAGCAAACAATAGGCAATGAAACTGATATTCGTTCATCATCTAACGAACTGATACCGATAACTAAAACAATTAATATAGATGGTCAGCGTCCAGTTGATCCAAGTGACATTGAAATTAAGGACACAATTTATATAGATGGTGAGCGCCCAATTGTCAAAAATGAAAATTATTCTAATCAAACAATCGATATAGATGGTCAACGCCCGATTGGTAAGAGCGCTTTTCAAGAGCATGAGATGCTAATCCTAGACGGCGAACGTCCAATTGATCCTAGTGATTTAGAGGTTGAGGAAATTCTTGAAATAGACGGTCAACGTCCGATCGCTAAGAGTAATTTTCAAGTTCAAGATACTCTAGAGATAGATGGTAGCCGCCCAATAGTTTCAGATAACACTATTGATTGGCAAATGCCAACGGATTATATAGACTAAAATCACGACCTTCCTTGATACTATAAAGTGGTGAAAATAAAAGAAAGGGACGGCTCCTTTATCAAGAGTCTCTTCGGTCAACGGTATAGCCAAACACGTAATAGTGAAAGCAGTTGTTCAGTATCTACAGGTTTGGTGATGTAGTCTGATGCGCCTGCTTCAATACACTTGTCGCGATCGCCTTGCATGGCTTTAGCGGTCAGTGCAATGATTGGCAAAGATTGAAACTGATTATTTTGACGGATTAAGCGTGTTGTTTCGTAACCGTCCATTTCTGGCATCATTACGTCCATTAAAACGACATCAATATCTGGTGTAGTTTCCAACAAGGCGATACCCTCCCTGCCATTTTCAGCATATAAAACTTGTATTTGATAACGCTCCAGCATACTGGTAAGCGCGAAGATATTACGCATATCGTCGTCTACAATTAACGCTTTTTTGCCAGTAAGTAAGTAGTCTTGTGAATGCAGTTGTTCGAGTATTTCTCGCTTAGGAGCAGGTAAATTTGCTTGGACTCGGTGTAAAAACAATGCTGTTTCATCAAGGAGACGTTCGGGCGATCGCACATCTTTAATGATGATTGTTTCGGCAATTCGCCTGAGTTCCGTTTCTTGAGCTTTGCTAATTTCTCTACCTGTGTAGACAATAATTGGCAATGTTTTGCCGTTAGGTAGAAGCTTTATCTGCTCGATCAGTTCAAACCCGGTCATGTCAGGTAGACCTAAATCAAGAACTAAGCAATCAAAATGCTGGGCGCGAATAGCTTCTAGTGCTTCTGCACCCATGCCCACAGCAGTGGTAGAAACATCGTTGTTGCCAATTAACTCAACAATACTAAGCCGTTGTGTGTTGTCGTCTTCGACTACCAACAAATTTTTCACCTGGCGCTCAACAAAACCTTTAATTTTGGTCAACGCCTCGGATATTGTCTGGCTGCTTAAAGGCTTTTGCAGATATGCGATCGCTCCTAGTTGCAAACTGCGCTGTTGTCCTTCCTCAACAGTCATAATATGTACAGGAATGTGACGCGTGTTTTGATCATGTTTCAGGCGATCCAATACCGTCCAACCATCCATTTCTGGCAACCTGATATCTAGCAAAATCGCTGAAGGCAGGAATTGCTGCGCTAGTGTCAAACCTGTAGTGCCGTTTTGGGCAGTTATTACTTTGAATCCTTGCTGTTGCGCCATTTCTATGAGGATACGCGCAAAGTTAACGTCATCTTCGACAATCAACAACACGCGATCGCCTATGCCGATAGTAGTGCGATCATCATTTAGGAGTGGGGAGTCAGGA
Organism: Nostoc sp.; assembly: GCF_036916575.1. Taxonomy (GTDB): domain Bacteria; phylum Cyanobacteriota; class Cyanobacteriia; order Cyanobacteriales; family Nostocaceae; genus Nostoc. The sequence goes on from NZ_JBALGC010000054.1 coordinate 46,143, forward strand.
GACGCGATTAATCGCGTCTGTACTGTAGAGACGCGATTAATCGCGTCTGTACTGAGGAGTGGTTTTGATGTAGATTCAGGATTCAATTGGGGGAAGTAGAACGTAAATGTGCTACCTTGACCGGGTTGACTTATTAATTTAATTTCACCGCCAAACAGACGGGCGATTTCACGGCTAATTGATAAGCCCAATCCAGTACCGCCGTATCTCCGACTGGTAGAGCCATCAGCTTGCTGAAATGCCTCAAAAATAACTTTCTGCTTGTCGGGGGCAATGCCAATGCCTGTATCGCTGACTGAGAAGGCAATCACATGCTGGGCGCGATTTAAAGTTTCCTGGTCGTTACTCCACCCCTGCTTCGCTACCGCAATCCGTAAGCGTACCTCCCCTTGCTCTGTAAATTTAAAAGCGTTGGAGAGGAGATTTTTCAACACCTGTTGTAAGCGTTTAACATCTGTATAGATGCTGATTGGCAATTCGGGAGAAAATTCAATTACGAAGGCAAGTCCTTTGCTGTGAGCTATTTGTCGGAAGGTGCGCTCAGTCTGTTCGCCCAACTCTGCTAACGGCATTTGGGTTATGTCAATTGACATAGTTCCAGATTCAATTTTAGCGAGATCCAGAATGTCATTGATTAACGCCAACAAATCAGTACCTGCTGAGTAAATTGTTTGGCTGTATTCGACTTGCTTGGCGGTGAGGTTGTGATCAATGTTATCTGCCAACAACTTCGCCAAAATCAACAAACTGTTCAATGGTGTCCGCAGTTCATGGGACATGTTGGCGAGAAATTCTGATTTGTATTTTGACGAAAGCGCTAGTTGTTCAGCCTTGTCTTCCAAAGATAGTCTTGCTTGTTCAATTTCCTGATTTTTGCGCTCGACTTCTTTCTTCTGTTGAGCCAACAACTCTGCCTTTTCTTCTAACTCAGCGTTGGTTTGTTGCAATTCCTCTTGCTGTCCTTTGAGTAAATCCTCAGAGGCTTTGAGTGATTGGGCTTGTTGTTCTAAACGCTGGTTGGTTTCCCGGAGTTCGCTTTGCTGGGTTTGGAGTTCTTCAGCTAAAGATTGCGACTGCTTGAGTAATTCTTCAGTTCGCATGGATGCTGCGATCGTGTTGAGGACGATCGCGATACTTTCGGTAAGTTGGTCGAAGAATGTTAGATGAATTTCGCTAAAGCGGCGGAAGGAAGCTAATTCAATCACCGCTGTCACTTGTCCTTCAAAGAGTACAGGTAACACTACGGCATTAAGCGGAGTTGCTTCTCCTAAACCAGAGGAAATTCTCACATAATCACTTGGCACTTCCGTCAACAGAATTCGCTCTTTTTCTAAAGCGCATTGTCCCACCAAACCTTCACCCAATTGGAAGCGGTTAGCCAGATGTCTGCGTTCGCGGTAAGCGTAGCTACTAATTAGTTTCAAATACGGCGTATTTTCCCCATACTCCATCAGGAAGAATACGCCGTGTTGCGCTCCTACCAAGGGTGCTAGTTCTGAGAGAATCAGTTTAGATACAGTTTCCAAGTCTCGCTGCCCTTGGAGCATCCGGGTAAACTTGGCTAAGTTAGTTTTCAACCAGTCTTGTTCGGTGTTTTTCTGCGTTGTCTCCCGCAGATTGGCGATCATCTGGTTGATGTTGTCTTTGAGGATGGCAACTTCGCCTAGTGTCTCGACGGCAATTGAACGAGTTAAATCGCCCTTAGTGACAGCTGTAGCAACTTCTGCGATCGCTCTTAACTGAGTTGTCAGTGTAGCAGCGAGTTCGTTGACATTATCTGTCAAATCTTTCCAAGTTCCAGCCGCCCCAGGGACTCTCGCTTGTCCCCCTAACTTTCCTTCAATTCCCACTTCTCGCGCCACTGTGGTTACTTGATTGGCAAACGTCGCTAGGGTATCAATCATCTCGTTGATTGTTTCTGCCAAAGTTTCAATTTCTCCCTTGGCATCTAGCATCAGTTTCCGTTTCAAGTCACCGTTAGCAACCGCCGTTACAACTCTGGCAATCCCGCGTACTTGTGCCGTTAAGTTCCCCGCCATCGAGTTAACGTTATCCGTCAAATCTTTCCAAGTCCCTGCAACACCTTTGACTTGTGCTTGTCCGCCCAACTTCCCTTCAGTTCCCACTTCCCGCGCCACCCGCGTCACTTCCGATGCAAAGGAACTAAGTTGATCTACCATCGTGTTGGTGGTGTTCTTCAAATCTAAAATTTCGCCTCTGGCATCGACGGTAATTTTCTTGGAAAGGTCGCCATTAGCTACCGCCTTTGTAACTTCCGCGATGTTGCGAACTTGTCCGGTGAGGTTCCCCGCCATCGAGTTAACATTGTCCGTTAAATCTTTCCAAGTGCCTGCAACTCCTCTAACGTAAGCTTGCACGCCCAATTTACCTTCGGTTCCCACCTCCCGCGCCACCCTTGTAACTTCTGATGCAAAAGAATTAAGTTGATCCACCATTGTATTAATGGTGTTCTTGAGTTCCTGAATTTCGCCTTTCACATCAACAGTGATTTTCTTCGAGAGGTCGCCGTTAGCTACTGCTGTGGTAACTTCAGCAATGTTTCGCACTTGCGCCGTCAAACTTCCCGCCATGAAGTTTACACTGTCAGTTAAATCTTTCCAAGTGCCTGCTACACCTTTAACTTCTGCTTGTACGCCCAGCTTACCTTCAGTTCCCACCTCCCGCGCCACCCGCGTCACCTCACTAGCAAAGGAATTTAGTTGATCCACCATCGTGTTGACGGTGTTTTTCAACTCTAAAATTTCACCTTTGACATCGACGGAGATTTTCTTGGATAAGTCGCCATTTGCTACGGCGGTGGTGACGGCGGCAATGTTTCGTACCTGTGCAGTTAAGCTTCCCGCCATAAAGTTCACGCTATCAGTTAAATCTTTCCAAGTGCCAGCCACACCGCGCACATCTGCTTGCACGCCCAACTTACCCTCGCTTCCCACCTCCCGCGCCACCCTTGTGACTTCACTTGCAAAAGAGTTGAGTTGATCCACCATTATATTGATGGTATTCTTGAGTTCCAGAATTTCGCCTTTGACAGCTACAGTAATTTTCTTAGATAAGTCGCCATTGGCGATCGCAGTTGCAACTTCGGCAATGTTTCGCACTTGGTCGGTGAGGTTCCCCGCCATTAAATTTACGTTGTCGGTCAAATCTTTCCAAGTACCTGCCACTCCGCGCACTTCTGCTTGCACACCCAATTTACCTTCAGTTCCCACTTCACGGGCAACTCTTGTTACTTCCGATGCAAAGGAACTAAGTTGATCCACCATTGTATTAATAGTGTTTTTCAACTCCAAAATTTCGCCTTTGACATCGACGGTGATTTTCTTAGAAAGGTCGCCTGTTGCAACCGCTGTCGTGACTTCGGCAATGTTTCGCACCTGTGCTGTCAAGCTTCCCGCCATGAAATTCACGCTATCAGTCAAGTCTTTCCAAGTGCCAGCCACACCGCGCACTTCTGCTTGCACGCCCAGTTTACCCTCACTCCCTACCTCACGCGCAACCCTTGTTACTTCTGATGCAAAGGAATTGAGTTGATCCACCATTGTATTAATGGTGTTTTTGAGTTCCAGAATTTCACCTCTGACATCAACAGTGATTTTCTTGGAAAGGTCACCAGTTGCTACAGCAGTAGTCACTTCCGCAATGTTGCGTACCTGTGCCGTTAAACTTCCCGCCATGAAGTTTACGCTGTCAGTTAAATCTTTCCAAGTGCCAGCCACGCCCTTAACATCGGCTTGCACACCCAGTTTACCTTCACTGCCCACTTCACGAGCAACCCGCGTTACTTCCGATGCAAAAGAACTGAGTTGATCCACCATGATATTGATGGTATTCTTCAGTTCCAGAATTTCACCTTTGACATCGACGGTGATTTTTTTAGATAAATCACCATTTGCGATCGCAGTCGCAACTTCGGCAATATTCCGCACCTGTCCGGTGAGATTACCTGCCATTAAGTTAACGTTGTCAGTTAAATCTTTCCAAGTTCCTGCTACTCCCTGGACTTGCGCTTGCACGCCCAATTTTCCTTCAGTTCCTACTTCCCGCGCAACTCTTGTGACTTCTGATGCAAAGGAATTAAGCTGAACCACCATTGTATTAATGGTGTTTTTGAGTTCTAGTATTTCGCCTTTGACATCAACAGTGATTTTCTTAGATAAGTCGCCATTCGCCACAGCCGTAGTCACTTCCGCAATATTCCGCACTTGTGCCGTCAAGCTTCCCGCCATGAAATTCACACTATCGGTAAGGTCTTTCCACGTACCCGCTACCCCGCGAACTTCTGCTTGACCGCCCAATTTGCCTTCTGCACCCACCTCACGCGCAACTCTTGTTACTTCCGATGCAAAGGAATTCAGTTGATCCACCATGATGTTGACGGTGTTTTTCAACTCCAAAATTTCACCTTTGACATCAACAGTGATTTTCTTAGAAAGGTCGCCATTTGCTACCGCCGTTGTCACTTCCGCAATGTTACGGACTTGGGCAGTCAAATTCCCTGCCATCAAATTAACGTTGTCGGTGAGATTCTTCCAAGTCCCTGCGACACCTTTAACTTCGGCTTGTACGCCTAATTTTCCTTCAGTACCTACTTCACGCGCAACTCGCGTTACTTCACTTGCAAAAGAATTAAGCTGATCCACCATCGTGTTGACAGTGTTTTTGAGTTCCAAAATTTCGCCTTTAACATTCACGGTGATTTTTTTGGATAAGTCACCATTAGCGATCGCAGTAGCAACTTCGGCAATGTTGCGAACTTGTCCAGTCAGATTTCCCGCCATCAAGTTCACGTTATCAGTCAAATCTTTCCAAGTGCCAGCAACACCTTGCACTTCGGCTTGAACGCCCAACTTACCTTCAGTTCCCACTTCCCGCGCAACCCGCGTTACTTCCGATGCAAAAGAACCGAGTCGATGCACCATCGTGTTGACAATATTAGCAGTTTGGAGAAACTCACCTTGCAGAGGTCTGCCGTCAATTTCCGTGGCGATCGTTTGCGATAAGTCACCATTGGCGACTGAGTGAATCACACGAGTAGTTTCAGCTGTTGGTTGAACTAAATCTGTAATTAAAGTATTGACAGAAGTAACACAATCTGACCAAGAACCACGAACATCTCCGAGAGAGGCGCGATCGGCAATTTTGCCTTCTTTGCCAACAACATTACCAATGCGTTGTAGTTCGGCCGCCATCCGCTGATTTTGATCAATAATACCATTGAGCGTATCAGCGATTTTCCCTGCTACACCAGTATGGTCTATGGGCATCCGAGCCGAAAAGTCACCCTGTTTAACAGCATTCAGCGTTCTTAACAGCTGATTTAAATCAAGATTGTCGCTGTCTCTAGTTAACTGTTCGGTTGCCATAGCCTTATCCTTAATCTTGATTCTTGAAGAATTTTTTGTATTTTTTGCACCCCGTACTTACTTAGAGTACTTTTAGGTAATGCGTATCACAATAGAGAGCAGGAAATAAAAAATGGATCAAACTAATTTTTATGGGTGCGAGTGTAAGCAGTTGATAAAGACTGCTAGCTAAATGGTATTGCCATCGATGTATTTGGCATCCCATTTAGCCAATGATAGCTACTTGGCGTCTGTTATGCAGCATCAATTGTCGGCGATGCCTAACTTGGGCGAGGGTATGGTTAAAAGTAGTTAACAGAATGGCATGAAGTGATATCATGTCCGGTTAATTAGTTATAATTCAATACGCTTGGGTTAAGCATTTCTTTCTTCTCTTTGCGTCCTTTGCGTCCTTCTCTACGAGACGCTGCGCGTTGGCGGAAGCCTCTCGTAGAGAAGGCGGTTCGTTAAAAAAATTGACTTTGGCAAAGAGTTTTAGCCTTAACTGAACTGTATTAAGTTATAATTCCCGTAATCTATGCAGAAACCGGAAAACCCTCTGAAACTCTCGTTTCTCCGTGACCTCTGTGTTCTCTGTGGTAGCCTGCGGCAAGTCCTCCGGGTTTAGCAGTCGCTCATGGGGGAAACCCCCAAGACCGCGCTGCTTCACCGCTTTGCGTCTACGTTTTCCGTTAACTGTCCGTAAGTTCTATGGGTTTTCACTCAGCACTCAGCACAGGCTAAACGCCCCGCTACCACTAACAGCACTCAGCACTGCTATGGCTCGACTTGCAACACAATCTTGCCCCGCGTGCGACCGCCTTCGGAAAGTTGAAGTGCCTTTTTCACTTCTGCAAGCGGCAAGACAGTTGAAACGTGAGCTTTTAATCGTCCTTCGTCAACCAATTTGCTAATCGCGGTTAATTCTTCCGCGTTCGGCTTGCAAAAAACCCGCGCGGTTTTAATGCCGAATTCTCGCGCTTTTTCTTCGGACGGAAATTCTACCGACGTCACCAGAAAGCCACCTTTTTTCAAAGTTTGAAACGCTCTTTCAAAAGTGTCGCCGCCGACCGTATCGAAGACGACATCAACATCTTTGACAACATCCTCGAAGTTTTGCTTCGTGTAATCAACAAACTCATCCACGCCCAAATTCCTGACGAAATCTTCATTGCGTCCCGAAGCCATACCGATCACGTATGTGTCTTTTGCTTTGGCGAGTTGGACAGCCAGCGAGCCGACTCCGCCCGATGCGCCAGTGATAAAAATTCTTTGTCCGCTCGTGAGATTGGCTAAATCGAAAATCGCTTGCCAAGCGGTCAACGCGCCGAGCGGAATCGCTGCTGCATTCTGGAAATCGAGGCTTTGCGGTTTGGGCACGATGTCGCCCTTTTTGGCGATCGCGTATTCGGCGAAACCTCCAGAAGTGATGATGCCGTAGACTGCATCACCTTCTTTGAAATCTCTGACATCACCGCCAATCTTTTCGACTGTTCCGGCAATCTCGCCGCCAAGCATAATGGGTAATTTCAGCCCCAGCCTTTCGCCCGCGCCGTTGCGGATTTTCCAGTCAACCGGATTGACCCCCGCGACGTGAACTTTCACCAGAACTTCGTTTGCCGTCGGCTCTGGACGCTCAATATCGGTATAATTCACAACGTCTTCATTGCCGTATTCATTAATTACTATTGCTTTCATTTTTTCTCCTATCAAATGATATTTTAACCAAGCGGTGTCTGAACTCACGATGACAATTAAGATTACATTTTATGATTTTTAAAATTTGAGGAAAGCAGTAAATCAAGAATTCTTAACTGATAACTGAGGTTTGCTAAAGTCAGAAATATCCGGCAACTCCAAGGATTGGCAAATGGTTAGAGAGTATTCACCCCAGAGACATCTGCCTCCGCTTGAAAGTGGCGTAGGCGTAGCCCGTCGTAGACATCGCCTAACTCGCCCTGAATTTGAACGGCGTTATGCGGCTGCACCTCATATCAAGAAAGCAGAACTGATTGAAGGAATCGTTTACATCGCATCTCCTGTAAGACACGAGCAACATGGCAAACCCCAAAGTCGGGTGGTAACTTGGTTAGGAGTCTATCAATCACTGACTCCTGGCGTTGACTTAAGCGTTGAACCAACAGTCAGACTAGATTTAGACAATGAACCCCAGCCAGATGTAGTGCTGTTTATTGAACCAGACGCAGGCGGACAAACCCGTTTAAGCAGCGACGGTTACATTGAAGGATCTCCTGAATTGATTGTTGAAATTGCAGCGAGTAGTGCCGCTATTGATACAGGCAGCAAAAAGCAGGTTTATCGCCGTAATCGGGTGTTAGAGTACGTAATCTGGCAATCTTACGAGAATAAAATTGAATGGTTTTGCCTAATTGATGGCGACTATCGATTGCTATCTCCCGGTGCAGATGGAATTATTCGCTCTGGGGTGTTTCCGGGTTTGTGGTTAGCGGTGGAGGTGCTGTTAAATAATCAGATGGTGCGAGTGTTGGAGGTGGTGCAAGCGGGGTTGAAGTCACCGGAACATGATGCGTTTGTGCAGCAGTTGCAGAAATAGGAATAGGAGGGCACGTCTAGCTAGGTTCATTCCAAGCCCTAATCGCTTCAATCGCAATACCAGCTGGAGCAAATAAAACCTTTACAGTCTCAATACCTGCTGCTGTCACTGCTCTTTGCAAACGTACTTTGAGTGTTGGATTATTTTTGATAACTTGCTCAATCGCTTGCCTATTTTTAAGTACTGGATGACTTTCAACAGCTTGAGCAACAATAGGTTGAGCATCGATTACAGTCGGTTTATCCTGCTCTATTTTCTCAAGCAACTGCTCAAGCACGGTTTTTAAATCAGCAATATCTTCTGTAGACGCGTAATTGTTTTGAGTGCCAATGTTATTACCTTCGATATTTCCTGTAACACTGCCTACAATGTTGCCAAAGGTAGCACCTGTGAAATCATTTTTAGGAGTTTCTGACATAGTTATGAGTGTTTTATCAAGTTTGCTTAGAACGCTAGTTAAAGGATCGGCGTTGTTTGTTTCCTCATTCAAGACAGAATCACAAATTTCATGGTTATAAAATTTGCACCGCTCTTGAATTTTAGAAATTGCATCGCTTTTATCTTGTGACGGAGTTTTTAATTGTAACTTCCAGATATGATGCAAAACTTCAGAGCTAGCAATTTTTCCTAACGCCTGTGCGGCTCTCCAACTAACAGAATAATCTTCATGCTGCAAAGCATTAATTAAGGCAGATACCGCTGCTTCATTGCCGATTTTTCCTAACGCCTGTGCGGCACTCCAACTAACAGAATAATCTTCATGCTGCAAAGCATTAATTAAGGCAGATACCGCTGCTTCATTGCCGATTTTTCCTAACGCCAGTGCGGCACTCCCACGAACATAGTTATCTTCATGCTGCAAAGCATTAATTAAGGCAGATACCGCTGCTTCATTGCCGATATTTCCTAACGCCTGTGCGGCACTCCAACGAACATAGTTATCTTCATGCTGCAAAGCATTAATTAAGGCAGATACCGCTGCTTCATTGCCGATTTTTCCTAACGCTTCTACGGCACTACTACGAACAGAGTTATATTCATCCTGCAAAGCATTAATTAAGGCAGATACCGCTGCTTCATTGCCGATATCTCCTAACGCCTGTGCGGCTCTCCAACGAACAGAGTCATATTCATCCTGCAATGAATTACTTAAAAAAGTAACGGCATACTCAGAATGAGTGATACCCAAAAACTTAAGTTTAAGTAATTTATGAATATCTAACTCTAAAATTAAATTAACTGTTTCTTTCTGATACTCACGCTTTACTTCTCCTGCCAATCTTGACCCTAACTTCAAATCCACATCTAAGGCTAACTTCACCACTCGTAAAGCCTGCCTTGTATCACCCAATAACCCCAACATCAATGCCACAGGTTCTGTCCACTTCAAATAATTTAAATAATCCTGTTTAAGTTTCTCATCACTAATCTTGTCAAGCTGTGTAAGTATAAATTCTGCGGCGTAGTATTCCTGAATTAACTGATGACGAAATTCAATCTGGTCATCTGTTCGCAATTGAATTAAGTGATACTTGAGCAAATCTTCTAGCCATTCTCTTGCACAATTCTCACTAAAAGCTACTTTGTTCTGTAAAAATGTCGCTAAAACATTCCTTGCTTGCTGTTTAGAAATAGTTAATCGCAACTCAGTCGAATTGTCGCCTTGCATCATGACAAATGCTAGATGCTGCAATAAATCAGCCTGCCAGTTACGCAACCCTTCAGCAATTGGTATATCTCCCTTCAGTTTGTGATACTCTCCAGAGAACCAACGAAACAACTCACCTAAACTAGTAGGAATTTGTTTAGCATCATTGAAGACTTCACACAGCATCCACAATAACAGCGGCGTTTGTGCCAATTCTCGCAAGCGTCCAGCCAACTGTCGCAGCATTTCATCACCCACCTCTGAATAGGCGCGGACAAAATGCTGCATCTGCGCTTCCGTGAGGGGTTGCATTTCCAGTTTTTTTTCAATACCTAAATCACCCCCCACCCCCAAATACCGCGTAGTAAAAATCATCGGCATGAATCGGTGGTATTTCTGCCGAAATCCGTCTAAATCTCGTCTAGCTTCATCGTTGGGTAATTCATTCAAACCGTCTACAAGTAACAAAAATTGCCCTGTAAACAGTAGATTTTCAATCTCTTCGCTGTTGAGGTCTAAGTTATGGCGAGTCAAAAAGTCGCGAATTAAATCCAGCACCGAAGTTTTGTAGCGCCTTAACTCCACTAGCACGGGAATTTTCTGATTTGGTTCTCCCTGTTTCCCCTTTTGGGCTTCTTCCCACAACAAACGTTCTAAAGCTGTAGATTTCCCTGAACCTGGTTTTCCTACTAGCAATACATGGACGGGTGCATACTTCCGTAACCCTTCGAAGATATTCAACCGTTCAATTTTTTCTCTGTCTGGTGCTTCACCTTCTCGTTGCTGTGGTACCGTTTGCACCATCAAACTCAAATCTAAGCGTCTGCGCGATTTTTTGGGTTCAAGTCTTTGACGGTCTATGGCATCAGTTGGCGTGTATAAATCTTGCCAATCTCTATATGTGTCATCCTCGCTGATAGATTTTAGATACGTTTGAAAATCTATGCTGTGGTCTGCAACCATAGTAGTAAATTGACCGAGGACTTTTAAGCGCTCTTTTATATACTACACAATAAAACGCTCAATTCTTTTTATGGTGTCCGTCCTACAAACGAAGTAACTGGCGGGCTGCGCTCAACTTGAAGAATATCTGATAAGCATTTCAAAATTTTTCGATGTACTACCTAGATTTTCGATCCTCCCTAACCCCCCTTGCCAAGCAGGGTGGTTTCATACGAAAAAAGAAAAAGACATAAGTCTTGATTTATCGTTTTGTGACGTGGCTTTTTCCCTCTCTCCAAACCTCTCCCCCACGGGGGGAGAGGCTTTGAAACCCAGTTTTAATTTTTCTCTGCTTGTAAGTGTATATGCAAAAATATTTATGTCATTGCGTACTCCTTCGGAGAACCCGAAGGGTACGAAGTGAAGCAATCCCAAACCCTTGCGGTTGCTTCTCTGCGAGACGCTCCGCGAACGTTTCGCTTTGCTACACTCGCAATGACAATGTATATTTAATTTTGCATGACTACTTATGAAACCATCCTGCTTTCCAAGGGGGGATTAAGAGGGGTAATTTAACTTGTGTATACACGGTAGCCTTAAAAAGGGGGGAACTAGTGCCCCCTTTTTAATGGGGTTGAGGGATCTCAAACCACGGTAAATTGAGTGTTTGAGCTTAAGTTGACACTAAACCCTATTGGATTATTACTCAACTCACGATCGCACTCGACACCCCATTCATAGATTCATTTGCAGAAGAAACCTTAACAGAATCAGCTGCTAAAGAATTGTTGAGTTTAGAATTGCCTAGTACGCTTCGCTTCTTCTTGGTATTACCTCGTCGCGCACCACCCGCCATCTCGTATTCTTGGCTGTTTTTACCGTAACGGCTGCCAACTCCTAGTAACATTTTTTCTGACATGGTTATTACAACCTGTTCGGCGTTATTCACGTCATCTGTGAGTTTGTCAATGGTAGATAATGCAGTGTTGTAGGCAGCAAGCTTAGACCGGAGATCGTTAATTGTCATGGTGTAAGCTTGTATAGTCAATCCTTCCCCAAAGTCAAGTTCTACACTGATAGATTGTAAACTTTCAATCCGGCGATCGGCTCGTTCTAAAACGCTGGAATTTCTTTTACGACGTGCCATAATGCATCTCTGCTACTAGGTTAATAGTACTGTTTTATACTAAGAAATTTCTGATTGTCATGGGAAAATATAGCAAATCAGTTGCGATTGACTTTTTCAAAGTTTAGTTAATTTCACTTAGACTATTTTTTATTCCAGGTATTAAATAAATTTATAAGTTTGTTACAACAATTGCTGCAATGATTTAAGCCTTTCTTATACATGGAAGAACATTTGTTGCAAAGTATTAATCAATTGCAGCAACGACTTATACATTTGCAAGAAAAACTTAAGCCTTTCTTATACATGGGAGAACAATTGTTGCAAAGTATTAAGCGTTTGCAGGAAGGGCTTATACATTTGCAAGAAAAACTTAAGCCTTTCTTATAAATGAAGTAATTTTAGCTACAAAGGTTTAAATTTTTACAATCTCAAGCGTAGGAGTGAATCAAAAATAAAAACACCAAAGAGCCTATTATTTATCTGGTCGTACTCAAGCAACATCACTAAATGCATGGTCACTACCAGAGAGTTGCCTCTTGAACTGCGTAGGTTGGGTTGGGGAACGTAGCTTGCTTCCCGCAGGGTAACCCTACATTTTGCGGGGTTTGTTGGGTAACACTAAAGTTCAACCCAACCGTATTGCCTTATGTGAAACGCGTAACGCACCATTTCCGTCTGATTCTTGATACCCTGCGGAAGCCATAACACACTTACAACACTAGGGTGGGGAAATCTCCAAATCTTTGCAAATTTTGATAGCTAAAATATCAACAATCTCAGTATGCCTTGGAACTGCCGAGGTTCTGTTGTTTGATGGATTGTAATAAATAGTATGCCTTCCACCCTCCCGAAGAAACAAACAGCCGTTTTCTTCCAAATGGCGAATCAATTCACGTCTTCTCACTATAATTTGACAGTAATCTGTTCACGGACGACATTTTTACCGGAGAGTTGTTGCTCTGCAAGTTCCCGATTTGATATTAGAATTAACTCTATCGCTTCCCGTAGGCTTTCTCTAGCTTCTTCCAGAGTTCTTTCTTGTACATTAGCACCGGGTAACTCTTGAACGTAGCCAATATACCAGTCATCTAACTTTTCATATACAGCAGTAAAAGAGTTTTCCATACCCAACCCCAAATACCTCACTTCGAGTCTATAACTATACTAGCTTTTGCATTGCAGCCACAACAATTTCTGCCAGGTTATCTGATAAAGCTAGAAGTGGCTTTTGGAGTCCCCAATCCTTAACTTTACTTGCAGAAAGAGCGCCATGAGCCGTTGCATTTCGCAATGCTTTTGCGAGTCTTACAGCTTCAACCCAGTTAGAAACAGGTTGAGATTTCACTATCCAATATTCGATGATTTCTTGATCTCCATTTTCAAGACTGAGAAAATCTGCAAGTGCGCTCTTTCCTTGAATTGATGGATTTTTATTAAGCCATTTCTCAAGATTGAGTCTTGTTAAATCGGGTGGATTTAATGGATTATAATTGTTTAGTAAATCACATTTAACCGTGAAATATTTAATATTTTATGTCTTTAAACCTCCATGACCTTTTTTCAATAACAATGTTTTTGTAATTGTTTCAAATCCACCCCAAGTCATTACAAGTCGCCACTGAATACCACGTGCTTTATGTGTATCATCGGGTTTGTCAACGAAGCTATGACCAACTGTCGGCTCCTGCCATTCTAAGCCAGATTTAATCAGATAAAATCCTTTTGATAAAGCTTGGATAACATCAGAGATATGGTCTGAGTTCTCTGAATGATTCTGATTGAAGTATAAGAGCCTCTGGTGTATATGCTTGCATTTGGCTGGATCGTTTATGTCAGATTCATAGGAACCAAGAAATTGCCATAGTTCGCGCGAGACATTTTCAAGACGTGTAGATGCGTTTAGAGAATTTTGGATAACCAGAATTATGAATAATATTTGGTGTCACATAAAAATATAAGCATAAACAGCCTATTTCAGGAAAGTATTCTGCATATAAATTGGTTTAATTATTCTATTTAGATAATTTAAATATTAATCCAGTATAAATACTGAATTAAACCACGACACCTTCCAACTCTTCATCTGTCAACTCATATAATTGCCGCAACTTATCTAACTTCTCACCATCAGCTTCCCAGAAACCCCGCCCATGTGCCTCCAACATTCTCCCTAAAATATTGCGAAAAGCTTCAGGATTTGCCTTGCGTAATTTATCCGCCATCTCTGCGTCTAATGCATAAGTATCTGCGGCTTGGTCATAAACCCAATCATCGCCAAAATCGGCAGTACCACCCCAACCAATCAACGCCGTCATTCGTTGGGAAATTTCAAAAGCACCACCAGAACCTTGATTTGCCATTGCTTGTGCCCATTTGGGATTTACCAACTTAGTGCGATACTCCATTCGCAGCAAATCATCTAAATTGCGGGGTGTAGTATCTTTTGAGAAACTTTCCACAAAACTGGTTGTAACCTTCTTACCGCCTTGTTTTTCTGCTGCCCTTTTCAAACCGCCAGTATTAGCGTAATATTCTTGAATATCAGTTAAACCATATTCAACCGAATCGATTTCTTGAACAATGCGATCGCTAGTTTTTAACAACGTATTCAACACTTCCGGTCTAGCTTGACCTTTATCTTCTCTGCCGTAGCTGAATACATTGCGACTTTGCCAAGTATTGCCCAACTCCTCACCAGATTCCCAGTTACCATCGACAACTTGATCATTCACCAAAGAACCAAAATCACCCGCCGGATTAGAAAACAATCTTGCCGATGCATTCTCTACACCTTGGGCTTTTAAAGCTAAAGCGTGTTTTTTAATAAAATTCTGATCATCCGCTTCATCAGCATCAGCCGCCCGTTGAAATAAATCATCCAATAATTCGATGATATTTACAAAGCTATCCCGGAAAATCCCAGACAAATTACCCAAGACATCAATGCGGGGATGTCCAACGTCCGCCAAAGGCTTCAATTCATAACGAACAACTCTGCCAGTTCCTTCCTTAACAGGTTCAGCCCCCACCAATTCCAACAGAATCCCCAGAGATTCACCCTTAGTTTTAATCGCATCCAATCCCCATAACATCACCGCCACCGTTTCCGGATATTTTCCATGTTCATCCAAATGCTGCACAATAATTTTTTGAGCAATTTCTCGTCCTCGTTCATACGCAGCAGGTGAAGGCATCCGATAAGGATCTAAAGCATGAATATTCCTCCCCGTAGGCAAAACACCAGCCCCATCCCGCAACAAATCTCCACCAGGCGCAGGCGGAATATATTCCCCATTCAATCCCCTTAACAAATTCCTTAACTCATCCGTAGATTGCATCAACAAATCCCTTATTAATCTTTCCTCCTCTTCTCTTTCTTCTTTGCGTCCTTTGCGTCTTTGCGGTTCGTTTATTCCTTCCTCCTCCCCAAAATAAGCCTCCAAATACGACCTCAACTCCTCTTCATTAGGTGCTTCCCCCAAAGTATGCAACCCAGAAGAAAACAACCGATTTTCTAAAACCTGCAAATATTCATATAACTCCACCAAATAATCATTAAAAGCATGAACACTAAACATCCGCACATTTTCCGGAGTAAACGCAATCCCCAATCGTTTAGCATCCTCAAACGGACAATCTGCATCCAACCCAGAATCCACAATTTTTTTACAAATCCCTTCCTTCAAAACATAATTCTTTTGGGGATCTTCGCGATACTCCGAAATCAAATCCCGCAACGCCACCAATTCCTTATATAAACCTGCTCGTCCATAAGGAGGCACATTATGAGAAATCAACACACCATAACCGCGACGTTTTGCCAACATCGATTCAGACGGATTATTCGCCGCATATATATATAGATTAGGCAAATTTCCTAACAGAATATCCGACCAAGAATAACCCGTATTACCCAGCGGAGAACCAGGTAACCATTCCACCGTCCCATGCATCCCAAAGTGAACTATAGCATCAGCTTGAAACTCATTTTGCAGCCATTTATAATAAGCAGCATATTGCGGATGGGGCGTTAAATCCCGTTCAAACATTAAGCGCATGGGGTCGCCTTGTATACCCAAAGGTGGTTGTACACCTATCCACACATTCCCTAATTGCACACCACCAATCTGGAATTCATCGCCATAAGTTTTAATTCCAGTCCCCGTCAGAGATTTCCATTGTTTTTCAATGCGGGAGGTTTGCAGATATCCCAACCATTTTTCTAATGTGCGAACATTGACAGAGGCAGGGATATTCTCCACATCATTTAAAGATTCATCCGCCTCTTTCAAAGAGCGAATCAATTCTTCCCCATCATCAGGCAAATCCCCAACAGTGTAACCTTGGTCTTTGAGTGCATGGAGAAACTTCAGCAAACTACGTGGAACATTTAATAATGCAGCTGTGCCCACAGCACCATAACCTGGGGGAAACCCATATAAAACGATCGCAATCTTGCGTTCCGATGCAGGCTTTTGCCGCAAAGCCACCCAACTTTTTACCCTATCAATTAATCGCTGCACCCGTTCGGGAACCAAATAAATATTTTCGCCCACTAAACCGCCGAGGGGAACGGTATCAATAGCCCCATCTAATTCTGGTAAAGCGTACAAAACTACACTTTGCAATCCGCCGACACCTTGACGCGTCCACGAGTGAATATCTTGAATTAGCAGTGGTGCAGCAACAATATAAGGTACATTCTTGGCAGTGAGGATGCGCTTTGCTACTTCCACCTGACGCCCAGCTTCCATTGAACCAGCCGGGCCACCCACCAAAGGAAAGCCAATTGTCGAAACGATCGCATCCACTTTCACTGCTTCACTAGATAGTGAGGCAGTCTCTATATTACCTAGTTGTCGTTGCTGAATTTCATAGTCGGTTGTTATCAAATCCCGTACCGCCACATGTCCTTCTACACCGTTGATGAAAATAGGTAAAGGAGTTAACCCAGCTGATTCAAAACGGCGAATCAGTTGCGGAATGTAAGGTTGTTTGGTAGTGACATGTTTGCGGTAGAGTAAAATCCCGATAATCGGTTTTGTAGAGACGCGATTCATCGCGTCTCCACAATAGGTTTTATACCATTTCAAATATTCGCGGGGCGATTCAAAAAACCCTTGATAGTCGGGATGGAGTAATCCGATATTGGGGGTTTCGACTAGCGGGGGAATGTCGCCGACTTTTAAACCCAAGTATTTTTCTGCCAGTGTCCAGAATAATGAAGCGACGTTTTCTGAACCGCCAGCATTCCAGTAACTATAGATAATTAACCAGTTGCGTAAGTCTTGGACTTTTTGCACTGGCACATATTTCAGTAGTTTGGGGCCAATTTTTAAGAAGCTGATGTAACCAGCGAGTTTGTCTTCTTCTCGTCCGTTGCTAAATTTGTCGAGGATGAATTTAACTGGTTTGGGCATTCCTTTAGGTTTGTCGCCAATGGCAAAGATACCCAGCTTGGTTAAACTCATCAATTCCAAGGCTGACTCAAACACCAAACGGATGGGAATTTGAGCAATGCGATCGCGCAACCACACAACCTGGTCATAATCAAATAGCAGACTACCGAAAAACACATCAGCGTGATCAAGCGCTGTTTCTACCTCGGTGCGTTTGTTGGTAAGATCGCGATCGCTAAATACCCGAATATCCAACTCAGGACAGCGAGAGTTAGCCAAAAAAGCTGCTTTCCTGTACAAGTCAGCGTTGAACGATTCAAACCCAGCAACCAAGACGATGCGTTTCATGCCTGTAAGCTACGAAATATTTCTTTACTTAAATTTTAAACGTGCTTTTAGGCTGATTGTTAAATATCTACCGACAGATTCCGGTCAGTAATTCCTTAAAGTAGGGCGTAAATCCAGCTACCATCTCAATTAACCAGACAAGTTGCTCAGAGCAAGTTGTTAAAGGTAGGCAAACTGACGCCGTGCTGTACTAGTACCGCAAGGCGGAAGTCAAAAGTCAAAAGTATTATGGAATGAGCTTTTTAGGGATTTTAAATGGTTGCTCGTCTTGCAAAGTGACGCTCCTCTGTTACAAAGTTCTGATGCCTACGGCGGGCTACGCCAACCGATAGCGCAGCGTAAAGCCTTCTCTTCTCTTTCAGAGACGAAGACAGCGAACGAGAGGCTTGTCTGCGACACGCTCCGCGAACGCCAACGGCATAGCTTCTCTTCTCTTTCAGAGACGAAGACAGCGAACGAGAGGCTGCGCCAACGCTTAGAGCGAGTCCGCGTTCGCGCAGCGTCTCGTAGAGAGCGTCGGAAGCCTCTCTACGAGACGCTTCGCGTAGCTTGCTTCCACGAAGTGGTACGGCTCAGACTTTGCGCTGCGTCGAAGAGGCTGCGCTAACTGATGCCGAAGGCGGGCTACGCCAACGGCGGGAACCGCCGCTCAACGCCAGTTCCTTTAAGTGAGGGAACCCCACCAACGGACTGGCTCGACTTTGCGCTATTTCCGCCGTGCTGTACTAGGTACATTTGTCATGGCTTTCTACTTTTACAAGGCGTTATTATCTGAATCATGGAGGCAATTGCTGCATTTCAATTTATTGCAAAAATTAACTGGTTATTCTTGATTTTGATAAATTATAATTGTTGTATTTTTGGCGAAAATATACCTTGTAATTAAGTGATTTTATCACATAAAATTTGCTATTAAGGTTCGCCCAAAAACTGATGTTGTCTACCAGCGTAGTAATGCTTAAAAGAAAGCGGTCATTGCCAACAAGTACTTCAATAAATTTATTAACAAAACTTTGTCACTATAATTGGAAGAGTTTGGAACTAGTGTAAAAATAAGTAAGTTGAGGATAAAATCATGAAATTCGGAATTGATAGCGGGCACAATTGTCCACCAGACACAGGAGCCAGAGGGATTAAATTTGAAGATAATTTAACTCTAGATGTAGGTAATAGAGTTATAGCTAAGTTAAGAGCTTTGGGGAATGAAGTCGTAGTATGTAGACCAAGTAGTGCTAGTACAGTTCGAGAATCGCTTTCAAAAAGATGTTCTACAGCGAATGGGAGTAAAGTAGATATTTATGTCTCAATTCATTTTAACTCCTTTAACGGACAAGCTAATGGCACAGAAGTATTTGCAACTAGCGATACTGGGAGTAAAATCGCTAAACCTGTATTAGATGAAATCGTCAAATTAGGATTTTTTAATCGCGGCGTTAAGAGTGGTTCTCACTTATTTGTTCTGAAAAATACGGATATGCCTGCGATTCTTGTAGAAGGTTGCTTTGTGGATTCGCAAAAAGATATGAATCTTTTTAATCCGGAAGCAATGGCTAATGCGATCGTCAAAGGCTTAACTGGTAAAGTGTCAAGTGTTCCTGTTAACCCCGTACCAGATGAAGAAGGCAACGTAGATACGACTATTCAAAGACTGCAAAAAGCCTTAAATCGACTCAAAATAACTGATAAAAACGGTAAGGCGTTAGTGGAAGATGGCTTCACCGGAGCTAACACAAAATCTGCCGTAGAAAAATTTCAGACTATTATCGGGGTTCAGCCGACTGGAATTACTGATTCAGCTACATGGAATGCCATAAATCTAATTTTGGCAAAACGAATACTCAGACCAAACCATGCTGGTAATGCAGTTGTCAGATACTTGCAATACCGTTTAGGTGTTGATAATGATGGCGTTTATGGCCCGCAAACAGAGGCTGTAATTAAGAACTTTCAAAAGCAAAATGGTTTAGATGCCGATGGGATTGTCGGACCTGCTAGCTGGCAGAAATTAATTGGTTAGGCTGATGGCAAATTGCTCATCTAGATTATAAAACTATAGCGATCGCAAATGTAAATTTCTGCATCCTATAGCTATTTTCACTTGAGATAGGGGGGTCAGCTACTGAAGCTGAAGCCCCCTTTTAAAGTTCTAAGCTGTTCGTCATCTAGTTTTACAAGGCAATCTAAGATAAGAAACGGTTTCAGGCGCTAAATTATCAAATTTAAATGCGCGACAGCTTATATCTTGATGGTCAAAATTGCTCGAAAAAATTTGACATCAGGTAGATAAAAAAATCAAGCTCAACCTATTGAGTAAGTTAAAGGGTTAAAACCCAAAATACATACTCACACTTAAGCATTAGTGGGACTTACAGCAGTTTTCATGTATTTGAACCACATCTGTCGTAGGGGCACAGCAATGCTGTGCCCGTAGAGCGTGGTCTATTTACCTGAAATACGCTGTATCCCTCTTCTGTCACTTTCCATAGATAAAAATCTGAAATACTTGCTGCACAAGGGTTTCAGTCTAAAGCAATGATAACGTTTATCATATTAGGAAATAAAGTCACAAACCCAGTCCCAGTCAAAGTTTTAAACATTCCTTTTGATTTTTGTTTTCGGAGAGTGACAAAAGCGGGGTATGTGAGTTTGGGCTATTTTTGAGCATTTGGTGTATTTCCTTTACCCTGCATGGGTTTGAGGCTTGTTTCTCTCTCAAAAATGTTTAAGTCCCGGTAGGA
Source organism: Nostoc sp. (assembly GCF_036916575.1). Classification (GTDB taxonomy): domain Bacteria; phylum Cyanobacteriota; class Cyanobacteriia; order Cyanobacteriales; family Nostocaceae; genus Nostoc. Next base: position 66,285 of record NZ_JBALGC010000054.1, read on the forward strand.
GCGTCACTTTTCAAGACAGACATCGCCTGAAGCCGTTAACCTAAAATAATTAAAAGAAATAACCAGGGCGTAGGAAATCATCTATGCTGCTGACAGGAATATGTTCAACTTAACCAGGTTTGCGTTTGATAATTATCAATCGCACTTGGTCACAGGTAATTTCCTATCGCTCTGGTACTTTTTTGGCGGTGAAGTTTCGCCAAAAATATAAAAGTCAAGGGCTTTTCAAGCCTATAACATTTGTTATGACTTTGTTGTATAAATAAACACAATTTTTCTAGGTTTCAAAGCCAAAGAAAGCATCAGCAGTGTTTTTTTCTAAGTTCCTGGCGCGAGTGCTCGCTACCTCCAGCCAATATTTCAGGAATTTCAGTGCGATCGCCGCTAAAATTAAACTGCCAATGCTCTGAGCGCCCGTCGAGCTAATTTTACGTAAGTTGAGGGAATGCGATTATCCTTATGCCAATACTCGCTCTGTAGAATGTCTTTAATTATAAATTATTCGGTTAGCATCCTCACAATTCATCTGCACCACACAATTTCTTCCTTGTGCTTTTGCCTTGTAGAGTCCCTGGTCAGCAGCAGCAATTAAGGTTGCAGGAGATAATTGGCTATGAGGAATGATGGTTGCGACACCAAGACTTAGCGTGATGAATTCACTGACATGAGAATGGTGATGAGGCATTTGTAATGCACTAACATTGCTCTGAATATCTCTTGCGACTGTAATAGCCCTTTCGCTATCAGTATTCGGCAAAATGACTGCAAACTCTTCTCCACCATAACGAGCAACTAAATCACCAGGGTGTTTACCTGTCTGAGAGATTGCCTTGGCAACCTGTCTAAGTGCATCATCTCCTGCCAAATGTCCATGCGTATCGTTGTAAAGCTTAAAGTAATCGACATCACACAAAATCAAAGATAGTGAGCCTTGCTCGCGTGCCAACCGTTGCCACTCCGCGTTGAACGTGTCATCAAAACAGCGTCGATTTCCCACTTGGGTTAGACCATCCGAACAGGCAAGGCGCTGTAATTCCTGGTTTGCTTGTTGTAATTGATGGTACAGTTCTGATTGCTGAATAGCGATCGCAGCTTGACCTGCTAACTGGTTAAACAAGTTAATCTCCGATTGCTGCCATTGTCTGGCTTGACGGCATTGGTGAGCGATCATTAGTCCCCACAAACGCTCTTGCTGCAAAATGGGCACGATCAGGTTTGCCCTGATTTCTAAACTCCGCAGGAGGTCAATATGACACGGGGATAGTCCCGCAGTTTCAATGTCTTCGATCGCTTTGGTCTTACCTTGTTGATAGTAAGCTGCACGGCTAGGTTGAAAGCACGTGTCCATAACGTGAAATCCCAGAATGGACATGCATCCTTCTGCTAAGGATTCTACAGCGACTAAACCACTCCAGTCTGGCTCAAACTGGTAAATCACCACTCGATCTACCTCAAATAGTTGTCGCACTTCGGCTGCTGTGGTTTGCAAAATCTCATCTAACTCCAACGATTGTCGAATGCGCTGCGTCACAGCTGCGACAATTCGCTCAGACTCACTTTGCTGTTGAACCTGCTGCTCAACCACCTTACAATTTGCCGATGCTACAGTTAACGCGATCGGATCAAAGTAAGGGGTTGTAGTGACAGGAACTGCACTGGGTTTAGCAATCAAATGGCCTTGAGCAAAAGTTGCACCTCGTTCTTGCAGCCAGTTCAGTTCCTCAATGCACTCAATTCCTTCAGCAACAGTCTGGATATTTAACTTTTGAGTAATCTCTAGAAGCTTCTCGGTAATCGAGGCTTTGTAAAGGTTTTGATGCACATCTCGAATTAACTCCATATCCAGCTTGATAAAGTCTGGACGTAACTGATGCAACAAGTTTAAGTTGGAATAGCCAGAACCGAGGTCATCAAGAGCGACTAAAAACCCAGCATTCCGGTAGTATTGAAGCACTGTTTTGAGGTGGGCTAAATCTTGAGGATTGTCTGACTCCACGACTTCAAAAACAACCCGATCATGGGAAATGCCGGCAGCATCAATTGCTTCTACCGTACTACGTAGGCAAAAAGCTGGGTCATAAAGTGACGTTGGTGCAAAATTGATGAAGATGTGCCCACTTACTTGATAGCGGCTGACTTGAGTAATTGTGCTCAAGCGAGCAACTTGGTCAAGTTGTGGTAGAAGTCCGGCTTCAGTTGCTAACTCCAGAATTGGTCCCGGTAGCACTAAATTGCCTTGTTCATCCAGTCCCCGCAAGAGCGATTCATATCCAAAAATCTTCGATGTATCCTTAATATAGACAATGGGTTGGAAGTAACTGGTGAATCGCTCCGTTGCCAGCATTTCAACCAGCCAGTCGGATTGGTTGAACTTAATGAAGCGTTGTAATGAGGTTATGTCACTAAAATCATGGAGTTGAGGTTGGATAGCGCCTCGAATGAAAAGGACTTGTGTCTGTTTTAATTCTCTCGGTGCAAGTAGTTGAGCCAGGTTACGGGCAATTTCTAGGGACTCTCCGGATCTACAGTCCAAACTCAAACCTGGTCGCTCATGCATCAGTTCATACTTAAGGGCAAACTGCTGTAGGTAGGAGGTAACTTTTTTTAAGGTATGTGGAACGGGAAACCACAGAAAGAGCCTGCCTGCTTCCTTAGTCCGGCAGCGTGTAACATTGCGACAAGCACAGGTTTTGGAGATAGGACATATTTGGCTCATAGCTAACTAATTTACTCAATCCAATTTCCTTTATTATTCCCACTATTTTTCTTGGAAAAGATAAACTAAACTTCAAATAGATGAAGATTTGATGATTTCAGCAAACTAAATATTTTCGTTGAACTGTTGACTTACCAACATATCCCCAAATTTATCCTAAATGCTCAACTATTTGCCGATATATTTTCTGCAAATAAGTAAGTTTATCAGCATTTAGATAACAATTTAATCTATTGAATGCATAGTGGGACTTAAACAAAAAACATCCATAAAATAGCCTCAAATCTATATACACAAAGACTTTGACATCGTTAGGCTTAGTTTCTTGATATATCTGGGTTTGAGCCATTTTTGAGTATTTGGTGTATTTCTCTTACCCTGTATGGGTTTGAGGCTTGTTTGTCCCGAAAAAATGTTTAAGTCCCGATAGGGATTTGAGTAATGTTTAATTTATTAAAGGCATGATTTTAATCAAATCCATAGATATTTATCAGGAAAAACCGTAAATCCACTATTAGTAAAAAAGCCCCCCTTTTTCAGGGGAGCCAGCGCAGTATAGGAGGGAGATATTATCTATAATCTTGCTCTTGAATACTTCGCAAACGTGCAGCATCACGAATGTTATATTCAAGTCGAGTAAAGCGATTTAGCTGCATCTCAAAAAAATCTCGATTGGCTTGCAAATGCTTGATATTTTGGTCATCTAATGGATATAAAAGTGCAGTTCGCAAGGCTTGAATTACCGCAGAAGTGACACAGTACATTGACCGTTGAAAACTAACTCCCAACTGAATCAACATATCTTGTTCACCTCGGCAATGTTGGCTGTAGTAATCAACAAGATATGGTGGCAAAAAATGCAACATATCTTGCATTAATAATGTTGGCGGAATGCCAGCAGTACCCACTGGAAATACATCAGCGTAAAGAATACCATAGTGAAAATCTTTCTGGTCTTCCGGTACTTGACGCGCTTGAGCATTATAAGATTTTGTTCCCCGGAAGGGTGCAGTGCGGTAGAAAACTGCTTCGACATATGGTAATGCAGCTTCATATAGCCACATGAAACCTTTGGATTTGGGGATAATTTCGTAGCATTCACCACGAATATAAACGTGATGATAAATGGGACGACCTGCGATCGCGAATATACCATTAACTAAGAAACTCATCGCTTCTGGAACGCTGGTAATCGTGCCTTCGTCATAGCGGTCAGACATTTCAAAGAATACCGGGGCCATGACTTCCCAGAATAAGCCCAGATTAGCGTAGTATGACATCTGGCGACACTGTTCTAAAAACATATCGGGGAACAGCTTGTACAGTCCCAGCATTACGGGGTTGCCTTGGAAGTAAGCTTTAATTGCTCTGTCGGCGTTGGCTTTGTATTCTTCAGAATCTAGGTAAGGGTCAAATTGTCCACCCATTCCTCTATGCCACAACATCGCCCGCATACAAGCTTCAGCAAATTCCATGTTAATGCGATCGTGGAACAAGTGGTGCAGCAACTTTGGCATTTTGAAAGTTTCACCCTTCTCAATAAATGCCAAAAGTTCTGGATGTGCAGTAGCTTCACCGCGCCAAATTCGTAAATCGGCATCATCGCCAGCGTAATGATTATGCAGTTCTAAATACTCTTTGGGTAAAAAGTATTTAAACAAGGGAAGCGGGTTTAAAAATTCGCGTTCAGCAATATAAAGTAGGTCGCGCCAGTAAAAATCCATCGGCACAGCATAAGCTTTGTATAAACCGATGATTTGCATCAAATTTTCTGGGGTATCGGGTAACATTGCACCGCCTGCTTCTAAGCGATGAATTACTTCAGCAAATTCGTGCTTTGAAGGAGGTAACTTAGTCGCTATCTTAATTGCTGTCATGGTAATGGTATTTGCTAAATTGCGTAAATTTCTAGCTAATCAAATTCACAAACTCTGCGCCTTTTTGCGCTACTCTGCGTTTAAATTCCAACTCTCAATTATTTACTACTTCAGAGATTACGGTTTTTTCTAAGGAAGGAATTGCAGCCGCCATTGCTGTAGTTGTGGGTTCACTCCAGCGCACTAACCAAATGGGTTGTACTCCTAAAAAGATGATAAAAGCTGCCAAAATTAAAGCTGGCATTTTCTCAGACCATAGGACTTTGGGATAGTAGGCTAAGTTATCGAGTCTGCCAAAACAAGTGCGGTTGAGGAGGATGACGAAATAAACTGCGGTTAAGCCACTAGCTACTACACACAAAATTGTCGAGATGGGAAAGGCAGAAAAGCTGCCTTGAAAGACGATAAATTCAGCGACGAATCCTGTTAAACCGGGAATACCTGCACTAGCCATGCCGCTTAAAACTAGTAAGGCACTAATTAAAGGTAAGCCGCGTATAGGACTCATCAAACCATTGAGTTTATCTAACTCGCGAGTGCCGACTTTGGCTTCCACGACTCCCACCAAGTGGAAGAGAATCGCCAGGATGATACCGTGGCTAAACATTTGGGCGACTGCACCAACGAGTGCTAGGGGAGTACTAGCAGCAGCAGCTAGCAATACATAGCCCATGTGGCCAATAGAACTGTATGCTACCATGCGCTTGATATCTTTTTGAGCGATCGCAATTACTGCCCCATAGATAGCGCTGACTGCTCCCCAAATTGCCAAAGTCGGTGCAATAATACTCCAAGCATGGGGAAACATACCCAACCCAAATCGCAGCAGTCCATAGGTTCCCAGCTTTGCCAACACACCACCGAGAAGAATTGCAATTGGTGCTGAAGCCTCAACGTAAGCATCTGGTAGCCAAGTATGGAAGGGAACTAAGGGAATTTTGATGCCAAAACCTAATACTATTCCTGCTAGTAAAAGGATTTGCTTTGCTGTTGACAGGTTTTCTGTAGAGACTGCATCAAAAGCAAAATTGGTAGAACCACTCAGCCACACCATACCTAAAAATGTTGCCAGAATTAATGCTCCCGAAACGGCAGTATAAATCAGGAATTTAATTCCAGCATAACCCCGTTTTTCCCCTCCCCAAATGGAAATTAGTAAATAAAAGGGGATTAATTCTAGTTCGTAAAATAAAAAGAATAGCAGCAAATTTTCTGCTAAAAAAGCACCTGCAACTCCTCCACTAACTAATAAAATCATGGAGTAGAACAAGCGAGGGCGTTCAGTTTCTTTACTACTGCTGTAAATAGCAATCCACGTCAGCAGGCTATTTAACACCAACATCAATATAGAAAGCCCATCAGCTCCTAATTGATAACTCAAACCGAGAGTTTCATTCCAGGGAAGATATTCTTCAAATTGCATCCCAGGATTACTGATATCAAATTTCAGCAGGATGAAAAGGTTCCAGAGAAAAACTACCGCTGAAAAAATTAATGCTGTCAACCGAATGCGATGATTAGGGATATTTACAGGTAATATTGCTATGAAAACAGCAGCCAAAATTGGAAGCCAAATCAAAACACTTAACATGGTAATTTGGGATTTTAGGAAATTGGTAATTGTGATAAATCTCTCTGTCCCTCGTTTCCAGTGGTAGACTGGAAACGAGAAAACAAGATTTGAGTGAAAAAAACCTAGTCTACTCTAGTGATTCTGCCAGTGTCTAAATCATAGTAACCACCAACTATTGTCAGTTTTTCTTCATCTATTAACTTAGATAAAACTGACGATGATTTCAACTTTTTAATTTGTGACAAAATATTTGCTTTACAGGCGTTTTCTACCTTATCTCCTGATTGCTCTTTTGTGCTTTCTACACTTGGTCTAATTGCCTCAAGCAAACTGCCAATTTGTCCTGGTACTTGAGCGCCTTTGATTGTAGCATCTACCGCACCACATCTTTCATGCCCCACTACCATAATTAATTTGGAACCTAATACTAAGCTGCCAAATTCTAGGCTACCAATTTCTTCTCGTGTAGCAATATTACCAGCTACACGGCAGACAAATAAATCTCCAAGTCCTTGGTCAAAGACAATCTCTGAAGGCACTCGTGAATCTGCACAACTTAGAATAGAAGCAAAGGGCTTTTGACCTTTGGCAACTTCGGCTAAACGTGAATAGGTTTGGTGGGGACTGCGACGTTTTCTGTTGACAAATCTATCATTCCCATCTAATAACTCTTGCAATGCCTTATCAGGGGTAATATCATCTTCTGCTGAGGCTTTTTCGGGCGCAAGTAAGTTTGAGCCAAGTCCTGCTGTCAATATACCTGTACCGATCGCACCTGCACCAAACTGGAATAAACTCCTTCTGGAAAGATTTAATTGGGAATGCTGTATGCTCATGTAATTATCCTCACAATATCAAACTATTAACTTTTAGTAGGATAGTTATTGCTACCTAAACGTCGAGATTTGAAAAATCAAATTTAAAAACTGCACTCCCCAAAATGGCCAAGTTACCCATATTCCTAAAACGCCTACTCCTAAAAGAACAGTGAAGGCATAAAACTGGGTTTGTCCAGAAGTGCTGTATTTAAGACTTTCACCACCTAATAGCGAAAACAAACCAACTAAATTAACGATGCCATCGACTACAAAGCGGTCAATCATATCAGCAAGCTGGGAAATTTTGGCAACACTGAAAATAATGGTCATCCGATAGAGTTTGGGAGTGTAAAAGTCGTATGCGATTAAGTCTTGTAAACCTTTCCAAGGAAGACGAATCGGTTTAGGAATATTGCTTAAATAAATCACACCAGTGATAGTGCAACCAAAAATACTCGACCACATTAAAAGTAGTGCGACATCTTTATTTAGGTTTGCCCAATCTGGTAAAAGTGATAAGTTTTGCAACACTAAAGGAAGATGTAGGTTCAAGCCAAGTAAGATTACCATCGGCAGAGTCATTGGCCAGTGAGCTTCAGGCGATCGCTGGGCCATTTGTCTAGCTTTACCGCCAAAAATTAAAGCGAATTCTCTGGTCAAACTCACAGCTGTCAAAGCATTTACAGCTATTAATACTCCCACTAACCAAGGTTGAGTTTCCCACAACCCATCTGCTAATTCCATCAGCGCCCAAAAGCCACCCAATGGTGGAAAACCAATTAACCCCAAACTTCCAACGATAAAGGCGATTGCGGAAATTGGGCGGCGTGTCCACAATCCACCAAGTTGGGTTACGTCTTGGGTGATGCTATTCCAAATAATTCCGCCAGTACTCATCACCAACAATGCTGCGGATATGGCGTTGCTAAGGACTAACGACAGCGCTGCTTCGTCTTGTTGCACCCCCACAGCGATGAACACTAAGCCCATGTATGCACTGACAGAATAGGATTGACAGCGTTTTAGGTCAATTTGGGCGATCGCAATTAAAGAAGCACCCACGGCTGTCACCGAACCAATTCCCACCATCGTCGCGGAAACTATCGGCGACAGGCTTAACACAGGTTGGAGTTTAATCAGCACCCATGCACCACTAGCGACTACTACCGAATTCCGCAAAATTGTACTGGGAACAGGGCCTTCCATCGCTTCATCTAACCATAAATGCAGGGGAAATTGGGCACATTTACCCATCGGGCCAGCAATTAAAGCTAAACCCACTAGTGTAATTGCTGTTGGGTTGACGTTGGCAGTAGTCGCCCACTGGGCTAGTTCTGTATAATTCCAAGTTCCAGCGAGAGGCCATAATGCCAACACGCCCACCAGCAAGAATAAGTCTCCCACCCGCTTGGTTAAGAAAGCATCTCTTGCACCTGAGACTACCAACGGCTGGCTAAACCATAAGCCGACTAGCAGATAGGTTCCTAAAGTAAGGATTTCCAGAATTATATAACTGAAGAACAAGTTATTACACAGAGCAAGGGCACATAATCCCGCTTCAAATAATCCCAACAAAGAATAGAAGCGTCCCCAACCCCAATCCATTTCCATGTAGCCGATCGCATAAATCTGCGCCAGCAAATTCAAGCCAGTAATCACAACCATAGCGCCGACACTCACCGAGGAAATTTCCAAAGCAATTGTCAGGTTTAAACCAGCCGTAGATAACCAAGGAATAAATACTTCTTGGGCTGGCTGATTCCAAGTTGCTTGTAAGGCGATCGCACTATGTACAAACGCCAAAAATGTCATCACCAAGTTTACATAACCCGCCGGTCTTGGCCCCGTTTTCCGAATGATTCCCGGCGACCACGGCACGGCTAACAAGCCACCTATTAAGGCATAGCAAGGAACTAGCCAAACAGTCTCAAGTAGAAACTGAGCCATCAACTTACCTCTAGATTTTCATTAAAACTTCTGGGTTTGGAATCAACTTATGTTGATCCCAGTCACCTAGCGAGCACAGATAATCAAAATTTATCTTTGCTTAATTTGTTAGAAACAGCTTACCGTTATATGTGTCACAATGGAATTAGTTTATCTAAATAAATCTGAGATGATTACTCTAATTAATTCTTATATAATAAACTATTTGATTAATCAATAATAGCTATAATTTATTATTTATGAACTGAATCTGGTATTAATCAATAGTCATCATTAGTTTTATCAATTGACATACAGCAGATTGCAACTTCTCTACCTTGGGCTACGCCAAGGTGAGGTACAGATAATCGTAGGGAACATGGCTGTGCCCCTACCCGTGTACTTCATTTACCTGAAATACGCTGTAAATGAAAAGAGACGCAATCACTTGCATCTCTAAAAATCGATTAGGTAGGTAGGTATAATTAAATGTAATATCTGTCATTGCGTTCGCGTAGCGCCTCGTAGAGAGGAGGAACCCTTCCCCTTCGCCTTGGTCTTTACCAAGAAAAGGGTAACAATCACTCGCAGGCATTGCGATTGCTTCTTTTCTGTTTACGAGACTAAGGCAACGCCATGACAGTCGATATTATATTTATTTACACCCATCTACTTAAATTTAATTTATATTTGCGTGATTTTGTCAACCTGCCAGTGAGAGATAGCAATTGCAGGTGCTGAGTAAACTTGACTGATGGGGGCGGGTATCATGTCCCGGTAGTCCAGGAGTTGGACTAGGATAAGGTAGGCGATCGCTAGAATGACAGAAATCGCACCTGTAAGAATGGCAATTATTTTCGAGCGGTTCATTAGTATTTCCTATAATGCAAGTTATTGTGCTGTGCCTATCTCTACATTAATACTTGAATACTTGAGACACACACCACAGACTTAGCGATGGGTGCAACGGACTGCGCCTAAAGGCGCTACGCATTCATGAGCGAAAATGCGGTGTGGCTGTACCTCCCGTATTATTCGCGTCCTCACCCCTGAAGGACGTAGCAATCTGAAAATTTTTTGGATTTTCAAATTGCTACTGGTGGGCTTTCTGCTCTAATACTTGTAAACCTAACTTTTCTCTATCTAAGGAAACCCGATGATTTTTCGCAGTACAGAACCAAATATCTCCATCCCTGAACAGCCCTTAACGGAAATTGTCTTGCAACGAGCGATAGAATTTGCTCTTCAACCAGCGATGATTGACGGGCTAACTGGTCGAACAATAACTTATAGAGAACTAGCAGACTCAATTGACAGGGTGGCTGCTGGTTTTGCTGCGAGGGGTTTTTCTAAGGGGGATGTAGTTGCTATTTATAGTCCTAACTGTCTGGAATATCCAATCGCTTTTCAGGCGATCGCTAGTTTAGGTGGAGTTAGCACCACGGCAAATCCATCTTATACAGCTAGTGAACTTGCATATCAATTAAATGATGCTGGTGCTAAATATTTGCTGACAGTACCGGAACTGCTAGAACGCGGATTAGAGGCCGCTAGTCAGTCAAAAGTTGAATCAGTATTTGTGTTTGGTAACGCTGCGGGTGCAATCCCATTTTCTGTACTTTTAGAAGATTTTGACGACTTACCAAAAGTACAAATTAATCCCAAAGAAGACGCGGTTGCTTTGCCCTATTCTAGTGGCACAACTGGTTTGCCTAAAGGTGTCACACTGACACACTATAATCTAGCAGCCAACGTGTACCAACTTTCAAACCGCGAGTTGATCAGTTCAGCAGACACAATTATTGGCATTCTCCCATTCTTTCATAGCTACGGACTGCAAATTTTCTTAAACTATAGCCTTTATTGCGGTGCTACCGTAGTTGTGATGCCGCAATTTGATTTAGAGACTTTTTTAAGACTTGTACAGCAGTATAAAATTACTCGCGCTCATTTAGTACCTCCGATAGTCTTAGCCTTAGCAAAACAACCAATAGTAGATAAATACGACCTTTCTAGCTTAAAGATAATTACCAGTGGAGCTGCTCCACTGGGTAATGAACTGACCTGGGAATGCGAACAGCGTTTAAATTGTGTTGTTAAACAAGCCTACGGTTTGACAGAAACCAGCCCAGTAACGCATATCAACCCTGACGAACGTGAAAAAATCAAACCCGGTTCTGTTGGCCCCTGCATGAGAAATACTGAATGTCAAATTGTAGATATTGAAACAGATAAACCCTTGGGTTTCCACGAGCAAGGGGAGCTATGGATTCGCGGGCCACAAGTAATGAAAGGGTATTTAAATAACCCGGAAGCAACTGCAAAAGTAATTGATGCCGATGGTTGGTTTCGCACTGGTGATATAGCTTATGTGGATGAAGATGGTTATTTTTACATAGTTGACCGGATTAAAGAGTTAATTAAATACAACGGATATCCAATTGCACCAGCAGAACTAGAGGCTGTATTGTTATCCCATCCAGCGATCGCTGATGCTGCTGTCATTCCCAGTCCCCATCCAAGTACGGGTGAAGTTCCCAAAGGTTTTGTTGTCCTCAAAAGCGAAGCTACAACTGGGGAAATTATGGAATTTGTCGCAGGACTTGTCGCACCACATAAAAGAATTCGTCGGTTGGAAATTGTCGATAAAATCCCCAAATCAGCTTCTGGTAAAATTTTGCGTCGGCTTTTAGTTCAACGAGAAATAGCAAATATAGGAGAAAAACCACCAGAACCTCAATTGACCAAAAATTTGCAGTTGCTTCAACAACTAGCATCTTCCTTTGACGAAACAAAACGCCAATAACTTCTGGTTAATTACATTAGAGAAAAAGTTATCAAAGTTTTAGGGTTAGATGAATCCCAACATCTAGATTTACAAAAGCCACTAAATGAAATGGGTCTAAATTCTTTAAGCAATATCGACCTGAAAAACCGGATTGATACCGAAATTGGTGTAAACTTACCTATAGAAATTTTGCTGGCAGGGTCAAATATTCATCAATTGGTAGATATATTGCTTGAACAATTAACATCAAAAAGCATTGCTACTAATGATGTCATAGATTTAGAAGCTGAAGTGATTTTAGACCATGCAATCTACCTAGAACATAATTATGACTCATTTCTTACCGAACCAACAGCCATTTTCCTCACAGGAGCGACAGGATTTTTAGGAGCTTTTTTACTGCAAGAACTTCTGCAACAAACTCAAGCTGATATTTATTGCTTAGTTCGTGCTACTGATAATGATTCTGCTCAAATCAAAGTGCAAAATAACTTAGAATATTATGGGATTTGGCAGGATGCTTTTCGGAGCAGAATTATTCCGATTTTAGGCGATTTATCAAAATTTCAGTTGGGTTTGTCAACCGAATATTTTCAAAAAATTGCTAGTCAAATTGATGTAATTTATCATAGTGCAGCTTGGCTAAATTATGTTTATCCCTACGAAGCTTTAAAGCCTAGCAATGTTTTGGGAACGCAAGAGATTTTCCGATTGGCAAGTTTTGGTAAAATTAAACCAGTACATCATATTTCTACCATTGCTGTTTTTGAGTCATCTTTTTATTTTGGAAAAACAGTTAACGAATCAGACCCACTTGCTCATAGCTCTGGAATGAAACTTTCCTATTCTCAAAGTAAATGGGTTGCAGAAAAATTAGCTACTATTGCACGCTCGCGAGGTATTCCCGTTTCTATATATAGACCACCCTTTATCTCTGGTCATAGTCAAACAGGTGCTTGGTATACAGATGATGTTATTTGTCGAATGATTAAAGGTTGTATCCAAATAGGAAGTATGGCTAGTATAACTGACATATTGGATTTATCTCCTGTTGATTATGTCAGCAAAAGCATTGTCTATTTATCAAGACAACGCGAAGCTCTTGGTAAATCTTTCCATTTAAACAATCCTCAACCTATTTCTTGGAAAGAGCTAACTGATTTTATTCGTTCTTTAGGCTATCCCATTAAGCATATTTCTTATCAAGATTGGCAGTCACAGCTTAGTAACCAAGCGCGATCGCAATCACATCCTTTATATCCTCTTTTGCCTTTCTTTCTCAAAAATTCTCCAGAGCCTCAACAAGCTAGAGAACCGGAAATTAGCTGTCAAGCAACGCAGACCGCGCTGGCAGAAAGTTCGATTATCTGTCCTCCGGTAGATACTAAATTGCTGAATACTTATTTTGACTACTTTACTCGTAGCAGTTTTTTGGATGCGAAATGATGAACATTACTAAAACACTTCTTTGTGCTGTTATGTTTAATGACAACGGCGATAATTCTTGAGTCCTGGCGTTGGACGGAGTGCAGAGTAGCAAAAGGAATTAAGCGTTTTTTCAATCTCCCACTCTTCTAATCTCATCCAAAAACTTTAGCTGCTGGTATATACAGCTAATCTGCGGTAAATCCACACCCCTAGAATGCGCTTTCCGTAATGGGTTCCCAAAAATTGCTTCTACTTCCAAAGGCCGCCTTTCGTCGTAGTCAATTTTCATGCTGGTACGATAAGGCTTCATCTTCACAGTGTAATCCAGCATTGTTTGAATGAAGCTATCAGGAATGATGCGTCCGCAACTTTTGGAACCTGCTGCAACTTCATACATCAACTGTTCAACTAATTTGCGGGTGTGGACATAGGACATTAATTTATCTGTTCTAGCGTTGAGAATTACAGACAGTCCATTATAGGGAATATTCCACACCAATTTTTTCCATCGCCCTAGTAATAAGTCTTCAGCTAATTCTATTGAGATACCAGCACGCTTCAAGTCATTGGCAATTTGCCGCATCTTATCAGTAATCCCAGTAGGATCATAGCCAGAAGCATATCCTCCAAGTGTAATTTGTCCATAGTCGAGGTGGCGGATATGTCCTGCTTCGACTTTATTGGAACAAAGAAAACATAACCCACCAATAATGCTGACATTGCCAACTATTTTGGCAACTTCTTCTTCCACCGCCAGTCCATTTTGCAATACCAACACTACCCCATCATCCCTGACGACAGGCGGTAAAATCTGCGGCAATAAATGGTTTTGTGTCGTCTTTAGTGCTACTACCACCACATCGCATTGTGGCATTTTTTCTACATCATTGTAGGCATTGACTTGAGTCAGCGTGAAATCACCATCTTTTGACTCAATAACCAAACCAGATTTACTGACATATTCATAATCACTCTTTAGCAGAAAGTGGACATCTAAACCAGCTTTTTGCAGTTTGGCACCATAAAAACCACCTAATGCACCAGTTCCTAGAATGGCGTAACTACGCTCGGACATTTTGCTAACAATGAGATTTTTCTATGATGATCATAAGGCAAATACGCCGCATACACAGCCAAAAACTGCTGGTGTGGCACTAGGTAGTGAACCACGCTCATGTAATTGTGGCGGAGCTTTTCCCTTCAAGGTTTTTTGACTGGCATTGCTTTGGGCGAGATGATGCACTACCACTAGTTTCCCAGCTTTTTAAATCTCTTTATACTGGCTCTTGACAAAACTTAAAAAACCTTAATTTGTCACGAATCGTTTTTGGCTTTAACCCAAGCGTATTGGGTTAGGGGGGAGTGCGCTTCGCGCACGCTACGCGAACGAGGTTTCAGGTTTTGAGTGCGTAAGTCCTGTTGCTTAAAGGATGTTTGTAAAGTCTACAGTTGTATTAAGATCCCACCGAGCAAGCCTTAAAATCCTTTTGTTAACATAATGCGCTTACCTTGGCAGATGTAATCAGCTGTGTCGCTTCTGTGGTGATTCACCCTTTAAACGTTAAGTTTCAGCTTTGTAATTTTTATCTTGCTTAAAAGATTGTATTCTGATTATTGATTTTATCAACACCCCAGCCATGAAAAATTTGTTTTCATTATTCTTGAGTGCTATCTTATTAAGTGGCACTGTGGCTTGTAATAAAACTAATAGCCAGACCGACAGCACTTCTAGTAACAACAAAACTGCAATCGCTCAACAGACACCTAGTCAGTCAAACAATCAACAAATATCCGTACCTGCTGGAACAAGTTTTGATACTGTTCTTCAACAAGATATATCTACGGCTAAAAGCCAAAATAATGACAGCTTTGTCTTAAAAATTAAGAATTCCTTAGTCGGAGGAAATAAAGTTCTTCAAGATGGTCAAATACAGGGACATTTGGAAGATGTAGTCAAAGCGGCTAAAGGAAACAAAGCAAGTTTACATTTGGTTTTTGATGATGTTTCGCTTAAAAATGGCTCATCTTATCCGATTGATGCAACTTTAGTAAACACCAAATTAGAAACAAAAACTAAAGGTAAGTTCATTCAAAATGCAGGGATTATTTTAGGTGGTACAGTTGCAGGTCATTTTCTTGGTGATAAAGCTAAGTTCAAGCATGGTGGGCTAGCAGGTGGTGCGGCTGCGACTGCTTTCGTTTTGTCTAGCCCTGGTGGAGAAGTTGCCCTTAAAAAAGGTACAAATATTAAACTTCAACTGAAATCTGCTATTGCTACTACTCAATAGACTATCAGCTATAGTGGTGTAGTTAAAAATTCAAAGAAGTGCGAACAGCTTTCATCTGGTGCGCTTTGCGACTTTCCGAAAGTGACTGTGCAGGAGTGCGATCGCATGAAGGCTACTCCTTGATATTCAGGATGAGTGGGTGTAGTCACCTCACTTCTCTACCAGACGCTGCGCGTAGCTTGCTTCGACCTAGGAGTACGGGGAAGTAAAAAGTCACTCATTCAAAAGTCAAAATTAATAATTCCCATAAATAAATTTAGGCGATGCACTGAGCGGCTTGCCCACTTCGACGCCGACTTGTGCGGAGCGTTCGCGTAGCGTCTCGTAGAGAAGCCAAGGTAAGGGAGCCTACGTGGGCTTGTATCATGAGTCTTTGTCGGTCAGGGTGATCGCCACGCTATAAAGGACACAAGCAATGTGAAAATTTTCACAGAGTAGGGCAGAGAATTAATGATTACTCTGGGTTATTATCGCGTTAAAAAACAGTACAAGCCCTGTACGCTGGAAATTCTACCCTCTCTAGTGCCAGAGTTAAGCTAGTGCGCGTCTAAATTGCGGATTTTTCGTTAAAACTGTCATTAGTCCAAAGTCCAATGTAAATACAAGTGACTAACGACCAATGATCAAGGGCGATCGCGAATAAATAAGCAATTAAAATGCGTAACAGCCTAGCAATAATTGCAGTTTGCTCCAGAAGCTTAGTATGACAAAGGCATTCCCAAGCATAGCAAGGCGCTTGAAAAGTACAGGAATCAAGTTGTTGAATATGGGAACCTTCCTAATAACCCGTTTTATCGAAAACTGGAAACGCTACTTCTTGGGTGACACTGTTGATGTCCGCCCCTCCCCCTCCTTTGATGTCCGTTCTTCTTTAGCGGGCCCAGTCCTTAGCTTAGGTGGGGGTGGCCCCGATGTCGATGATGCTATCCAGTGGATGATTAACCAAGTTAGGGGAGGTACTAACTCCTCCACTAAAGTTAATGTTGTAGTTATCCGCACTAATCGTAATCACGATTACAATCGGCTAATTTATGCCATGAGGGGCGTAAACTTTGTGGAAACTCTTGTGATTAGCAATAGGCAAGAGGCAAACAAAGCTGAGATTGTTGAAAAAGTCAAAAATGCTGATGTGATTTTCTTTGCTGGCGGCGACCAGTGTGAATACATCCGCAACTGGAAAGATACCAAGCTTGAAACTGCCGTTAAGTCAGTTTACCTAAAGGGAGGTGGTGTTGGTGGCACTAGTGCGGGTGCGATGATCCAAAGTGATTGTGTCTATGATGCTTGCGCTTCTTCCGAAAAAGGCATTGAAACTAGGGATGCACTCGAAGATCCTTACCGGGACATCACTTTCACTTACAACTTTTTCAATTGGAGCAATTTGAAGGGAACCATCGTAGATACGCATTTCGATAGGCGGGAAAGAATGGGTCGAATTATGACTTTCATTGCCCGTCAAATTAAAGACGGTGTATTTAGCAGTGTTTTAGGCATAGCGGTTAGTGAAAGTACATCGGTTCTTGTGGATAAAAACGGTTTGGTGAAAGTTATAGGTAGGGGTGCGGCGTACTTTGTACTTGGCAATCATATGCCAGAAGTATGCGAACCCCGAACACCTTTGACCTTTTCCAATTACAAAATTTGGAAAGTTCGCAGTGGCGACACTTTTAACTTGAGAAACAGACCAACCTCTGGATACTATCTCAGAAGCGTCAAAAGGGGACGGATTGATTCAAATCCCTATTAAGTGAGAAGTGGGGACAAGGGGGCAAGGTGGATGAACGGGGTTCTAAGGTGGATGAATGGAGCTAAAAGACTCATTAATGAGTATCAAAGGTGGATGAATGGAGCTAAAAGACTCATTAATGAGTATCAAAGGTGGATGAATGGAGCTAAAAGACTCATTAATGAGTATCAAAGGTGGATGAATGAAGCTAAAAGACTCATTAATGAGTATCAAAGGTGGATGAATCCAGTTCAAAGGTGGATGAACCGAGTTTTCTAACTCCTGCTCAATTCCCCATCCTTCCCAATACCGTTCGGTTAAGGAATTTCTTGATTGAGGCAGGCTGTTCTTGGGCAGTTCAAGAAGAGAAGCAGGGGGAAAGAAGAATTACTGAACAATAATCCTCTTTCCTCCCCTGCCTCCCCTGCTTCCCCTGCCCCCTACTTTCTACCAGGGAACCACGCCATTTTCATCAAAAAATCCTCCACTAGAACCATCATCAGGTAGAGTAGCAAGTCTCACTGCTGCTGTGGCTCCCTGTTCAACAGTGCGGTATCCTTGGTGTTGATTAATGTCAGTTGCTGTGAAACCAGGGTCAGCAGCATTCACCTTAATCGCGGTATCTTTAAGATCAGCAGCCAAAATAACTGTGATCGCATTCACTGCTGTCTTTGATGAGTTATAAGCAAGATACTTAAAATCAGCGAACTCACTATTTGGGTCAGAGTTTACAGTCAGGGAACCTAAGCTACTTGATAAATTCACTATTCGCCCTGCTTTTGACTTCTTCAAAAGTGGCAACAGCGTTTTTGTAACTGCAAATACTCCAAATACATTCGTTTCGTAAGTGTGTCGCAGTGTTTCGATATCAACTTGACTAGGTGGAAGGCGATCGCCATCACTTACTATGCCAGCATTGTTCACAAGGATGTCAAGTTTTCCGAATTCGCTCTCGATTTTTTCAGCCGTAGACTCGATTGTTTTTTGGTCGATGACATCAAGCTGAATTGATCGGGCATCGATTTGATTTGAACGAAGTTTATTTGCTGCTTCTTCACCACGTCCGATATCTCTTGCACCAACAAAAACAGTTGCACCTTTAGAACCTAATTGGCGTGCAATTTCATACCCGATACCTTTGTTTGCACCTGTAATTAGCGCAACTTTGCCTTTTAAATCTTCTGACATATTACTTCTCTATTTTGATAAACACTGACACTGTTACTATCTTCGAGCAAATCTAATGTATAAGAAGTATGTGTCAACACAACATTCAGGATTTAGTAATCCTACATAAGTAGTGATTGGCTGTTGTGTTTCCACCAGTAGTCATTCACACTTCAGATAGCGGTTGAGAAAATATTTGCAGCCTACACTAGCAATTGACTCAAAAATTCTTGGAGAAAGTGGATATGCAAACCAAACAGCTTGGGAATTCGGAACTTCACATTACCCCAATCGGCTTTGGAGCCTGGGCAATTGGTGGAGGTGAATGGGCTTTTGGTTGGGGAGAGCAAGATGACCAGGAATCGATCGCAGCGATTAATCACGCTCTCGACCTCGGTGTTAATTGGATTGACACCGCAGCTGTCTATGGTCTGGGGCATTCTGAGGAGGTTGTTGCTAAAGCGCTCAAAGGTCGATCTAATCGCCCCTACATTTTCACTAAATGCTCACTGATCTGGGATGAAAAGGGTGAAATTGGTCACAGCCTGAAGGCGGATTCTCTGCGGGGGGAGGTTGAAGCTAGTCTGCGCCGACTCGATATTGAAACTATCGACCTCTACCAGATTCACTGGCCCAACCCTGACTCAGAAGTTGAAGAAGGCTGGACGACTTTGGCCAAGCTCAAGGATGAGGGGAAGGTTCGCAATATCGGGGTTTCAAACTTCAATGTAGAACAGTTGAAACGTATCCAGGAGATTGCACCAGTTACCTCATTGCAACCGCCTTATTCACTAGTTAAGCCAGATGTCGAAAAGGAGATTCTACCTTTTTGTAAGGAAAACAACATAGGTGTGATTGTTTATTCACCGATGCAATCTGGCTTGCTTACAGGAAAGATGACACTTGAACGGGTTGCTAATTTCCCAGATAATGATTGGCGCAAGAATAATGGTGAATTTCAGGAACCACGTCTATCTCGTAACCTGAAACTGGTGGAAGTATTGCAGCACATTAGTCAACAACACGATCGCTCCCCCGGTGAGGTGGCGATCGCTTGGACTTTAAATAATCCGGCATTGACAGGGGCGATCGTTGGCGGACGCAATCCAAAGCAGGTGGAAGGAATCATTGGTGCTGGAGAATTTCGCCTCAATCAGCAGGAACTAGATCAGATTGGCACTTTCCTGCGCGAGAATCCATAAAATCTCTGAACCGCCTACCAAAGTCAAAAACAGAACGGCAATATTTGACACTGACAATTGGTGATGACCATCATCACTAATTGTCAGCTTTGTATCAGTCTTCAAGTCCAGAATGGTTACGGCAACTATTCCCTCTGCCCGATTATAATTCCTCTGCCATTATTATCAGATATTTGGTTTTAGCCTCTTTTAATTCGCCAATAGTCTCATTGAATTCACCTAATACTTTTCGGACATTCTCTTCAAATCATCTGTATAAAAGAGTTTTATTTATACATTACCTTGTAACAATGGCTGGCGATGTCTACGACCAGCTACGCTTACCCATTTTATATGTTATAAAGCTCACAGAAATTCATGTTAGGCGGAAACTACTTTATGGAACCAGATAAACTGGGCCGTTTTAAGGAGTACGGCGAATTCATCCTCCGAAAGATAGATTCTGTGCCCCAGTACCCTTCTAAACAAGAAGATTGGGTTCCAGCTAGTCTTGATGACTGTCTGCTTCGTCTGCGGTCAGCTGCCCAGAAAACTGTAGACCTTGCAACTTCGCCTGTGAAAATTGGTGTGATGGGGGAATTCAGTAGTGGGAAAACCTTACTTTTAGGTAGTCTAATTGGATATGCAGATGCTTTGCCAGTCAGTGAAAACCCGACTACAGGTAATGTTACCGCCATACATATCATCCCGCAAGACGACTTTGCAACCACTCAATTAAGTAATTTTACTGTAGAGTATCTTTCTCATCAAGGAGTACATGAGTGTCTACGCTTCATGCTAGGGGAAGCCAATAAACGGACAACAGCAGCAGGGCTTCCTCCTATACCAGTATCAAAACTCAACTCTGGCAAAGATATTATTTGCTG
Source organism: Nostoc sp. (assembly GCF_036916575.1). Lineage (GTDB taxonomy): Bacteria > Cyanobacteriota > Cyanobacteriia > Cyanobacteriales > Nostocaceae > Nostoc. Next base: position 86,660 of record NZ_JBALGC010000054.1, read on the forward strand.
GTGTGAAGAAGCATGGAATAGTAGTAATAATTTGGAGCTACGTTATTTACTCCGGGAGTTGGTATTATTTTTGCGGGCTTATCAAGCTTATGGGGAAGTTATGTGTGGTGGCCGCTACCAGATTGATGCTACTACCGCCCACGAGGGACTACAGCTAGTCGAACAGCCAATGGCAATCCAAACTCTGAACTTTGAGGATCTACCTCCAGCGCATATCCGATTACCGAGTCCACCCCAAAGGCTACCAACAAAGTTATTGCAAAACAGCTTCCCACTGATCCGCCGCGTAGATATCGATGTAAAAATATCACGGGAAATTTGGGATTTTGCAGGCGCAGCTAAATTTATTCTTATCGACTTTCCCGGATTGGGGGCTGCTAATTCCGGGGCTAGAGATACCTTTTTGTCACTGCGGGAATTGGCAGAAGTCCAGACGATTTTAGTACTGCTAAATGGTAAATCTCCGGGTAGCGATCGCGCCAATAAAATCTTTACGATGATGCAGCAGCAGCGACCGGGACAAGACCTGAAAGATTTAATTCTCGTAGGTGTGGGTCGCTTCGATCAACTACCCTTAGACAGCGAGGGTGGCGAAAGAGAACTTGACCAACTGATTGAAGATAGCCCAGCTAATAGCCATTTGCAGGAAGAAACGGTTTTCCAAAAACTCAAAGTTCTGCAAACTACCATTGACGGTGCACAAGCCTTTACAACCCAAAAAGACCGCATCGTTTTACTGTCGCCACTGTTAGGATTGGCTGAATTAGCAAAACGTTCTACTACAGTCAAAGCAGGCTCACCAGAGTTTTTGGCTAACTTAGACTATCCTGATTACCTAGATCGGTCTAAACGGCTACAAGAAAAATGGGAGCTATTAAGTGAACGGTTGTTAGAATCTGACACCCGCAGCTATTTGGGCAGACAACTGGGTTACTTTAGTCAAGATGGGGGTCTTAGTAAGCTGCGGGAATTAATTCAAACCCACGTAGCTACTCATGGTCTAAAGCAACTGTATGAAGATACTAAAAGAGCTGCTGATGTGGTAAGTCAACAACAAGATCACTTGAAAGACATCATAGATGAAATTCACGAGCAAGGCATCTCCACAGGAGACAGTCCCGCTTTTATCGAGTTGCGCTTTCTGGTCGAAAGCTTGGATAAAATCTACAGGAATTTTCAAAAAGATTTGGGGAAAGAACCGCTCAAAGATCGGCGCGGTGTTGTCGTCAGCGATGTAGTGAAAGACGAACTCACCTTTAGAATCCTCAATTGGAACCAGTGGACTTTACTCTTCAACAAAGCCAACAATGGAGCGATCGCTCTGGCAGAATCTAAAGGTGCAGCCGGGAAATTATTTGATCGGGGAAACCGTGTAAATAGCTCCCTTCCGACTAAGAGTGATGATTTTTATCCAGTATTTGAGAAAACCGTTAAGGAAGTAGAAGATTTTGCCCGCGATCGCATCCATCAAGCAGTGGTAGATTTGTTGAACCAATTGTCAATTTTTGTAGCCCCAGAACGCGAACACTTGCAGGCATTTTTCCATCCAGAAATGGAACAAGAAATTGAAGAAAAATTTGGTTTTGAAGATGCTGATCTCTTTTACAAATTATTACTAGGATGCGATCCTAACGAATGGAAAGAAGCAATTCTCTCGGAAATCAGTAGCAAAGACAAAACCGTTGCACCCGAAATCATCTTTCCCCTAGCACGTCAAGACGACAAACACAACGTTGGTCAAATCTTTGACTGGGCACCAGAGAAAAGCCAAGGCTTACCCAGATCGAGCAATCACCAACTTTTAGTACTGCGACTGCGAGATGAAATCACTGCTAGCGCCAGTCTTCATCTTGTCCAGTATGTTAGCGAAGTTAATCAGCAAATTAATTCCGAAATAGGAGGCATTTTGGATCAAATTATTCCTAGTCTGCAAAACCTCTCAAAAAAAGAAACTTTGCTGAGATATTTAGCAGCTGGGGAATTGCCATCTGAGATAGAAATTCCTACTTGGTTGCAGATTCTTTCAGAACTCGCCGCTGTTTCTTACTCTGATGATTTGAGATAAGCCAACTTAGAAAATGACTGATTGCGATCGGGTACGGCTACGAGGATGTGTTTGTGAGACATGATGCTATTTTTTATACAATTTTCAAGCATGTCCCAGAGTTGCTTTTCGAGTTAGTAGAACAGCCACCACCTGTATCAATTCCCAAGTAAGGTTCAAGCGGATCACCGCCCCTCTGAAATAGATAAGATTGCTCTTCGCACTGATGCTGCTATATTCTACAAGCGAGACCAATTTCGGGCAGCAATTAATTTCAAGAATCTGTTTAATGTGAACTATTTTGAATCAGCCGCAAGCAGGTTGAGTGTTCACCCAGGTGAGCCGTTCACAGTGCAAGGAACGATTTCCTGGCAGTTTTGACCTCTCCTCAGCCCTCCCCTTGCAAAAGCAGGGCTGTTTCATTCCCTAAGTGGAGTTGTTGATGGTGGAAACTATCTAATATAGGCGATCGCGCTTTGCCGTTACTCTTTGACTACACAACTCAATTGTTTGGGCGTTCGCACCATTCTCTTGTCCACCGTCGAAACGCTCTCAACGTGGTGCTACTGCCCTCTACTAAACTCTGTTGCACAAACTCAGAGAAGATTTCTACAATCGGTATCCCTGCGAACGTTGGACTAGTTTGTGAGTCAAGGTACTGTCCATTCCGCAATACACTGATGTATAATTGTCCTGACTCAAACCGCCAAAGCTCCGGCACACCCAATGCTTTATAGGCATTTAGTTGAGTCTTAGAAGTCACATCCACCTCAATTGCTAAATCGGGGGGCGGGTCAACCGTTAAATCAATCCGTCGCTTCCCAATCATCCGAGCATAGTTTTGAATGTAAAAAGACTGATCTGGTTCAATTCCCTGAGCCATATCTTCGCGCTTAAACATTGTAGAGCCAAAACACTCGCGATCAATCTCTAACTCCTCTAGCAAAATCTTCACCATGTCGCCAATAAGTTCTTTATCAACTTCATGTTCCGGTAGCGGCATCCGAATCTCCAACGTTCCGTTGCTGTAGGCTAAACGAGCTGCTCGATGTTGTCCAAGTTCATCAAGAATCAATTCAAATTCTGACCAACTGATATCATGAAACATGACGCGATGCCCAGGAGGAACGTCAAGTTGTCGTAGTTGCAGAGTCACCATTGAGATGAAAAGCAAGAAGATAGAACGTTAAGCGAATGGGTTTAGCCTAGCATGACCGCCCACAGTTGAGGTAAATCCAACGTAAAAGCGATCGCACACAAGTCAACGTTAATCTATATAACTGGTGTAATTATGGGTAGCTGTATGAGCGATGTCTACAACAGGCTACGCCTACGCAAAAATAGCAAATGCAACTGCCGAAATCACAAATGAGTTCGCCGAAATAACAAATGAGTTCGCCGAAGTAACAAATGCAACTGCCGAAATAACAAATGCGTTTGCCGAAATAACAAATGCGTTCGTCGAAGTAACAAATGAGTTCGCAGAAGTAACAAATGCGTTCGCCGAAGTAACAAATGAGTTCGCCGAAATAACAAATGAGTTCGCAGAAGTAACAAATGCGTTCGCCGAAGTAACAAATGCGTTCGCCGAAATAACAAATGAGTTCGCCGAAATAACAAATGAGTAGGGAAACGTATTTCGTTGCGTTAAATCTCTATTGAAATGAAGATCCCGGTTTGTGTAGCGAAAGGCGTTGCGGATCTGCCAGTTGTCACTAAATCGATGTGCCAGGTTGTAGCCCACATTGAGGAGTTTGTTATCAGTGCGATCGCTAGGTTCGTTAATTAGTCGGTCAAAGGGAACATCGACAATCCCCGTTCCGAAAGCGGGAAGACCGACATCAAAGTTTCCTTTATCATTGGAATACTCTAACTGCACCGTTAGATCGGTGCGATCGCTAATCTGCCAACTCACAACAGGCGCAACAAAAAACCGCTCAAAGTCTTGTGCCTTATCTCTCAAACTATCTTCATGACGGTATAACGCATTCAGTCGGTAGCGCACGCGACCATCGGATGTTAATGGACTGGAAAAATCGAGTTGAGGACTGAGTAAACCCTGGTTGCCAACCTGGAACTGTGCTTCGTAAACATCACCCAACTCAATGTCCTGAACATACTTACTGCCAAGAGAATCAGGCATTCTCCAGATGATATCTCAACAGTCTGCATGAAACAGTTGCAGCCTTTTTGAACTACTTTGCTACTAAAACTGACTCATGTAGTGCGGGGATAGTGCTGCAATAATTTTAGCAACTTATACTAATTTGAGATTTTAGATTAAAAGTCTTTACTACAAAGATTATCTAAATTTGTCATATTATGGTATAATACCACAGTTTTTAGCGAACTATAAAGCAAACAACAGAAAATTATAGTATAATGAACCCTTTCCAATTGAACAACTATACTGATCAACAACCAAGCGAGAAACAACAAAAAAGATTTCCAGGATGGTTTGCCTTAGATTTTGGCACGTCGAACTCTACAGTCACACTTTTCGATCCAATTGAAGTGCCGATCGCAGAAATTTTACCCAAAGAACAAGAAATGCGGTTGCGTGATCGCTTATCACAATGGCTAAGTTCTCCCGCCTCAGAAGCTTTACCAGATGTTAGCGATGATGATTGGGAAAAATTTATTGCAGAAATTAGCAAAAACCTGGAGATAGAACCAAGAAAATTGAGTGAAGTATTTGAAAGTGATAATAAAGAGCGATTTTTGGAAGCAATTCGCCAAATTGAACTTTCCTTAGGAAACAGCGAGACGTTCCGCCGTGCTGTCAGCAAAAAACTTTACCAAATCTATCATCAGGTGTTTCGCGTCCCTACCCTAGAGTCGCAAAATCTGATTTCAGTTGTGCTGGATATTGATCGCCGCGACACAGAAATTCCTAGCGAGTCGGAAATTTCGCAGTTAGGGGACTTAAAACTGCGGATGGGTAGGGAAGCTAGAGATAACAGAAAAAAAGCGATCGCTCAAGGTACAAGCAGTTCTTTAAAGGAAATTATCAGCAGGTTTCACCATTCACCCAAACGCTATTTTGGTCAGGAGCGATCGTTTTCAGTTATTTTGGATGGTGAAGAAGAAACAATTACCGCCAACCAACTGATCCAATCTGCTTGGGCGCATTTAATTGAGTTAACTGAAGATTATCGCCAACGCGCCCGACGCAGATTTTCAGAAGGGAATTTTTTAACAGCAGTTGTTACCTATCCCACTGTTGCCCCACCAGTTGTTCGCAAGGAAGTTAAAGAACTGGTTGAGCAATTGGGAATCGATGATGTACAAACTGCTTATGATGAAGCCGTTTCCGTGGCAATATTCTTTTTATGGCGAGAATTTGGCGGTAATCTCAACATTGGGATTGAGTCATTTAAAACTCGTTGTCATCAAGCAGGAAACAAATGGTCACAAAATGTTCTCGTCTTGGATATTGGCGGAGGAACAACCGACTTAGCTTTAATTGAACTGACTTTGGAAGATAAAACCCCTACTTTTGCTGATTATGAAGACCGAGGTTTAGGAGGACGTTACTATAAACTTACCCCAAAACTATTAGGTTCATCAGGTCATTTACAATTAGGCGGTGAATTAATTACACTGCGAATTTTTAGATTATTAAAAGTTGCGATCGCCGACTTTTTATTAACAGCAGTAACAACAGGTGATCTTGAAAGTGAAAAGCTCGAAGATTTAATTAACTCTGAGTTAAATGAGCGCTTTTTAGAACAAGGAAAATTCAAAAGTGGCAGTCTTTTGAAATGTCTCGACAAGGAAAATCCAGAAGGCGATGTTACTTACAAAGATGCCCTAGATACTGCTGAGAAAGTATTGCCCACCCGTTGGCAACCAGCACCCCAACGTCTGCAATCCTTTTATATTCTCTGGGATTATGCAGAAGCAGCTAAACTTAAACTTGGACAAAAGCCACCAATAGAGAATTCTTTATTAACCTTCACACTTTCTGAGCAGCAAATTTCTGAACTGCTTACCCAAAGCGTCGTGAAATTGCAAGTCAATGATCCAAATAAAATCTGCGTTACCTTAGATAACCAGCAATTTGAACGAGCCGCCGCTTCTGGAATTAAAGAAGCGATCGGTATTGCCAAAGGATTAATGGAAAGTCGTTTGCGTCCCGATGATCTCACCAAAGATTCTTGGAATTCTCAAAAAGTTGATTGGTTAATTTTGTCTGGTAAAACTTGTAATTTAGACATAGTGCAGCGCCAAATCTACCAGGAATTTAGTAAATCTCCATATTTTGTCTGGAATCCAGAACGAATTACCTTTATATTGGAATTTACCAAACTAGCTACTTCCGCCGGGGCTTGCTATGCCGAGAAACTGCGAAGATTGAGATTCGATCCAGAAGAGTCTAAAAGCTTGCTGCGTAAGGGAGCCAACCAGCTAGAAATTGATGTCAAAAACCTGTTCTATTATTTGCCCTGCAACTTCAAACGCAAAACTCAAAGTAACGATTTGCTGACTATATTCAAGCCAGGACAAGAACTCTATCAACTCGCGCCTTGGGAAACTGTCGCCAAAGTTCGTACCGCGTGGCAAGGAATACAATTAACTAATATCATCTATCGTCAAGACTACGAAGATGGAGATTTACGACTTTGGGGTAGCTTTGACGGCAAAAATCTCATGAAAAAACTGGGGATGCAAGAAGCAGAGTTTCTCAAAAAAATCAAAGTCCAGTTTGAGATTGACCAAACCCTTGAATTTAAAGTCTTGCTTTGTCAGGGAAATCCCCATTATTTAATTGATATTCCTGGCATTGATTTGGAATCGGTAGTTTCAGAAACTTCAGCACTCTTTGCTGGTGGTAAATTGAACTGGAATCTGGCTGTAGAACGCTTCAATAAAGACTTGAATGATGGTGATATTGCCGTCAATGTTATTGAGTCAGCAACTGTTGATCAACCAGATGCCTATCATCTTGTATTTGAAGTAGGAAATGATGGTAGTAGAACGTTCCAAAAATTTCACTATTTGCGCGATGGGGTGACGCAACCAGGAACCGGGTTAATTAGTAATCCCTTACCTCCCTTCCCGCAAACTGGCCAACACACTTTCTATGTTTATCAAACAGACGCCCAAACCAATAGTAAAAAATGGATACGAATTGGCGCACTCAGCAAACCCGATGTGACTACTGATTATCCTTGCCAATATCGTGTAACTCTCGATGATCAAGGTATTCTGCGGATGCACGCTGGTGAAGTGCCTTACTGGACATCAAAAAGTCAGGAATGCCTGAAGGAAGAGGGATGTGTTTATCTTGCTGAATTAGAGCTGCAACCTAATGAAGTTGATAAAGAACGCGATCCATTTTGCGGCATACATTAACTAGAGTGATGATAGCCTCACGCAAAAGTTTAGTATTTAAACGTATAGGCGCTTCGCTTTCTTGTAGGGTAGGGGCGCAGAGTTTTGCCAAATTTAATTCGCTACGAATTAATGAAATGCTGTACTAAGAAAACCTTTGCGTGAGGTTTTTAAAAAAATCATTACATACAGGTAATATTTGGAGGCAATATTCATGCAGCACTTGCGTCAGCTATTAGAGATAAATAACTCGGAGTTAGCCCGGTTACTGTGGTTTAATCTCTATGGATTAGAGGCTACTTTAAATCAGGCTCGCACAGAATTTCCACTAGATCCAGGAGCCAAGGTATGCGATGATGTGCTGCAAGAACTTCATAGCCTGTTGCAACCTACACCGCCACAGCAAAATACTGGTTGGGAAGATCCGCCAAATGAGTTAAAACTAAGTCACCTCCGAGAAGCTTTCGATTCTGACTCAGAACTTAGTTATTATCTGGGTAATTCCCAACTGCAAAGTCAAACAGATTCTGATTTGTGGAATGAGATTCAACGCAAACTGCTGCGAGTCCCAGAGGATTTAGCTGCATCTTGGCGACAACGCACCTTGGATCTGGCTCAAGAAGTTGGTGCGATCGCAGATCATTCTAACCTCTATCAACTTCCCTTTATCCGCGATGAAATTATCTACCCCGGTCTTAGTGGTACTGTTCAAACTCAGGGATTGAGCTTGTATCAACAACCACTTTCAAATCATCTAGTTACTCAAGGTAATGCATCTGATTTACCAGCGGCATTCCTATTTTTATATATGAATTTTATCGAAATAGACCCAGATTTACATCATGCTTTAAAAAGCGTTTTTAACTTCGATGTCATCTCTTTACACTCCAAACTAGAACAGCGCCATCAATATATTGATGCTTTAAGCGATCGCTTCCAACGCACCCAAAAAGCAGAGAAAAACACTGATCCCCTGTCAATTCTCCGTGCTTGGATTGACATGGACGAAGCGATACATTCTCTAGTATTTGTACCACCGGCTGAACGCTATTCTTGGTGGGGAAAACTACAACATGAATCACGACGCATCCTGAAGAAAGTCGCCGATGAGGCAATTAATGCAGGTAATGAAGTGCGAATTCGCCAATTATCGGGACTTTATGCAGATATCTGTGCTTCATCTAAGGATGACTTACAACTAGACTGTGGTGGTATTCCTGGCGAAGTGTTAACTTGCCTTCGGTTATATACGCGAATTAATCAGGAAGAATCTCCAGGTCGTGTAATATTTCGCTCATCACGCTAGTTGCTGGCAAGTTTTTTAATTCTTGAGATTATGAGGCAAGCTAGACAATTTTACTAATCCCCGCCTTGCCTCATAATCTAATGAAGGTAAAAACGTTTAAATTTAAAGGATGCCCCAGAAGTGTAAAATCCCTTGGCCAGAAAACACTTCAAGTAGAACAACAGATAAAAAACCAATCATTGCAAAACGACCATTCCAGTTTTCGCTCTGAGGAGTGAAACCCCAGCGCAAAGCATTAGGATCTTCGGAAACCGAAGGCGTAGTCTTCTTAACGTTTGCCATAAACAATACTCCGAGCTTTTATGTTGTAACAGTTATAACTGTATGTAAAGTAATGTAACAGATTTTTACAAAAATGCAATATACACTCAAGACAAAATTCAGTTAGTGAGTGTATATTACGGATACGTAATTTTATTTTAACAGGTTTGCGATCGCACTATTCAGCAGATTGGTACAGTAATTTTTGGAGAGTTGTTGCAATTTTTACCAACGTTACCTGTATTTGCTAACCTAGTGCAAAGCCATCAGATATTTTGTTACTTCATAAGGTTCAGCAATGTCAGTAAAACAATTATCTCTATTTGATCAACAACCAGAAGATTTAAATAAATTTTTTGCTCGTAAAAGACCCTGGTCAGCAGCCAAACATAGGATAATGCTGAAATATATACAGGCTCATTGCTATAATTTGGGCGGCAGCAAATCCTATCAATCTATGTATATTAACTATGTTGATGGTTTTGCAGGAGCAGGCAAATATGATGAAGGTATTGGTATTGAAAACTTTGTAGATCAATCGAAGTTTTGGCAAAGATATAACACTGAACTTTTGGATACTGACGGTTCGCCTTTGATAGCTCTTAAATGTGCTAAGATATTCGGTCTTGAAGAACGTGTTACTTTAAGATGTTTTTTACTGAGGAAGATAAAGACCTTAACCAAGAACTTAAGAGTAATTGTAATTTAATAGGTGAAGGATTGTCCTATAAAGTTTATGACCCTCAAAGATTCGATAAAGCGTTAACTCAAATCATGAATGAATTGGACAAATACCCAACGTTATTTTTTCTAGATGCCTTTGGAGTTAAGGGAGTAACTTTTGAGCAAATATGTTCTATTGCCGATTACGTCAGTAAATATAAAGGAGAGTTATTTTTACTGTTTCATAACCGCGCAGTAGCCCGTCATGCAGGTTTATATAAAACAAGCTATAGAAATTCCAAAGATCAGAAAACTGCCGAAACATATACACAAAATTTAACTAACTTATTAGGTCATAATTCTGATTTAGACTGGAAACCCAAGTGGCTAGAATGCCAAGATCAAGAGCAAAAACAAAAATTTGAAAGGTGGGCGCTTGATTACTTTAAGTCTAGGCTTCAAGAAAAAAGTAGTTTTAAAGGAGTGGCTAGTTTTGAAATAAAGGAGACATACAATGATTCTAGACCGCAGTATAATATTGTAGTTGGTAGCAACCATCCAAGGAAGGCTTTTGGTGAATTTTTAAACGAATTTTTTTGTGAAGAAAATAGGTTGCTTTTCTTTGAAGATGACAAAAGTGGAAAAAATCATAAATTTTTGACTCAATCATGGAATCGTGAAAATGATGAGCGAGTTGAAATAATTAGACCTGAAATCATTGAAATCTTACGAAGAAATAATCAAGATTGGATAATGTTGAAAGACGTAATAAGTCTTATTATTCTTGAAATTGGCAAACTAGGTTATTTAAGTAGACCTAAGTATAGAGAAATTTTAGTGGATTTTCATAAAAAAAATATCATAGAAGCTAAAGAATTGGGCGCAAGAGGTAATTTAACTTTGGATAATTACGTCAGAGCAGTACAATAATACTAACATACTAATATAGTTAAGCTAGTTTTAGTTGGAAAGTAAAATTTTATGTCAGTATCTTCAACAATAGAATGGACAGAAGCTACATGGAATCCTACCACTGGCTGTCATAAAATTAGTCCTGGTTGTCAAAATTGTTATGCAGAACGTTTTGCAGAACGGTGGCGAGGTGTTGCTGGTCATCCCTATGAACAAGGTTTTGATTTAAAAACTTGGAATGAAAGATTAAGAATGCCTCTTTCATGGAAAAAACCTCGCCTAATTTTTGTTAATTCTATGAGTGATTTATTCCTTGATGATATTTCAGAAGAATTTATCAAAGATGTATTTGATGTTATGAAAAAAGCTAGTTGCCATCAGTTTCAGGTATTAACTAAACGTCCCCAAAGGATGCTTAAAATAGCTAACTGCATAAAAGAGTGGCCTTCTAATGTTTGGGCTGGAGTAAGTATTGAATCTCAAGCTTGGGTATGGAGAAGTGAAATTTTAAAAGAGATTCCTGCGAAAACTAGATTTTTATCTTGTGAGCCTCTTTTAGGTTCTTTAACGCTGTGTTTAGATGATCTACATTGGATTATTGTTGGTGGAGAATCTGGTGTAGGTGCTCGTCCGATGAACATTGAATGGGTAAGAGATATTAGAGAGCAGTGTATCCAAGCTAATGTGCCATTTTTCTTTAAACAATGGGGAGGTGTTCAAAAGAAAAAATATGGCAGAGAACTTGATGGAAGAACTTGGGATAGTTTTCCAGAAAATGTAGCTGATACAAGCACTAAACAACTATCAGTTTTAAAATGAATATGTCCGTAAATGATTATCAAAAGCCCTCTCCGATATCCTGGTGGTAAGTCGAAAGCAATAAATCAAATAGTTGAATACTTGCCAGAGAGCTTTTCAGAATATCGAGAACCTTTTGTGGGTGGTGGTTCTGTATTTATTTATTTAAGACAAAAGTTTCCCGATCTCAAAATTTGGATTAACGATTTAAACCGCGAACTCTTTCTATTCTGGAAATTTGCCCAATCTGATATAGCTCAGTTAGTTAAAGAAATTCGCTATATAAAAGTAAAGTATACAGATGGTAAATTATTGTTTGTAGAATTGAACAGTGTAGATGTCAATAAATTATCTGATTTACAAAGAGCCGTTCGCTTTTTTGTCCTTAACAGAATTACTTTTTCTGGAACTGTAGAATCAGGCGGTTTTTCCCAAGAAGCTTTTGATAAGCGCTTTACTGATTCTTCAATAGAACGATTAGAAAAGTTAGAAAATATTTTATCAAAGAACGTCAAAATTACGAATTTAGATTATAGCCATCTATTGAAATCAGAGGGTAAAGATGTATTTTTATTTTTAGATCCACCATATTTTATTGCTACCAAATCAAAGCTATATGGTAAAGATGGTAATTTACACACTTATTTTGAACATCAGAGATTTGCTGAACTTTTGCAACAATGTCATCATCGCTGGCTAATTACCTACGACAACTCAACGCAAATTCTAGAAAATTTTCAATGGGCTAATATTTCAGAGTGGGAATTACAGTACGGCATGAATAACTATAAACAAAGTGGTGCAGCTAAAGGAAAAGAGCTATTCATTACTAACTATGAAGTTCAACGAAATTTAGACAAAATCGCATCTTCTACTGCATAGTCCAGCAATCACGGTGCTGCAAACTGCTGTGGTTCTTGAGGTGAATGAGTTCGCTGTTTTGCGAGAGTTGCAGCCAGTACAAGCTCAAGTGAGTTTACTGGCGTGGGATGGAAAGCTGGGACGTTTAGATAAGTTAATGCAGACAATGGGTGAAGTGACAGCGTGGGATTAATTACGCAGTGGTGGTAGACAAGGTTCTGCGATCGCAGATGATTTAATCAAGAGCATTTTGAGTTGGAACAGCCGTTGGCGTTGGTTTGTTCTGAGTATCGGAACCCTGTTTGTCTTAATAATTGGTTGGACACGTTTGTATCTAGGAGTCCATTATCCTTCTGATGTGTTAGCAGGATGGATGGTGGCAGTGGGTGGACGGTTGGAGTCAGCTTGTCAAATGGGTTCTATAGATGATTGAAGAAATTTTCGGATTATATGAAGTGCTTGCAAAAATCGCCATGCCAATACACACTCCTGACACACTAGCGCCAAGTCCTATACAGACATTGTGTGGTAAATTCATAACTTGGTTACATTATTTTTCTTAAGCACCTGGGTATCTTCACTAAGAGATACCCTTTCATCTATTCAGGTAAATACTCGCCTAATTGATTTTTAAAAGCATTCAATTCTGACTGAGATTCAATCGTTTTGAGTTGGGAATGTTGCGCTTTGATTGATGCTGGAGTCAGCTTTTGGTTAAGTTATTCTTTGCTGTCTACGGAGATATTTATGCAACCATATAAAGTTAATTTAAATTAGTTTTTAATATTCGATATAACTTCTAATTATTAAAACTCTTTTTGACCAGACTTTTAGGTCAAAATCTTCAATATTCTGTTCACAAAATTATTTTAATTTTTTTCTTACAAAATACTATGAACTTTACAACGAACCACAACCGCGTGATAGAAAAAACCATTGTACAAAGTTGTAGGACTGCTCAATAAGTCACATAAATTAATAAAGCCTCTAGAATACGTGGTGAGGTGATGAGGAGAACTTAAAAAATAAGTGAAAGACAGGTCATCCCACCTGATAAAAATGAATAAACCTCTTGTGGGTCATAGTTGCATATCAGATTGACGATGATATGACAAAATAATGACAAAAGTGTGACGATATTGATGAGGCTGTGAACCCAAAAAGTAACAAATTATTGACTTGTTGTATATAAAATTAATAACATTCTGAATGTTTCTATTTTAATATCGGTAAATACTCATACTGTAAAGAATACAGTTGTTATATATGATGTGGCGAAAGTAACTTCATGTGACCTCCTGAAAAAAAAACTGTATTATATAATACAGTTTTTTTTCAGAAAGAAATAAACAATTAGTCAAATTTATTAGTTCATTCCTGTAAATGAACATTTAGATTTATCGCAATATCAGGATTTTGATATTAGGAAAATATGGTTAAATACTTACAGAAAAACTCCTTTTTTGTTGATGCCGCTGCAACTATCCTAGTGTGATTGGCTGTCAGTTTTGAGACAATCACGCTCAAGTTTATTTGACATATAAGACCTTTAGATTATTTCTCAACAGCTTGACTGGTAATTGAAGCTTTGGTTGTTTAAAAATACTTACCTTGATGGAGGTTTGACTTAGTGGTTAACAAGAAAAGCAGACTAAAAACTATCTTATTTAAGGCTTGTAGTTCTTTGGTAAAAAAGAGCTTAAATTGCCTCAACATATTTGGCTATTTGGTAACAAGCTTTATTGTCTTTTTCGTGAAGGCGGGATCTACCCCAGTCAAGAAAGGCTTTTTTCTCTTTAAGCATCAGCAATTCTCCACAATGAAAAAAATGCCGACGACTGTTGGGCAAAGTCAGCAAGTTAACAAGTTGGCACGATTGGGACAGCGTTTACGTGATCCGGAGTGGAGGCGCTACGGTTACTTACTACTGCTGGGCAAGGCAATGGCTATCATGATGCTGTTCATAGTATTTGCCTTCATCCCCAATTTAATAGAAACACCAGCTTTGGCAGCCGATCCAGTACTCAAAGGCAATGACATCGTTAACCCGATTAATACCCTCTGGACGCTGCTAGCTGCCTTCCTAGTATTTGCAATGCAGGTAGGTTTTACGATGCTGGAAGCAGGTTTCTGTCGCTCTCGTGAAACCGTCAATGTCTTGATGGAGTGCATCGTTGACACCTGTCTTTGCGGTTTATTGTTCTATGCCTGGGGCTTTGCCTTCATGTTCAGTCATGGTAACGGCTTGATTGGACTGAATTGGTTTTTCTTGCAAGGAGCTCCTGCCACTTATGAAAGTACAGGCGTAGCGTTTCTGGCATTCTGGCTGTTTCAGTTCGCCTTTGCAGACACTTGCTCGACGATTACCTCTGGGGCGATGATTGGGCGGACAGGGTTTATTGGCGATCTTCTCTACAGCTTCGGTGTTTCTGGATTCATCTACCCAATTATCGGACACTGGGCTTGGGGGCCAGACGGTTTTCTGGCAACGATGGGCAGCAAAGACACTTTCCTGCCTTTCTTGGGAATTGGCTTCCATGACTTTGCAGGCTCTACAGTTGTTCACACCATTGGAGGATTCATTGCCCTAGCGGGTGCGATCGCCCTCGGCCCGCGTTTGGGTCGTCGGTTCAAGCGCGACGGTGGTGGGCCGATGTTACCCCATGACCTTGTAATTGCTGCTTCCGGCGGTCTAATTTTGTGGTTTGGCTGGTACGGTTTCAACCCTGGCTCGACACTCTCGGCGATGGACTTTGTGGGGACTGGACGGGTTGCCGCTAATACTACCTTGGCAGCATGTGCAGGCGGTCTGTCGGCACTGTTTTTTGGATATCCGAAAACAAAAAAGTGGGATTTGAGCTTCACAGTCAACGGGTTCTTGGCGGGTTTGGTTGCGATTACTTGCCCTTGCTATTGGGTGAATCCGACAGGTTCTATCATCATTGGGGCGGTGGCTGGCGTAGTTGTCATTCTAGGCATAGACCTGTTGGAATGGCTTCGGATTGACGACCCTATCGGTGCAGTTCCTGTACATGGTTTTTGCGGTATCTGGGGAACGTGGTCGCTGGGCTTGTTTGCCACTGGTGAATTCGGCGCGACTGGTCCCATCTCACCTGATGTCTCTGCTCCATTAAGAGGTCTGTTTTATGGTGGGGGGATACAGGTGTTAAGCGCACAAGTTATCGGCAACCTAATTATTACTGTATCTACATTCGCTGTGGCAATGGGGTTGATGTATTTGGTAAATTTGACCGGGACACTGCGTGTGTCGAAAGAAGGCGAATTGGAGGGTTTGGATTTACACGAGCATGGCATATCAGCCTACCCTGAATATGTCATTAGTTCATCAGCTAACCCTGACAGCTCTCCATTAGGAGAAGTGAATAGATAGAGGTAAAGCCAAGCGCACCCTAAATTACATAGGACTTACGCACAAGCAACGGAAAATCGTAGATGCAAAGCGGCTTGCCGCAGGCTACCACAAAGGACGCAGAGGACACGGAGGAATATAGAGTTTGAGAGGTTTTTTGCGTAAGTCCTAATACAGAAAAGTGCCAAAAATCCATCAGTCTTCCTCCCCATCACTCGGTGAGGCGTTTTTATGGAGAAAATGTTGGTATTTGGTAGTTTGAATATTTTAGGACTTACGCACAGGTAACGGAAAACGAACCACAGAGGACACAGAGATCACGGAGTAATGAGAGTTTGAGAGGGTTTTTGCGTAAGTCCTATATTTTTTCTGTTTCAGCGATTCAGAATTTAGACAAAATCGCATCTTCTATTGCATAGTCCAGCAACCACGGTGCTGCAAACTGCTGCGCTTACTTGTAAGTGGTACAGGCACAACATCAGATTCCTTACGCCAAAGCACATCGTATGCACGATACACATCCATACTGCTGATCACAACAACACGCTGGGCAATACCCTCAAATGTGTTCGTTAGAGTTAGTGCATCTTGTTCGTTATAGGCAATCATATCTACCACGACTTGAGGCGAAAGCTGCTTAAACTTGCTTTTCATCTCAAAAAGATGGAAGCAATCGCCCAAAATTTCATGCACATCTAGTGGTAAGTTAATTGTAGTTTTTCCTCGATGAAATACGCTCACTTGATGACCCATTGCAATCAGTTGACAGACGACAGGAGGGCCAATAAAATTTGTGCCACCAATGATGAGTATTTTCATTTTGGTTTCCATTCCATTACTGCTTATCCATATTAGAGTTATTTACAGATTAAATAGATGCTGATGTTTTCAAGATGATACTGTCAATTAAACCGTAGGCTTTTGCTTCTTCGGCACTCATGAAAAAATCCCGTTCAGAGTCCAGTTCAATCTGCTCTGGCGTTTTACCAGTATTAGCAGCGAGTATTTTGTTAATTAATTGGCGGAAATACAAAATTTCTTTGGCTGCAATTTCAATATCAGATGCTTTTCCCTGAGCACCTCCTAATGGTTGATGAATCATAATTCGAGCATTTGGTAGAGCATATCTTTTGCCCTTATTTCCAGCAGCAAGCAAGAATGATCCCATTGAGGCAGCAATACCGATGCATACAGTACATACTTCTGAACGAATTTGATTCATGGCATCGTAAATAGCCATGCCTGCTGTCACTGAACCTCCAGGACTGTTAATATATAATGTGATATCTCGCTCTGGATCTTCAGCATCAAGAAATAGCATTTGTGCAACGATGAGGTTAGCTGTCTCATCTGTAACTTCGTTTCGCAAAAAGATAATTCGCTCTGCAAGTAAGCGTGAATAAATGTCTAATGCTAGCTCCCCTCTTTCTGACTGTTGAATAATCATTGGGATGCTAATTTGAATTTGAGAATTCATATTTGATATCTCCAAGTAAGATAAAAATTTCATTCAAAACATAGTTTTTAATAAAATGCTTAGTGGGATTTAGACAAAAAACACCCAG
This sequence comes from Nostoc sp., assembly GCF_036916575.1. Classification (GTDB taxonomy): domain Bacteria; phylum Cyanobacteriota; class Cyanobacteriia; order Cyanobacteriales; family Nostocaceae; genus Nostoc. The sequence continues at coordinate 103,777 of NZ_JBALGC010000054.1, forward strand.
AAAAAAGCCTCAAATCCATACACAGATAGATTTTGACATCGTTTTGCTTAGTTTATTGATATATCTGGGTTTGGGCCATTTTTGAGTACTTGGTGTATTTCCCTTGCCTTGCATGGGTTTGAGGCTTGTTTATCCCTCAAAAATGTTTAAGTCCCGTTAGGCTGTTTTTTGAATAAATTAGGATTTTTATAACTCCTCAAATCTTCCCATCTCACCAAGACGAATTGTAATAATTTCAACGCACGTAATTGCTTTGTGAGGCCCATTCTGGGTATGAGCAGGCGTAAACCAAAATGTTCCTGCTTTGCATTCACGTCCAGCAGTTTCAATAATTCCATTCAAAACATAAACATATTCATCACAAGGATGGTAGTGAACTGGAATCACTGTGCCAGCAATCATTTTTAGTCTATGAATTGAACCTTTTGGCACTGGTTCAGCTAATGGCAATAATTTTGTACCCGGAACAGGCTGAAACTCAAACCATGTTTCAGCTTCTGTGTCAACAAAAGTCTGCTTATTCATATTGAATTCTCCAAAAGCTCAATTTAATTTGGCTTGGCTAATACTCGTCTAACCAAAAATAATAATGTTGCCAAGCTTTGAATTTCAATGTAGATATTGACGTGCAATATGTGAATTCCCATTTTAATTTGTGCAGAGTGTAGCTAAGATTTGCGGTAACTTTTCATGTAAACTGTAGTTCCATCCACCATTAAGAAAATAACTAAAAACGATACTATCTAATGCCTCATATCTACTAACGGGTATTGATGAAAATACAGTGCTGCGATTATTTGGTATTATTGTCTGTATCCCTGCTTTGGATTCATGGATAAATTTGCCTTGCCACGGTTGGGAAAGTTGCATTGATTCATTTAGCTTGATGGCTTTTTGAATCAAACCTTTATGTTCAAGTAGAAGTTTCGTACCCCCAACTACGGGTTGGATTGTCCAGGTAACAATTGAAGGCTGGCACATCATACTGTCTTGCCAAGTGAACGCAAGCCGTCTTGGCTCATCAAGTTCAATTACCTCACAGTCTATGTTTCCCTCCAGCCCTGGGAGTGTCGAATGCACAAATTGGAATTTGTGTCCCAAACACGGCTCAAAGTCGTTTTCCATTAACCATACGGCTAATGCCTGACGGTTTGTGAGTACCTGCCAAACCCGTTGGGGAGGATAGGGATAGAACACTTCCATATTCAATCGGGACATGAATTTTCCTCCAAATAATTGCCAAGAGCATCGAGTTTTTCTTGCCAAAATTGCTCGTAATGAGCAATCCATTCAGATATCTGTTTTAATGGCTCCGGGTTTAGCCGATACAAACGCTGTCGCCCTGCTTTCCGCATTTGTACTAAGCCTGCTTCGCAAAGAATCTGTAAGTGCTGAGAAATAGCTGGCAAGCTCATGGCAAATGGCTGGGCTAGTTCTTTGACTGGTTGCTCACCACTACGTAACAGATCCAGTAGCGCCCTGCGTGTGGGATCTGCGATCGCCACAAAAACATCGGCACTGGCAGCAGGTCTACTCATTCCAATTAACCATATATTTAAGCAAACGCTTAACTATTTAGATAATACATAAGTAATTGCTTAAATGTCAACCCCTAAGAACCTTTCTCATTTTTCGGTAGGATAGCTCCCATACCCACAAAAACCTTAGCTATGACAAGTTCCCCAATCCCTGCTCAAGAATCCTCTGTTAGCTGGTATATCTTGCTACAACAATTAATAGATGGTCAATCATTGTCCCGTACTCAATCTGCTAAATTGATGCAAGGATGGCTCGGTGAAGCGGTTCCCCCAGAGTTATCAGGGGCTATTTTAATAGCGCTGAACTTTAAAGGTATTTCTGCCGATGAGTTGACCGGCATGGCTGAAGTATTACAATCTCAATGTTTCCCACTTAGCACTCATAAATCAGCACGGGCTAAAAGCCCCGCTACCGCTAACACTACTGTAATAGATACTTGTGGCACTGGTGGAGATGGGTCATCAACCTTTAATATTTCTACAGCGGTTGCTTTTGTTGCTGCTGCTTATGGCGTACCCGTCGCTAAACACGGCAATCGTTCAGCGTCAAGTCTCGCGGGAAGTGCAGATGTCTTGGAAACCTTGGGAGTCAACTTAAGTGCTTCTAGTGAAAAAGTACAAGCAGCATTACAAGAAGTGGGGATCACTTTCTTGTTTGCCCCTGGTTGGCATCCAGCACTCAAGGCGGTTGCCTCATTACGGCGGACTTTGAAAGTGCGAACAGTTTTTAATTTGCTTGGGCCGTTAGTAAATCCCTTGTGTCCAACTGGGCAAGTGGTAGGGTTATTTACTCCCAAACTTTTGGCAACTGTTGCCGAAGCTTTACAGAATTTGGGCAAGGAAAAGGCGATTGTGCTGCACGGGCGAGAAAAACTCGATGAGGCTGGGTTAGGAGATGTAACTGACTTAGCGGTTTTATCAGATGGAGAAGTGCAGTTAACTACGATTAATCCCCTGGATTTGGATCTAACGCCTGCTTCCATAGGTATGCTTCGGGGTGGGGATGTCCAAGAGAATGCGGTGATTCTTAAGGCGGTACTGCAAGGTAAGGGAACTCAAGCGCAACAGGATGCAGTAGCGTTGAATGCGTCGTTGGCGCTGCAAGTAGCCGATGCCATCGCCCTGCTGGATCACGCCCAAGGTATTAAAGTAGCTAAGGATATCCTACAAAGTGGCGCAGCTTGGACAAAGTTGGAGCAGTTAGTTGAGTTTCTGGGGAATTGATTTGCGATCGCGATTGAGGGCGGAATTCTACCACATTACGTTTGATGGTGACATCGTAGTTGCCAAAAAAGTCATGTCCTAGAAGTCCAGTTTCTAGTTCCGCACCTGCAATCGCTACTGCTACTTTATTTACTATTACGCCACCAATTGCCATTGAATTAACATAGCCCACAGGAAATTCTACAGCTCTAGAACTAGCGGTGTTTGCCTTAGCTCTCCCCACTGGCACTATTCCCAAAGCATCAGCCATCTGTTGGGTAATTACAGTGCCACTGGCTCCTGTATCCACAATCATCTCAAATTGTTGCTGGCCATTAAAAGTAACTTCGACAATTGGCGTTCCACCAATTCGCCTTTTAATCGGGGCTGTAAATACTGCTTCATCTGGAATCAGTACTACTGATGAGGGCAAAGCTGGTTTTGGTGGCAACGGTTTTGTTTCTACAGGAGGCAATAGAGGTGAGGTATACTTTGGTGTGATTGCTGTGTGGGGAACAACAACTACTATCCTCTTCGGTTCGGCAACGCGCACAGGGCGAGGAATAGCTTGCTGTTGAGCATATTTGATTTGCCGCTGATATTCAGTAATCTTGGTTTGAGCGATCGCAAATTCTGGGCTTTGTCGCCGCACTTTTTGCATCAGCGCGATCGCATCCTGGTACTGACTCGCTACCAATTTCCAATCATCTGGAGATTGAGCTGATTGGCTGATACTCCAAGCGCCAACGGCTTTGTCTAGCCCCATCTCAAAAAGACTTGGTTCACTTTCAAACGGCTCTAGCGGCTGTGCTTCTGGGGTAGCTACTGGTGTAGTTGGTTCGACAGCAGGCTGTATTGATGCCAGATCCCCAATTGGCGCGGGTTGCTCATTGCCACCAGTTGCAGTATTTTGTTTGTCTTCACTACAGGCAACACACAAAACCGCTAGAGCGCTTGATAGAAAAATTAGGGTTGCACGGGATAAAAAGAACTGAAGCATAATTAATATTAACTGCCCAAGCTTTGCCAAATCCACTCCCGCTAATTTAATTCCCTTTTAATTTTAATTAACTATTTTAAAAACTTCCAATTGCTCAACTTATGGGATAATTAACAAGCGCAGTATTAGGGCATGAGGCATAAAGTATAGAGAATAGAAAAAAGTTTTCCCAATACCCAATGCCCAATGCCCAATGACGGCAGTTGCTCCACTGGTGAAACCCTAGACGCTCGCGGACTCGCTCTAAGCGTTGGCGTTAGCGTCTCGTAGAGAAGCTATGCCGTTGGCGAACGCTAACAGCGTGTCGCAGACAAGTCCAAGGGACGCGAACAGCGTCTCCCCTTCTCCCAAAGGGAGAGGCTAACGCCAACGGAGAAGAAAAGGCTTTACGCTCCGCTATCGCCCTACAGCCCTACGGGCATCCTACGGCGGGCGTCTCCCCAACTCTTGGAGACGCTGCGCGAAGGGAGAAGACCGCACTGCCTCCCCCATGCCCAATCCTTAATCTATCACCTATGCCCCTGTCTGACGCAATACCAGCTTTACTTGTCCTGGCAGATGGAACCACTTATCGCGGTTGGTCTTTCGGTGCTACGGGAACCGCGATTGCAGAAGTGGTATTCAACACTGGGATGACCGGCTACCAAGAAGTCCTGACCGACCCTAGCTACTGCGGTCAAATTGTCATTTTTACCTATCCTGAATTGGGGAATACTGGCGTCAATTTTGAAGATGAGGAATCAGATCGACCCCAAGTGCGAGGTGCGATCGCCCGCAATATTTGTCACCAACCAAGTAATTGGCGATCAAGACAATCCTTGCCTGACTACCTTAAACAAAACCAAGTACCAGGGATCTACGGCATCGATACCCGTGCCCTCACCCGCAAAATTCGGATGTTCGGAGCCATGAACGGTGGCATTTCCACAGCCATTCTCGATGAGGCGGAATTGCTAGAGCAAGTACAGGCGGCTCCCAAGATGGCAGGATTAAATCTGGTTTGTGAAGTCACTACTCCAACGGCTTATGAATGGTCAGATCCCACAATCCCAGCTTGGGAATTCAATTCTCAGGCTGCGGAAAATCTTGGGGAACCCTTTACCGTTGTTGCCCTTGACTTTGGCGTAAAACGCAATATTTTGCGTCGCTTAACAAGTTACGGTTGTCGGGTGATTGTTGTGCCTGCTGATACCTCACCAGAGGAAATTCTCAACTACAATCCAGATGGTGTGTTTCTTTCTAATGGGCCTGGCGACCCTGCTGCCGTCACAGAAGGGATTGCAACTGCCAAAGCGCTCTTGTTAAGTCAAAAACCCATCTTTGGTATTTGTATGGGACACCAAATTTTAGGTCATGCACTAGGGGCAGAAACCTATAAACTCAAATTTGGTCACCGTGGTTTAAATCAGCCTGCCGGGTCACAACAACGAGTAGAAATTACCAGCCAAAACCATAGTTTTGCTATTGACCCAGATTCTTTACCTACGGCAGTTGTGGAAATCAGCCACCTGAACTTAAACGATCGCACCATTGCCGGGGTACGTCATAAATCTCTACCTGTATTCTCCGTACAGTATCATCCAGAAGCCAGTCCTGGCCCCCACGATGCTGATTACTTGTTTGAGCAATTTGTCCAAGCCATGCGAACAGCACGTCAAGCCGTGGCAGCCGAGGTGAGGTAAAAATAGGGAGTGGGGAATGGGGACTGGGGACTGGGGAATAGGAAATAAGATTAAAAATACTATTTTCTTCCAATCCCCAATCTCCAGTACCCAGTACCCTATTCCAGCAGATTGTAGACAACTTGCTCAAAAACCATCTATACTTGAGCGTTCACTCTAACTCATGAGGAGGGAATTATTGCTGAACCACTGAATCTAACCGTTAGCCTGAGGGGCACTCGTGAAGTCCGGGATAACTGTCAGCTATTCCGCCTCACAGGTTTGTTAGATGCCTTTTCTGAGCCGACATTTCGCAAGGTACTTGGCAGCAAGATTGACGAGGGCCCTAAGCATATTATTTTGGATCTCTCACAAATCGATTTTATTGATAGCTCTGGTTTGGGTGCTCTGGTGCAGCTAGCCAAACAGGCTCAAACTGCTGAAGGCACTTTGCAAATTGTCACGAATGCCCGCGTCACTCAAACGGTCAAGCTTGTTCGCCTAGAGAAGTTTCTCTCCTTGCAAAAATCAGTTGAAGAAGCTCTAGAAAACGTCAAGTAGTCTTGATTGCTTGAACCGAGAGATCAATTCAGCTATCCAGATTCAACATCGGATAGCTTAATTTTTACAACTTCTGGCAGAAAACCTCTCTCCTTGTGGGAGAGGGAGAAAGCCAGTTAAGCTATTATCTTTAAAGTTGAGTAAGAATTAAAGATATAAACACCCCAATTCTTGGGTATGTAATTATTGACTAGAATATTCGGATAAACAATCAAGTCTGAAAAAGTTCTAAGAAATACAAAGCTAGCAAATTTGTTTATATGTAAACTTGACTTGATACTGTATAGTTAAAAATTGTCGCTTACTAAGTAAGCATGGCAATGTGATCAACTAAGAGGGTGAATTTGATGTGCAGATTTTACTATATCTTAGGCATAGACCACAAGAAGTAGACGAAATTCGGTTTACAGGCGTTGACATCAGGGTGATCTAAAATGCCAACTCTCAATCAAAAAGATGAAATTAGGAAGTAATTTTGATAGTATTGATTATGCTAAGTATACTATCATGGCATACTTCATAAAAATCAGTCTTTGCAAAGAATGCCTGCCAAATCTAGCCCGTCAAGGAATGATTTATTTGTGAAGTCACAGGAGGAAGAGCTATTAGATGGACAAGATGAAACTCCCAAACAGAGTTTATCTTGGACTCAAGCACTCTTGGCAACCACAGCCCCATTCCAACAGATTTCCTTCTTACAAGTGCAACAAATTTCTCCTAGTGCTTTAGCATATTTGGGGGATGCAATTTATGAGTTGTATGTTAGAATCTTTTATCTAATGCCATTGCAGCGGTCAGGAATTTACCATCGTCTGGTAGTGGAGCAGGTAAGAGCGGAAACACAAGCGCTACATTTGCGATCGCTGATTCCTTATCTCAGGGACACCGAATTAGAAATTGTCCGACGGGGCAGAAACGCCGCTACAGGACGCCCTAAGCGACTTAATCCCGAAATTTATCAACAGGCAACTAGTCTAGAAACTTTAATAGGCTACTTATATCTCACCGATTACCAACGTTTAACCGAACTGTTGCAAATACTTCATATAGAAAAAGAGTGAAAACTCAATTTCACAGTAGCCACAACACTAGATTAGGTTCAATAAATTCAGGTAATAGGGATGATCAACCATACGCTATAATCCATAACTCCAATGCAGAATAAACCGAGAAAAGTCAAGACTTCTAGCGAACCAAATCGAGGACAACCCGTAAAAATTAAAGGTAAGGGTGTTGTTACTAATCCAACTAGCAATCCTAGAAAAATAGATAGCAACCCCATTTCTGTTACTAATCCGACCCGCAATCCCAGGAAAATAGATAGCAACCCCATTTCTGTTGCTAATCCGACTCGCAACCCCAGGAAAATAGATAGCAACCCCATTTCTGTTGCTAATCCGACTCGCAACCCCATTTCTGTTGCTAATCCCACTCACAATCCCAGAAAAATAGATAGCAACCTCAATGGCAACTCGCGACAACGAAATAGCAACTTCTCCCAGCCGTCTGCATCTACACAATCGACAGAAGAAGAGAGTGATCTCATTTACGGTCGTCATCCAGTATTGAGTGCGTTGCAAAATCAGCGCAATCTTAACCGGATCTGGATTACTACCCGTCTGCGGTACGATCCCAGCTTTCACCATTTTCTCCTGCAAGCGAAGGAAAATGGCACAGTTATTGATGAAGTTGAACCCAAGCGCTTAGACCATCTCACCAACAAAGCCAATCACCAAGGTGTGGCGGCGCAAGTTGCTCCCTACGCCTACATCGAATTGCCGGATCTAATTGAACAGGCCAAATCTGTAACCGATGCCGTAATTGTAGTGGCTGACGGAATTACTGATCCCCACAACTTGGGAGCAATTATTCGCACTGCCGAAGCAATAGGCGCTCAAGGATTGGTGATTCCACAGAGAAGGGCATCTGGGATCACTTCCACTGTCATGAAAGTGGCAGCAGGTGCTTTAGAAAATTTTGCTGTAGCTAGAGTTGTCAACCTCAGCCGCGCCTTAGAAGAATTAAAAGAAGCTGGCTTTTGGATTTACGGCACTGCTGCAAGTGGCAGTGAACCTGTGCATACAGTCAATTTCACTGGCCCAATCGTTTTGGTAATCGGCTCAGAAGGTGAAGGTCTGAGTATGTTAACTCAACGTTCTTGTGATTTTTTAGTATCGATTCCTTTACAGGGTAAGACTTCCAGCCTGAATGCTTCTGTAGCAACGGGTATGGTGCTTTATGAGATTTATCGGCAGCGATCGCTAAATACGCTGCACTTAGATAAATTACAAAAATTTTCTTTGAAAAAATAATAGTAAAAGAGTATAAAGAAATGTAAAAGCTAATAAAGTAGCATATCGTTTAATACCCTGTAGCACGTTTATAAATCGGCGAAAATCATGAAAACCATTTGGCATAACCTCAAGGAAGTGTTGATTAACACATTCGACTACCTCGGCTTGGCTTGGTGGGTAGAGATTGTAACGCAGAATCCCCGCTGCACGTACTACTTCGGACCATTTCTGAGTTCTTCTGATGCCAGATTGTCAAGCATTGGATACATAGAAGATTTGGAAGTCGAGGGAGCGCAGGGAATTTCTGTGCATGTCAAGCGCTGCAAACCTAATACTTTAACAATCGCTGACGACTTGGGGGAAAAGATTGACCGCAAAGTACAGCCTGCCTTTGGCGGTCAAATTTTAAGTTAGGCCAGAGAATGAACACAATTCGGAGTTCGTAATACTCGCCATTCGCGTAGCGTCTCGTAGAGAAGGCGAGAAGCAAGCTACGTAATTAGTAATTTCGAGTTCTAATTACGAATTATTTGTTCAATAGTCAAAAACTCTGGGACTTTTGACTATTGACGGGGCGGTTGGTACACGCCTTTGAAAGTCTATATTGACTGTTCAAGAATCCCCCTGCTTTAGCCGTCGTGGGGAGTATCAATACCAATTACCTGCGGATGTTCTTCCAGCCAATGGTCAATATCATTTAGCACCTGCTGGGGAACTTCCCACGGGAAAAGATGGGCGGTGTTCGGATAGCACTGCCACTGAGAATTTTGCAGGTGTTGAGCAGTTTCTAAACTGGAATCAGATGTGATGTGGCGGTCTTGGTCACCTGCAAGAACTAAACTCGGACATTGTATTTGTTGCAAATCTAGAAGTCGGTTGTATCCTGATTGAATTGCACTATAGAGGGCGCGAGTAGCAGCAGGAGAGGTTTGCAAATAAGCTGGTACTGCAACGGTTGCGATGTAGTTGTAAGTGGTAGATGTATGTTGTTGGATTAGGTAGCGGAAAAGCGATCGCTTACCAAAGGTTTCAATATTCCATTGCCAACTTGGTTTTATATAGTTTAATAAGCCAGCAACACCAGTATATAAATTATCTTGCCAAGTGATAGGAGGATGACTGCCACGGGGTTTTGCGGCTGTCGCTACCAAAATCAGCCCTGTAATCCGCTCTGGCAAACGTAATGCCAGCTCCATTGCCAGAATACCCCCAAGTGACCATCCCAATACTAGGCACTTTTCAATCTCAAAGCGGTCTAGCAGCGCTTCTAAATCAGTTAAATGGTCATTCATATCAAAATTGCCATTCCAGCGGCTTTTGCCGTATCCACGTAAATCAGGGGCAAAAGTTTTATAGCGTTTTGATAAATGATTGGTGAAGACAGAAAGACTACGACCAGTACCAGGATGACCATGTAAGCCCAGAATGGGGAATCCTTGACCTTGGATGTAAACATTGAGACGTGCAGCAGTGGTAGGATGGCGATCGCTCATTACTGGTTGTTCTCCTGTCTAGCGATCGCTTGTATCATTGTCGTATTCGCTTCAGCCCTTTCTGCTTTCCGCTCTAAAATTGCCTCAATTCGATTTGGCCTTTCTGTCATAGTAGTTCGTTATATTATTTTTCTAATCGTGTCATACGGCTAGCTGCCAAGCATTGCAGTGTTCAATTACAGTTCAAGCTGCTACAGTATTCAGGTGTGAGGAAGTTTGATATCCAAAAAAGGGGAATTAATATCTAAAAGCCAATTTTCATCTACAAATCCTCGTGGCGGAACTTGCCCTTTCTCAATAGCTTTTAAATATTTGCCATTATGGTCATGTCTTATTCCCAGTTTTATTTGCTCTTGGCTAAAGGAAACTAGCAAATTACTTGTTGTTTGATATGTGATATCATAGTAAATCTACCATTTAAGTTACTGTTGATGATAATTTTACACATTGTGTCCAAATGTGTTCAAATTAAAACCTTCAACTTATCACAGTTTTAAGAAATCGGTTCATAAACCATTTGGGGAATCAACACTTTGTCTTGTAATTGCCCAATACCTAAAAAGCGAGTCTCTTGATCATAAACTCGAACTATTTCACGAACATCGAAAGTTAAAGAAATTCGCTGACCTTGACACCATTTTTGAGCAGTTGTTACTGGTAAAGTAACAGATGACAAATGCTGTAAAGCTGCATCAGGTACAGAAGGTTGAAATGTCTTGGCTTGCAGTTTAGTTTCTAACTCTGTCAAAGTGAGACTATCTGCTAAATCGAAACCACTGCTTTGGGTACGGATCAAAGCCGCAAGAGTTCCACCAGTTTTTAAGATTGTACCTAAGTCACGAGCGATCGCTCTAATATATGTACCAGAACCACAGGCGATCGCCACATCCAATTCCGGAAAATCTCCTTCTCTCCAGTCCAAAATATCTATCTGAAAAACTTCCACTGTTCGCACTGGAACTTCTACCGTTTTTCCTTGGCGTGCTAAGTCGTAGAGACGTTTACCATCCACTTGGATTGCACTGTAACTAGGTGGTATTTGCTCAATCTTGCCTTCAAATTGTGCCAGTGCAGTTTTCACCTCTGCTAAACTCAATCCAGCACAAGGTTGAGAAGTGATGATTTCACCTTGTAAATCATCGGTTGTAGTACGCACACCCAGCCGAATGGTGGCTTTGTAAGCTTTGTTTTCTGGCAGATATTGCAATAATCTTGTGGCTTTACCAAGCGCGATTGGTAACACCCCAGTAGCTGCTGGATCTAAAGTTCCTGCGTGTCCCACACGTTTGAGGCGCAACAATTTTCGCACCCGCGCTACGCAGTCGTGGGAAGTCCAGTCAAATGGTTTGTTTAAGTTGATAAAACCTTGAGATAACACAAAATTAATAATTACAGCTTCTAGATTCTCTAAAATACTCCTCAATTCAATGCTCAAAACATCAATATTCGGCATTTTATTCTTGATAAAGCATTAATTTATACGCATTAACCAGGCTCAAGATATGCTCTCAGCGCTTTACCGAATAATACACAAAGACCGCAGATAACGCCGAGGATTTTCCGCAAATATCACAATTAAGTTTAAATATATAAAACTGTAAGAATAGAGAAATATCAGAAAAAACTTCATAAAAGTGATTATATCGTTAGGCTGGGAATTACGCTTGGTCTTGGTTTTTGTGGTTGTATACCCAACTCAATAAAACGAGCATTCCTGAGAAAGAAAACCGCTGAAATGCTTATAGCCAAAAAAAGGACTAACCATAATAGATCAGTCCTTTCTTTTTTCAAACAAGAGTGATGATTAGGAGAATGTAAAGTCCGCAGCAGTCAGCGTCGGAGTAACGGCGGCGAGTTTAATCAGTAGATCACTTTGATTCAGAGTACCTACAGTGGCATCATTACCCAAGATATAGGTATCATTGTTATATGTGAAAGCACCAAATTTGCTAGCGCCGATTGCCGTAGCAGCACTTGCAAGTGCGGTGCTCAAGCTGTTTGCACTAGCGACGGCCGCTTGTACCGCCGACTGACTAATCAAACTACCGCTATTGAATACGCTTCCACTAAGTTCGATTTTATCTGTTCCTTGCGTGAAAGTATTAACGGTATCATAGGTATCGGTAGTACCACCCGTAAAGCTTCCTGCATTGGAACCTGCGATCGAGAAGACAAAGGTGTCAGTACCAGCACCACCTGTTAATGCGTCTTTACCAAGACCACCTACTAATCTATTAGTAGTACCACCAGCACCACCTGTTAAGACGTCATTACCATTACCACCTATTAATATGTTACTACCACCAGTACCACCACCACTAGCGGTTAAAGCCCCTTGGAAACCAGTAGCGTCAATGTTTACATTGATGGTGGGCGTTGCAATTGTGAGGGCGCTGTCACCCGTCACTTTAATCGGCACAGTACTAGTATTAGTAGTGCCTAGACCCGTGCCTAGTGTGATCGAATTACTAGCAGTTGTAGCATCCTTCTTCTTAGATGCTATGTTGAGTGTGGTAACACCAGTTAAGTTTAAAGCGCTGATTGTCGCAGTATCTTGAAGCACGATATTAGCAGCACCAGTCCCGGTGAGAGCGAATGTATTAGCTGTAGAACCTGCTAGACTAGACCCAGTACCGGCCAAGGTAAAAGTATTGCTTGCAGTCGCCCCAGTAACTGCGATATTACCTGCTGACGTTAGTGTGAATATATCGTTTGGAAAAGCAGTAACCTTACTGGCATCGACTGTTATACCAGTACCTGATAAGTTCAGTACTTCAAAATTTTTGACAGCGTTGATAGCTGTATATTGGGCGGTGGTGGGTTCAACAGTCAAACCCGTAAGTATTAATGTATCCGTTGTGCCTGCACCACCGTCAAGCTTATCGCTGGTGTCGAAGTTGGTTAATGCAGAGCTAAGAGTATCATTTCCGCTACCGCCCGTGAAGGTAGTATTTACAACACCAACTGCCACCTTAACACCGCCTGTGTTTGCGCTGGCATCAATCGTTGATACTGTCGTCGCGGTAGTAGCACCTAAATCTAGTGTGCCAGCACCAGTAATTTTCAGGGACGTTGTAGCCGTTGGTAGTGTTAATGTCTTAATAGAATTATTACCTAAACCATCAGCGGCAATGTTAAGGGTAGTGAGTGCAGCGTTGATACTGCCTGTGTTTAAATCAACCGTAGTGACTGTGGCATCCTTGATGGACAAGTTTGCACTAGTGGTCGTAGAACCAAAATCAGTCGTGAGCGACGTGATAGTCGTGGTAGGGGTAGCACCAGCGGTAAGGGGGGCACCTTCAACACCAAAGGTAATACCATTAAGTCCCTTGGCAGTAAAAGCGGCTAGGGTACTAGATAGACCTTTAATGGTAACTTGTTTAAGCCCTGTAGTTTTGCCAGTGAAGTCAATTGTGGCACCAGTAGTAGGAGTTACAAGTTCTACTTTTTCAACATTTAATAGAGTTGGGACAGCAGCAGTACCGTAAGCGCCAATGTATTGGAAGGTATCAGTGCCTGCACCACCATCTATCTTGTCAGTGGCTTGGATTTGATCTGTTGTTGATGTACCAGTGTTAGCGCCTGCGATCGTGTCATTATTCGCTGTACCTATTAAGTTGTCAAATAGGGAGGTTGTCAGAACACTGTTTGTACCGACTGTCCCTGCTGATATGTACTCATTGATCTTTGCATCAACCGCCGTATTACCTGCTGTAACTGAGTCTGAGGTAGAGGTAATCGTATTGAGGATAGTTGTTGAATCTGCAAGTATCTCCTCCGTGGGGTAGATATTACCACTACTGAGCAGTCCATTGAGAAACCGTAGGCCAACGGCTTCCTTATTTTGCAAAGCTAGTTTATCAACAGACGAAGCACTTTGGATCAGTGTGAGGATAAAGGTCGGAACTTGACCCGAGCCTTGAGTGTTCAACAGATTAACCCAATACGCCAATCCATCGGCATCTGGCGCCCGACCGAAAGCATTGTTGTAGATTGAGGTGACGAATGCAGTCGGATCGGCGAGATTAGGGAAAGCCAGGTACTGATATTTCGTTGTAGACTCTGATGCACTACCAAAACTAGTGGCTATGGTCTCGAGCGATACATTCGCTTTGGCTTGGCCTAACCAATAATTCAGACCAGTCGGATCAGGGGCACGACCGAAGTAAGTTACATAAAGGCCTGTAATTGAATTCTTGTCTGCTGTAGTCATAATTCTATTTCACATTAATGTCGAGACTATTTTAAGTTTGAGCTGTATTCACTTTTTGAATTAGCTAGTGGATAGTTTGACAAATCAAAGCATAAAATCATCTAGTGCTTATACTGAAGTATTTTGATAGCAATTCTATACAATTAAGTAGTTCTACGGTTGATTTGAGATAATTAGGTAGTTTTACAATTTATTCAATAAAATTGAGTTTTTTTGTTTTTCACAAACTGAATTGCTATGCCTTTTTTATACCTTAGTTGAAAAGGTGCGTCTCTGATCACAGTGGAAGCAGCAGCCCCCTAATTAGGTTAATAAAAAGACCTCTCCCTGGTTTGACTACGCAAAACTTGTCCCTCTCTGAGCCAGAGAGGGACAGACTTGAATTTTTAAATGTGATTATTAAATAAAAATCGTCACATGCAGCATTGCAACGCCGACATCCAACATCCAAAATCCAAAGCTGAGTATGGAGTTAGGGGCTTTTTTTTGAAAGTATTGAGTTTTGTGACGATCGCTACCAAGTGCTTGTGCTAATTCGGTTTTACTCAGCGACTGAACGAGACTCAATCCAAGAGACTTACTAGAAATGCTTTGGGTGTAGGCGGCGTTGAGGTAAGAGACGTATTTTGGTCTTCTCGCGACGTAAGTTTGGAAGAAAGGCAAACTCAAAACATTCATATAACGACGCGCTTGAGAAGCGTCACCAATCATATCCGCAGGTAATGCTACTTGTTGATTTGCAGGGTTACCGTTGCCAATGGTGGAAAAGTGGGTGCCACCTACAAGCATGACGAGATACTTTTGTGAATTTGCAAACCAGGAGAAAGGTAAAATTTGTTCAGATAGAGCTGGTGCAACTGTATCATCACTACTGCTGACGATCATCACTGGAGTTTTAATTTGACTTAAGCCAGCTTTGCCGAAAATAGAACTAGTAATGGGATTAACTGCGATCGCAGCTTTCACTCTCTCATCTTGCAGATTATAATCCTTGCCAGACTTGTTGATGTTCAATTCCAAAGCCCGACACTGGAGTAGTAAAGACATGTTCCAGGTATTTTGCAGTGTTGCTGGTTGACAGTCTTGTTTTAGCTGGTCAAAGTTGATTTTAGCACCTGCCAGGGCTAAGGCTGTGTAGCCTCCCAAAGATTGACCAAATACTCCAACTTCTTGCAGATTTAACCGACCTTTAAATCGTGAATCAGATTGGTTACCTTTTTCCAATTGATTCAGTATATATGTTACATCCAAAGGACGGTCTTTAAATTCACTGGGTTCTGCTACATCATTGGCGCGTCCATTCAACAGAGAATGTAATTGTTTAGCATCACTACCAGGATGATTGGGAACGACGACGGCAAATCCGTAGGAAGCTAGGTGAGTGGCTAAATATTGAAAGTTGCTGCTGTCTAAACCCAAGCCGTGAGAAATTACAATTACAGGTGCAGCATTCTGAATATTAGGAATATAAACATCAGTTAATAAAAGCCGATTGCGTGTTGAGTCGAAAAACTTTAAGGTGTATTTTTGCGACTTCAACTTTCCCGGAATCTGTAAATCGGGCAATTGTGATAAATTTGGTTGTTTGATGGTAGCAGCTTCTATCTTAGACTTTTGGGAAACTGCTGCGATCGCCCGATGGGTTTTATTAACAAGTTTCTCTAATTGTGTAGCTATTTCCAAAGTCTGCACTACATCAAGGTTAATCCTGTTGGTGGGATATTTACGCAACACATTCAAAAGTGTCAAGCCTCCCGATTCAGCAGAGGCTAAAATTACCGCCGAACGCAAAGTATGAAATTCTGGTTCTGGCTGACGAGATTGGGTTTTAATCACTTGCGCCAACCGATGCAGCAAAAATTCTCCTTGCGGTGTGTAGAGAAATTGCGAAAGTACTACCGGACTAACTTTCACACGATTGAGTAAAATCTGCCGTAATTTTTGAAGCTGTTGTAGAGGCAGATATTGCTGATACGCTGCAAAATCACCGTCAATTAGATCTGTTTTGGCGTAGTTTTCTAAAGTCGTGACTGAAATGGAAAGCTCTAAAGCTGAATAAGATGCATAAATCCGCTCTGCTGCTAAAACAGAATTACTAATTCCAAATGTTGGCAGCAGTGTTGAAAGAACCAGCAATAAAAAATTTTTTCTCAGGGTGCTGGCCCAATTACCAAACAAACTATTCATCGCTCAACTATTTCGGTAGTCTGGTTTGATCAGGTGTTGGCTTTGGTAGTTATTCGGGCGCCCTGCTTGGTTTACTTAAAGTTCTTAGCCTCAATTTTATCAAAACAGAATTTAGGAGTCAGGAGTTAGAATTCAGCCATGAATTCTGTATGACTTGCGAATGTAGCTTGCTTAAGATAATGGGTATAAATTGGTTTAAAATCCCTATCAAATCATATATTTGATGGTCAAAATGAAAGTAGTGGATACCAATCCCCCAGTCATAGATTCTGACTCCTGAATTTTGATTTCTGAATTCTTATTCAAGGATTTTTTTGGCTATAAGGTGAACAATTAAATGCTACAGAGTCACACAGATGGGTAAACTATCCATCTTACAAGAGTCTGACTCCAGTAGTTTGCCTTCACTATTAAATCATAACAAATAAAAAATCCTCTGCCTCAGTATTTATGTTGTAGCTTTGAACATAGCACGAATTTACTAGATAAAAAAAACAGTAAAAATCCGGAAACTCATTCCCATTAATCAGCCTTTGTCAAGGCGATCGCTACTGAACCTGTGACTACTGAACCCGCTCCTAATATTGCGATGAAAGTAAAGTTTTCTTGTGGTGTCAAATAAGGTGCAATAACTGATACAACTACAACTGATATTAATGTCACAATCGGAGCTAAAGCTAATACTGCACTCACTCGGGATGCTTCCCAATGTTCTAATGATTCGGCAAAAGCATCGTAAGCGACTAAAGTGTTTAAAGCACAAAAAACCAACATTCCTAAATGGAAATTATCAAGTATAAAAAGTGATTTTACTCTGGCTAGAGGAGTGAATAATAAAGCACAGCCCCCGTAAATAATCAGCATGATGTTAGGGGAAGAGAAAGATTATAATAACTGCTTTTGTACCAAAGCGTAAATAGCCCATGCTGCTCCTAGCACAATCAAAACACTATCTAGTATATGTGTGCCATATGCGGTAATTAAATTCGTTAGTTGTTCACGAAAAAATAAAAGATAACTGCAAGTCATTATACTTATACCAATCCATTGATACAGCCGATAACGTTCTTTAAAAATCATTAACCCCCCTAAACCTAATAAAAGGGTAGATAATTGAATGAGAACTTCAGCGTTAGCAGGTGATGTTAGTGCTAAACCTTGCATGAACAGAAAGTAATTAATCCCTAAAAAGAGTGTAGCAATTGCTAATAATTTCCAATAAGCAAAATGCAATTGTTTTAATTTGGTAATTTACCACGTATTCCTAAATACATAGCAACTAGTAAAAAAGATACCAAAAATCGAAATCAAATGACAGTATAGATATCAAGTGCTTGCAGAATTACTGTCAGAGCAATCGATAAAATTCCTCACAAGAAGACTGTCAATAACGATAACGCAAGCCCTAAGCGCCACCGACCAGAACTTTGATGTAGTGACATTTAAATATCCTACTCAAAGTAGGGATGATAATAAGCTAAAATATATCTTATTTGCATATATACATTTTATCAAACTCTTGTTGAGAAAGGATGTTAGCAGCCTAGTTAATGCAAGTTAAATATAGAATAGCTTACCGACCCTACTCAATTTCTTGGTAGTCATATGGCGTTTTTTGTTCACATAAAATTCGTAAATTGCGTAACTCCTTTACATGAATATTAAATTTTAAACTTATTCACAGATGTATAATTTTTTCGGTGTTACTTGATGATAAAAAACTATGGGGATTATACCCATGATAGGCTTAGTAGTGTTTATTACTGGCTTATCAATTTACTTGCTACTGACCTTAAAAGGTCGATTTTTGCTGAAATCTTTGGTGACAAAAATAAAGCGCCAAGGGTGGAGATTCAAAGATGGTAAGATTAACTACCTAAGATCAAGATTTTCAAAGACTATAACAATTGCTGCGATTATTCTGGCAGCAGTAATAGCTGGAAATAGTGTATCAGCCCAGGTTACGTCGCCTCTAGCTTCGCTCAAGAGCATATCGGTTCCAGAGCCTGACAATCTTGGAGACTTTGTACAAAACAAAGTAGCCGCGATCAAGTTAGGAAAAACTCTTTTTTGGGATATACAGGTTGGGAGCGACGGACTGACCTCCTGTGCTAGTTGTCACTTCCATGCTGGAGCTGACAATAGATCCAAAAATCAGATTTCTCCTGGGCTTTTGCGGGTTAACGCTGATCGGACACCAAATCCGGATACAGTTTTTGATGTCGGTGGCGCGCCAAACTACCAGCTCAAGCCAGAAGATTTTCCCTTCCACAAGCTGTCAAACCCAAATGATCCCAAGACGGTTGTATCTGACCGTAACGATGTCAGTTCCTCTCAGGGAGTCTCGAATACGAAGTTTGTTGATGTAAAACCTGGTAGCGCGGAAGACGAAGCAAAAACCGAGCCAGATAAGGTGTTTAACGTGCGAGGTACGAATGTGCGCCGCGTCCAGGCGCGTAACACGCCAACCGTAATTAATGCAGTATTCAACTTCCGCAACTTCTGGGATGGAAGGGCACAGCGTATCTTTAATGGGGTGAATCCCTTCGGTTTAAGAGACCCTAACGCCTCTGTGGTAAAAGCAGAAAACCCAAATCAGCTCAAATTTGTCAAAATCAGCTTGAATAATTCGTCTTTGGCTTCCCAGGCGCTCGGCCCACCACTCAGTTCCTTCGAGTCGTCTGCTGATGGTCGTACGTTTCAAGAAATTGGTGATAAATTCGGGCGAATTGACAACAGAAGATCTAGCAGCGGACTGCTGCAAGATGATATTCAGGTCGGCTCACTACTCGATTCCATTGGACAAATTGGTAATAACATTGAACAAATTGGTGATCAGCTCGGGGAAGTTGACAACATAAAATCTATCAACGGACTGGTGCAAAATATTCTGTCAATTAGCGGTACAAAGCTCCCTCGAGTACTGGGGCAAAAGTTAACTAGCCTCAGACCGCTAGGCAAACAGGTTGTGCATCCACAAGACAGCGTTTTAGGTGCAGACAGTAGATCGCCTCTACCCGGACTGAAGGATAGAACCTACGAGCAGCTGGTTAAAGATGCCTTTAAACCGGAGTGGTGGAAGTCTAATCGACTCATCCAAGTTGATGCTCAAGGTAGACGGACTTTTGTCAATAGTCCTGATAACTCTTCCCAAACCGATGAGTACACGCTGTTAGAGTATAACTTCTCGCTATTCTTTGGGCTTGCAATTCAGTTGTACGAGTCTACACTTATTGCCAATGATACGCCCTTTGATCGCTTCTTGCAAGGAAACACCACAGCCCTAACCAAGCAGCAGCAACTAGGTAAACAACTGTTTGAGGGGAAAGGTCTGTGTATTGGTTGTCACGTTGGAGCAGAATTAACAGCTGCTTCAGTGAGCAACGTGGCTAAAGAGGGACGAATCAAACGTGCGCCGGTTGGTGCAAGATCCCCTGAGGACAATGGCTTCTTCAATATTGGCGTCAGACCTGTTACGGACGATCTAGGTTTGGGTGGTAATGACCCTGTGCAGAATAATCCGCTTTCAGAGGCACGATTGGCTCAGTCAGGGAAATTTCAGGCTCTCCTCGGCGAAAACCCCCCCATTCTCAATCCACCGTTAAATCCTAGTGAAACCGTGTTTGCAGACGGAGCCTTCAAAGCGCCTGGACTTCGCAATGTGGAACTCACTGCTCCCTACTTTCACAATGGAGGTCAGGCGACTTTAGAGCAAGTGGTTGATTTTTACAATCGGGGTGGTGACTTTGGAGTTCTTCCGCCGCTGAATCTCTCCCCAGAAGAAAAACAGCAATTGGTCGCCTTTTTAAAGGGACTGACTGATGACCGAGTTAGGTACGAGAAAGCGCCTTTTGATCATCCGCAACTTTTCGTGCCCAATGGACATCCGGGGAACCAGAACTTCGTTACCGACGATGGTACGGGCAAAGCTACAGATAGTCTACTGGAAATTCCTGCTGTTGGTAGGAATGGCGGTAGTGCTATCCGAAATTTCTTGAATTAATAACATTTCACGAAATACCTGATACCGATAGAAATGTAGGGGCGTACAGCTAGCTGTACGCCCCTACATTTATTAACGAGTGCGTAGGCGTAGCCCGCCGGAGGCATCGCCAAGTATCGGTTCTATATTGCTAACTTTGGTATTGTCTAGGTAATTATAGACTCTTCTCGAAACTTCACGGACAAAATCTCCAGCTTTGGGATCGTAGTTTGGTCTTTGCACTAAAACCCCTGCTAAATAGCTTTTGCCGTTAGGCATTTGAATAAGACCCGCATCACCAATGATAAATCTCAATGTACCAGTTTTATGTGCGATCGTAGCTCCTTGACCAATACCAGCTGGTAGTAAACTATTAGTTTTGACATGGCGCATAATGCCTAAAACTTGATTGCGGCTAGTTGGAGATAACAAACGATTATTAAAAACTAACGCCGTCAATCTGACTAAATCTTTAGAACTAGTTGTATTTGTGCCAGCGATGTCTGGAAGTAGATTCCGAAGTGCTGTATTTTGCAATCCCCAGCTGCGAAAACGTTGACTAACTTTTGCTGCACCACCCAAGCGATCAAGAATCAGATTTGTGGCGGTATTATCGCTGATTGTCATCATCAAGGTAGCAGTTTCTAGGACGCTAAATTTAGTGCCAATGGGTTTGTATTGCATAATTCCAGATTCGCCAACCTTTAAATCGCGCCGCATCACTAATTTATCGGTGAGTTTAATTCTACCTGCGTCTATTTCTTGGAAAAGAGCCACTAATAAGGGAAACTTGATTGTACTGGCAGCAGCAAATCTTTTTTCGCCATTAATATCTATATAGTTACCTGTAGCTAAATCTAAGAAAAATATTCCCGGATTCAATGTTTTATAACTTGCTAACAAACTGCGAATTTGAGAAGTGATATCAACCATCTCTTGACCAAGATTTACAACTCCAGCAAATGTTGATGCATCTGTAGATTTGATGGCGATATCTTCTCGATTTTCCCCCACAATGGGATTGTTTTGGTGGTCAAATGAATTGAATTTGAAAATCCAATGAGAACGAGAATCTCCTTTAATTGATATATTTTGGGAATGAACATCATAACCAGGAGCTAATTCTACGACAAAACGAGTGGTTTGAGAGTCTGGTTTGCCGAGGCGAATTTCTCTCACCGCATTCCCCAAACTTTGTTTGACACTATCAGAATTAAAATTAGTTCCAGGTAAGTCAATTACCAATCGGCTAGGATTATTTAATAAAAAAGCTTTTGGTTCTATTCCCGAAGTGGTAGTTAGGTCTAATTGATTTTGGTTAGAATCATAGTACCAAGACTGTAATTGTGACGCTTTAGCTTGTCCTGCAACTAGAACCAAACTGCTTAAAGCAATCGCTAGTAGATGTGATTTCATGTTGTGATTGTGGGTGTGCAAGTAAGAAGGAACTAATCAGGTTTACTTAGATTTTTTTCTGATGATTGTGCTGAACTTCCGGGGAAAAAGTGAGAAATCCCGTTGAGTTATTTTTTGAGATGATATTTGGGATTAGATAAGCACCAGAAATCATCATTACTTATTAAAAGTAAATCGCTGATAGTTTTATTTGTGGTGTGAGTTGACAACAACAGAAATTGTTAATCTAGCGGAAGGACGAGCGAAGGATTAATTATGTTTCCAACTTAGGGATTATCAATAAATTATCCAATATTGTGGGATGGGCATTTCGCCCGTACATAAACAAGGGCGGACAAGATGTCCACACCACAATACTTACAGGAGTCATTTTTTTTTGAATTGGGCAGCAGAGCATCTGGGCATAAGAAAAACTTTTTCCTATTCCCCACTCTTTACTAGCAGA
>NZ_JBALGC010000055.1:0-78968 GCF_036916575.1 Nostoc sp.
AATGGAGTTCAAAGACTCATTAATGGAGTTCAAAGACTCATTAATGGAGTTCAAAGACTCATTAATGGAGTTCAAAGACTCATTAATGGAGTTCAGAGACTCTTTAATGGATAGGACTTACGCAACGCCCATATTGTCATTGCGACCGAAACGGAGTGTAGGGAAGCAATAAGAGCGTCAGGGGGGATTACTTCTCTAGGAGACGCTTCACGTAGCTTGCTTCGACCTAGGAGTACGCTATCGCTCGTAATGACGGAATTACGTTATTTTTGCGTAAGTCCTGATGGAGTTCAAAGACTCATTAATAAAGTTCAAAATGGATGAACAGACGCAATTAATCGTGTTTCTACTAACTGCGTTGCCAAATTTTAATTGTCTTATCCAAACTCCCGCTAACTAACATCTCACCGGAAGCTGTGAAAGCTAATGCTGTGACTATATTGCCATGACCTGTAAACGTACCCAGCAATTCCCCGGTTTGTAGATGCCACAATTTGATAGTTTTATCAGCACTACCGCTGGCGATAATTTGTCCATCGGGACTTAAAGCGATCGCATATACTCTATCTCTATGTCCTTTCAGAGTATGAAGTAATTCCCCAGTCTCCAATTGCCAAACTTTAATCGTTTGATCCCAGCTACCACTCACCAGCAGTTTACCATCTCCACTGATTGCTAAGGAACAAACGATGTGAGAATGACCCATGAGGGTATGCAGCGGTTGTGCGTCTTTTAAACTTTTAATCCCCGTCTTCGGTAAGGTACGCCAGACTTTGATTTTGCGGTAACTACCTGTAACCAGAGTTTCGCCGTCTCGACTTAAAACTAGGGAATGAGCAGCTGTATCATCTAAAGAAAGGGCGATCGCTACCTGACGTTGCATCAAATCCCAAAACAGAATTTTTCTGTCATCTCCGCCAGTAGCTAACATTCTGCCGTCTGGGGTGAAGGCAGCACACCGCACTACCCCATTATGTTTGTGTAAAATATCTATCAAGTCTAAAGCGCCAACGTGCCAAAGCTTAATTGTGGAATCTGCACCGCAACTCACTAAAGTCTGCCCATCTGAACTAAAAGCCAGGGAATTCACTTCATCCACTACCCCAGATATCACCCAAGGATACTCTGATAATGTATCTATTAATTCACCCTTGCTTAAATCCCAGAGCTTCGTCTCTCCCCGACTACCACTTGCTAATATGGGTAAAGCTTTGCCATTATTACACCCAGAACTGAAAGCTAGGCAATTAATCCCTCTGTTGTGCCCTTGCAAAGTCTGCCAGCATTCCCAGTCACCGACTATACCCTTGAGGCAATGCTCTGATGGTAGAGTCTGTATTGTATCTGCGATCGCTTTCTCATTAATTACTGGCGACGTGTCTTTTTTACCAACAAGTGATTCTAAATACCAACTCAATCCCCCCGCATACAACAAATTACTCGGAGTAATGTAGAGTTTTGGTTCAGTAAGTTCAATCTGATTTGTAGGTAAAAAGCCTGTAATTATGCTCTGTTTTTCGTATCCTAACTTCCCTGTATATGGATAAAACAAACACAGAAAAATTAATACTTGGTGATTTTTTAAATCTTCTTGAGTAACCGACCAGCTAATTTTGTCTTTCTTAATACCATTAAAACTTTCTCCATCAGCAACATAGACTTGAACACTTAGCTGAGGATTATCTTTTAGTAGATAAGAGAATTTGCTTTTGCCACACAAATTTCCCTCATCATCTAAAATCATGTTTTGTAAGGGATCTTGTGGCACCTTTTTTACCAACTTGCCCAAGCGTTCAGTAATCACCCGGTCAACGATTTGCTCCCGCAAAAGATAATCTTGGGCTTGCTGTTGGAAGTATCTGGGAAAAGGTATCGTCCAGTCGGGAGGCTCAGGATATTCAGGTGGCGTCGGCGGCGGATTTTTGGCGAGAACTTCTGCCTGTTGGCGAGAAAGCTCTTGGAGTTTTGCCAAAGGTTCGCCCCAAAATCCCATAATTTCAGTGTGACAACCTTTGACTTGACTTTCTAGCAAAGATAAGTCATAAGTTTTAGGTTTTTTCACACGTTGAAGGAAGTCAGTTTGTTGAGCTTTAAGTAAGCTAATCCAATCCATCTGCATTCCTGCGGAAAACTATTGCATACCTAAGGTAAGCTATACCAATACAATTACTCAAGTTTATAACCTTAGTTAATTAAAAATTCAGTAATATTAGCAGTCTAATAAAACACAGCCATTGGCAGATGTTTGCGGAAAAGAGATAGATGGATAGCACTTAGACATTTCATTAACTGATGCAACTGAAGTATATAGAATTAGTTGATGTCTGTTAATTCTAACGGACATGGAGAACGAGATACTGTTTCCCTAGAAACAGTTCTAGCTGCAAAGGAAAGTTTAATCAAAGAGGGATTTCAAAGATTGCGGTAACGTGAAGTCAACAAATGCCTACACAAAAATGACTTAGTAACTAAGATTATCGGAGAAACCATCTGAAATCGGTATAAATGGTGAAGATTAGCTAATTTTAACCTTTGCGTTTTGGTTGTCTGGGTGTAGTATTTAGATCAGAGGAGTCCCCAAAAGTATCCCTTGGTTCGATTTGTTTAATTTTCATTTGCAAGTTCAAGTCATCACTGCTAACAATTGTTTCTAAATTCGCTAATCTTTGCTCTAACAGTTCTATTTGCTGTTGTTGCAAATAGTTAATTTTTGATTTTTGCTCATCAGAACGCCAAACAGCAACTGTACCAACCGCTGCGCCACCAATAGCAACTAAAGGAAGAATAGCACCGCTTCTGGTAACGGCTGACAGTGGGACGCAAACTCCGAGAATGGCGACTGTAATTACCCAAATTCTTGTGGTGGCAGATAATCTGACATCTTGGTATTGTTCTAGATTTGGTTGAGATTTTTTAGCCATAAGTAAACCCATTGAAAAGTTATTTGCTAGATTGGCACAATTGTTTACTAAAATACTTCCTACAATTGGGTTAAGTATAATTCTTGTATTAATATTTTTTCATTACCATTAGGTAAACATAATTCAACGTAAATTCCAATCAGCGAAATGATTTTCTTAACTCCTATACAGACGCGATTAATCGCGTCTTTACTGCTGCCTTCTGCTTTCTACTTAGTTACTTCGTTATTTTAGATCATTAGATTTTGGTTGCGAGGAACAGTTGTACACTGAGAGGAAGATTTTCTTGAAGTCATAGTCAGGAAGGTACAGATGACAGTTCGTGCTTTTTTTGAAGCTGCTAAAGTTGAGGGTGTCCAGTCACCTTACGATACCATTCACCTAAAAATTCTCTATCCAGCACAGATACCGGATCAGCTAGAAAAAAGTACCCGAATTGAGCCAGCTAATCCAGAAAACGCACCTTTTCCAGTAGTGATTTTATTCAACGGCTTTAACTGTGATGCTCAACAATACCAATGGCTAGCGGTTAAACTCGTTGAACGTGGATTGGTAGTGGTTCTGTTTAATTGGATTACCGAAAGTCTACCAGGCGTAATTAGCCTCACACCTGGGATTGATTTGGAAAAGATGAAACCCACAATTTATCGTACTGCTCCCACAGCTTTGGCTTTGCCAGCACTCCTAGCTAAACTCGAACAGTTACAAAATCAGGGAATTTTAGCAGGAATGCTGGATTTACAACGGATCATTCTCGGTGGACACTCTGCGGGTGGTAGGGTATCTATAGAAAATGCTGACCCTCAGTTTTTCCCTGAAGTTGCTGCATCTTTTGCTTATGGCTCAAGTAGCAGAGGACTTTTAATGATGGGGTATGAACCAGGAACTATCTTGGCTTTACCAGATTCCCTACCACTTCTACTAATGGGAGGAACTCGTGATGGATTCATGGTTAACAGTAGTGAACTCTATGGTGTAAGTCCTGGGGATGCTACCACCCCAGTCATCCGTACATTCCAAGAAGCAATTACTGGGGGACGAAATGACACCTATCTGGTAATTTTAGAAGGAGCAAATCACTATTCGATAGTTGATGAGCCAGACTCCACTACAGTTAGACCCTCTCTCGACTTAGAAGCTACTCAATCCCAAGAAAACTTGCGTTTGGTGATGAGTGAAATTATTGGTCTGTTTATTGATACTCATGTTCGCCATAAACCAGAAGCATCTCAGTTGCTTGAGCAATTATTGAATACTGCCAATCCTCTGATAAAATCCTTTGAGCGTAAGTAGTTAGGCTGATTATGACAAGTGCATCTTATATTTTTCTGGCTGGAGCAAGTCGCGGTGTTGGTCGAGAAATTGCCCAATCCCTCACAGGACAACAGCTAAAGGTCAAAGCACTCCTGAGAAAGGCAGCAGTTGCTGCTGAACTGGAAAGAATCGGTATTGAGGTAGTTCTGGGAGATGCCTTGAATGTTGGCGATGTCGAACGGGCAATGCTGACAGATGAACCTATTGACACTGTTATCAGTACAATTGGCGGTTTACCAACAGATGTAGAAAGGCCAGATTACCCTGGTAATAAAAATCTGATCGATGCAGCAGTTAAAGCTGGCGTGCAAAAGTTTATTCTTGTGTCTTCCATAGGTGCTGGCAATAGTGTTGTTGCTGCGTCACCCCAAGTTTTAGAGGTACTAGGAAAAGTTTTAGCTGAGAAAGACAAAGCTGAACAACACTTAATTGCCAGTGGACTCACCTATACAATTATCCGTCCTGGTGGACTAAAGTCAGAACCAGCAACGGGCAATGGCGTTTTAACCGAAGATCCGCAGATTATTGGTAGCATCAATCGTGCAGATGTCGCGCAGTTAGTTGGTCGCTGTTTAAATAGCCAACGCGCCAATAATAAAATTTTGTCAGCGGTAGACCGAAACATGCTGTTTGGGCAAAGAGAATTTGCAGAATTTAGTTTGGATTAATGCCCCTAAAGCTTCTTCTCAATGCCCAATGTCTTTTAGATCAACTTGTCAGGTGTAATGGGTAAATCACGGATGCGCTTACCTGTGGCATGGTAAACTGCATTGGCGATCGCAGCTGAAACACCTGTGATCCCAATTTCGCCTACACCTCGTACACCTGCTGGGTTGAAGTTGAAATCAGGTTCGCCGACGAAGGCCACCTGAATGCGAGGAATATCTGCATGGGCTGGGAAGTGATAGGTAGCAAGGTCATAAACCACGGGGTAGCCAATGTTTGGATCAACTTGGCAATCCTCCATTAAGGCTTGCCCAATACCCATGATCACGCCACCACGTACTTGACTCGCTACTGTTTTAGAGTTGATCACTCGCCCGATATCCATCACTGACACCCAGCGTGTCACCCGCAAACGTCCGATTTCTTCATCGACGCTGACTTCGCAAAAATGTGCGCCCCAAGATTGGAACGCCCATTTCTTGGTTTCATCACCAGGAGCAGAGGATGCTGTGGCCTCAATTGCTGCCTGGCCGGACTGACTCAGAGTTGCAAACGCCTCCTGTGCAGTCTTAACATTAGCAGTTTTCAGAACTTGCTCACAAGCTGACATGACCGCCGGGAGGAGAGATGCTGTCATCATGGAACCACCCGCCATGCCTCCATCTGGTAGTAAGGAGTCACCCAACTCTACGTGTATCTGTTCGATGGGTAGCCCCAATGCGTCTGCTGCTGTGGCTGCAACAACGGTATATGCGCCAGTGCCCATGTCATTGCCGGCGGTGAGAAGATGGGCAGTACCATCTGGTAGCAGCCGTACCTTGACTGATGCTTTCCCCCGCCTGCCAGGGTAGGTTGCTGCCGCCATCCCCCAACCAACGAGTTTACCATCGCGTGTCATAGAACGCGGCTGTTTTGGTCTGTCTTTCCAGCCAAATTGCTCCGCACCCAAGAGCAAACAGTCAGCAAAATGTTTGGCTGAGAATGGCTGACCTTGGCGCTGGTGTTCTTTAGTTTGGTTTTTTAGGCGCAGTTCTACCGGGTCAATCTTTAGCATCCAGGCCAGCTCGTCCATCGCCGACTCCATCGCCCACATTCCAGGATTCTCTCCTGGCGCGCGCATGAATGTTGGTGTACCCATGTTCAGCACCGCTAGTTCCTGCTTCAGTTGCAAATTCGGCGCTGTGTACATAACTGGCGTGACTGAGGTACAGGGTTCTGTAAAGATATCCACTGGTGAGGTACAGGATTTAACTTCATGGGCGATCACAGTTAAACTACCATCAGCTGTTGCTCCCAAGCGCATAGTTTGCTCGGTTTCGGAGCGGTGTCCGGCGTTGGCTGTCATTTGCCGTCGGCTGAGGACGACTCTCAGAGGACGCTGAAGTTCACGGGCAGCCGCAGCACAGAGAATACCGTGGGGCCAGGGAAAGGCTTTAGAGCCGAAAGCCCCACCCAAAAAAGGTGTGACGACATGAACCTGTTCAGTTGGGAGTCCAAAGAGTTGTGCATAGGTGCGCTGAGTTGCCAACACCCACTGGGACGGTTCGTAAACAGTGAGTGAGTTTGCATCTTGCCAGTGGGCAATGATCGCATGGGGTTCCATCGGCGCGTGCAGTTCGATGGCTGTCTTGTAGGTAGCTGTAAGTTTCGTTGTTGCACTCACCACCCCTGCCGCAAAATTCCCCTTTTCAAACTTTAGCTCTTGACCCATCAGCGGTGGTGCCTCCTTGAAGGTGGCGAGTGCAGCTTCCACGACTGGCTTTTGGCTTGTGTATTCCACCTTGACCAAATGCGCCGCATCACGCGCCCGCTCGAAGGTGTCTGCTACTACCAAACCGATAATTTGTCCTGCATAGTGAATTTTGTCATCCGACAACGGCAGACGAGCCTCGTAAATTTTCGAGGTCATAAAGTCGTTGGCTGGCATAAACACTTTCGGCGAGTTTTTATGCGTGAAAACATCTATGACACCGATTGCCTTTTCTGCCGCCCTGGTGTCGATGCTTTTAATTTGCCCATTGGCAATGCTGGCGGTGACAAGATAACCGTGAACCAGACCTGGAATTTCATGTTCTGCGGCATAGGTTGCCGTGCCCATAACCTTTGCCCGTCCATCCTTGCGGTTGACAGCAGTCCCAATTACTTTGTTCATACTACGCCTCCTCCTTTGGCTGATACCGCGAGTGCGCGACGAATTGCCCGCTTTGCCAAGTCAACTTTGAAACTGTTATAAGTTAATGGTTTAGCTTCTTGAAGTGCAATTTCTGCCGCTTGTTGAAACGTTGCAGTATTGGCACTCTTGCCGATCAAAAACTTTTCTGCTTCTTTTGAGCGCCAAGGTTTATGGGCTACGCCACCCATTGCCAAGCGTACATTCTGAATCTGCTCGCCCGCTAAATCAACCGCAGCTGCCACAGAGACTAATGCAAAGGCATAGGAAGTGCGATCGCGTAACTTTAGGTAAACCCCTGATTTGGCAAACGGCACTGGGGGCAGAATCACAGAGCTAATCAACTCACCTGGCTCTAAGTTTGTATCTCGCTGGGGAGTGTCCCCTGGTAGTCGGTGAAAGTCTGTCAATGGTATTTGCCGCTTACCTTTGGGGCCTTCCACAACAACAACAGCATCCAGAGCCGCAAGAGAAACACACATATCAGAGGGTTGAACTGCCACGCATTGGTCACTGGCCCCCAGGATGGCGTGCATCCGATTGATCCCCGTTGCTGCCGGACAGCCGCTTCCTGGTTGCCGTTTGTTGCAAGGGAAGGCGGTATCGTAGTAGTAGGGACAGCGAGTGCGTTGTAGTAGGTTGCCCCCTACGGTTGCCATATTGCGGATTTGCTGAGACGCACCAGAAAGAATCGCTCGGGACATTATTGGATAATCGCGGCGAACATCAGGATGGTCTGCCACTGCTGTGTTAGTTACCAGCGCTCCAAGGCTCAGACCACCCTCACTTGTCCGTTCAATGCGCTTCATCTCTAATCGAGAAATGTCGATAAGTTGCGATGGCTCATCTAGAAAAACTTTGAGACGGTCAACCAAATTCGTACCGCCCGCAATTAATATCGCATTTTGGTCATTTGTTGCCCGTTGAACCGCATCTTTCACAGAGGTAGCACGGGTGTAAGTGAAGTTGTTCATCTGAGCATCTCCTGGGGTTCATTGACCATCATATCTGCGGACGAAGAAGGTGGTTTTTGTCCCGTTACCTGCTGGACTGCTGCCACAATGCCGTTGTAAGCGCTACATCGACAGAGATTACCACTCAGTCGCTCCTTGATTTCAGCTTCAGAGAGTTCAGCTAGCTGTGGGGGAAGAGTTAAATCTGGCGTGACAACGCTAGCACAGCCGCGTTTGACTTCATCAAGTAAGGCAACAGAAGCACAAATCTGTCCTGGGGTACAATAGCCGCACTGGAAGCCATCGTTGTCAATGAATGCTGCTTGCACTGGATGGAGAGTATCGCCCTTGGCCAGCCCTTCAATGGTGATGATCGCTTTGTCTTCCTGCATCACTGCCAGAGCCAGGCAGGAATAAACTCGTTCACCATCGATTAGAACAGTACAAGCCCCACACTGTCCGTGATCGCATCCCTTTTTGCTGCCCACTAGCCCCAGGCGATCGCGCAGGGCATCTAAGAGTGTGACACGCGGCTCAAGGTCAAGGGTTTGCTGCTCACCGTTAATAGTAAGTTTCACGTTGATCTCACCTGGGCTACTTTGGCTAGCCTCCTTTGCTATAGTTGCCTGACTGAGTGATGAGGGAGCGGCTATAGCCGTTCCAGCAGTCAGTACTTGTCCCAAAAAACCGGGTTGGGATGTTATTTCTGCCCTTGTTTTGTCTTCCATAATTCATACTTCTAAATTGAATAATCCGGTAATTCTGAGAACTTAGGGATATGCATAGCTATTTAGTATTGTGTACATAATTTAAGGTTGAGTGCAGGTAAGAGTCTGGGTAAATAACGAAAAAATCAGATAAAGTACGCTTCCCAAAATAGCTGAATCATCTTCTCAGCCGTGGATTTCGCATAATATTGCTGTTTGTCCCACCTCTATTGACTAGAGCGATAGTTCACTCAGTATTTCTTAACAAAACGAAATATTTTGTACTGAGTTAAAATGTCTATCTGAGGCTAAATTCTCAGTTTTAGTTTTTAGGCGATGTCTACGACGGGCTACGCCTACGCACTAGAAGTTCAATTCTTGACGTGGCAAGAGAAGTATACTTGAGTTTTGTCAGTCAACCAGGTATTCTTGACTGGAGCAACTGGCTACATTGGTGCAGTTATTGCGACCAAATTGCAAGCAGGCGGACATATAGTTGTCGGATTAGCCAGAAGTGAAGCGAGTGCAGCTAGTCTACGAGACCGCAATGCTTCACGATCAATAAATAGAGGCGAACAAATGGCCAAGAAATTAGTAAACCCTGAACGACTGTATGACGGCACCCCCTTTGGAATGTCGCAGGCAGTGCTTGATACCGAGAGCTCGTTGGTGTTTGTTTCCGGTCAGGTCGATTGGGATCGCCAATACCAAGTATCCCAGAACTCCGTCTCGGGCCAGTTTGAAGCTGCACTAGAAAATTTACGGACGGCACTTGTGGCTGCCGGCGCAAGCGTCGACAGCCTGCTGCATCTGCGGCTCTATGTCCGTGGAGAACTTGAAGACCATATGGAATCTTTGGCACCAATCCTAGCCAAATTCCTTGGCAGTTCACGTCCAGCAGTAACTGGCATTGGTGTCGCTTCTCTCGCATCGAAAGCCACGCTTGTAGAAGTAGAAGCGGTTGCCAAAGCTGATTAGTTTGTGTCTTCATCCCGCAAATATGCAACGCCGTAAATCTCAATTTTAAGCACGCCACCGGAGTATTTGACCCTTAACAGGATTCACAAATTCTCGTCTTTCAGCCACAGAACGAGCATACTCCCGCTTTAACTGGTAATACCACAGCGCCTGCATATCTGAGTCCTTAATCAGCCGCAGCACAGGATTATATTTCAAACCAATCTGCTGCTTTTCCACTACCGTTCGGTCTTGGCCAAGGAAAGTCCGCGTCAGCACATGCATCAGTGGCTTAAAAAATCCCAGCCAAGGGAGTGTCCAGTAAAGAGCAAAAGTTACCTCTGTTTCTGTGTCTGAAATCGGTGTAACTGCCGTTAAATTAACGACTCGATTATTATTAATAGTGGTTTCTTCAATTCTGACTCCAGGTAAACGAAAAGAAATTTCCGTTTCCGGTACACCACCGCCAATCAGCCAGTATAATCGACCCCCATTCGCTGGTACTCGGTGTCGTGGCATCGTAAAGCCGTAGGGCGAAGCATCGAATTGCTTTACTTCCTCATGCAATTGCTCATTTCGCCACCACCAAGCGCGATGAACATAAGGTGAATGGGCAGGGTCCATCAGACCGACTACTGCATGATCTATAAAACAGGGGAATTTCATGACTTCTACAAACTGCGGCGATCGCTCATCAAACCCTGGAATTACCGGGATTTCCATCTCAGAAGCCGATTGAGGGTTATCGCGATCGGGCATATATATCCAGATATTCCCTTGGGCTTCGCGAACACTATATGACTGCACATCAAAGCGACTCAAATCCATTTGCTGCTCCTCTACAAGAGACGGGATCGCAGTACAGCGCCCACCGGAGTTAAAGCGCCAACCGTGGTAGCAGCATTCCACTTCCTGCCCATCGAATCTACCACAACTCAAAGGCACGGCACGATGAGGACAAATGTCTCGCATAGCAGAGACTTTGCCATCCTGGCTGCGGACTAGCAGCACCGGTTCTCCCAAGAAAATCCGGCTGATCATCATACCTGGCTTGATCTGATTACTAGGCAGAGCATAGTACCAAGTATTACGTAATACAAAATTATCGTTATTTTTCATAGCTAATTGCGTCTGCCTTTGACACAACGACAGTCCTGGTTTGTCGAAAGGAAGGTTATACTTGAAAACATTCTTTTAGGTTTTTAATTGCTGTAGGTAAATTCAACTGATGCACTTTTTAGTTATGCTCGTAATTCTCTCAGATTTGGGTTGTTATGGGAGTATTGCAGGTGTAAAGTTAGATTATTCACCAGAAATTTGGACAAATACTGTTCTTTTGCGCGGGCCATCCAACTCAAAAAACAACACAGATTGCCAGGTTCCCAAAGCTAATTTACCATCCACAATGGGAATTATCTCACTCGTGGTCAGCATCATTGCCATCAAATGAGAATGAGCATTAATTGGTTCATCTTCTGGAACATCTCTTAAATGCAAATCATTATGCAAATAGCTATCTGACTCAGGTGCTAATTTTTGCAAGAACACTTTTATATCTTCTAATAATCTGACTTCATTTTCGTTGATAGCTAATGCTGTTGTCGTATGTCGAGAAAATACTAAAGCTTGTCCATTTTTAATTGATGTTGAGGCAATAAAATCTTGAATTTGTGGAGTAATATTATGAATATTAATTTTTGGCTCAGTTTCAATTTCAATTAACTTATTAATAATTGACATCTGTTGAATTTTATATTTTAGATTACAGACGAGGTATGTGAAGGAGGCAGGAGGCAGAAATTGGATGACTCTTAACTCCTAAGTATAGTTTCCAAACCTTGCACTAATCTCTCTATACCTTTTTTTACTGTCTCTTTTTGCAGCGCCCCATAGGCAACGCGTAGATAGCATCCGTCATCCATGCCAAAGGTTGTACCTGGAATAACTGCTACTTTATGTTCTTGAATTAGTCTTTTGACTAACTCAAAAGCATCCATCTGGGTATGAACTTTGAGGAAAAAATAGAAAGCGCCATTAGCAGGAATAATGCTACATAAGCTTTGTAGACGGTTAAGAGAGTCTAATACTAGTTGGCGTACTTGAGTAATAGCTCCTATATTACTCTTCAAATAATCATCTTTTGCCTGCAATGCCCCTAAAGCTGCATATTGAGAAATGACTGGCGGACAAATCAAAATTGTATCCTGGACTTTTTTAACAGCGACAAGTAAGTGTTTGGGAATCACCATGTAGCCAATGCGCCAACTGGCAAAACCATATGCTTTGGAAAGGCTATAAAGAGAAATGGTGTACTCGCTACTATTATCAAATGCACCAGGTGAAATGTGTTTTATCCCGTTATAAGTAAAGTATTCATAAGCTTCATCGCTGATATGATAAATACTGCGAGTGCCACAAATTTGATTTACTTGGCGCAATGCGGCTTGTGAATAGACAACCCCAGTTGGATTATTTGGGGAAATTGTCACCACAGCCCGTGTTTTGGGAGTAATTGCTTGAGCGATCGCATCTGGGCGCAGTTGGTAATTTTCATCTGTCGCCACTAACACTGCACGACAACCAGCCATTGCGATCGCCATTTCGTGGTTGAAATAGTAAGGCGTATTCAGAATAATTTCATCGCCTGGATTAGTGATCGCAAGAATGGCATTCATAAATCCCATATTGCTCCCGGCTGTCACAACGATGCAGTTTTCCCCGTTGATTTCAATGCCGTTGAAAGCTTGCAATTTTCCTGCAAGTGCTGTCAGCAACGGGGGAATTCCCTCAACTGATTTGTATAAATTATTAGCGGGTTCGGCAAAGAATTTGGCTAAAAATTCTCTAGCTTCTAGTGGTGGGTTGTAATAAACAACACCCTGTCCTAGAGAGATTGTTCCAGGAGAGTTTTTAATCAGTTCCCCAACCACAGGAATAATTGGCGATTGTACCGCCTGCATACGAGAGGTTAGGGATTTCATATTTCCATGCCTATGTACCTGGTTTTAGTATCTCTTAATATGGAAGACATCAGAGTTCCTCTGTGATAGATTCCCACATTGTCAATAGGGTTCGGTTAATATGTTTGTCTCTCGGAAATCCCCCCAACCCCCAATTTATCGGGCAGGGTGGTTTCATACAAGCAGAGAAAAACTAAAACTGGGTTTCAAAGCCTCTCCCCCTGTGGGGGAGAGGCTTGGAGAGAGGGAAAAAGCCTAGACACAAAACGAGAAATCAAGACTTAATGTATTTTTCTTTTTTCGTATGAAACCACCCTGCAACCCCCCAATTTATCGGGGGGCTTTTTCTGATCTTTACCCCCTTTTTTAGGGGGTCGCCGCAGGCGGGGGGATCTTATCCGAACTGCATCAATGTGGAAGTCCGTCACCAAAAGATTAACCGGATTTGCGATTACCCAAAAATTTAGTCAATCGAAATCTGTTGAGGGCCAGTGGCTTTGCCATTATGTGCGTCTATTGTGATGTTGGTGTAACTATTTGAGCGGATTTGTTGCTCCAGCCAGCTTTTAACAGGATCGTCTGCAAGATTGAGCCGAAGCACACCAGAGAATAACCCACCCACAAATGAGACTGGATGCTGGATAAATTCTCTGAATATAGGTGACAATTCATCAATGAACATTAAAAGACTCCTGGCGGTGCCGTAAAAAATTATTACTTCTTAATTGATCGTAACCTGTTGAGCAATATCTGGTTGGCGGTAACAAAAAATACAATTAACTGAGTGTAAAGATGAAAGAAATAGCTAAATATTGGAAGACTTGTGCTTCTATGGATAAAACTGTCTTTATTTAAAGTACACAGTTACTAATAAAATTTGTATGTTACTTAAGTATGAACTTTACTAGCAAATAAAATTCGGCGCGGCTGATTTGGGAAACAGCTTACTTAGAGTTATACCAAGTTGCGAACTTTTTGAGCTTCAACTCGAACACCAAAATTCCCAACTTCTTAAAGAAGTCGAGAATCTGAGCCTGCTGCATTTAACTAGAGTGAATCTATAAACTGCTGTACTTTTTCCAGGAGTGGCTGATGCTCGATTTTCTCTGCTAACTCTTGGGCATTTTGGTAACACGATCGCGCCAATTTTTTGCGTTTTGTTGTGGCGTAAAGGCTTCCCATATTCAGTAAAGTTGAAATTTCTCCGAGACAATCGTTTAGTTGTTGATAAATCGTAATCGCTTGTTTATAGAACTTCATTGCCTGCCGATGCTCTGCCAGGGTGCTGTAGGTAAAACCAATGTTGTGAAGCGTTGTTGCCTCACCAGAGCGATCGCTGATAGCTCGACGTGTCAAAAGAACTTGATAGTAAAGTAATAGCGCTTGTTTCGGTTTTCCTAAATCACTATAGATTGAAGCAATATTATTCAAAGTGGTTGCTTCACCAACCAAATTCTTGACAGCTCGTTGAATTGGAAGTGCTGCTTGTAAAAATTCTAGAGCTTGCTCAAACTTGCCTAAGACATTGTAAGCAAATCCAATGCCATTTAGCGTTGTTGCTTCACCAGAAAAGTCACCTAACAATCGCCGCATCGTCAAAATTTGGTGTTGTAGCAACAGTGCCCGTTTTGGTTCTCCTAAGCTGGTATAAATTAGCGCTACATCATTAAGAATAGAAACTTCACTTTGAGTATCTTGCAATTGCCTAAAGATTGGTAGTGCTTTGTCAAAATATTTCAACGCTTGCAAAAAGCGTCCAAGACGGCTGTAAGTAGAACCCAGATTGCTAAGTGCAGTTGCTTGTGCTGGCGCGTTGCCAATTTCAACAGCAACCGAAAGTGCCTGATGAAACTGCTCTAATGCTCTTTGAGGTTGCCAGCAACTGAGGTAAGCTAAACCAAGGTCATTTAATGTATAACCTTCCCTAGCTCGGTCTGGAATTGCTCTAGCCAAGTGTAAATTCTTGGTTGCAAGATCGAGATACTCTTGAAATTTCCCGCGCTGGTAGTAGCGGTTTGCTTGATCACGACGTTGTTCCCACTCTTTGACTTGATTTAAAGGTTGCGTCATCTGAACCTCAGTTGCATTCTGCAATAAATAGGCAAGACATCTTTAAGGAATGAACCCTTCTTAGGTTAGGTTTCCCAAAATTGAGTTAACCTTTATCTTCCAATACGCTTGGGTTAAGCCTAAAACTCTTTCTTCAAGTCAATTTTTTTAACGTAGACGCTGCCTCGGCTTGCCGCAGCAAAAAGTGTATCGCGTCGTTTCCCGCCTTTAGCACCACGCTTTCTCGTGTCCGCGTACCTCTTCTCTTAAGCAAGCTACGCGTAGCGTCTCGTAGAGAAGAGGCTGCGCTATCGGTTGGCGTAGCCCGCTGTAGGCATCGCTACTATCGGATCTAGCTTCAATTGCCAAAATCCAAACTTTAAAGTTGTTTGAGAGGCTTCAGTCCCCAGTCCCATGTTCCAATAGGACTTGTCAATCACATCGCCTAGCTCAACTTCCGGCGTATTTTCCAGAAAACCAAGTCTACAAGAGCCAATCATTGTACTAGTAGTTTACCAACGCAAAATTGCTATGTGGAGGCAGGCAAAGGAGCAGGGGAGCAGAGGAGAAACTTTTAGTAAGTCTTTCCCCTCTGCTCCTCCGCTCCTCTGCTGCCTACAACGCAAAGTTACCTTGGCAGACTACTAGTTTCTTTATGTATTACTGCCCACATCCTAAAGTTGTGTTGTTGCCACTGTTAAATATGTTTGCTTAAACTTGCCTGGGTTTGTTCCCTTGTTCTTGGCGACAGATACCTGATGATTTCTGCATCACTGTAGAGGCGAAATAGGTAATCAAAGTCGTTTACAGAGAAGTGTCTTAGTATCAGTCTTGCGATTTCTATCTTAGGCATGGTATCAGAGTAACAGGTCAAACGCTACTTTAAACAAGCGTATTTTTCTGCAAACATTAATATAATGCTCTTACTATGAGCATCTACCAATCTCTCAAAAAATCTTATACGCAATATCGTCGGAGTGAAAATGACTGGCGGTTATTTTTGCGTTTAGTCCCTTATGCCCGTCGTAGCGGACGATTGTTAACGCTGTCGATGTGCCTACTCGTACCGATCGCGATAGCGAATGCCATACAACCACTGTTGATTGGCCAAGCTATCTCCCTAATTCGCCATGAACCAAGCACTTACGAATTTCTCAGGAATCGCCCTTTGTGGCAAGGGCTAAATATCCTAGAGGGATTATTGGTGATGGCGATCGCAATCCGATTGATTTTGACAGGTTACCAGGGTTATCTAGTACAGAAGCTAGGACAACAAATCACCGCAGCAATTCGTCAAGACTTATTCCAGCATGTGACATCTTTAGCGGTACGCTTTTTTGACCGCACGCCCGTAGGTAAATTAATCACCAGAATCACCAGCGATGTGGAAGTGTTAGGCGATGTCTTTTCTACTGGGGCAATTGGCATTGTGTCCAATTTGTTTTCCATGCTGGTCATTTTGGGTTTAATGTTTTCCATCCAATGGCAACTCACTTGCTTGCTGCTATTGATGTTGTTACCAATTACCTGGTTAATTGTTTACATTCAGCAACAGTACCGCAAAGCCAATTACAAAGGGCGGGACGAACTTTCTATCCTGAACTCACAGCTACAAGAAAATGTGCTTGGCATTAACGTGGTGCAGTTGTTCGGCAGGGAAAAATTTAATGCCGAATTGTTTCGCGCCACCAACACCCGATACACTCAGCAAATGGATCAAACCATCTTTTATGATTCATTTATTTCAGCAACCTTGGAATGGATTGGTCTGATTGCGATCGCAGGTGTTTTGTTGATGGGTGGTTGGTTACTGTTGGGAAAAGACTTGACTTTTGGAACTTTATCTGCATTTGTATTGTATGCCCAGCGATTATTTGACCCTTTAAGGGATTTTGCAGAAAAATTTACGGTAATTCAAGCTGGTTTCACTGCCATTGAACGCGTCGGCGATATATTAGATGAACCGATAGAAATTCGCGATCGCGCCAATGTGCGTTTCTCAATATTTGATGCTAAATTCGGCTACATAGATGAGATAGTTGCAAATCTAGAATCCCCAAACCTCACTTCCCTGCCTGAACTGGGAGAGATTCGCTTTGATCACGTCTGGTTTGCTTACAAAAATAATGATTACGTAATTAAAGACTTAGATTTCACCATTCATCCTGGTGAAAAAGTGGCATTAGTCGGCCCCACAGGTGCGGGTAAAACTTCGATTATCCGTCTTTTGTGCCGCCTCTACGAACCCACACTAGGACGGATTCTCATAGATGGTGTCGATATTCGAGAGGTACCACAGGCAGAACTGCGGCGCTACATGGCAGTAATTCTACAAGAAGGCTTTTTGTTTGCTGGCGACGTTAAAAGCAACATTTCTTTAGGAGATGGCTATACCGTCGAACAGATTCACCAAGCAGCAGAGGAAACCAATATTGCCCAGTTTATAGAAGAACTACCCCAAGGCTATGATACTCAACTTCGAGAACGGGGTACAAATATTTCTAGTGGTCAAAAGCAACTTTTAGCCTTTGCGCGGGCTGCTATTCGCAATTCTCAAATTTTGGTACTAGATGAAGCTACTGCTAGTTTAGATGTTGGGACAGAAGCTTTAGTTCAAGAGGCATTAAACCAGCTTTTGCTCAGACGTACCGCGATTATTATCGCTCACCGTCTGTCTACGATTCGCAATGTAGACCGGATTTTTGTTCTCAAGCGTGGCGAATTAATTGAGCAGGGAAGTCATGAACAACTGCTGCAACAAGGAGGGCTTTATGCCACTTTGCATAACTTGCAGATGTTAGGAAGTTAGAATATTTTCATTTCAGGCGCTTCGCATAACCCCGATTTATTTACATATTTGCGGATCGTTGAAATACCCAAATGGCGTGTAGTACCTATGTACGATGAAGTCAATATATATAGCTTAAGGAGAAAACTATGACTACTGCGATCGCTTCGCCTACAAATATAACCATACTTCAAGGCATTCACTGGGATACATATCAGAATTTGGTGCGAGATTTAGAATCCCAACCAGGAATGCGACTCACTTATGATGATGGAATTTTGGAGATTATGATGCCGCTACCACCTCACGAACGTTATAAACGATTATTGGGTCGTTTTGTGGAAGTGGCGACGGAAGAGTTAGGAATTGAAATTTGTAGTTTAGGTTCTACAACTTGGACACGAGAAGATTTACGCAAGGGTTTAGAACCAGATGAGTGTTATTACATTCAAAATGAGTTAGCTGTGCGCGGTAAGGACGTGATTGATTTAACAATTGATCCGCCTCCAGATTTAGCAATCGAGGTTGATAGTACAAGCAGTTCGATGAATCGGATGGGGATTTATGCGGCGTTGGGTGTACCAGAGGTATGGCGTTTTGATCGAGAGATTTTGACTATTTGCAGTTTAGTTAATAATGACTATCAACTCCGTGAGATATCGTTAGTATTGCCGATGTTTGATGCTGTTGTGCTGAAGTCGTTTTTGGAGTTAAGTTTAATGATGGGTGAAACAAGTTTAATTCGTCATGTGCGGCAATGGGTAAGGGAACAGTTGACAAAATCACAAACAGTAGTGGAATGAATTGAATGTAATTCCTTTTCAGAATAGAATAATCTAGAATGCTTTACAGCATAAAACTTTTACCAATAATCTTGATTTAAACCATTCTGTTAGAAAATAAATGCTCAAATGTTCGCTCTATCTACAGTTGAAAATTTAGCTCTTATTTTCTTTTCCCAGAGTGACTACAGAAGGATAAGTCAGCGAGCGCACTCATGTAATCCTCCCACAACTTCAACTGATTTATGAAATTGTTGGGCACTAATTTGGGCAGTTTCTATAGTTTTTGGCTCCAGAGTAAGAGCATCTCAATATGAAATGCCTAGACACGCATCTGCTCCACAACTTTTGGCGCATCAACCCGTAAATTCATCTGCTCACACCGCACAGTTAACCAAGGCTTACCTAAACCTATTTCAGAAAAAGGACTTTCGGCAGGGATTTCTAACTTAGAACCAATCAAACCCAACACAGACTCAAATTCAGCAGGGAACATCAGCAAATTAGCACCAAGGGTGCTGAAACTAGAGACACTTAATCGCTGTCTCCATGCCAAGCTTTGCCGATTATATTTAAGACTACACAACTTCCGGTTTTTCTGATGGACAGTAACACGTTCTCCTTGTTCCCAGGTAAATTCAGCCAGTTCCTTTGGTAGTCCCCAAATTTCTCGACCGCCAGCCACCGAATCAGCATTATTTACATAAATGTGGGAAACCCAACCACCGATTTTCCTCTGGTGATTAACTAAAGCAGGGGCAACAATTAACTCACTGTACTCCAGTACCGAGCCTGACCCGTAATTAGATAAATACACGCTGGCGAGAGTTTTACCAGGCCAAACAGAAATAATTTCTAACTCTAAGGGAATCAACGGGCGCACTTGGTCAATATCTACCAAATGCAGAGTTTGGATAGCGTAGCCTTGAAGTGTCCAAGGTACTTGTGGGTATTGCATAAAGGAGTTAGGAGTTAGGAGAAAAAAATCCCCACGCAGGCATTTGCCTGCGTGGGTAATATGAGGTGGGACAAAATAATCTTCCCAAAAGAAGTAGGGGAATTATTTGCTCTCTGTAAAATCAGCGTCAATTACATCGTCGCCGCTACCAGAGCTAGATGTGGAACCACTATCTTGAGGTTCAGCACCAGGTGTAGCACCAGCACCAGCTTGTTGATAGATGTTGCTACCAACGGCGAATAGGGCTTGTTGCAATTCTGGGGTAAGCTTTTTGATTTGCTCATCGTCTTCTTTAGCAACTGCTTCCCGCAGTTCTTTCACTAAACCTTCGACTTTGGTCTTGTCAGCATCGGGAACTTTATCGCCCAATTCTTGTAGCTGCTTTTCAGCTTGGTATGCCAAGGAGTCGGCTTGGTTCTTACGTTCAATCTTCTCACGCCGCTCTTTGTCAGATGAAGCGTTCTGTTCAGCTTCTCTCACCATCCGGTCAACGTCAGATTTATCTAGGGTGGAAGCGCCGGTTATGCTAATGGACTGTTCTTTACCAGTGCCTTTGTCTTTGGCGGTGACGTTAAGGATACCGTTAGCGTCAATATCGAACACGACTTCAATTTGAGGAACGCCGCGTGGTGCAGGAGGAATACCATCAAGGCGGAAGGTTCCCAAGCTCTTATTATCGTTAGAGAATTCGCGTTCACCTTGGAGGACGTGAATTTCTACGTTGGTTTGACCATCCACAGCGGTGGAGAAGACTTCGGATTTCTTGGTGGGAATTGTCGTGTTGCGGGGGATAATTTTGGTCATCACGCCGCCCAAGGTTTCTACACCCAAAGATAGGGGTGTCACGTCTAACAGCAAGATGCCAGTTACATCACCAGCCAGTACCCCAGCTTGAATGGCTGCACCAACTGCTACGACTTCATCAGGGTTCACACTTTGGTTGGGATCTTTACCCAATACCTGCTTGACAACCTGTTGGACTGCGGGAATGCGGGTAGAACCACCAACTAACACCACTTCATCAATATCACCTTTGTTTAACTTGGCATCCCGGAGGGCGTTTTCCACAGGAACACGGCAACGGTCGATTAAGTCAGAACAAAGTTCTTCAAACTGAGCGCGAGTTAGGGTTGTATCCAGGTGCTTGGGTCCATCCTGGGTTGCGGTGATAAATGGTAGGTTGATTTCTGCTTGGCTGACACTAGAAAGCTCAATTTTGGCTTTTTCTGCGGCTTCCGTCAGACGTTGTAAGGCTTGTTTATCTTTCCGCAGGTCAATACCTTCGGTTTTCTTGAACTTCTCAGCTAAAAAGTCAACTATTTTTTTATCGAAGTCGTCACCACCGAGATGGGTATCACCAGATGTAGCTAGTACTTCAAAAACTCCATCTCCTACTTCCAGCACGGATACGTCGAAGGTACCACCACCAAGGTCAAACACGAGAATGGTTTCGTTACTCTTCTTATCAAATCCGTATGCCAAAGAAGCAGCGGTAGGCTCGTTGATAATCCGTAGAACTTCAATACCTGCAATTTTACCAGCGTCTTTTGTCGCTTGCCGCTGGGAGTCGTTGAAGTATGCCGGAACGGTGATTACAGCTTGGGTTACAGTTTCGCCCAAATATTTGCTGGCGTCTTCAACTAGTTTGCGAAGAACTTTTGCAGAAATCTCTTCAGGAGCAAACGGTTTACCAACTATAGGACAATCTAATTTGACATTGCCGTTGCTGCTGAGGACTTTGTAAGAAACTTCCGTAGCTTCGTTACTTACTTCGTCGTAGCGGCGTCCGATAAAGCGTTTGACTGAGTAAAACGTATTTTCGGGGTTCATCACCGCTTGGCGTTTGGCGATTTGACCAACCAAGGTGTCGCCATTTTTGGCAAATGCGACTACTGATGGCGTTGTCCGAAAACCTTCAGCATTAGCAATTACTGTGGGTTTACCACCTTCCATCACTGCCACGCAGGAGTTCGTTGTTCCTAAGTCAATTCCAACTACTTTTGCCATTTTAGGGGCTGGCTCCGTATAACTACAAATGAATGAATGAGAATATAAAGGACTAAATTTTGAACCAACAGGGTGAATAAATCAGCCAGTTCAGCATGAATACCTTTAGTTTGGCTTTCTTGGAGTTATAACTCCAGACTATGCTGATATATATACTGAAGCTTAGTGCTAGCCAGTCCATGAAGGGTGGTTTCCCGAACCTTGCTTGGGACGGTTAAACTAACTAAATACTTTTTTTAGTTGGTTCATGGATTAATTTGCCTTCACTTTGTCTAATGTATGAGAATTAATACTTTCAGTAATTAGGGTGAACCGTAACGTCAGAGTGGTGTTTGCCGTCTTTAGAGGTAAGAAACTATAGAAACACTGAGGATAGAACCAAATTAAAAGGCGCCGCAGGTCTGGCTTCAGTAATTGCGTAATGAGCCATCTCTTTAGTCCACAGTTGTACTGTGCTTATACCCAAGGGAAATCCATTTTCTGCATCCAACTTAGCTACTTCGACTGCGCCCAACTCTTGG
Source organism: Nostoc sp. (assembly GCF_036916575.1). Lineage (GTDB taxonomy): Bacteria > Cyanobacteriota > Cyanobacteriia > Cyanobacteriales > Nostocaceae > Nostoc. The sequence continues at coordinate 21,754 of NZ_JBALGC010000055.1, forward strand.
AGAGGCTGCGCCCTAAGCGTAGCTATACCGCAGGCTTTACAGCTACGCTCAGGACAAGCTCAGTACATGCTCAAAAATTGTCTTCCCAACCTCGTTTTCAGCCATATTTTGAGTAATCTTGCTTATTGACAAATTGTATCCGACCTTAACCTATCACAAATGGGGTAACGTAGACGCAAAGAACACAAAGAAATAAGAATAGGACTTACGCAATAACTCTCTGAAACCTTATTCCTTTGTGTCCTTTGTGTTCTTTGCGGTTCGTTTTTTCATGATTTTGCGTAAGTCCTGAAGAAGTTAAAAAGGTTTGGCACAATCTCACAAAGAAATTGTCAGTAATTCTAAATTTAATAATTGACAAGGAGTTGAGCCGATTCTGACTTTTCCCGTTATCTTTTTGGTGGAGCGATGTCTGCGACGGGCTACGCCTACGCTTACTATGCTAAATCTTCTTGAGAGAACCATGAAAACGCTGTCCAATAAAAATGAACATTATTTACTAACATTTTAGGGCTTGAGCAATGATTTGGGCTTTTGACCTTAATTTTGTTAGTCAAGTTTTGATGTTTAACTAATAATTTGCCATAACAGGTACTGAAGAACATAAAAAATAACCAGCAGTCAACAAAACTGCTGATTTATTTAGCAACTTACGAACTGGTGATCAGTGTTTGTAAACCAGTTAGAACTTATAATTCTGTGATTTAATTTTGTTGTAGCAAAGTACGCGTTAAGGCGCGTGAAAGAAGCATCATCCTATTTTTTAAAAGTAGGTGTGTTATGAATTCATTAGGAAGCTCATCCTTCCTCTTGAGAGTTTTCTTTTTGAATCCAGATAAATACTAAAGCAAACACTGGGAAAGGCAAAATATAGAATATTAAGGGAATCATTATCCAGGGTAGCCATGAAGCGGCATAATCACCTGTTAGTTGTGTCATATCTACCATGATGTATTCTCCTCATGAATTCAAAGTTGAAAAATTTATGTCAGCCACCCTCTGGACATCTCCAAAATTCCAGACAAGCTTGATTAACTAGCGTTAACCGCACCTCGCAAGATAGCATCTAAAGAATCAAAATTTTCTAGTAGAAAGTAGGCAAATATCGCGCCACCCATTGCACCAACAAAAATTCCACCATTCAATTGACTCCATTCTTCACGATTTCTTAGTGGTCTAAGCTGGTCTTTAGAATATGAACTATAAGCTCCTTTAGGATTTCCTTGGAAAGTAGTAATTGCAAAAATGGAAATACCTAAACAAGCTGATACAGCTATATATATAGAGGTAATTAATCCACTGAGATTCGTTCCATGTGCCGACTCTCGCAGGGGCCCAATTACAACCTCTGGCCCAACTAGGAAATAACCATGAGCCATGCCAATTTCTAACCCTCGCATGAAAGGTGTTAATCCTTTACGGTAGGCGGGCAAATTATTAATGAAAGCCCTAACTAAGGGAGAATCATTGATAGGAGTGGATAGATTACCAAGCTGAGGGTCTCCTTTGTAGGGTTGAATTATATCTTCTTGATCATATTGTTTAATTACCTCTGCTGTGTCAGATGGATTAGACATTATTATTTCTCCTTGTTATCTTAGTTAAATACTATCATTGGCGTGGAGAGTTAAAGCATTTTTATTGAAAATTAACATATCAAAAACTAAAAAACTCTCCTACCTAAAGAGGTAAGAGAGGAGGTCGAAAACTGAATATTTTTAGCTGAATACTTGCATATTAATTACGCATTATTTTTTTGGAAAGCGTGATTTAAAGTGTAGTTAAACAGCTTTGAAACTCGATTTTTCTGCTTAACCAAACTTACCTGCTGTTGAGGCTATTAAGAAAGCCCCATAGGTTGCGATATAACCAACAGTAAAGTGAGTTAAGCCGACTAAACGAGCTTGAACAATTGACAAAGCAACGGGCTTATCTCTCCAATAGCCAAAGGATAGTGGAGTTTGTTCATGCGCCCAGGCTAAGGTTTCGATTAATTCTTGCCAGTAACCCCGCCAGGTAATCAGGAACATGAAGCTAACAGCCCAGGCTAGGTGTCCAAAGAGGAACATCCAAGCCCAAACGGCTAAGTTATTTGTGCCGTAAGGATTATAGCCATTAATCAACTGTGCTGAGTTCGCCCAAAGGTAGTCTCGGAACCAGCCCATGAGATAGGTAGAAGACTCATTAAATTGGGCAACATTGCCTTGCCAGATGGCAAGATGTTTCCAGTGCCAGTAGAAGGTGACCCAACCAAGGGTGTTAAGCATCCAAAACACGGCGAGGTAGGAAGTATCCCACGCAGAAATATCGCAGGTGCCGCCCCGTCCAGGGCCATCGCAGGGGAAAGCATAGCCGAAGTCTTTTTTATCCGGCATTAGCTTAGTACCGCGAGCATCCAGCGCACCTTTGACTAAGATGAGGGTGGTGACATGCAAACCGAGGGCGATCGCATGATGTACATAGAAATCACCAGGGCCAATTGTCAGGAATAAGGAGTTGGTGCCGTTGTTAATTGCCTCCAACCAACCCGGTAACCAGACATTGCCATGATTGGGCCATGCTGTGAAAGCAATACTATCTGGATTTGACAGCAATGTGTTAAACCCATACAACAGCTTACCGTTAGCCGCCTGGATAAACTGAGCAAATACAGGCTCAATCAATATTTGTTTGTCAGCCGCCCCAAAGGCTACTTCTACATCATTGTGGACGTACAAACCCAAAGTATGGAAGCCCAAGAACATCGATACCCAGCTAAGGTGAGAAATAATCGCTTCTTTGTGATTGAGTACCCGCTCTAGGACATTTCCTCGATTCTGTTCTGGGTCATAGTCCTTAATCCAGAAGATCGCAGCGTGGGAAAACGCCCCTACCATCAAGAAACCAGCAATGTACTGATGGTGTGTGTATAGTGCCGCCATTGTGGTAAAGTCCTTAGCGATAAACGCATAAGGCGGCATGGAATACATATGCTGCGCCGTCAAAGAACTCGCTACACCCAAACAAGCTAATGCCAAAGACAGTTGGAAATGCAAAGAATTATTAACGGTTTCGTACAGTCCTTGGTGAGGTAAGTTGAACGGACCCTCAACTTTATTGCCGTAGAAGTCCTTGGAGTCCATCATCTCTTTGATGCTGTGACCAATACCCCAGTTAGTCCGGTACATGTGACCTGCAACAATGAAGATTACAGCGATCGCCAAATGGTGATGCGCCATATCTGTCAACCACAAAGATTGAGTCTGGGGATGGAAGCCACCCAAAAAGGTGAGAATTGCTGTTCCTGCGCCTTCGGAACTATTAAATACATGGGCTGGCGTATCGGGATTTTGCGCGTATGCCCCCCAGTTCCCAGTAAAGAACGGTGCTAAACCACTTGGATGTGGTGGGGTAGACAAGAAGTTATCCCAACCTACGTGAATACCACGAGATTCTGGAATAGCAACATGTATTAAGTGACCAGCCCAAGCTAAGGAACTGACACCAAACAAACCCGCTAAGTGGTGGTTGAGACGAGGTTCTGCACTCTTGAACCAAGCCAAGCCAGGACGGAACTTGGGCTTTAAATGCAACGCGCCTGCAAACAAAAATACAGCCGCCAGCAAAACTAGGAAAATAGCCCCAGCATACAGTTCATCATTCGTCCGTAACCCGATGGTATACCACCAGTGATAAACACCAGAGTAGCAAATATCTACCGGGTTACGTGCTCCCGCTTGGGTGTAAGCTTCAATTGCCCCTGGGCCAAATTGAGCATCCCAAATCGCGTGGGCAATGGGACGGATATGTATGGGGTCTTTAATCCATAGTTCAAAATTACCTTGCCAAGCAACGTGGAACAAAATTCCCGACGCCCACAGAAAGATAATTGCCAGATGACCAAAGTGAGAAGAAAAAATCCTTTGATAAAGATTTTCTTCCGTCATGCCATCTTGACTTTCAAAATCGTGAGCCGTGGCGATCGCATACCAAACGCGTCGCGTCGTTGGATCTTGTGCAAGGCCTTGGCTAAATTTGGGAAATTTAGTCGCCATAGTTTTAAAAGTTTTGAGATTTTCTCGTTCCCAGGCTGAATCTGGGATTGCACATCGAGAGGCTAAACCTCACGGGAGAGTCTTTCCTATCTTCGTCCTAGCTCTAACTAGAAACGGCAGGTAGCGATGTCTACGACCGGCTACGCCTACGCTCGTTTCTATGCAATACATCTGACCTCTCTTCCATTCCTCTCTCCTAAAAGGAGGAGCCACTGCGCCCTTACGGTTTCCCGACTTCTTCGCTCTTAGCGTTCCCGTAGGGTAGCAACTGTCGTCGGCTCTGCCGAGTGCCAAGCATGTGGCGTCAGAGGCTTTGAATTTTACTCCCCTTCCCTTGCAGGGGAGCCAGTGCATTGCGGGGGTTCCACAGCAGTCGCTCATGAGGGGAACCCCCTACAGCCCTTCAAACATCCTACGGCAGGCGCTAGCCTCTCCCTTTGGGAGAAGACCGCGCTGCCTCCCCGTTGTAGCAACTGGCGTAAGGGGTTGGGGGTTAGGTCTAATATTGGTCGATTGCAAACCGCTATATCATCCCAATGCCGACATTCGCGCCAGGAAGAACGCCCAAGTGGTGACAATTCCTCCCAAAAGGTAATGAGCTACCCCCACAGCCCGACCATGAGTGATGCTCAAAGCGCGAGGCTGAATAGCTGGGGCAATTTTCAACTTGTTGTGCGCCCAAACAATTGATTCGATTAATTCTTGCCAGTAGCCACGACCACTAAACAGGAACATCAGACTAAAGCCAAAAACGAAGTGTCCCGCTAAGAACATTAAGCCGTAGCCCGAAAGTGCTGAATTGTAGGATGTGATTACTTGCGTCGCCTGCGCCCAGAGGAAATCACGCAACCAGCCGTTATTAGTGATCGATGATTGGGCAAAGTTTCCGCCCGTAATGTGCGTCACTACCCCATCTGCATCTACGGTTCCCCAGACATCCGACTGCATCTTCCAGAAGAAGTGGAAAATTACCATTGACAAGGAGTTATACATCCAGAACAGACCCAGGAAAACATGATCCCAAGCTGATACCTGGCAAGTACCGCCTCGTCCCGGGCCGTCACAGGGGAAGCGGAAGCCCAAATTAGCTTTATCTGGAACTAAACGCGAACTGCGGGCAAACAACACACCCTTCAGCAGTACTAAAACAGTGACGTGAATTGTGAAGGCGTGAATGTGGTGAATCATAAAATCTGCAGTACCCAAAGTAATGGGCATCATCGCCACTTTGCCAGCCACTGCCACAATACCGCCGCCGAATGCATAGCTAACAGGTTCGTGCAGATTAGGTGCAGCAGTTCCCAATCCGCCCAGTTCCAAATTTCGCAAGCCGCCGAATGCATCACCCAGAGGTGCAGCAGCTTGGAGAGATGGATTTCCGATGGTCATTGTCTGGATATGTTGTATCCACTGAGCAAACACTGGCTGCAATTGAATTCCTGTATCCGAGAACATATCTTGGGGACGACCAAAAGCCCGCATGGTGTCATTGTGGCAGTACATTGCAAAGCTATGGAAGCCAAGGAACTGACACACCCAAGCCAGATGAGAAATAATTGCGTCCCGATGGCGTAGTACCCGATCCAGCACGTTGTTTAGATTTTGTTCTGGGTCGTAATCTCGCACCATGTAAATCGCTGCATGGGCTGCTGCGCCAACAATCAGGAAGCCTCCAATCCACACATGGTGAGTGAATAGAGATACCTGTGTAGCATAATCAGTCGCCTGATAGGGATAGGGCGGCATCGAGTACATGTGATGGGCAATGATAATGCTCAGAGAACCCAACATTGCCAGATTGATTGATAGTTGAGCGTGCCAGGAAGTTCTCAGAACTTCAAACAGACCTTTGTGACCAACAGGCCCAATAAAACTCAAGAATGGCAGCATATTCGGAGTTCTGGCATCATCCAGCATTTCCTTAATACTGTGACCGATACCCCAATTGGTACGGTACATATGACCAGCAAAGATGAATAGCACTGCGATCGCTAAATGATGGTGTGCTATATCTGTTAACCACAAGCCGCCAGTCACGGGGTTCAGACCACCTTTAAAAGTAAGGAAGTCAGCAAAATTTCCCCACTGCAAGGTGAATAAAGGCAGTACACCCTTGACGAAACCCCAATCTGCACGAGGATATAACTGGGCCATCAAGCCGGAATTCAAGATGAATTCGTGGGGTAAAGGAATGTCTTTGAGAGCTACCCCAGCATCTAACAACCTGTTGGTTGGTAAGGCAACATGAATCAGGTGTCCTGTCCAACCCAAAGAACCCAAGCCTAAAAGCCCCGCCAAGTGATGATTTAACATCGACTGGGTATTTTGGAACCATGCCAACTTGGGAGCGCGTTTGTGATAGTGGAACCAGCCGGCAAACAGCATCAGTGCTGCCATCACTAAGGCACCAATGGCGGTGCAATATAGCTGGAACGTATTAGTAAAACCCTCCCCACGCCACATCTGGAAGAGTCCAGAGGTAATTTGAATGCCGTGGAAGCCGCCGCCTACATCTGCATTCAAAATTTCTTGACCAAATATCGGCCAGACAACCTGGGCGCTGGGTTTAATGCCAGTTGGGTTCGCCATCCAAGCTTCAAAATTGGAAAAGCGAGCGCCATGAAAATACATACCGCTCAACCAGATAAACACTACAGCTAAGTGTCCGAAGTGAGCGGCGAAGATTTTGCGCGATACATCTTGTAAATCGCTGGTATGAGTATCAAAATCGTGGGCGAGTGCGTGTAGGTTCCAAATCCAAGTGGTGGTTTTGGGTCCCCTAGCAAGGGTGCGGTCAAAGTGACCTGGTTCCGACCACTTCTTAAATGAAGTTGGCACCGGCTCGTTATCAACCTCAACCCTTACCACCTTTTGCTCTCGCTCAGGAGTAATTGTCATTGAAATTCTCCCTTTTCTGTGAAAGAAATGAGAACCTTACTCTGCTCAAAGTTCCTGTATTAAGTAGTTAGTTATTAGTTGGTAGTCGCTAACCAAAAATAATTAACTGCTTGAGAATTTACAACTTTGAGTTTTGTCTATTGGTAAGCTGTTCCACATTGAAATTGCATAATCTCAGAAAGATAATTCTCTAGAAGCTTAGATGCATAAGAACTTGAGAATGTCTTTCTGAGAAGTTATGCAATTGTAGGTGACTTTCAGTTTAATGATTTAACAGCAGAGAAAAAAGCCAGCGATTGACTAACCAGTGACGCTAGATTAGCGAAACAAAGGTAACTCAAGAGAAATTAAGTAGCTGAAAAACTCTTTCTTTGGAAAGAATAGGAAAGAAAAATGAAGAACTTATGAAGGAAAATACTTTCTTAACGAAAGGTTACATTTGATTATCGGTTCCAGCCCAGCACTGCTGAAACTTGGCTAGCTAGAGTCATTAAATCGAAAGGTTTAGCGATCACAGTTCTCACCCCCAATTTGGTAAACTGCTCTAGTTCCTGAGACGATACTGTAGTCGTTAACAAAATTACAGGTATATTCTGGGTTACGGGGTTGTTCTCTAGTTGGTGCAAAATTGTAGATAAATCTCTATCGGAGGCAAAAGTATCCAGATCTACAAGAATAACATCAACTTTTTGCGTCTTTGTTTTAGCGATCGCTTCTTGCCTCGATGCCGCCGTCATTACCTCCCAGCCTTCTCCTGTCTCCAAGCAAAGCTGAGTCACTTCCCGAATAGCATTTTTATTCTCAATCAGTAAGATGCGTCGGGTTTTCACTATTAACATTTACCTTCGATTTGGGAATCTTCTGGCTTGCGTGTATTGCCAGCTTCTTCTTATAGGGTAGGTAAAAAATATGAAAAACTCATGAAGAATGTTGACAGTTAACTGTTAAATAGTTGTACATAATTAATTACACAATTTCATTGCGAATAGAGCGTACTACTACGGAGAAGCAAGCTACGTGCTAGCGTCTCGTAGAGAAGCGTAATGAAGCAATCGCAAGGGTTTGGGATTGCTTTTCTACGAGACGCTCCGCGAACACTTCTTTGGCAATGACTGTAAATATTTTTGTCCAGCTACTTAACTATTAACGCCTGTGCAACTTGTTCAGACAGAGTAAAGGGGTCGTAAGGCTTAGTAATTACTGCCGCCACCTTTAGTTGAGTAAACTGACGCTGTTCGGCAGCCTGTGCTTTTGCTGTTAATAAAATCACGGGAATATTCTGGGTTTCAGGATTTGCTTGCAGATTCTCCAACGTCGTCAACCCATCCATATCCGGCATCATTACGTCTAAAAGAATCACATCTGGATGTTCACAAGCAGCTTTGAGTAAACCTTCTCTACCAGAACCAGCTGTCAGCACTTCCCATTCATTAGCTATCTCTAGACATATCTGAGTGGTTTCTCGGATATCTTCTTCATCATCAATAATCAAGATCCGCTTGTTCATTTGTTATACCATTTTGGATTGTGAATGCGAGTGCGTCTGGCAGATAAAAATTTACTGGTAATCGCGTTTAGCTTTCCATTTGTCACAGTCATTTTTCAAATTAGTATTAGTTGTTGTTTGTTCATTTGTTAGTTGTTGATTATTCCCACTAACTAATGACTAATAAGTAATTCAGGGTAAGGTGTGTTAGGCTGCGCTAACACACCCTACATAAACTTTATATTTGTTTACATACATTTTTTTTTCATCGCCTATGTACTTAATTACTAATAGGTAATGTGAAATAAAATGTGCTACCTTCCCCTAAAGTACTTTCTGCCCAAATCTGGCCTCCATGCTGTTGTATAATGCTGCGGCAGATTGCTAATCCCAAGCCAGTTCCCCCTTGATGACGCGAGTTAGAGGCATCGACTTGCTGAAAACGGTCAAAAATCGTTTCCAGTTTATCCTCAGGAATTCCTCGCCCTTGGTCTTTTACCTGGAATAGGATGTTGGAGTGGCCAGGGTCACAGGAAGAACTAATCCCTTTTGTGACTTCTGTATTTATTTCTTTCCTAGTCTCTACTTGGGCGCTCAAGCAAACTGTAAAACCTGGAGATGAAAATTTAATCGCGTTGCTGAGTAAGTTGGTGAGTGTTTGGATGATGCGGTCTGAATCTGCCCATAGCTGCACTGAAAGGGGTGTTAATTCTAGGTTAATCTCTGCTCTTTCTGCCATTGCCCGCATTACGTCCACCGCTTGACTCATCAACTCAGCTGCATTGCAGGTCTGTTTATACATCGTTACTTTGCCAGAATTGATGCGTTCAATATCAAGAATGTCGTTAATCAGACGCACCAAACGGTTAGTATTATCAAAGGCAATTTCCAGCATTCGCTGACTTTTTTGTGGTTGATCATTTAAGGAACCATGCGCTAGTAAACCTAAGGCGCTGCGAATTGAAGTCAGAGGTGTCCGTAGTTCGTGACTTACCACTGAGACAAACTCATCTTTCATTCGCTCGACTATCTGTCGCTCGGTAATATCCTTAAATATGACTACTGCTCCGACAATATCGCCTTGTTCTCTAATTGGTGTACTTACATACTCGACTGGAAATTTCGACCCATCACAACGATAAAATATGTCATCAGAAATATATTGTACTGCCCCAGTTTCCAGAGTGGCGCGAATAGGATTTTCTTCCCAGCAATAAGGAGTGCCGTCGGGTTGGGAATGGTTCACAATCCCGTGCATAAACTGATTTTTTAGTTCTGTCACCCCAGATAAAAGCATTCTGGCTGCTGCTGGATTGACGAAGGTGATTTTACCTTGGGAATTTAAACCGTAAATTCCCTCACCTGCGGAGTTTAAAATTAACTCGCTCTGTCGGCTGAGGCGTTCTAAAGAGGCTTGTGTTTGCTGGCGAGCGCGTAGTGCCCGTTCGCGTTTGCTCATTTCCCGCAGCAATCTTTCATTAGCACGCTGTAACTCTGCCGTTCGTTCCTGTACTCGCTGCTCTAATTCGGCATTCAAGGCAGAGATTTTTTTCTCTGCCTGCTTGCGTTCTTCAATATCCCGCTGCAAGTCAGCATTGAGGACGTGAACTTGCTGATACAGTTCATATTGATGGATTGCCATAGCAAAGTGACTACCCAAAGCTTGGGCGAGTTCAATTTCTGCGGTTTTCCATTCTTGGGCTTGACTGTGCTTTAACTCTCGCCATACTTCAAAGGATTGAACTGGACGCTGATGTCGCGGATCATCGCGGTCAGGTCGTCGCGCCCACAGAGTTTCTGTGTCTATTTCATAGCGAAAAATACTTAAGTAACCTAATATATGCTGCCGATATTGCAAGCAAATAACCAATAAGCTGCGAATCCCAGCATCACAAAATGCCTGTGTCAGGTCTGACTGTAGTGCGGCTCGATATAAATCAGTAATTGCCCACACTAGTTTTCCTTTCTCGACAGTCGCCTCCATGTTTAACCACTCTTGCCAACCAGGATGCTCCTCGAAGAGGATGGGGGTATTGGGCATTGAGCATTGGGGAGCCACTGCGTTCCTGTCGCCTTGCGTCGGAAAGCAAGTGGCATCATTGGGCATTGTTATTTTCTCCCTGCTCCCCTGCTTCCCCTGCTCCCCTGCTTCCCCTGCTCCCCCTGCTCCCCCTGCTTCTCTGCTTCTTCTCCCGTCCCCCATTCCCCAATTCCCATAGCTAAACACCTGAGCCGCCTCACCTGGGTTTTGGGGAGCGATATAAATTCTGCCACCGGCTGCCTGTAAAGCAGATACAGTCAACTCCAGCGCCTGTTGTAACTGCATTTCGGTCATGGAATGCAGTAGCTTGGCCACACGGTTAATTGTGGCTTCTTGGTTAGCTTGAGCGCGGGTTTGTTCGAGGAGGGTATTTTGAGCGATCGCAATTGATAATTGATCTGCAACCAGTTGCACTACCTGTAATTCCCGCTCGCTCACCTCTCGCGACGAACTGTGATGAGATACCAACAATCCCCATAATTGGTCACGATGCAAAATTGGCACCACTAGAGAAGATTGCACTCCCATTGAGATAAGGTATTCTACATGACATGGATCTACGAGTTGATACCGGATATCATTTTCATCAAGTGGTTCGGTCGTTTCCAGACAATCTAAGGGACTCAGCCCAATTTGCTGTGCTCCAACATCCACAATTGAGCGTTGACGAGCTTTTAGAAACAACTCACGAGCTTCAAGTGGAATATCCTCAGCGGGAAAGTGTTGCCCTAGTAGGGATGGTAGGCGATCGCGGTTAACCGACTCAGCCACAACCTCACCGCTAGCATCTTCATCAAAACGATACACCTTAACACGATCAGTCTCCAAGAATATACGTACTTCAGCAACGGTTCCTGAGAGGATTGCTGGCAACTCTAGGGATTGACGAATGCGGTTCATCATCCGATGTAGCAGCGTTTCCAAGGAGTCGATAGGCTTTTGTTTTTTGTCTTTTGTCATTTGTCAGTTGTCCTAAGAAAGCGGCAAACCAAGAAAGTCTTTTTCTATGTCTTTTTCCAATGACTAATGACTAATAACTAATGACACAGCATTTATTCGCCCACATCGTCTACAACATAATGGCAAAGTACTTTATCTAATTCTCTAAATCCAGATTGCTGTAGTTCCCCAGAAAGAAGTTCTACTAAATGGCGAAGACGCAATGCCTCACTTTGGTCAAGAGTAATTTGGGATAGCAATATCTGCTCTATGTGTTTAGCCAGACGTGAACCTTCTGCAAAGCCAAAAATGCCCAAAGCTCCCCCTAGCTTATGTGCTGCATGATATGCTTTTTTGCGTAATTCTTCAGAGAGATTATTGGCTTGTAAGGCGAGTGAGGCTTGTTGTAGAATTTCTAAGCGATCGCTACTGTGTACTCTCAGCTTCTCCCACACAACTGCTAATGCTTCCCTAATCTGTGGCTTCCTCTTGCTTTGGCTTAGTTTTGTCTGTCTTGAGGTTACAGAAGGTTTTTCTTCATATGCAAATGCTTTTAGACGATAACCTAAACCATAGACTGTTTCAATAAAATCAGTTGGTGCACCAGCTTGCGTTAGTTTCTGCCGCAAACCTTTGATGTGAGCTGTCACCGTATCCTCTTTGGGTGCTTCTTCTACAGACCAGAGGTGGTCTAAAATTTCACTGCGGCTGAAGACAATATGCTCGTTACGCAGAAAAAGCTCCAGTAAACGATACTCCTTAGGCGTTAAATTCAAACCATGACAACCATAAGTCACTTCACAGCTACCAGTGTCGATACGCAGTTTTTCCCATTTCATCACTGACAAAATAGGTGAATTTCGTCGCCGCAATAAAACGCGAATTCGAGCTAATAATTCCGAGAGTTCAAAAGGTTTAACAACATAGTCATCTGCTCCGGCATCTAATCCCATCACTTTGTGAGTGCTAGAATTTTGAGCCGTCAGTAGCAGTATAGGTGTTTGATAGTTATGGGAACGTAACCTCTGACAAAGTTTTATGCCGTCCAATCTGGGCAGGATGATATCTAGCATAATTAAGTCATAGCTAAAAGCTTCTACTAGCTCCCAACCAAGCAGACCATCAGCAGCAATATCAACTACATAGTGTTGATTACCAAGAACATTTTCAAGTGTTTTGGCGATACACTCGTCATCTTCAACTAGTAAAATTCTCATTCTCTATAACCCTACTGTACCTAAAAGCTAGGAGTTCATCAGAGGGAAAACAAATAATTAGGGAACTCCAAGAAATAAATCATTATGTAGGATTAGGATCGGCAAGATGCCCAGCCTACCAAAAAATCTTGGCGAATTTTGTTCTTTGGCAGTCCCTTAGCAACAATTAAAGTAGAAAAGTTTTACCTCAGAAAAAATCTGCCAATTGTTCATCACATATCATTAGCACAGCACAGTGCAAATAGAGCAATCATTGAAAAGCAATGAAACGCGGTATAGGAATTACGTAGCTTGCTTCTCGCCTTTGGCGAGTATTACGAATTCTGCCTTGCGCTACTACTAGCATCTGTGCTGAACAGAAAGCTCTGTATCGGAACAAGTCTATTTCAAAATCATTATTGACTGTTCTTTGATCCAAAAGTTATACAGCTTAAACCAAATTTACATTTGTTTACTTATTTTGATAATTTCAATGTGACTTACATCTTCATTTTTTAATACCTTTATATAGTTCTAGAGCCGTCATTGAAGAGCCAGGGGTAGGTCTTTCTACTCTAACTCTTGTGATTGATATTGTTAACTTTTGTGAAGATATGAACTTCCTTCATTGGTTCTTCATGTTTTTTTCTTATCTTTCTTCCATCGACCTTGAAGTAGTTTTTGTCTCAGCGGCTTTGGTTTGAGTGCAAAAGATAATTCTGTTGTCTCCGGTTTTAGAAACTGTGGCGATAGAGAATTCCTATTTAATTATGCAAGGATCTATTAAGATGACGCCAAAGTCAGACAGCATAATTGCAACTTCGACTGTTAGCGTAGACGAGGCAGTCAGAGCAGCGGCTCCCGCCGATGTTAACTGTCATGCAGCACGGGTTGCGCCTGCAAATCACAATCTTCAAACAATTGCAACAAACATCTTAGAAAGACGCGAAAAGATTAGTTTATGGGAAAAGTTTTGTTCATGGGTGACCAGTACTGAAAATCGGCTGTATATTGGCTGGTTTGGCATACTGATGATTCCCACTATTTTAACGGCAACCACCGTTTTCATCATTGCCTTGATTGCTGCTCCGCCCGTAGACATGGACGGAGTGGGTTCACCAATTTCCGGTTCTTTACTCGACGGCAATAATATCATCTCAGCTGCTGTAGTACCGACATCAGCTGCAATTGGTTTGCACTTTTACCCAATTTGGGAAGCTGCTTCTTTAGATGAGTGGCTTTACAGTGGCGGCCCTTACCAGATGGTTGTGCTGCACTTTTTGATCAGTATCATCTGTTACCAAGATCGGGAATGGGAATTGAGCTATCGCTTAGGGATGCGTCCCTGGATTTCCCTGGCGTTTACTGCTCCCGTTGCTGCTTCCATCTCTGTATTCTTAATTTACCCAATTGGACAAGGCAGTTTTTCTGCGGGAATGCCTTTAGGGATTTCCGGTACTTTTAACTTCATGTTGCAGTTTCAAGCAAATCACAATATTCTGATGAGTCCGTTACATCAGTTAGGAGTGATTGGGGTATTAGGTGGTGCAATGCTGAGTGCGATGCATGGTTCTTTGGTAACATCGACCTTGATTCGTACTAAAGAAATCGACTCAGAATCGATTAATGTCGGATACAAACTCGGTCAAAAACATTCAACCTACAACTTTAGGTCTGCTCAAACCTATCTTAGGCGGTTGGGATGGCGGCGTGGAAGTTTTCCTAACTCTCGCAAATTGCATTTCTTCCTAGCGGCTTTTCCAGTAGCAGGAATTTGGTCTGCCGCCTTAGGGGTTGATGTCGCTGCATTTAACTTTGAAAAACTCACATTTGATCAGCCAGAAATCAAAAGCCAAGGACGAGTTATTAACACTTGGGCAGACACAATTGATTGGGCTGATTTGGGGATAAAAGTGGCAGGCGAAAGCGATCGCCGAGTTTATAATTTCTCTGAAGATTTAACTACAGGGGAAGCAGTGCCGTTGAGTTTGGAATTTTAAATTACTTGGGAACGCCTATTTCATACCATTTTGGATTTTCTCCTTTTTGATTCCTCGTTCCCAGTATCAGACTGGGAAAGCATTCAGAGAGGTTTTACCTCCTACTGTGATCAGTAAAAAAATTGACCAAGTTATGAGGTAATAGCCCACCTGTGAATAGGGTTCGGTTAAAATCCCCCGCCTGTAGTGATCCCCTTTTTTAGGGCAGGGATGTTTCATTCCATAAGGTAGAAATTTTGTCAACAGCATGGGCAATAAATTTGGGGAAGAGAAAAATTACCGGATCAACGAGTAAATTTCAGTGCGTTGGCAAAGCCTTGCCGTACTCCTACGGAGAAGCAAGTTACGCGTAGCGTCTCGCACAGAAGGCATCGCCATTTTATTGTCCAATCAGATTTTTTAATCACCTGATTTTTTTACCTCGCGCTCTTGTAAATTAGAGCTTTTTAGGGAATGAAACAGCCCCGCTTTTTAAGAGAGTAACAGAGGGTTATAAGCAAGCCTTTTTGAAGGTGGTTGGGGGAATCTTTGAAATATTAAAACTTTAACTGAACCGTAGTAGCCCACCTGTAGGCATTCCCAGCCTGAGATTGGGAACGAGTAACAAAAAATTTTTGAATTTTGAATTACTTATGACTACGATTTTAAAACGACAAAAGAGCCGTTTCCCAACCTGGGAGAGCTTCTGTAATTGGGTTACTAGCACTGAAAATCGGCTATATATCGGCTGGTTTGGTGTCTTAATGATTCCTCTGTTGGGAGTTTCCTTCTGCGTCTTCACCATCGCCTTCATCGCCGCGCCGCCAGTTGACATTGACGGTATCCGCGAACCGGTAGCTGGTTCATTACTCTACGGCAACAACATCATTACCGGAGCCGTAGTCCCCATGTCCAACGCCATTGGCTTACATTTTTATCCCATCTGGGAAGCCTCCTCTATGGACGAATGGCTTTATAACGGCGGCCCCTACCAGATGATTGCATTTCATTACATACCTGCCCTTAGTTGTTACATGGGGCGTGAATGGGAATTATCTTACCGTCTTGGTATGCGTCCTTGGATTTGCGTAGCCTACAGCGCACCGTTGGCAGCTACAACCTCTGTATTCTTGATTTATCCCATTGGACAAGGCAGTTTTTCTGATGGTCTGCCTATGGGTATCAGTGGTACTTTTAATTTCATGTTTGTGTTTCAAGCCGAACACAATATCTTGATGCACCCCTTCCACATGTTGGGAGTGGCTGGAGTCCTTGGAGGTTCACTGTTCTGTGCTATGCATGGTTCACTGGTAACATCTAGCTTGATACGTGAAACAACGGAATCTGAATCACAGAACCTTGGTTATAAATTCGGTCAAGAAGCAGAAACTTACAACATTGTCGCGGCGCACGGCTACTTTGGCCGTTTGATTTTCCAGTACGCCAGCTTTAACAATAGCCGAACGCTCCATTTCTTCCTTGCAGCTTGGCCCGTAGTTTGCATTTGGGCTACAGCTTTAGGCATCAGCACAATGGCATTTAACCTTAACGGATTTAATTTTAATAACTCAATTCTCGACTCTGAAGGTCATGTACTTCCATCTTGGGCTGATGTTTTGAATCGGGCAAACTTGGGTTTTGAAGTAATGCACGAGCGCAATGCTCATAACTTCCCATTGGATCTTGCTAGTGGCGAAGCATATTCTGTGCCAGTTGCACTTCAAGCCCCTGCAATTACTGGTTAGACAATTGTTCAGTGGAAAAACCGCTGATTACTAACAAATAACAAAGAGTAAGCAATGAGCATAGTTACAGAATTGATTTTGAATGCTGATAGTGAATCTCGCTATCCTGCTCCTAAAGAGCTAAGAGTTTTTCAAGAATTTTTGAAAACTGGAGACCAGCGAATTCGCATTGCTAAAATATTATCACAGAACGAACAAAAGATTGTACAAAATGGCAGTCTAAAATTTTGGGAACGGTGTCCTAATACTCCTAGTAATAGCGGGAATGAGCGCAAGACAGCTTCTTGTCAACGTGACCAAGGTTGGTATGTCCGCTTAGTTGCCTATTCTATCTTGGCAGGGAGTGAAAAACCCTTGGAAGAAATTGGCACGATTGGTATTAAGGAAATGTACAACAATTTAGAAATTCCTCTCAGAAATATCGTTGAGGCTATGCGCTGCGTTAAAGATGAAGCCATATCCCTGCTGAGTGAGGAAGATGCAGTCGAAGTAGGCCCTTATTTTGACTACATCATTAGAGCGTTGTCATAGGAAAGTTAAGGATGAAGTATGAAGTTTAAAAAGCAAGTTCTTACTTCATCTTTTCTTAACTGGTAATTACAAATACTTAGGAAATAAATCAGGAGAAAAATAATGCAAGATGCAATTACTGCTTTGATTAATTCCTCTGACGTTCAAGGCAAATACTTAGATAATAATTCTTTAGAAAAGCTGCAAAATTATTTCCATAGTGGCGATGTCCGCGCTCGCGCAGCGACCACAGTTAGTGCCAATGCCAAAAATATTGTCACTAAAGCAGTTGCTAAATCTTTACTTTACACAGATATTACTGGCCCTGGTGGCAATATGTATACTTGCCGTCGTTATGCAGCTTGTATCCGGGATTTAGATTATTTTCTGCGTTACGCCACCTATGCCATGTTAGCTGGTGACACATCAATTCTTGATGAGCGGATTCTAAATGGCTTAAGAGAAACTTACAACTCTTTGGGCGTTCCTGTTGGTGCAACTATCCGATCGGTGCAAGCCCTGAAAGAAGTATCCACAAGCATTGTAGGTGCTGAGGCGGGTAAAGAATTGAGTGTCTACTTCGACTACATTGCTTCTGGCTTGAGCTGAAGAGTTAGGAGTTAGGAGTTTGAAATTAAGAGTTTTACATTCATAATTACTCAGTCTTAACTCCTAATCTCACCGTCAATTTCAGTAATAAAAGCACAAAAAAATGAGCATTATTACAAAATCAATTACTAGCGCTGATCGGGAAGCTCGCTATCTCAATCCGGGTGAGTTAAACGCTATTCGTGACTTTTATGAAGGTGGATTTTCTCGGCTGCGTATTGCTGTAACTCTCACAGAAAATGAACAAAAAATTGTAGAAAAAGCAAGTCTAAAGTTTTGGGAACGATGTCATGAGACTCCCAGTAATAGTGGGAATAGAATTTATCGGTCTTCCTGTTTGCGTGACCAAAGTTGGTATATTCGTCTGATTACATATTCTATAGTGCTGCAAGATATCGAGCCACTGGCGGAAATTGGCACTATTGGGGTTCAGGAAATGTACAACTCACTAGAAATTCCACTCTTCAATCTAGTGATAGCAATTCGTTGTCTTAAAGAAGTTTCCTTAGACCTGTTTAATTTAGAAGATGCTGCGGAGTTAGCACCTTACTTTGACTACTTAATTCAGGAATTGACACCCTAACAGAGAGTTAGGCGTTAGGAGTTCAAAAGTTTGAATTAATAACTTCTAGCTATTACCAATTAACAATTACCTTTTTAACAATGAGTATAAAAGCAAGTGGTGGTAGCCCTGTTGCTTACCCGCAAAGATATCAAACTTTACCTATTGCAGTAATTTCACAAGCGGAACAACAAGACCGCTGTTTAAAGGATACTGAACTTCAGAAACTGGGGTCATTTTTTAGTTCTGGTAATCAGCGGTTAGAAATTGCGGAAACATTGACTCGTAAAGCAGACGAAATTGTGTCTGCTGGAGCAAACCAGATTTTTGTTGGCGGTTCGCCGATGGCTTATCTGGAAAAGCCTCAAGACCTTGTGGGATTACCTGGTTCTGGTTATTATGTGGCTGAGGATTATCTGACGGCGGCGAGGAAAAGTGGTGTTGCTGCTAGTAAGGAACGCCTTAACATAGCAGACAATCTAAACTTTTTCAATCCTTTGAGCAGTTGGTTGGAACGAGCGCGGACTCTTTTTACTGATAGAGAACCACTTCCTGGAGGTTTCCGCTTTATCAATGTCTCTCGCTATGGGCCAAGGAGGATGAAAAGATCCATGCGAGATTTAGCGTGGTTTCTACGTTATATCACCTTTGCCATAGTTGCTGGAGATGACAGTATTTTGACAGCCAATGTCCGGGGATTGCGCGGTGTAATTCCGGAAGATGTAACCGAAGCTACTGTAGTTGCTCTCAAGGAAATGCAACGCCAATCCCTTGGCTACTTCCCAGAGAATGCTGAGGCGAGGGAACTGATAAAGCAATCTTTTCAGATATTGATAACTGAGTATTTAGCAGAAAAACCCTCAGTAAAACTCAGAGTTGGGGTTTCCAACGAACAGCAAGGTTTAGTATTACCTCAAAGTTATGCGATCGCAGCAGAACATCGACTAAAATTTGTGATCAAGTCGGTGCTGTCTGAAACTGAAAAGCAAGCTGCAATTAAAGCTGCTTATCGTCAGGTCTTTGAGCGCGATATCACCGCAACTTATGATTTTCCCGCGACTGAATTGGAATCTCAGGTTAAAGGCGGTCAAATCTCGACGAAAGAATTTATCCGCCGTTTGGGTAAATCTTGCCTTTACCGCCGCTTGTTCTATGAACCGTTTACTATTAGTCGCGTTATCGAATTGGCGATGCGTCACTTTTTAGGACGGGGGTTGAGTTCTCTGACGGAGTTCCAAGAATACTTTGCCATTATTACCAAAGGTGGTTTGCATAAGCTGATAGATGCGTTGGTAGATTCCCAAGAATACGCTGACTATTTCACAGAAGAAACTGTACCCTATCTGCGTGGTTTAGGTCAGGAAGCGCAAGAATGCCGCAATTGGGGACCGCAACTGGAATTATTTAAGTACAGCGCTCCTGTTCGCAAAGTTCCTCAGTTTCTAACCCTTTTTGGGAAGTATGAGAAACCTTTACCCAATCAGCACCCCTATGGTTCTGGTAATGACCCCCTAGAAATTCAGTTCGGTGCGATCTTTCCTGTGGAGACTTTGCCTGCAACGACTCTACACAATCCTGCACCCTTTGGTAAAGATAATCGTCGCATCCTTATTAGTTCTGAAAGCTTTGGACAAGTCCCCGGCTCTTTGGGAAGGGTGATGAAGCTAGAGCCGACAAATCACCGGAATGGTCAACAAACAAACGGTTCTAGCCCCAAGTTGCCCATCGGACTTAGTGTCAGTCTGACGAACAATTCCCCAACAGCGGTGATTCAGGGAGCTTATCGGCAGATATTTGGGCGCGATGTTTTTGAAGGTCAGCGTTTAACATCTGTTGTGGAGTCAGAGTTACTATCTGGCGAAATTACGATGCGGGAGTTTATTCGTCAGTTAACTAAGTCGAAATTATTCCGCAAAACCTATTGGGAACCGTTGTATGTTACCAAAGCGATTGAATACATCCATCGGCGGTTGTTGGGTCGTCCTACTTACGGACGTGAGGAAATGAATCGCTATTACGATATCTGTGCAAATCAGGGCTTCTACGCTTTGATTGACAAAATCATCGACAGCGCGGAATACATTGAAGTTTTTGGTGAAGATACGGTTCCCTATGAGCGGTATGTGACACCAAGGGGTTTGGTGATGCGACAGTCATCAGCCGCTCACGCTCTCAACCTGTCGGAAAAATCGCTGCTTTCATCGCCATCGGAATTGGATCGGTTTGTTCCTAACAACGGCAACGGGAAAATACAACGTTTGCCAGAGTCGGCGAATAAGTATGAGTTAAACGCTCAAAAACAAGAGTTGTCAGCAGAACTCAGTTCTGTAGAACCGGGGGGGATTGATTCTGAAAGTGAGGAAAGTTACATCAATCCTGTGTAATTTATTTTTAACGAACCGCAGACAGAGGAGTGGGAAACTTGTGGTTCCCTCTGGGGATAAGGGGTAAGAAGTATTTTCATATTTCGTGACGCGAGTATAACAAAAAATGAAAATCTCTTTCCCAGTAAACAGTTAACAGTCAACATTTGCTATGAGTCTAGTCAAACAAGTAATTCTAAATGCTGATGAAGAATTGCGTTATCCCACCCCGGCAGAAATTCAAATGATTCAGAATTTTTGCCATTCGGGGGAACAGCGGATTCGGATTGCGACAACTTTGGCAAAGAACCAAAGTCGGTTGGTACAACAAGCTAGTGATAAGTTCTGGAAGGTGTGTCCGGTGACACCCAGTAATAGCGGCAATATGAGGAAAACTGCTTCCTGTCAACGCGACCAAGGTTGGTATATCCGTTTAGTTGCTTACTGTATTTTGGCGGGGAATGAGCAACCTTTGGAAGATATTGGCACGATTGGGATGAAGGAAATGTATCAATCTTTGGGAATTCCGATTTTCAATTGGGTGGAGGCGGTACGCTGTATCAAAGAAGCAGCACGGCAACTCCTTGGTGATAAGGATGCTGCGATCGCTACTCCTTATTTCGATCATATCATTCAAACTCTCGCCTCTCCCGGCCCTCCTTATTTTCAAAATAATGGTCGGACGGATTGGTGAGAAGCAAAGTAGGGAGTAGGGAGTGGGGAGTAGGGAATAGAGGGGAAACTTTCTGTAAGTCTTTCTTCATTGCCCAGTTCCCACTCCCCACTCCCTAATTAAAAGTTTTTTATCAGCAGGACAAATTATATGACTATAGCTCTCAGACGCGGTTACGCAGGCTGGGGATGGTTTACTGTCCTTGATGACTGGCTCAAACGCGATCGGTTTGTATTTATCGGTTGGTCTGGTTTATTACTCTTCCCTTGCGCCTATATGGCTTTGGGGGGTTGGTTTACTGGCACAACGTTTGTTAGTTCCTGGTACACTCACGGCATAGTTAGCTCTTACTTGGAAGGTTGCAATTTCTTAACTACTGCGCTTTCCACTCCTGCAAATAGTATGGGTCACTCCCTACTTTTCCTGTGGGGGCCAGAAGCTCAGGGAGATTTTACGCGGTGGTGTCAAATTGGCGGTTTGTGGAATTTCGTTGCCTTTCATGGTGTCTTTGCTTTAATTGGTTTCATGTTGCGGCAATTTGAAATTGCGCGAGTGGTAGGCGTTCGCCCTTATAATGCGATCGCCTTTTCTGCACCGATTGCTGTTTTTGTTTCTGTATTCCTGATGTACCCTTTGGGTCAATCTAGCTGGTTTTTTGCTCCCAGTTTCGGGGTAGCGGCAATTTTCCGTTTTTTACTATTCTTTCAAGCTTTCCATAACTATACCCTCAACCCTTTCCACATGATGGGTGTGGCAGGTGTCTTAGGCGGAGCATTGTTGTGTGCAATACACGGTGCCACTGTGGAAAATACTTTGTTTAAAGACACTACAGGTTTTAATACTTTTAGTGGCTTTACCCCCACCCAATCTGAAGAAACTTACTCAATGGTGACTGCAAACCGCTACTGGTCGCAGATTTTCGGGATTGCCTTTTCTAACAAGCGGTGGCTACACTTTTTCATGTTATTTGTGCCGGTAACTGGTTTATGGATGAGTGCGATCGGTATGGTGGGTTTGGCGTTTAATTTGCGGGCATACGACTTTGTTAGCCAAGAGTTACGGGCAGCAGAAGACCCAGAATTTGAAACGTTTTATACCAAAAACATTCTCTTGAATGAAGGGGCTAGAGCCTGGATGGCGCAAGGAGACCAACCCCACGAACACTTCCAGTTTCCAGAAGAAGTATTACCTCGTGGAAATGCACTTTAAGAAAGTTAGGAGTTAAGTAGCAATTTTAGATTTTGGATTTTGAATTGTTTTTTTCAGTTCGTTGCCGATGCTGGTACTCCTTCCCTACGGGACGCTACGCGAACAGGGAAGCAAGCTACACGCAGCGGCAAATCTAAAATCCAAAATTGGTTGACTGCTTACTCCTAACTAATAAAAATTCAGCACTACCGAATCAAAATCTGAACTGTTTTTGTACCTTTGCGTGAGTTTTTGATATATGGAAACCTCTTTAGGTCCTTCTTCAACATATAAACCGAAAATCAGCGACCCAGCGGCGGAAGGTCGTGACCAAGCATCTACTGGATATGCTTGGTGGGCTGGTAATGCCCGTTTTATTAACTTGTCTGGTAAGTTTTTAGGCGCACACGTCGCCCATGCAGGTATAGTGGCTTTTTGGGCGGGAGCAATGTTGCTGTTTGAAGTCAGTCACTATGTCCCAGACAAGCCGATGTATGACCAGGGCTTAATTTTGATGCCGCACATCGCTACCTTGGGTATTGGTGTGGGACGTGGGGGAGAAATTACAAATATCTTCCCATTTTTTGCGATCGCTGTGGCGCATTTGATTGGCTCTGCCGTTTTGGGTCTTGGTGGTCTATACCATGCACTCAGAGGTCCGGCAAGGCTAGCTGGCTTTTTTGATTTCGATTGGACTGATAAGGACAAGGTTACTAGCATCCTGGGATATCACCTAATCACCTTGGGTGTGGCCGCGTTCTTACTTGTCGGCAAAGCCATGCTTTGGGGCGGCTTATACGACACTTGGGCACCGGGCGGCGGTGATGTGCGCCTTGTTACCCAGCCCACTCTCGACCCCCGTATCATCTTTGGTTATCTGTTAAAAGGAATTACAGGTGGTGCAGGTAATATTGCTAGCGTTAATAACCTAGAGGATTTGGTTGGCGGTCACATATGGATTGGTGGTCTGATAATCTTGGGTGGTATTTGGCACATTGTCACCAAGCCCTTTAAGTGGACTCATGGCATTTTTACCTGGTCGGGTGAAGCTTACCTTTCACAAAGCTTAGGTAACGTTGCTGGGCAGGCTTTAATTGCCTCCATGTTTATTTGGTTTAATAACACTGCTTATCCCAGTGAATTCTACGGTCCTACAGCCCCAGAAGCATCGCAAGCCCAAGCCTTGACCTTCTTAGTGCGTGACCAAAAATTGGGGGCGAACGTTGCTTCGGCTCAAGGCCCCACAGGCTTAGGTAAATATTTAATGCGATCGCCTACAGGAGAAATCATCTTTGGTGGTGAAACAATGCGTTTTTGGGATACTAAAGCGCCTTGGCTAGAACCATTGCGTGGTGTCAACGGACTAGACATCGATAAGATTCAGCATGACATTCAACCGTGGCAAATTCGTCGCGCAGCAGAGTACATGACTCATGCACCTTTAGGTTCTCTGAACTCAGTAGGCGGTGTATCGACCGAAATAAATTCTTTTAACTTCGTATCACCACGTACCTGGCTAGCTTCTGCACACTTTATCTTTGCTTTCCTGTTCTTAGTTGGTCATCTTTGGCACGCCGGACGCGCACGCGCCGCCGCCGTCGGTTTTGAAAAAGGTCTAGACCGTGAAGACGAGCCAGTTAAGTCTATGAATCCACTGGATTAGGTATTGGGGACTGGTGAAGGAGCAAGGGAAGCAGGGGAAGAATAATAATGCCCAATACTTCTCTACCTTGGGCTGCGCCCTAAGCGTAGCTATGCCGCAGGCTTTACGGCAACTCTTAGAGACGCTCTTGCGTTCGCTCAGTACAAGTGCCTAATCTTCAATCCCCAAGTTAGTCATGCAAGATTTTCTCAAACAGACAATTATTGCTCCCATAGTTGGGAATATTGCGATCGCCTTTTTTTCTGTGATTGTAATGTTGTTGAAAACCTTTTTTCCCAAATCCATATCAGGCACATACCTACAACTGTTTTTCTAAAAGTTAAGAGCCATGAATTCAAAACTCCTAACTCCTGTACAGACGCGATTAATCGCGTCTCTCCTGAACTCCTCACTCCTAACTTTTTACAAGGAGCATAACTCATGGGACTACCTTGGTATCGCGTCCATACAGTGGTCTTGAATGACCCAGGACGATTGCTAGCTGTACACTTAATGCATAATGCCCTTTGTGCAGGCTTTGCTGGTTCCATGCTTTTGTATGAACTGGCTCTATACGACCCCAGCGATCCAGTACTCAATCCCATGTGGCGACAGGGGTGTTTTTTAATGCCTTTTGTGGCGCGTTTGGGGGTGACAAATTCCTGGCAAGGCTGGAGCATTACAGGTGAAACCTTTACTGATCCGGGTTTTTGGACATTTGAAACTGTAGCGATTGCTCACATCTTATTTTCGGGTTTGGAATTCCTAGCTGCTTGCTGGCACTGGGTATACTGGGATGTCGCCACATTTTTTGACCCCGAAACCGATAAACCAGTTTTAGATTTGCCTAAGATTTTTGGTATTCATCTATTATTAGCTGGTTTACTCTGCTTTGGTTTTGGTGCTTTCCATCTAAGCGGCATTTTTGGGCCGGGTATGTGGGTTTCCGACCCCTACGGTTTAACAGGGCATATGCAACCTGTCGCCCCGGTGTGGGGGCCAGAGGGCTTTAATCCTTTTAATCCGGGTGGGGTTGTCGCTCACCACATTGCCGCAGGGGTTGTGGGCATTATCGGTGGGCTGTTCCATTTAGCTGTTCGACCGCCGGAGGTGCTGTATCGGGCACTACGGATGGGAAATATTGAAACGGCTCTCGCCAGTGGGCTGGCAACTTTCTTTTTCGCAGCTTTTGTAGCTACTGGTACTATGTGGTACGGCAGTGCTACCACACCTATAGAATTGTGGGGACCAACTCGCTACCAGTGGGATCAAAACTACTTTAAACAAGAGATTGACAGGCGGGTTCAAGTTGCCTTGAATGAAGGTAAAACTCCTTCAGAAGCTTGGTCAGCCATTCCCACAAAGTTGGCTTTCTACGATTACATTGGCAATAATCCTGCCAAAGGCGGTCTCTTCCGGGTTGGTCGAATGGTGGATGGCGATGGGTTGGCTATAGATTGGCTCGGTCATCCAGTATTTAAAGACAGTGAAGAGCGGGAATTAACAGTACGAAGAATGCCGACTTTCTTTGAAAATTTCCCTGTCGTCTTAACAGATAAAAATGATATTGTCCGTGCCGATATTCCCTTCCGGCGAGCAGAATCAAAATTTAGCTTCGAGCAATCTGGGGTTACAGTCAGCTTTTTGGGTGGGACACTGGATGGTCAAACCTTTACAGATTCCTTCGATGTCAAGCGATATGCCCGCAAAGCTCAACTCGGTGAAGTTTTTGAATTTGACCGCCAGACATACAACTCTGATGGGGTTTTCCGGACGAGTAACCGGGGCTTCTTTGCCTTTTTCCATGCTTGTTTTGCTCTAGTGTGGTTTTTCGGACACATTTGGCATGGTTCTCGCACCATATACCGGGATGTCTTTGCTGGAATTGACGCAGACTTGGAAGAACAAGTCGAGTTTGGTGTCTTCCAGAAAGTAGGAGATTTAACTACACGCAAGAAAGAGAAGGCTGTAGCTTCAACTCAGGAAACATCTGTTTAGGAACTTCCAAATAAAACAGTTGACTGTTGATTGCTGACAGTTAACAGTCAACCTCATCCCTCATCCTTTAAAGCAATCCATGCAACAACAAAAGTTTAAATCCAAAAAACTCGCACCTTTGCAATACCTTCTCAGAAACTTAAATTCGGAAGCAGGTAAAGTTGTTCCTGGCTGGGGAACCACACCATTAATGGCTGTTCTAATGCTATTATTTTTCCTTTTTTTGTTAATAATTCTCCAGATTTTCAATTCTTCAATCTTGCTTGAAGGAATCAATATAGATTGGTCAAACTGAAGGATGAAGTATGAATGATGAATAATGAAATTACCTCAAATTTTTTCGCACCACTGATGGGCGCTAGCGTAGCGGCATGTAGTCTGATCTGTACCAACTTCTTACTTCATCATTCATCCTTTACACTTCATACTTCATTCATACTTTATTTATCGAATTCAGCTAACCATTAACAATTGTGAGGTATTTTCATGCAACATATCTTTTTTGCCTATGGAGAGGGACAATTTACTTCAACGGGAACAGGAGTATTTTTTGGTTTGTTAGTAGCTGTATTATTTTGCATACTTTTGATAGTATATGCAGCAAATACCTATCCAGCAAATCGTAATTAATATCATCTTTAGGAGCAAACAAAATTATGAAACGACTATTTGCTTTGATTTTGGTAATTTTTCTCTGGCTTAATGTTGTCCCCACAGCTTTAGCGGAGAACACTACATTAGTCCCTTGTGCCGAATCGCCTGCATTTGTAGAACGAGCGCAAAATGCCCCTGATAGTTATTACACGACAAAGCCATTAAAGGCTTATTCTCAGTTACTTTGTGGCGAGGACGGTTTACCTCATTTAGTTCTTGACCGCCTCAGCCTTGCCCTTGACGTGCTAACTCCCATAGCGATATTTCTCTACATTGCCGGTTGGATTGGCTGGACTGGTCGTTCCTATTTGCGGGCAATTCAAAAACTTGGTTCCTCAGAAGAAAAAGAACTATTTATCGATCTGCCACTCTTCGTCAAATGTATGGTATTGGCTTTCCTTTGGCCGGCATCAGCGGTTCAAGCATTTCTCAGTGGTGAATTAGTTGCCAAAGATGAAGAAGTTCCGATTTCAATTCGCTAAAGGCTATTAACAGTTGATGGTCACTGATTAACTATCAACTGTCAATAAACCCAATAAAAAATGACATCTTGTAAATGCAAATTTAGTTGATTTGGGAGAAAAATCATGGAGTCACGTTATTTTTTGAAATTTTTCACAATGGTTCCTGTAGTTGCTGTCTTAGCAGCGATTATTATATCAGTGATTTTCATTGAATTGAATTACATTTTTCCTGGGTTACAATATGGGACTTTTTTCCATCCTCTACCGTAACTCCTTTGACTTCTGCTAATAAATCTTTAATTCCTAATAAGGGAACACCAAAAAATAAATTATCCATTAATTGTAGGGTGCGTTAGATCAAGATAGTGCCGTAATTTCCGCGCTAATACACCTTACAAAATTGGATATTTTTTTAATTGTAAGTCCCTTAAACAGTTGGGTCAAAGAGAGATTGAGCATTGCTTTCTTAGCTGTATTTAACATCAAAATGTTTAAGGAGAAACATGTTTAGAAGAATAATTGGCGTTGTTTTAGCTACTGTTTTGCTGACGTTCCAGTTTATTGTTGGTAACGCGACAGCGGTAGAGCTGGATGCAGCAATCCGAACAGTGGCATTAAATGATCAGGGTGATACCGTTGTGCTCAACCTGAAACAAATCAAAGAAGGTAAACGTTTATTTAATTACAGTTGTGCCCAATGTCATGCTGGGGGGGTTACCAAGACAAACCAGAACGTGGGACTCGAATCAGAATCTCTGACACTAGCAACACCAAACCGTAATAACATTCAAGGGTTGGTGGACTACATGAAAAATCCCACTACTTACGACGGAGAAGAGGAGATTTCAGAAATACATCCCAGTATCAAGAGCGCAGATATTTTCACAGAAATGAGAAATCTGACGGATGATGACTTGGTATCTGTTGCTGGTCATATTCTCTTGCAACCGAAAGTTGTTGGGGATAAATGGGGAGGAGGTAAAATTTATTATTAATGCGAGGAAAAAAGAGTTTCCCAGTCAATCACAGGCGGTCTTTGTCCCTGGTTGACTATTTCAAAAATTTTCTCAGAACTACTTGGCTGAAAAAGGCATTCTACACAAGCGTTGGCTACGTCAATTCGGCTGGCATCACCCGAAAGTGTATCCCCAGTGCCTACTACCACACCGTATTTACCCCCTGTTTTTGCCTTCAAGAGCGTGTTCAGGTCGTATGAGGTATATGGCCCGTCAATGAGGCGTCCTGCGCGGATAATGGTGTAGGGTAATCCGGAATTAATAATCGACTCCTCGCCCTTTTGTTTGGCATCCAACACGCCAAAAGCATTAAGAATACTAAAAGGAAACTGATTTTTACGGAGAATTCCGCAGGAAGAGACGAAAACGAACCGCTTCAAATTCCGGGGTGCTGCTGCCACTAGGTTACTGACACCTTGGGCATCGACCTTTGCCGGACTATTTTTTGCTTTTGCTTCACTAGATTTGGGATTAAGAAAAATTATTCCCCATTCAAGTAAGTTCGGGGGTTGGTCAAACTCCCATCTGGTAGAGGGAAAGGCAGTGGTTCCGGTACAACTTATGATGTGGGTGACATCTAGCGTTGCGGCTGGCAGTGTAGCTGGCTTTTTGATGTCACCAACGGCAATTTCCACTCTCTGGTTAAACATTTCTTCAGCTTTTGCAGCATTACGTGTCAGAACACGAACTTTCAAACCCTTTTCCAGCAGCTTGCCTACCACCAATTGCCCCACTCCACCAGTAGCACCAGCAACTAGTACCAAATCTTCAACTGAATCAAAAGAAGTCATAAAGTGCCTTTAAGATAGTCTATTGCTAATCTACTTAAAAAAATGCGATGTCTGTCTTGAAAAGTTCAGATCGGCGGAAGCCGCCGCTCCGACTTTTCGCTACGACAGGCTACGCCTACGCATATAGACTCTTTTTCGTAGCGTACTGCATCTGACGAAATCAGGTTTATCTCTTCTCAAACTTGCATCTGCGATCGCTATGATCGGGTAACAGGGTAAGGGTGAGTGTTTTTCAGCCCCTAAGTGCGATTGCTCTTAGAGGGGAAATTGCGCCCGAATTGTTCGGTTCTACCACTGTCATCAGTACACAAATAACTATAACCTCTTAAGTAGTAGTGAAATGTCTACCCTAGACGCCGTTAGTCGCTCTTGAATTAAGGGGTGAAAACCTGTGTACAAATGGATATTGCCAAGCCTGAGCGAAATCTTGGCTGAAAATCAATCAAGTGTAGCTGAATGTTCACCTGCAAAAGCAGAGCGGCAGTGGCGTGTCAGCCTCGCGGCGACAGAACATTTGCTATTAAATACTTTAGCAAATCTTTCAGTTGACACAACCCAAGGATTAGTTTTAGCTGCACCAGCACCCTTATTTAGTCAGCCAAAACTGACTCAAAGCCTACAAACAGTAACTTTTACGGCAAAACCATTTAACCCGTTGGCGCTGATGCCATTTCAGATGCCAGATGCGATGTCTGGGTTGGGCTATGCCAACGCATCTATAAATGAAGAAATTGCTCCTCATGAATCGGTACTTCCCTTACTACCTTCCGATCCGCTAGGGGCAGAACAGTTTTGCTTAGTTTTTACAGATAAATTTAGATTAGTGCTAGTTTTAGCAACCCACAAGAA
Source organism: Nostoc sp. (assembly GCF_036916575.1). Classification (GTDB taxonomy): domain Bacteria; phylum Cyanobacteriota; class Cyanobacteriia; order Cyanobacteriales; family Nostocaceae; genus Nostoc. The sequence continues at coordinate 51,391 of NZ_JBALGC010000055.1, forward strand.
CGGTAAAAAAACCTTTTCATTTTCTTTTGAGCCAGAAGTAGTGCAGCAGGCTTGGCGATCGCTAGGAGCAAGGGTAATGCTGGCTAATCCAGAATTTTTCGCTCGCCTAGATGCATTAGTACAACAGTATTCCCCGGTAGCACCAGATTGCCGGATCATGATTCAATTTAGCCAGTTGTTGCTTCAGGAATTAACAGAAGCAGAAGAGATTAGGGACTCTTTACTAGGGACTGGGGAAGAAACTCTTGAGATGAGAGCTCTTAGCAAGGGAGAAAAGTTTTCCCCTCTGCCCCCTGCACCCCGCCCCTGTGCTTCTTTTCAATCCCCAAATCCTGATGTGGAATTGCTCCAAGCCTTTGCTCACGAAGTCCGCACACCTTTGACAACTATTCGCACCATGACTCGCCTGCTGCTGAAGCGGCGAGACTTAGATGCCACCGTGATCAATCGCTTAAAAATTATCGATCACGAGTGTACCGAGCAAATTGACCGCATGGAGTTGCTGTTTAAGGCAGCAGAACTGGAAACTACTGCCTCAGCAAAACCCTCAAAAACTCAACTCACGCCGATGTCTTTAGATCAAGTGTTGCAGCAGAGCATTCCCCGTTGGGAACAAGCAGCACATCGGCGGAACTTAACTTTAAATGTTGTTTTACCTCAGCAATTACCAACAGTGGTGAGTAATCCCACTATGCTGGATCAGGTACTCACTGGTTTGATGGAGAATTTTACTCGCAGCTTACCGGCTGGTAGCCATATTCAAGTACAAGTTATCCCGGCTGGAGATCAACTGAAGTTACAATTATCGCCCCAATTCGGGTGTAAAGATTCCAATAAAGCCGCCATACCTGCAACGCCACCAATTCGCAAAGCTTTAGGTCAACTGCTGATGTTTCAACCAGAAACGGGTACGATTAGTTTGAATATCGCCGCAACTAAGCATTTGTTTCAGGCGATCGGTGGTAAATTGATTGTGCGCCAGCGCCCACAATATGGGGAAGTTTTGACGATTTTCCTGCCTTTAGAAGTTAGCAATAAACAGAAACCAGGAACTTAAAAATTGTGTTTCCTACCCCTATTTTTGGCAAATATTTCAGCACAATTGCTTATTAACGAATGGTTAATAATCTTAATCTGTCACCGATGGCCTCAACTAGGTTTGACCGCAAGAAAGCAACAGTTCTAAAACAATACCTTCATAAAAAATTCAGATTCATCAGCTAAACTCAAACTTACGAGAAGTTAGCTACTTGTCGAAAATGCCGCTTATTGGGGCTACAAAAGTGGTGGAGCTTTTCTGTAACTAAGGCTGGGATAGCTTTAAGTTTGCACAGCGCGACCTCCACTTGAAAGTGTTAGCAGCACAAAATTTGATAAAAAAAGGTGGAAATTTAAATGCAACAGATTCTCTTAGCCTTAGGACAAGCATTACGCAAGAGCCTTTTGATTCGGGGGATTTTGGGTCTGATGATTTTCCTTTTAGGTCTATTCATTTTTATCCAGCCTCCTAGTTATGCCGGGCAAGGCCAAAATGAAATGGTGAAAGGGTCACAAGCAAAGATCCAACAGAAAGTTGATAAAAAAGCAGAACAGGTCACTAGTGGACTTGAAGAACCAAAAAAAGCCAGGGGAGCAGATCGACCACTTGACGTCCAAGAAGAACAACTGAAAAAGGGCGTAGTAGAAGAAGCAAAAGTAATAGGTGACTTATTGACTGGCAAAAAACCTGACGGGACAAGTGTTTTTGATTCTGATAACTAATCCCAATCCCACTTGCATATTTGACTGCGGGTGGCAGAGGTCTTTTTTTCGAGTATGCCAACGTGCTTTTAATTGTGGTAGCAAGTCATCAAACACCCGTTCAAAAAGTTCTGCTGTCAAGGTGAAAAACCTTTGTGACAAAGCCTGCTGCGACACTTTTACCGCTTTTCCCTATAACAACTGTTTGTGGGGTGTTGCGACGACGACATGGTCAGGATTTCTCGGTTTTTTGGTCGGCATTACTTTGATGTAAATTTTGCGAGCGATCGCACAAGTAATATCGTGTCCGGTTAAAAACTTATCATTAAGACCGCAGGGGAGCAGGGAGCAACAAGCAGGGGGAAAGAGGGTTTCCTGGTTTTTGCACAGATGTGGTAATCATAACTATAGCGATTCTCGTTTGGATGCAACACATGGTAGGGGCACAGCATTGCTGTGCCCTTACGAGTGGTCTGTATTTCATGCAATTGAGAACCGCTATAATTAGCCAGACATGATATAAGTAGGGAGGCACAATTAAATATAAAATAAAACCTCACCCTCAATCCCTCTCCTTGGTAAGGAGAGGGAAGCCGGAGGCCGGGTGAGGTTTTATATTTAATTTGACCCACTTACTTACCTGAAATTATCGCGTTGAAAAAGCTACCAAATCTCTTTTAGGTTCGATGACTTCTGGCGAGTTTCTCGTCAATACTTTTGAGGTAACTGGTACTGTATTGCTGGCTCCTGTACCTGATTAGCAAGTCATGATGCTCCGCCAAATTCCCGCCGCGTTACCAAAAACTTCTAGCTAATAATTATCAGGAAGCTAAAGAAATTGAAGAAGAATTCAGCTATTCTGAATACGTCCGTCAGAATCACTTTTTGTGGTCGATTGTAACCTACCACTTTAAAAGTTAACCACTAAAGAAAGCATATTTAGTAGGAGTGCAAAAACGTAGTTTATAGCGGTTCTCGTTTGCATGAAGTACATTTTTAAACCTCACCCCCAACCCCTCTGGGATGCTTTGGAGAGGGGAGTGTTTGCGTTGAGCAAATACGGGGTGAGGTGACGACTGTATTGCACCAAAGTGAGAACCGCTATATTCATCCGCTTTTTCGCACTCCAATTCATGGCTTTATTCTGAATTCTGTATTCTGTATTTTTCTTCAATTCGTTTTATGAAATTTCGGAGCAAGATAGATTGTGCCAAAATTTGTGATGCTGTTTTCTGGTTAACTTTAAACAAAGGCAAAATTGTATAGCACCACCAAGTTAACTCAGGGAATAATCATAACTCATTTTGTGTAGCGATGCCTACGGCTGGCTACGCCTACACTTTTGGGGTATCGCCAATACTTGCCAGTTGCACTGTAAATGTGGAACCTTCATATAATTTACTTTTTACAGAAATAGATCCGCCGGAGCGCAGCAGTAATTGCTGTACAATTGTTAATCCCAACCCAGCACCACCATAATCTTCAGTTGCTGCTGTACGCACACGATAAAACCGATCAAAGATTTTGGGAATCTCGCTTTCGGCAATACCGATACCTGTGTCGCGGAATTCTAATTGGACATAATCGCCTTGAATACGGGCACGCACCCATACTTGACCACCATTCGGGGTAAACTTAATGCTGTTGTGCAGCAGATTAATCACAATTTGCCTCAGACCACCACTCACGCACCAAACAGATGGAAGTTCAGTCGGTACAGTGTAGGCTAGCATAATCCCTTTTTCTTGAGCTACAGGTTGATAGGTACTGACTACTCCAGGCACAATATCAGCAACACGCACCGACTCCAAAGTCGTCCCCTCTAAATTCCGTTCTAGCTGCACCAGTTCCAACAAACCAGTAATCAGGGAATTTTGGTGATCGCACTGGGTATTTAACATCTGTAAATAACGTTGTCGCTGGGGAGGTTTAAGATTAGGGGAATTCAATAACGAAAGTGCTGTCTTCATATGCGTCAAGGGTATACGCAATTCCTGACATACATTGTTCAGATATTCATCTTTGAGTTGGTCTTTGTTGTGTAGTTCTTGATTTTGCTGCTCTAATTTGGTGGTGCGTACTGTGATCATTTGACGATTAATTTCATCTTGTCGTAGGAGTTGTTTTGCCAACAGTTGATTCATAAGTGCGGGTTGGGGCACAGTTGGACAAATAAAACTAGCAGGTATTGGGGTTGATTCTGGCGTGATTGCTTGTTGGATACCATCTAATACTTGCTGAATTATTCTCCCCTCAACAGTAGTTATAATCAGCAACGGCTGGTTTTTATTAGTATTTACCTTCCCCGATGTCTGACTTTTGCGTTTTTTAAGTGGTCGATGAGCCAAAATTAAACTGCAAAACTGGGGCGATAACACCATCAGAAAGTTTTCCCGTCGCAGTTGACTATCTGGTGGTAGGTGAACAGAGACACGATAGGGAGATAAGAGGGTATTTTCTTTCCCTGCTCCCCCTGCTCCCGTTCTCCCACTTTCCTCAATCTGGCAAGTATAAATGAGACTAGACGCACCTACTGAGAATTGATAACGCGTTAATTCTGATTGCCAAATTTTATCTGGTGGTAGCTTCACCCATAAAGTGGCTGCAATTTGCTGCTCAATTAGTAAGTCAATTTGCGCTCTCACCAGTGATAGCAGAGTAGCAGGACTGAGGGACAGTGGTTTAGGAGGCACTTGCACTCCCATAACCAGTTGATAAACAGACAGATCCTTAGCCAGAGAAACATTCATGAGTCAAGCACAACAAGAATGAAGCAAGAAATAATTCTGTCTTCGATTTTCACCTTTATATGTGCATTTTTTACAAAATTCCCACGGAAAGAAACATGAACTATGAATTATGAGCGATTTTTGTTGTGTAGAATACACATTTTCGGGTAGCACAGCTGTGCTACCCTACTTGGAATTAGGCTTGTATGTTCAGTCTTTGGTGTAAAGCGTCGCGTGCGTGTTCTCGGTCGTCAAAATGGATTTTCTCAGTACCGAGAATTTGATAGTCTTCATGACCTTTACCAGCAAGCAATACTCCATCACCGGATTGTGCTTGTAAAATAGCGGTAAGAATTGCAGTAGCCCGATCACAAATTACAGTTGGTTGTACTGTATCAGCAATTCCCGTCAAAATATCTTGCAAAATCCGTTCTGGGTCTTCAGTCCGGGGATTATCTGATGTCACAACAGCTACGTCTGCTAATTCAGCAGCAATTTTACCCATTTTTGGGCGCTTAGTGCGATCGCGATCGCCGCCACAACCAAACACGCAAATCACTTTACCAGGTATAAACGGACGTGCTGCTTTCAGCAAATTTTCCAAACTATCAGGTGTGTGAGCATAATCCACAATCACGCTAATATCTTGGTCAGGACTAATCTCTACTCGTTCCATCCGTCCAGGAACTCCCGGAAACTCAGGGATCACAGATCCGAGTAACTGCAAATCTAGCCCTAAGTGTAAAACTGCTCCTGCGGCTGCTAGAAGATTTTCTAAATTATATTGACCAACTAGGGGCGATCGAAAAGCCACGTCACCTTTTGGTGTATGTAATGTACCACTGACACCATTCGGCTGGTAACTTAAATCACTCATCCATAAATCAGCGCTGTTGTCGTTGACACTATAACTCCAAACCCTTTCGGAATCCAACGAGGCAATTAACCTTTTGCCATAGGAATCATCAGCATTAATTATTGCCCGTCCCTTGAGATAATCAGGGCTAAACAACAACGCTTTGGCAGCAAAGTAATCTTCCATATCGCTGTGATAATCGAGATGGTCTTGAGTAAGATTACTGAACACCGCCACCTCAAATTGACAACCCAACACTCTACCTTGCGCCAAAGCGTGGGAACTTACTTCCATCACCCCGAACTCACTACCAGCATTTATAGCTTCTCTTAGCTGCTGTTGCAGTTCCACAGCGAAGGGAGTAGTGTAGGCAGCAGTTTGCTCAAAACCTGCCCAACGAGTGTAGAGAGTTCCCATCAAAGCTGTAGCTAGATTAGCTTTGTTGAGCAAAAATTCAATTAGATGAGTAGTTGTAGTTTTGCCATTTGTACCAGTAACACCTACCAGCTTGAGTTTTTGCCCTGGATAACCGTAAAAAGCACTAGCTATCTGGGCACAAGCTTGAGTTATGTTACTTGCACTGATGACCACAGCCTGATTTGTGGGAGGATTTTTCTGTGCTGCTTCCGGGGAGACGATCGCTGCTACAGCACCTGATGCGATCGCACTTTGCCAAAATTCCCCACCATCAACCCGTCCTCCTGGCATCCCAATAAACAAATCTCCCACAATACAAGCATGGGAATTCGTCTTCAAACCCTTAACTTCCACATCCTCCAAGGTAGGATGGCTAGGTAATTGCTCAACACTATCTACCGCTGTTAGTAATTCCCGCAATTTCATCTTGTGAACCTCGTCACATGCTTATCTTGCGCTTATTCTGCATTATTTTTTTCTAATTGGCTAAATACTTACGCAACATTTGCTCCAACTGCTGCACACTAGCACGAGGAGAAGGACGCGGCAATGGTGCTTCTATAATTTCTTCCTCTGCGCCACGGACACTTTGCTCAACGGGGGGGAACCCCCGCACGCAAGTGTCCTCCTCTGCGCCTCTGTGATTTGATAAATAAAGTACTGGCACCTCATACTGGTACGCAGCAAACCAATCTTCACGAGTCGTAATATCCCTAATTTCCAACTCGAAACTGAGATTTTGGATTTGTTCTAGCTTTTCTTGCAAGCCTTCACATAAATGACAGCCGGGTTTACTGTATAAAATTAATCGCATTTGTTGATTATTATGAACACTATTCTACACATCCATAGTCGCAGAACTTTTCGATCCTCTGAGTTGTACTGGCGTTGTAGTATCATGCAATAAAAACGCACGTCTTTCTGTTAGACACGGCAAAAGCAGTCTCTAAAGCTGCAACGAAGAGGTGTCTTTAGTATTCTATTGTTGTTCCGATTTCTAATAGTTTTTTACCAAGGAGCATTGTAAATAGGAGTTGCAACCGAGGAAGAATTCAACATAAGCAGTAGTTCGTATTTGTACATGATAAATTTTTAGGAGAATATAGCATGAAAGCTGCCGTTTTAACCAATTATCACCAACCTCTGGAACTTCGTGATGTATCTATACCGGACATCGGTCCATTAGATGTCTTAATTAAAGTCCATGCCTGCGGAGTTTGCGGTTCGGATGTGCATTTGGTTGACGAGGATTTTAAGGAAATGTCAACATTACCACTGATTCCTGGTCACGAGATTGCTGGAGTGATTGAACAAGTCGGCGAACAAGTCAACTATCTCAAAAAGGGCGATCGCGTTGGCGTTCCTTGGGCTCAACACACCTGTGGTCATTGCCGTTACTGCGTACGCGGTGAATCAATTTTATGTCCAGAGCAACTGGTGACCGGTGTTAGCCTGAATGGGGGATATGCAGAATATACCAAAGCCCCCGCTCGTGACGTGACTGTTATCCCCGATGAAATTTCCTTTGAGGAAGCAGCACCCCTATTTTGTGCAGGACTTACTGTTTACACCCCCTTCAATTACGTCGGCTTCAAACCAGGACAAACTGTTGCTGTGATGGGTGTAGGAGGACTGGGACATTTGGCACTGCAGTTTGCCCATGCTTTAGGAGCACAGACAATTGCAGTCAGCAGAGGCGAAGATAAACTCCAACTGGCTAAGGAAAAACTGGGAGCAGATGAAGTGATCGACTCTAGCACTGACGAATGGGTGCAAAAGTTGCAGCAGATGGGTGGTGCTGATGTCATTCTCTCAACTGCCAATTCATCCAAGCTGATGGGACAGGCGATCCACGCCCTTGCTCCGAATGGAACGTTAGTACTGCTAGCTGTGGAATACAAAGAAATCATCTTTCCGTCACCAATGGATTTGATTGGTGGCCGTCGCCGGGTGATGGGCAATCCGAGTGGCTCTATAAAAGATATGCGCGAGACATTGGAAGTCGCTGCCAAACACGGCGTTCGCCCGATGATTGAAACTCATCCCCTAGAAAATGCCCAACAGGCTCTTGAGCATGTCCGCGATGGCAAGCCGCGTTTTCGAGCAGTACTGACGATGAATTAAAAAAACCTCATCTAATTCTTGATAGATTCTGGCGGCTTGCGATGGCGTACCTGCCCTTTCCGGTGGGTGGTTACGCCATCGCAAAAACTCTTTCACCTTCGACCAACAGTTTTCAATCAGTGAAAAATCAGGAGAATTAAGGAGACAAGTACACTAGTCTTGCTCCAACAGTAACAAAAAGCTTCCTTTCAGAAAAATTAGCTCAAGTTTAGTAGAGTGAAAAGTTCTGCGTTAGTGTATTCCTACGGGGAAGCAAGCTACGCGCAGCGTTCCGCAGAAAAGCTCATCGTTGGCGTAGCCTCTCGTAGAGAAGGTATCGCTCTGAAGGACTACCAAAAAAATAAACCCAAGGCCGCAGAGGAGGAAAAATGAGAAGAAAAGGATTTAATGTGGGTGAGTATGTTGATCAAATGGCGTTGTTGTTGGATTTGCAGCTAAGAGATGAGTATCGAGATGGTGTGGTGGCAAATTTTGAGAGAATTAGGGCGATCGCTAATCTGGTAAATTCTTTTCCCTTACCAGAGGATATTGAAGTTGCATCAGTTTTTGAACCATGAATGATGCTGTATCAATAGCTGCTGCTGTACGTGAAGGTAAAGTTAGCGCGGTGGAAGTTACCAAGGCTGCGTTAGCACGAATAGCAGCGCGGGATCATCAACTCAACTGTTTTACGGCTGTGACTCTTGAGACAGCTTTAACGGATGCAGCCCACATTGACAGGGAAATTGCCCAAGGTAATAATCCTGGAATGCTTGCTGGTGTGCCTTTTGCGGTGAAAAATCTCTTCGATATCACTGGTTTAACGACTCTGGCGGGATCGAAAATTAATGCACAAAACCCACCAGCTACCCAAGATGCAACCGCAGTAGCGAAGCTGAAACAAGCGGGTGCGGTGCTGGTTGGCGCTTTGAATATGGATGAGTACGCCTATGGGTTTGTGACGGAAAATTCCCATTACGGTGCTACTCACAACCCCCATGATTTACAGCGAGTTGCTGGCGGTTCATCGGGTGGTTCGGCGGCGGCTGTTGCTGCGGGGTTAGTACTGCTGACACTGGGTTCTGATACGAATGGTTCAATTCGCGTTCCGGCGGCGTTATGTGGCGTTTTTGGTTTGAAACCAACTTATGGACGCTTGTCTCGGGCTGGGGTAGCTTTATTTTCTAGCAGTTTTGACCACATTGGCCCTTTTGCGCGTTCGGTGCAGGATATTGCTACGGTGTTTGATGTGCTTCAGGGAGAAGACGATCGCGATCCAGTTTGCACAAAGCGTCCGCCTGAATTGGTTTTATCACAACTCAAGCAAGATATCTCTGATATCAGAATTGCAATCGCAGCTGATTATTTCACCAAAGGTGTAGAATCGGAAGCTTTAGCAGCAGTCCAAAAGGTAGCTGATGCTTTAAATGTCACTGAATACATAACCATACCAGAAGCACATCGCGCCCGTGCAGCAGCTTTTGTGATTACAGCTAGCGAGGGCGCAAATCTGCATTTGGAAAAATTGCGTAGGCAAAGCCCACCGAAGGTATCGCGTCCCCAAGATTTTGATCCAGCGACACGCGATCGCTTTTTGGCTGGAGCGTTAATTCCTAGCAGCTGGTATCTCCAAGCCCAACGGTTTAGAAGATGGTATCGCGATCGCATTCGGGAAGTCTTTCAAAATGTCGATGTGATTCTTGCCCCAACTACACCAATTTCCGCACCACTAATTGGTCAACAAACCATGATTTTGGATGGCGAAGAAATTCTTGTCCGTCCTCATTTAGGATTATTTACTCAACCATTATCTTTTATTGGTTTACCAGTTTTATCAGTACCAATTCAGCGGCAAAATGCCTTACCTTTAGGTGTGCAATTAATAGCAGCACCATATAATGAAGCGTTAATTTTACGGGTTGCAGCTGCCTTAGAGGCAAAGGGTGTAGTTTCAGCACCAGTGATTTTCAACGCTCTCAACTAAAGCTAATCATTTACGATGCTGTGAATAAGGTGATTGTAAAATGGAAAAATTACGCCTTCGATTTACTAACATTGAGTCTTTTCAGCAGGAGGAATATCCTCTACCGCTAGTTTCAAGGTTCTAGAGATCTGAATTCCCTGCACTGCAATTCTAGTCACGATAAACAAAGACATCGCCAACCACAACAGATGAACACTCTGCAACTTCCAAGCAAGGGCTGCTGTGGGAATAAACCCTAACCCAGTTGCGATAAAAGCCGCATTGCGGAGTATTAATCCTTCTGCCAAACCAAAGAAATAAGCTTCAATTGAGACGGCAAACGCATACAGCCCCAGCACGCTCATTAGCCAGGGAATGTAGCGATCAATCTGGGTGGTTATTTCTGTATGATTTGTGAGTAATCCAAATACGGTTTGCGGAAACAGGATGCAGGTAAAGGACATGATGACTGCAAACATCAGAGTCACGCCTATAGAAACGCCAAGCAGTGGCACCATCTGCCCCTGCTCCTTTGTGCCATGAAAGTTTCCTGTCAAGGTTTCCGTTGCATAAGACAAGCCATTGAGTATTTGAATCCCTAGCGTCATGAACTCAATCAGCAAGACATTTTCCGCAAAGGCGATTCTTCCCATCCCAGCAAACAGATTGGTAAAAGCCCAAAAGGTAAACCCGATCGCCAGTGTCCGTATAAAGAGATCCCGACTCAGGGCAAAAGTCTCATTCCAGGCAGATTTGTCCCAAAGCTTAGGCGCGACGGCACGGATCTCCTGCCACTGGATTTCACTCTTCACCCAAATTAGTCCTAGCAGCATCATCAAAAATTGGCTCAAAGCTTGTGCCAAGCCTGCTCCCATGCTTTCCCAACCTGCTTGCAGAATCATCTGATAACTCAAGATGATATTCACGACGTTGCCAAAAACTGACAAGACTAGGACTTTCTGGCTCTGTTCACGCCCCATCAGCCAGCCGAACAGCACCATATTCACCAGAACCGCAGGTACACCCCAAATCCTCCTGTTGAAGTAGTCCACCGCAGCCGCTTTCACCTCTGGAGTATTGTTCAAGACAATAAACCCCAACTCTCGCAGTGGGTATTGCAGGAGCAAAACAACAAACCCTAAGCTGAGGGCAATTAAAATATTCCGTAAGCCTAGCAGCAGTACTTCCTGTTGATCATTACTTCCAGTCGCCTGGGCAGTCGTGCCGGTGACAGAGAGACGCAAAAAATTCAATGCTCTATAGAAGTAATTAAACACAACCGTCGCTAGTGCAACGCCAGCTAAATGACGAATGTCTTGCAAGTGTCCTAAAAAGGAAACGCTAACCATTCCAGACAGCGGTACCATTAAATTGGAGAGCATATTGGCGATCGCTAATCTAAAATAGCGAGGAATCCATCGGTCTTGCAAATCATTATTTACTAACATTTGGAATCGGTTAGCTGATGCGATTGAGCTATTTAACTAATTCCTAATGGGCTACCCCCGCTACGTACCCCTACAGGGATCTTGCTACGTAAAGCGTCTTGTAGAGAAGACCACGCTGCCTCACTAAATTGTCAAATTGGTGGTCTTGAATTAGTTGTAAATAAATCTTAAACTAATTTAATTAGGAATTATGTAGCTTACTTCTCATTTTTGGCGAGTATTATCAATTATGAATTATTTTAAGTGATAACCAAGACAAGGACTAATGTATCTACTAGATAGCAATATTTGCATTGCATTGCTGAACGAAAATACTCAAGCTGTTACTAAATTTACAGCGTATTACAGGTAAATGAAGTACACGGGTAGGGGCACAACATGTTGTGCCCCTACGATGATCTGTACCTCACCTTGGCGTAGCCTAAGAAGAGAAGTTGCAATCTGCTGTAATCGCTTTTTCAGCCAATGCTATCTCTCTATCAGTCTTGTTGTCTATAATTTGCTACCAAACTAAAACAACTTGTCACTAATAAAATCTTCACTAACTGCTTTTGTCTCACTTGTTTTCCCCACACTGCACTAACTTCCAATTAAAACGAGAATGAAACAGTACCCTGCACTGTCAATGGTGCGCCATAATACACGCCAAAATAGGAACTTTCAATATAGTTAACATCAAACAAATTCTTGAAATTCAATGCAGCTCGCCAGTTATCCCGATGGTAAAATATGGCGGCATCCGTCCGCACATAGCTGGGTACGGTTAATGTATTAGCTAAGTCTCCCTTTCTGTCACCTACAAAAAAGACACCGCCGCCAAATCCCAAACCTTTGAAATCGCCTTGTTGAATTTCATAAGTTGTCCATAAACTGGCACTGTTTCGGGGTACGTTGTCGGGTTGATTCCCCTGATTACCGCTATTGTCTCTAGTAATTTCTGCATCGATGTAGGAATAGCTCGCAATAATGTTTAACCCTGGTAAAATTCGTCCTGCCAGATCAAACTCAATGCCTCGGCTACGTTGTTCACCAATCTGGATGCTGAATGTTGGATTATTCGGATCGGCTGTTGTGATGTTTTCTTTGGTGATTTGGTAAGCTGCTAGAGTGGCGAAAAGTTTGCTGTCAAGAAATTCCGCCTTTACCCCGACTTCAAACTGTTCACCCTCGGTTGGCTTAAACGTTTCGTTATTTGGGTTTCTAGAGGACGCATCAGAAGGTTGGAATGAGCGACTCCAACTAGCATATAAAGAGACTGGCGGTACGGGTTGATAAACGACTCCCACACGCGGACTGAAGGCAGTATCTTCCCGATCATTTGAAATACCTGTCGTGTTTTCGTAGTCAGTGGCGGCAAAATCAAAGCGTCCACCCAGCAAAATTTTGAGCTGGTCTCCAATTGAGATCAGATCCTGGGCATAAACCCCGACCAAATTATTAGAAGCAGACTCAGTGCTATCGAACTTATCATATCGAATCGGTTGATAGACTGGATCAAATATATCGATAGCTGGTACACCAGCCGATGCTGTAAAGGCCTTCAGGTTGTAGCTCGTCCAACCGAGCTCCACGCCGAAGAGTAAATCTTGCTTGATGCTGCCAGTTTGGATTTTCCCCAGGACATCTGTTTGCAAAAAGTAGCTCTGTGTGTCGGTCTTTAGCGAACTACCAAAACGATTGAATGTCCGATTGTCTGGTTCCAGCCCAAAACCAAAGGTAAACCCCCGATCATTATTATTAAACGTCGCTGTGAACCCATTGCGGATAGACCAGTTGTCGCTAAATTTGTGTTGCAAGCGATAGCCAATTCCAATCCACTCATCCAATGCTTTCAAGTTTGGGTCACCTAAAAACCGGGAGCGGGGGAGTTTTCCCAGGGGGTTGTCAACAATAGTACCCGATGCCGGAAGGCCCAAGAAACTCACTTTACTGAGATTGGAATATTGCCCTTCCAGAGTCAGGCTAGTATTCTTACCAATATCAAAACTGATGACGGGCGCAACAAATCCCGATTCTGTGTTCACAAAGTCAACAAAGCTACCCAAGTTTTGATAGGCGGCATTCAAACGATAGCGAATCGTTTTGTCGGTGTTGACAGGACCTGAAATGTCGAGCGTTGGGCGGTAGAAATCAAAATTGCCAATGGTGCCTTCAAAGTTGTAGTAGGGGGTTGAAAGGGGTTGCTTAGTGGTGATGTTGACAATCCCTCCTGGTTCTCCCTGACCGTAAAGAACGGATGCTGGCCCTTTAAGAATTTCGATTTGTTCGACGTTGGCAACATCCAGGATTTCATTGTACCCAGCACCGATGTAACGCTTGAATCCGTTGATAAACGTTGCCCCGCTTCTGCCGTTGTCAAATCCTCGAAGAATAAAACTGTCACCGACGTAAGATTGAGAACCGTAGCCTCCGGGAGTCACCCCACTGACGTTCCGTACCGCGTCCTGCACTCGCGTAATTTTTTGATCTTCCAGCACTTGACGGGGGATGACTTGAATTGAGCCGGGAATATCGCGGATAGGGATGTCGGTTTTAGTTGCAGTTGAGGCATTGGGAACGCGATATTCATCTTGTTCACCCGTTACTACTAGTTCAATTGGTTCATCATTAACAGCTGATGGTTGTGAGGGTGGCTGTTCTGGTGTTGAAGATGGTTGTACTTGTGTAGTTGATGCTACTGGTGTCAGAGCAAAAATTAGACCTTCATTACTGTCAAATAACTCAACTGTGGGCAATCTTGCTTCACCGACAACTGTAACTCTGATGGTTTTTGCGTTAATATTTGTTACTTTTATCTCTGTAATTCCCGAAACTGGTTTTTCTGAGTGGTAGATGAAGCGATCGCCATTAGCTAGACTTAACTGTGCATTGGGAATATCAGCAATAAAATTATTACCTGCACTGCGATTCGTGATTTGTAACTTTGCTCCTTGAGTAGTTTGTAAAATCACCTCCACACCTTTTTGTGTCTGATTTGCCTTTACCCCTGTAACTTGAATAATTTCTGAGGTTGGAGTTGTTGGCGGTGGTGGCGACTGTACAAGCAATTGGGCGTTGGTAATTGGAAGTTCTATTTCACTAAGTTGGCGAATCTTTCTAGTTAATTTGGAATTGCTTTGCTTAGATGCAATCGATTTACTCTGCGTGTTGACTACTTCCTGAGCATTTGCGCTCATTGCAGCCCAAAGCCAAACACTAGTCATCCCTAATAAAATCTTCAATAACTGCTTTTGTCTCACTTGTTTTCTCCTCACTACGCTGAATTCTAATTAAAACGAGATTGAAACAGTAGCCTGCACAGTAAATGGTGCGCCGTAATACGTGCTATACCTGTAATTTTCAACATAGTTAACATCAAACAAATTCTTGAAATTTAACGCAGCTCGCCAGTTGTCCCGACGGTAAAATATGGCTGCATCCGTCCGCACGTAGCTGGGGAGGGTTAGTGTATTCGCTAAGTCTCCCTGTCTGTCACCGATAAAAAAGACTCCGCCGCCAAATCCCAAACCTTTAAAATCGCCTTGTTGAATTTCGTATGTCGTCCATAAACTGGCACTGTGTCGGGGAACGTTGTCGGGTTGATTCCCTTGATTGCCGCTATTGTCTTTCGTAATTTCCGCATTAATGTAGGAATAGCTCCCAATAATGTTTAACCCTGGTAAAATTCGTCCAGCCAAATCAAACTCAATACCTTGGCTGCGTTGTTCACCAATCTGGATAGTCAATGATGGATTATTCGGATCGGCTGTTGCGAGGTTTTGTTTGGTAATTTGGTAAGCAGCCAGAGTTGCTGCCAATCGACCATCGAAAAATTCGCTCTTGACCCCGACTTCAAAGCCTTCCCCCTTGGTTGGCTCAAATATTCTGTTATCTGCGTTGATGTCGTACACGCTAGCGGGTTGAAATGAGCGACTCCAACTGGCGTACAAAGAGACTGGCGGTAGCGGTTGATAAACCACACCTACACGCGGGCTAAATGCATTATCGTCTCGGTCAGTTGAAAAAGTGAGTGTGTCGTAGTCGGTTGCTGCAAAGTCAAAGCGCCCACCTAGTAAAACTTTGAGCTGGTCTCCAATTGAGATTAAATCTTGAGCGTAGAGACCGACCAAACGTTGAGAAGTGCCTTCTGAACGTGTAAGTAAATCAAATTGAATTGGTTCGCGGATCGGATTAAATATATCGATGCTGGGTGTACCTGACGATGAATTGAATTGCTTGAGTTTGTTATGAGTCCAACCGAGTTCCAGACCAAAAAGTAAATCGTGCTTGACGCTACCCGTTTGAATTTTTCCCAAAACATCCGTTTGCACAAGGTAGCTCTGGGCATCAATTGTGTACGAACCAGAAAATCGATCCAGGGTTCGATTGTCTGCTTGCAGGTTACCAAAAAAATAAGTAGAACTTAAATCATTAAGCTCGACGCGCAGACCATTGCGGATTGACCAGATATCACTAAATTTGTGCTCCAGGCGATAGCTGAAATTAGCAGTCTCAGTGTCTTTGGTCAAGTCTGGATAATCTAAAAACCGGGAGCGGGGAAGTTTTCCCAGGGGGTTGGGCAAAATAGTACCCACTGCTGGAAGACCTGAGTATACTACTTTGGAGCTGTTGAAATATTCGCCTTCCAGCGTCAGGGTCGTATTCTTGCTAATGTCAAAGCTGAGGACGGGTGCGACAAATTCCGATTCTGTGTTTACAAAGTCAATAAAGCTACCCGAGTTTTGATAGGCGGCATTCAATCGATAGCGAATCGTTTTGTCGGTGTTGACAGGACCTGAAATATCGAATGTAGGACGATAAAAGTCAAAGTTGCCAATGATTCCTTCAAAGTTGTAGTATGGCGTTGATCGGGGTTGCTTGGTCGTGATGTTGAGAATTCCTCCCGGTTCTCCTTGACCGTACAAAACAGATGCTGGTCCTTTGAGAATTTCGATTTGTTCGATATTGGCGACATCTATATCTCGATCATCATCACCAACATCGCTATAACGTTTAAACCCGTTGACAAATATGCCACCACTTCTGCCAGAGTTAAATCCCCGGAAAATCAAACTCTCACTACCTGAGCGTGCTGGAGTCACACCACTGACGTTACCAACCGCGTCCCGTAGTTGTATTACTCGCTGGTCTTCCAGTACTTGACGGGGGATGACTTGAATTGATGCAGGAATATCACGGATGGGAATGTCGGTTTTAGTAGCAGTTGAAGCGTTGGGAACTCGGTATTGGTCTTGTTCACCTGTTACCACTAATTCAATTGGCTCATCTCCTTGAGCGGCTGGCTTTTCTGGTGTTAGAGGTGGTGCTTGTGTCGTCGATGCTACTGGTGTCAGAGCAAAAATCAGACCTTCATCAGCGTCAAATAAATCAACTGTGGGCAATCCGGCTTCACCGACAACTGTGACTCTGATGGTATTAGCATCAATGTTTGTTACTAATATCTCTGTAATTCCCGCAATCGGTTTTTCGGAACGGTAGGTGAAGCGATCGCCATTAGCCAAACTTAACTGTGCATTGGGAATATCAGCAATAAAATTGTTACCAGCACTGCGATTCGTGATTTGTAACTTTGCTCCTTGGCTGGTTTGTAAAATCACCTCCACACCTTTTTGTGTTTGATTGGCTTTCACCCCCGTAACTGCAATAATTTCTGAGGTGGGAGTTGGCGACTGTACAAGTAATTGGGCGCTGGTAGTTGGAAGTTCTATTTCACTAAGTTGGCGAATGTTTCTAGTTGACTTGGAATTGTTTAGCGTGTTGGCTATTTCCTGAGAATTTGCGATCGTTGTCGTCCACAGCCAAACACAACTTGTCAGTAATAAAATCTTTACTAACTGCTTTTGTTTCACTTGTTTTCCCCACACAGCACATAAGCATAAATCTTATCAATAAATATTATCAGTAAACTAGTGGGATGAGAAAGTAGTTTATTAATACACTAGGAACACTCAATTTTTTATAAGTAAAGTTGAAGCTGTAGTTAATAAAACTTAAGCTGTAGTTATATATGCTGAAGCTGTAGTTATATATGCTAATGATATTATAAGTAAATTTGAAGCGGTAGTTAATACAGTCTTATGTTATCTCCAGGCGATCGCGCCAGCGAGTTAGTTTGCTATTGCTGAAGTTACTTGCGATGAAACGCCCAAGGTATTACTGTATGAAAAAACCTCAACATAGTCCGATAACTACCGCCAATGCCTGCCCAACGGGAGATTCCCAACATGGTGACTCGGCCGCTCATTGCTAACATGGCTATGATTATGTGATTCAATTGCCGCATAATTGTAGCGTTGATCTGCGGTAGCAGGCATTGTAACAGTGATATGATATCAGGCATGGGCTGGAGAGTGGGTTTTGAGTTGTCGTTGTGAGAGACAATAACTCTACTACGCCAGCCCTATCTGTTCCAAGTTTGCGATGGCGCAAGCGCCCACCGTAGGTGATCGCACTCAAACTTGGAAATTTATGCCAAGACAATAACTCTATTACATCGGCCCCTCTCTTCATCCTCTTATTTTGGCTAAGGTATTGAGGTAGAAAAAGCTTACTTGTTCATGAAATACTTTCAAAGACGAGCAAGCCAACACTATAACCACTACTGTAGACACTACGAGTACAAATCCTCAAGGACAAATTTAATCAAAGCTCTCGGTGATATCAGAAAAATGCTCAACTAGAAAATCTACGAAAGTCCTTATTTTGGGTGAGAGGTATCGCTGATTCGTATAGACAGCATAAAGAGATGAGGTTGCCAACGTGTAGTCCAGCTTCAGCACCTTCAACCGTTGGCTGGTAAGATCATCTTCAATCAACCACTTTGGCAAAACCGCCAACCCCATACCGGCTAAGGTTGCCTGATACAGCATGATAGTGTTGTTGGAGCGGATCGAGACTGGCAGTTTGACTGTCTCCCGGCCGTTAGAATCCTCAAAGAGGATCTCATCGGCAAACTGCGAGTAGTAATAACTGATGCTTACATGCTTCGACAGTTCGTTGGGAGTTTTTGGGTATCCATTTCTTTGCAAATACTCCGTTGAGCCAACCAACATGAGTTGAATTGGGCAAATGCGTCGCATCAGCAGTGAAGAACCGGGTTCCTCAGGCGTGACACGTAACGCCAAGTCAAATCCTTCTTGCACCAAGTCTACCAACCGATCGCTCAAATTCAGATCTAGCAAAACATCTGGATAGTGAGAGCGGTACTTCGCTAAGGCTTTAGTGAATAACGGGTTAGCAAACCAAACTGGGGCGCTGATCTTGAGTACGCCACGCGCGACCACGGCTGATTGCCTCACCGTTGCCTCCACCATTTCCAATTTATCAAGCATTTCCCGGCATTGCTCATAATAGATCCTTCCGACCTCGGTTAGGCTTAAGTGTCGGCTGGTTCGATTCAACAAACGTGCGCCAAGGTTTCGTTCCAAGTGCATCACATGCTTGCTGGTCATGGCTGTGGATAAGTTGAGCCGTTCAGCGGCTGCCACAAAACTTCCCGATTCCACCACCTGAAGCAATACTTTCATGCTCGTTAAGGTGTCCATCGTAATTCTAAAGTTTCCTAAGAAGAAAGATAACATCAACAAAATGATACTTGTACAAGGATGAGAAATAAATGTAATTTGAGGAAGACGGCAGTATCAAATAGCTAGGCAAGCAAATAGCTATGACTAAACCAACAAAGGGTGGTGTTCTATATTTGTTGCTCTTCGCCTGAAGAATTTATGCATTGGACGTTTCAGAAGTCTTAACAACATAATCTAAAACACGATCAACTCGTTGACTGCCCGCAAGAATTTCAACGTAGAGGGGAATTTCAATGTCTCAGAACAACGAACTCACGGCGATCGACCGCTTTACCATCTTCGAGCAGTTGAATATGCATCAGCGATGTATCGACAAGGGTTGGGGGCGCGAGCAGGCCGACCTCTACAACCGCCTTTACTGGCCGGAGGGCAAATTCCACGTCTACGACCTACGTACTTCAACCTTCGAGGGTTTTGAGGGCATGAAGCAGATGTTCGACTACGCACACAGCGTCTTCCCGATGGACAAGTGGTTCCACTCTATGGGCGCGTTTGAAATTTCCGGATCGGGTGACAGGGCCGAAGCGCACTGGCGATGGTTCGTGTACTGGAAGGCTGAACAGGTCGGAATCGTTTCGACTGGCACCTACGACGACATCTTTGAACGTCGCGATGGCGTCTGGAAGTGTCTGGAGCGCACCTCCAAGAGCGATCCCAACTGGCCTAATGACTTGTTCCAGCCCTTCATTGATCGCGCAGACATCACCTTCAAAGCGTCCTGATAGTCAGACTTTTGTAGGTTAGGTGGAGCTTCGCGAAAGCCGTCTACATATCGCTCATGGAAATGCGCGTCAATTGTTTTCACTCAAACTAAAGCCTCAACACCAAGTAAACTGTTGTGTTGTGAGTGAGGTAAATCCAACCACTGATGGGAGTCGTTTATGGCACATAACACAGTTGGCACTCATGTAGTCGTTGAGGACGCAGCTTCTCTGGCTGAAGCGGTTCAACGTACACATGTTGTAATCGAGGTGGCTGGTCGCCTTCATGACTTAGAGAAATTTACACTTCTTGAAGGCTCAAGTTTGGTGGGTACAACTTCTGACGCAGAATTGGTCTTCAAGCCAGATTCAGACGGGGTAGCGCTCACGGCAAATAACACCCTCCAGAACCTAACCCTCCGATCAGATCCGAGCCGATTAACGCTCAGTCTGGAACTGGCAACAACTATCCTTGGACAACTCAAGTTGCAGCATCTTGTCGTCTACGGTCGACTGCACTTGGAATCCAGTATTGTGATGACTGCTGACCTTGTGCTTACTGACGTTCAAGTGTATGACGGCGACAGCACCTCAGCGCTGCATCGTCCAGTCGGTTACGGTGTAGAGGTTGTTCCGGGTTCCCTAACGGTCTACAACCGCTGTACCGATCCCCAAAGTCGCTGGACACTGCGTGCCGAAAACCTGTCAGGGGGAACGCGAGATGTGCCGTTGAGGGGTAGCGGCATTTTTATTTTTGGCGGCATGACTGTTCCCGCAAACGCTGATCCTCAAAGTGGACCAGCGCCCAGTTCTCCTGGTGGCATGATCGACCTTAAATTATTGACCACAGGTGAAATCCATACTAATGGCAATATCCCGGCAGGTACTGGCAATCTTATCTCAGGCGGGGTATTCGTTGGCTCAGGCGTGAAGGCTCAACAAGTGATCAATAACAGTCCTGTAACAACTTACGGGACAAATGACATGGTGTTGGATAACTGGGGCAATGTCCGTCTTTGGCTTGCTCGGCAGTCCATTACATCTCATGGAACCAGTGGAATCGGATTCGTGAATTTCGGAGATTTGCAGACTCTGATTGTGCAAGGCGACCTAGCGACCTATGGCGAAGGGGCGCGGGGGTTCAATCTATACGACGGAACCTTGGCTTATGCAGAATTCAAAAGCATTACCACTCATGGCAATGGCTCGATTGGGATACAGACCAGTAAACCATTTGGCAGTATCCTCGTGCTTGGAGACGTGATCACAAAAGGTAGTAGGGGTAACAGTTTGGTGCGTGGCGTGGTCGTACAGCTTGACGCGCACGCCCTGAGTCTCAAACTGGGCACAAGTGGAAAAGAGATTATTGTACTGGGTCGAGTCCAGGCTCAAAGAGAGGAAATTACCTCATTGGATTTCGCTGCTCCAGCCAGCACAGTTGAATTCATTACGATCGGTGGTCAGCAGTATGTTGATGGATCATTAACAGAGTAGGAATTGTAATTACCCAGTAGGTAAGTAAGGGTTTAACGCCGAAACAGCGCGATCGCAGTTGAGCATTCCAAGCGACTACGAATCTTTTACTTGGTAACATTCAAAATTTTAATCGCCAGTGATTGATAAAATGTCGATCCATTTTATGAAAAGGAGTACGTCACAATGGCAACAATGAAAGCAATCCGAATTCATGCTTACGGCGGGGCTGAAAACCTCAAGTACGACGAAGTACCCCGTCCTGAACCGCAAGCAGGGCAAGTCCTCATTCAAGTGTATGCAGCAGGCGTAAACCCAATCGATTGGAAGATTCGTGAAGGGTTTTTCCAACAAGTCTCTGATTATTCGCTGCCCGTGATTGCTGGCGCTGATGTGGCTGGTGTTGTTGCAAGTGTGGGCGATGGTGTCACTACATTGCAACCAGGACAAGCGGTTTATGGAACAGCAGACATGGCGCTTTCGGGAGCCTATGCCGAGTATGCAGTGGGCTATGCAGACGCGATCGCCCCGAAGCCGAAAACGCTCGACTATATTCACGCGGCTTCTGTCCCAATCGTGGCAATAACCGCATGGCAAGCATTGTTTGATGGTGCAAATCTCCAGCCAGAGCAGAGCGTGCTGATTCATGGTGGCGCGGGTGGAGTAGGTCGCTATGCAATTCAGCTTGCCAAGTGGAAGAGGGCGCGAGTCATTGCAACAGCATCGGCAGCGAACCTTGATGATCTGAGAAACCTGGGTGCCGATCAGGCGATCAACTATGCGAGTCAACCGTTTGAACAGCAGGTAAAAGATGTAGATGTGGTGCTTGATTTGGTTGGTGGAGAAACGCAAGCGCGATCGTGGCAAATCATTCGTCCCGGTGGCGTTTTAGTTTCGACACTTGGTGTGCCTGAATCAGGCATTCCGCAGGGCATTAAAGCGGTTCCTGTTTTCGCCAATCTCAGAACAAATTCCCAGCTCCAGCAGATTGCTCAATTGATTGATGACGGACATATCAAAGCGTCTATTGAGCAAGTTTTTGAACTGGCAGAAGCAGCCATTGCACAGGGAGTTAGCCAGCACGGACATCCACGCGGCAAGCTGGTTTTGCAAGTTGTTCATCCAGCTTGAAGCAGGCTTTTATAAAACTTTGGTTCATCGAACTTTTTCCTGTAAAGGCGGAGTATTCGGGCAAGAATCTCTATTTCGATGGGTTATTAATGCTTCGTCCCTACGCAGAGCGTATTTCAGACAGAGTTCATTAACGAAATCTTTGGAATTATTGCTTAAAAAATGCAAACGAGACCCGTTCGTTTATCACTTGAAAATTTCTGCAACACAACCAATCAAGGCTGAAGATTACCCGCTAATTGAACAAGAGTACGTTGAGCTTCAACTGTGAGTAAAAACTTAGTTATGCAGAAAAGTAAGGAGCGGCTATTATGGCAGCAACGACAGATAAGAAATCCTCAGCACCAAACATTGAACTAGGAACACCCGCACTGAACTGGATTGATGGCGAGTGGATTGATTCACAAAAGCATACTGATAGCATTGATCCAGCTACAGGCAAGGTGATTGGAACTTATGCAGATGGTGGGCGTGACGAGGCAGTTCAGGGGGTTAATGCTGCGGTGCGGGCGTTCCGAGAATTAGACTGGAAGGAAAATCGGGCACTTCGATCGCGAGTGCTGAATCAAATTGCCGATCGCTTTGAAGTACGGCGAGATGAACTGATCGCGATTCTCTCGCTTGAAAACGGCAAAGTCCATGACGAAGCAGCATTTGAAGTCGATATGATTCCCAGCAAATTTCGATACTGGGCATCGGTTGTGCTGACGGATTATGGACGGGCGATGGAAGTCCAACCCGGACACTTTTCAGTTGTGACTCGATCTCCAATCGGAGTTGCTGGAATCGTCGCACCGTTTAACTCGCCGCTTGTGCTGACTGTCCGTTCTCTGGCACCTGCTCTTGCTGCTGGTGTTACAACTGTTATTAAATTGCCGGGTAATACAGCACAGATCAACTATCTGTTTAGTAAAACCCTCGCTGAAGCTGCCGATTTACCGAAGGGCGTGATTAATGTCTTTAGTGAAAGCAAAGGTAGAGGCGGATCATCTTTTCTGATGGAGTCAAAGGATGTTCGAGTGATCAGCTTTACAGGAAGCACGAAGACCGGGAAAGCAATTTCCGCAACAGGGGCGGCGACGCTCAAGCTGTTTCAGACTGAACTTGGTGGCAAGACCCCGATGATCATCTTTGATGATGCTGATCTTGAAGCGGCTGCACCCAAAGTTGAGAAGGCACTCACGACCTTCGCGGGTCAGTTCTGCATGACGGGTTCCCGGCTGTTGGTACAGCGTGGTGTTGCCGATCGCTTTCGCACGCTGATCGCCCAGCGACTGGAGAATGTTAGGACAGGACCTGCGTCCGATCCGTCCAGTGATATGGGACCTCTCATTGATAAGCCGAATGTTGAGCGTGTGAACAAGATGGTGGAGGAGGCGATCGCTGCTGGCGCGAAGGTGCTTGTACGCGGCGGTCCAATTGTTGAAGGTCCACTCACCAGCGGTGCATTTTACCGTCCGACCCTGCTGGAAGTGACCGATCCGAAAATGACGATTGTTCAGGAAGAGGTCTTCGGTCCAGTCCTGACTATGCAAATCTTCGAGACTGAGGCAGAAGCGGTGCAGCTGGCAAACGATAGCGAGTATGGCTTGGCTGCGAGCATTTGGACTCGCGATGTTGACCGCCCATTGCGCGTCGCCCGCGAGATAGATGCAGGCACGATCTGGATCAACGATTGGGCGGTCGTTTGGGACGAGTTTGAGGAAGGCGGATTCAAGCGCAGCGGCAACGGCAGGCTGAATGGTCTGGCGGCGATCGATGAATTCCTGGAGTACAAACATATCGCTTTCAACTCAGGAGTGATCCCCGGTGTTGGCGTTTCTGCCCAATAGTTGAGCTTGGATTTAAATTTTCAGTCCTTGTTAAATAAGCTTTACAACCATCAAACCCGACTATCAAGTTCGCATAAGCAATCTTATCGGAACACGTATGTCTAGTACACCTGTAGAAATCGTTCAAGCCCTTCTCAAAGACCCCACCAACCCTGAGGTCGTCAACCGACTCGTCTCCCCCGATGCCATCTACGTATCACTCACCTATGATAATCCCGACCTAAAAAAGCTTATGCCTTGGGCAGGCACGCATAAAGATGGTCCGGCCAGCGTCCTCAGAGTTTTCCAGGAACTCAATACCTTTTGGAACATCGAGGCGTTTGATATTCAGCAGATATTTGGCGAAGGTGAGAACGTCGCTGTCTTTGGCAGCTTCACCGTCCATTCGGTGATACTCGATAAAACGTTCATCTCTCCCTTCTCTGTCCTGGCGAAGGTGAAGAATGGCTTGGTCACTTACATGCAGTACATGGAGGACACCTTTGGCACAGGTTCGACCTTCCGATCAGGTGGTACCTGGACATTCCAGGGCAATCCAGACGGCAGCGAAGTATCAGTGCCGTAGCAAGGTGTCCTAGGTGAATGGCACGCTTGAAAAGCCGAGTCTGTGGTTTAAACTCAGTATCTATAGCAACCGCCAAAGCGGTTATGACATAAACTGGAAGTAGTCCCAAATCCTCCTTCCGCGCGATCGCACTTATTCCATGCCCAAACCCTACAGTTACGACCTGCGTCAGAAAGTTATCCAAGCCATAAAGCTCGATGAATTGAAGATTAGTGAAGCAAATTTTCTATTCAACTAAAGGTAACTCAATGTATGATTCCAGTAATTAAATCTCCTAAAGACTACCAGGTATATCGTATCAGTCCCGATGCCACGAATCGGTTAGCGATCGTGTTCGATAGGGCAAGTGCTGACGTCTCCCCGATAGTTTGTGTAGAAATTTTTGACGTAGGCGGGAGGCAACCCCCGAATCGGCATCAGTCGGCGGTGGAAATGTTTTTCATCCTTAAAGGGGAAGGACTCGCTCACTGTGAGGGTAAGACAGTACCAATTCAGGCGGGGGACAGCTTTTTAGTACCTCCCACCGACATACATTTTATTGAAAATACTGGGTTGGGTCGCTTATATGCCCTAAGTATTATGGTGCCAAATGACCATTTTGCTGAACTGATTCGCAGTGGAATTAAGGTGGAACTGGATGAGGAGGATTTAGCAGTTTTGCGTCGCACTGCTACACCATCTTTTACAGATTAAGGAAATGGCACAAATGTCTGTGAGGGTGCAGCAAAAGGCGATACGAATCGACCCAAGCCGCTCGCCCCAACCCAGCCCACCGACACCCACCCTCATACTACACCAGCAGTCCGACTCGCCAAAAAGAGGGGGAACCAAAAAAAATCTCTGGCTTTATGTTAAGCACCGTAAGACGAAGAGATTGCTTCATATCATGTCCAGTTAATTAGTTATAATTCCCGTAATCTATGCAGAAACCGGAAAACCCTCTTTCCCCCTGCTCCCTGTCCCCTGCGGTCTTAATGATAAGTCTTTCACCGAACACGATATCATTCTGCTTCTCTACGAGACGCTACCGCGAACGCTCTATTCGCAATGACAATTGGGCATTTTTTTACTTGGATTACTCTTACATAACTATAAATTACGCACAACTGTCTAGTAGCTCAAAGGTAACGCCGACGCAATATCGAACTAATCCCAATTACGCATATACCGAATAGTGTTGCTCCCATTCTTGGTTCTGGAATTTGCTGCGGTATCTGGAAAGAACCACTCAAAAAAGTTTTACCTCTCAAGAGAGCAGTTGGGTCAACATTGAGTGACTCAGTTTCACTAAAGTTAAATATCCCTGTAGCACCACTGAACCTACCTGCACCACCACTAATAGTTATAGTACCAGAACCTACTAATTTGCGGTTAATAAAGTCAAATGCAGCAGTCGCGCTACTTCTGCCAAATAATTTGTCATCGCCACTGCCAAAAAACTCATCCCTGCCGATTGGCAAGCTTTGTAAACCAAATTTTGTCGCGTCTTGAACAAATACGAGATTACCAGTATTGAGGTCAATTCGGCTGTAGTTGTTTATGCTAGAAAAGTTACTCAGACCGTACAAAGCATCAGAATTGAAACCTGAGACAAATGCTTTAGATACGTCGGTCGATGGGATAGGTGTGAGAGTAACTTCCGTATTGTATACTACGTCAAATGGATAAATCGTTTGGGCGTTCGCTTTTGTTGTATTCGCACCGACACTGACTAAACAGAAAACTAGCGGCACAAGACATATACTATGCGATCGCATATTAATTTTTATCACGTAAAACCCCTAATATTAATTTCTAACTTATCAGAGATTGTTATAAGCTTTATGTAACTTTAAGAAAAAATTAGAAAACTTACCTAAAATTCCTATACTTCAGCGTTCGCGGAGCAGCTCGTAGAAAAGGTATCGCCTGTTGTAAATGCTACTTTATGATTATTATTAATTATACTTATATACTCTCACCGTACTATCTCTTGATTTTTGAAAAAATTAAATATGGGACTTCCAAAGAATAAATTATTCCAAAAAAATAAGGGATAGGATTGATATCAAGAATGATAATCATTTTGGGGGTGGGAGAAAGGGGTTGCCGTTGGCAACCCCTTTCTCCCATTCAACGGGAGCATGAAGAGCCAATACACTTATCATTATCGTCAAATGAAACAGTGCAGATTGAATGTGCTTTATAGAACCCATTTGAGATCTATACAGGAGAGCAATCGAATTTGGCTGAACTACGAGCTAAGTTACAAATTTTATAGATTGATCGTCAGGATTTTTTTCTTGCTTTTTTTGTCGCTCAACACGACTGTATTGTAGGGTAATGTATCCGTTCCCAGCGGAATTGGCAGCTTAAAACTGGGGCTTTTATGATCGAGTTCGCCTAAATCAATGCTTTTCGTTATATCGCCATCTGTTGCCAGATAAGCGGTAAGTTCGCCTTTATAATCTTCAATTAAAAAGTCTCTAAAGAAAACGACTTCCCCACCCTCAGGATCTATACCAAGGATGACCGTACCGCTGAAAGTTGCGCCTTTTCGTTCTTCATCAACCGTTGCCATTGTGATTTCCGAGGGGTCTTGACCGGACATATCTGCCATAAACTTTTTCCTGGACGAATTCTCAACAATTGAAAATGATTTTACAAGAGCGCTATGGGCGATCGCAAAACTCTCAGGACGTATTTCTGCATCGGTCTTGCAAATGTATAGCCAAGTTACTTCTGGTTATACGCCTAATTGGAAGATTGAGTAGGGATGATTTGGGGCTGAAAGCAATCACGAAGCGTTGCTGCAAAGCAGATCGCATCGCAGAAACCTGATAGAGGGGAGACGTTGAGAAGTTTCCGCATAACTTGATCCGACTTTGCCTCGGCAGTAGAGTGCCCTTATCTGTGAACTGACAGGTTTATGGAGTCCAAGGATATATAGAACCCATTTGATATCTGACTTTTCCCGTTAAGTCTCTTTTGCAAGCTGCCAACCCTCACAGAGATCGTGTAATTTTAACCAACCTCGCCACAGTACTTGAATGCC
>NZ_JBALGC010000056.1:0-10744 GCF_036916575.1 Nostoc sp.
AGACAATTTGCTTATTTCCGCGATTATTTTACTTTTGACGGCGAACCTGATATTCATTCGGTATCCATCCCCGGTGGTGTTGATGTTGATGGCACCTATGTGGAAATTCAGCTTTATAGCGACAACGTGACCCATATCCTGGGTGGTGGGCGGACGCGGGGTGGAAAGTCGCAGTTTGAGAAAGCAGCAATCTTGTATTTGGTACGACGATATCCCCCTTCGGTTGTTCGATTAGCGCTTTCGGATGTTAAGCGTGTGACCTTTGGTAAATTTGATGGGCTACCCCATCTCGTTGCACCAGTTGCGCGTGATGCAGAGTCTACCGCTAACTTGCTTGATTACTTGGTTGAAGAAATGGAATTGCGTTACCAGGAATTTGAGCGCCACAGTAGTATTGAAACGATCGCACAGTACAACATACGGTTTACACCTGATTTTGTCATGCCGCGAGTGATTTGCCTGATTGACGAGTGTTTTGATCTACTTTCCGACGATAACTACTGCGATCGCATTGAGACTGCGTTGATGAAGTTGCTTGCAAAAGCGGGTGGTGCAGGGATTCACGTACTTTTGTACACCCAGCGACCTGATAAAAACGTGATTGATCCGTTGATTCGCTCAAACTTTCCAGCCAAGACAGCCTTTGTTACGACTCGCCCTGAAGACAGTTGTATTATCCTTGGGGACGATAAAGACAAACGTGCAGTTTATTTACTGGGATACGGAGATTTCTTGTATAAAACAACTGAAGTGCTGCGACTCCAGGCGCTTTATGTAGCTGACGATGAAGACCCTGAATACTTCCAGCAGTTACTCTTGGAAGCAAAAAACAAGGACGATCCCTATACAGCATGGAAATCTGGGTTAGACTTTGATGAATTTGTCGCTAGTTTGTACGGCGAGAGCAATAGTAATGACAATGGGAAATCTAAAACTAAAATTAATACTAAAACTAAGCAGTCTAAGACCGATTTTGAGGGCAGTTTTAATTTTAAGGTACAGCTTGACGAGGAAGCGAGAAACTCAATTTTGAATTTGTACCAAAAGGGCTATCAACTTGATGAAATTGTCAAAGCGGTATTCAATTTATCCCGTCAAGATGGTAGGTCGTACAAGAAATTTAGAAATGTTGTTGAGGAATTTTTAAATAGCTTGAAGCGGGGTGACGAAGATGATATTTGAATTAACTATGCCTTTACCTCCTAGTATGAACGAAATTATTAACCAGGCACGGTCAGGTTGGCAAGCCAGCGCTGGACTTAAGAAGTACTGGACAAACTTAATTGGTGAATTTGTTCGAGAATGTGAATTTTGTTTAGATGGTGCAGTTTGGATTGAATTTCATTGGTATCTCAAAAATTTTGGACGAGATAGCGATAATGTAGCTGCTGCCGCCAAATTTATCATGGATGGTCTGGTTACAGGACAAGCAATCCGTAACGATAACTTGACAGTTATCCAATCACCTGTAGTTCATTATTATCATCGCAGTAGTGGTGATAATGGTGTACTATTGAGACTTTCACAATCACCTGACTTTCTGTTAAATAATTTTATTGTATCTAACCAATTTTCCCGAAACAGCTTAGAAAAGTATAGTCAAAAAGTCACATATTTAGTGTCAATTTAACTTATGGAGATATTAGATTTAAAGGATGACGACAATGTTGCGTTATAAAGACTACCGTCAGTTAATCGATAAGGTAAATGCAGGCAAAAATATTAACCTATGGGGCAAGCAGAATATTGGGAAGACTCTTACTGTTAAAAACTGTTTACTCAAGGATATTAACTTAGAGTCTGTTTATCTCAATCTTGAATATCCTTTTAGTGTGGATCATCTATTCAACATTATTCCTATTAGCTTCAGCTTTTACTACCAGCAGGATTGGCAAAATATCATAAGTAAATTATCTAATGGTTATAATAGACTGCTGATGATAGATAATTTTGATAGATTGCACTTTGTTAGCAATACTTTCAGCAACGACTTATTTCGATTACAACAGTTAGCTCAATTAGAAAATGTTTCTTTAATATTAATATCTCGGATGCCACTAGAATATTTCCATTTTTCAGGTTTTGCTAACTATTTTGAAAAAATTGAATTAAACGAAACTAATACTTGGACTTTTGGATATTAGATATGTGGCTTATAGATATCGTTTTTTGGTGATATCCGCTCCGGGTGGAATGTTGGTTTAAGCAATAAAGCAAGTTCGACTCTTGCTATCACTATTGAGGATGAAACTACTGCCGATACTGAAAATTAACCAGGACGAATCTATTAAATAGTTTTGGAATTGTTAATAGAGTAAGGGGTAGGTTAGTAGTGTAGTTCTCAGTAAATCCCAATCCGTGCCGGGGCGAGAGTAATTAAAAACCTTGTGACCTGCATTTTAGAGGGATGAATTATGTTGAAGAAGTTTGCGTTTAATTACTTGAGAAACATTAATGCTGCTTTTGGAATGGTGTCTTTGACTACTATTGGTTTGGGCGCTATAGCAACTTTTTCTGGTTTGGGTTTATTGTACTTAGCTAGGGGCGGATTCCCAATTGTTGAGAAAGAACGCTCTGAACAAATTGCCTCTATCGGCATTGGTACTATTGTATTGGGCTTTACCGGAATTATTTTTGCTTCCTTGGGCGGTGCTTTCTTAACTATTGTTGAAGAATCGGAGGAAACTAATTCTAGGATAGAACCTGCAAAAATAGCTGACATAAAACTGCTTGTATTTACAAAACCTGAGAGCTTTGAAAAATCTAATGATGTGCCTTTTATTTACACTTATACGGTGATAAATTTTGAGGGGCATTCTGATTTAAAGGGCTTGTTTGTTTGCAGATTTGAAGAAGAACCATATCGGAAATTGGTACTTTACGAGAAATTACATTCTCACCACATTGACGACTTGACAGTAATCTATGATGAAATTGATCCAGACAGATTAATTGGACAAACTTTTTCCTCATATAAGCTTTTACCTTGTGAAGCTTTAGAGGAACATTTAGATATACACCGACGCTATGTTAATGCAGTTAATAGCGAAGAATTTACTTCTTGCTATTTGCAAGTGTGTGCTGGGTGTAAGTTACTGCATGGTGCCAATAATATTGTTTGTGGCATTCATCCATACGGATGGTTTGAAGATGGTTGCTGTCCAGATAAGCAATGGGATGAACGTAAGGCATTGTTTCCATTTGAAGATGATGCTGTTGTCGAAAGCTTAAATAGAGAAATATCGTCCAATCAGGCGAATATTTGCAAGTTTTACGGCGACCTTATTTTGTGGGATGAATACGCTAATCGTAGGTTTTCTTTTTCTTATTCCGGTATCTTGCTGAAACATTTTGATAGACTGCTTGAGCTTGGTACGGAAGCGAGACTTCTTTCCTACATCCAGTATTTCCGCACTCGAAATGTAGTGGTCTTTGACTACGTAGCATCAGGGCGAGTTTCGGAGTTTACGAAGGAACTTAAGGGCATAGCCAAAATCGAGGTTGATGGTGATGAGATATCTATCTTTTTTGATATATATGCACCCAGTCACCGCTTTCGCCGTGATGGTGTAGCGCTGCATCCTTACTCAACTTTTGTTCCCCAAGAACTCAAATATAACTACAACTTGGTTAGTTACGTCAACTACCTTAAGAGTAAAAAATTTGGAGTGCTGGGATGAATAAGGAAGTTTTTAAAAGCTGCGGGTGCAAGTCGAAAAAATCGCATTTTTGCAATTTCTGTATCTTGGATTGGTAATTTCTAAAATTCAACAACTGCAAATTTTGGAAAACTTGGTTCGTCTAATTGCTTAAAGGCAATTTACCCTCCTTCCTCCTACTGGTGGATGGGATACGTGTAAAAGCTTTCACTCAGTACGGGGGTTTCCCCCCGCTACTGGGTGGCAAGCCGCTACAACGCCGCCTATCAGTAATTCATGGAGTAATCACATTATGTCTGCTTTTGCAATATCACCTTTTGTACAATCTGTTAACGATGTTTTGTTTCCAATCGAGTTGTTTTTGATTATTTTCCCAATCTTGTATGTGATCTTTGTCCCTGCTCAATCAGTATCACTTCAAGTTAGTAATAGCGCTGCGGTGATTTCTAAAGAGTCGCCAGTTTTGGAAACTCAGAGGGATTTGACTGTTGTTGGTGCTGTTTATGATGAGGAAGAATTCTCTGAACCAGAATCTTCGATTATTGAAACTGCGCCGCCAGCTGTTGAAACCAGGTTTGCGGATGAAGCCAAACAACTTGTGCTAATAGATGTTACGGAAGAGAGGAAGAAGCTTTTGGATTTAGGTATGCGGAAGCTGCGACAGTTCTGCAAGGAACGCCAGATTCAAGGCTATTCTACCGTCTACAACCAGAAAAAACTTGATGGACTCGTTGACTTTCTGATCGCACAAGAAGTGACTT
Source organism: Nostoc sp. (assembly GCF_036916575.1). Classification (GTDB taxonomy): domain Bacteria; phylum Cyanobacteriota; class Cyanobacteriia; order Cyanobacteriales; family Nostocaceae; genus Nostoc. Next base: position 4,421 of record NZ_JBALGC010000056.1, read on the forward strand.
CTGCTCAAGTAGTCGAGTTTGTGGAAATGCTTGCTTAGAGTTTGATGAAAAGCCCCGGTTGGTACTGGGATTTAAAAAGTTGTCGTCAACAACAATACCTTTGCCAAAATAAGAGCCTAAAAAATTTTGGCAAAAACGGAAAAATCATCACATAGGTGTTTAGCTTATAAGGTGGCTGGGAATATCAAACCCTTGATACTGCGGGCGATACGTTAAAAAAGCCTTGTGGTCAACCTTGAAGGAATTTTTAGAACTCATTGTTTTTTGCCAAACCTTAGATAAAAGAAAGTTCAGACATCAATTCACCCTCGGAAATTGACGAAGGTATTGTAACAGTTTTTACCCTTTCTTGACCCTTTACCTGAATATGCTACATTCCATTAGGAGAAAGAAATGCCTACTCAAACCACGAAGGAATTAGGATGAATACTCCAGTCGCGATCATCGGTGCAGGGCTTGGTGGGTTGATGCTCGCCCGAGTCCTCCACGTTCACGGTATCGCAGCGACGATCTACGAAGCGGAAGCCTCGGCTAACACACGCACGCAAGGGGGCTTGCTTGATATCCACGAATATAACGGACAGCTCGCACTCAAGGCAGCAGGACTTTTCGATAAGTTCCTCGAGATTATCCAGGCTGGCGCTGATGCAAAGCGGGTAGTGGACAAGGACGGTAACATCCTGCTTGATAAACAAGACAATAGTAACAGTGGTCGGCCTGAGGTAGATCGAGGAGATCTCCGCCGGATTTTGATCGACTCCCTTCCTGCCGACACAATTCGCTGGGGACACAAGCTCACAGCAGTGTCTTCGCTCGGCGACGGGCGGCATATCTTAACCTTCGCTGACGGTCGAGCAGTGACTACCGGCATCCTCGTGGGTGCTGACGGCGCTTGGTCAAGGGTTCGTCCATTTCTTTCCGAGGTTAAGCCCGCCTATGTCGGTACCTCATTCATCGAGACGTGTCTTTTCGACGGCGACACCCGCCACAAGGCCAGCGCGGAAGCGATTGGCGGTGGCACGCTGATGGCGGTCGCGCCGGGTAAAGGCATCTTGACACACCGCTATGCCAATGGAACCCTGCACACGTACGTGGCGCTCAACAAACCGGAGGACTGGATTACCCGCATCGATTTCTCCGACTCAGTGACTGCCATGGCACGCGTTGCCGAAGAATTCGACGGCTGGGCTCCGGAGCTGACAGCACTTATCATCGACGGTGAGACGAACCCTGTGCCTCGCCCTATTTACGCGCTCCCGATCGAGCACAGATGGGATCGCTTAGCTGGGGTGACACTGCTCGGCGATGCAGCGCACCTGATGTCGCCGTTCGCTGGCGAAGGAGCTAACCTCGCCATGTACGACGGCGCTGAACTCGGGCAGGCACTCGCCGCTAACCCAGGTGATGTTGAAGCCGCGCTCGTCGCGTATGAAAATGACCTTTTTCCCCGCAGTGCGTCCGTTGCTGCAAAGACCGACCTAAACCTCAAGCTCTTTTTCGGTAACAACGCGCCTCAAAGCGTGGTTGATCTGTTCACTAATTATCTGCCCAACAAGTAGCTCCCCTGTACGCCAGTAAATCGTGCCCTTAGGCGAGCCGGAGGGCAACTCCCACACCCGCCATTTCGGAGACTCTTAAGAAACAAGGCAGAAGGCAGGAGGCAGAAGGCAGAAGGGAAGAGGATTTGACTTGTTTCTTCCATCCATAACGGAAGTGAGCGCGTCCGTAAACAGCTTCTGTTACTTTCCATAGATAAAAATCTGAAATAATTGCTGCATAAAGGTTTCAGGATAAAGGAATGAGAATACTCATCATATTAGGAAATAAAGTCACAAACCCAGTCCCAGTCAAAGTTTTAAATATTGCTTTTGATTTTTGTTTCGGGAGAGTGACAAAAGCGGGATAAGAAGTGATGATTGAGCTGGCTCGTCTGTCCTCAAATTGTTTTTGCAACACAACCTTTTTTGGCAGGTGAGAAGGCACAATAGTTGAGGTAATCTCAGTGTTCCTCATCAAAAGAGTTAAAAACTACTGCGTTGGAAGCTTCACATCTTGGTAGCGCCATTCTGGAAACACCCAGTTAATTGGGTTTGTTTACTTGGACACCTGACTATATACTTTCTCCGACTTTGCCGCTGCCACAGTATCGTCCTGCTTTTGGTACAGTTCTTTGGCTGTTTTTAAATGCTTTAAACTGTCTGCTTCGGTGCAGATCATACTGGCAGGTTCCGGAGATGATAGTACCTTTAGGATAGGATGGTTCTTGCTTGATAATTCTTTTTATTGCAGTTGGGCTTCTAAGATGCGTCCTATACTTCTTGGCGATAATGTCGGTAATCCCCTGCGAGTGGCTTCCTCAGCTACCTGCATATGGTAATGGTGCCTTGAACGACTAGGTTTTCGGTTCTTGCTCCATTCGCTGATTTCGACGATTTTGCTCGCCTCTGTACTTTTGCACTTCTTAGGTCTGCCCACGTTGACACCTAATACCTCATTAGCCTTGGCGATCGCTAACTCCTGAGTTTCTGACAAGATGGTACTTGATGTCCATCTTTTCTTCCACTTTGCTATTGATTTTTCGGTTACACCAATCTCTTGGGCTAAGGCTAAGTATTTTTTGCCTTCGTCTAGTCCTAGCAGAATCTTGGCTCTTTTGCAAACTTCATCGCTGCTGGTTGCCGCTATATGTTCTAGTACTTGTTTTTCAATAGAATTTAATATCTGAAGACGAGGCATCTAAAAATTTACCCCTCTTTACTGTACAATTTTGCCAAATTGAATCAAGACTGATATACTCTTTTTGTAGCGTCCGTTTGCTTAAAAACTCGCTCAAAGCCCTGGTGCAAACAGGGCTTTGAGGAAAAAACAAGCCCACCTGTTATGAGAACAGGGCGGAACATTGTTTTGTCAATTTAATTAACTAAAGCAATCATATCATGAGTTTACCCGGTTTGACAAACATTTCTTTAGATAGATGTATTTTTTACAGAAACCAGCACGTTAAATATCTCTTCAGTTGTTCTGGTTTGCAATGGGTTGGGAATAATAGTTTTCTATCGGTAAAATTCTCTTCAAAAGTTTTTTTGACAGGTAATATTTTTCTATTTATAAGATTAAATCATCTTTTTAAATTGCCACTTTTCCTAAAAGATATAAGTGATACAAGTCTTGGTGCATAAGATTTTTATGCTTTTTTATCGGAATTTTAAAAATTAAACTTTTCCTTTTTAGACAATTTGTGATCCGGAGTAAAAATATGTCTGAGGTGCATAATCAGGCAATTGTATATATTTCTCCTGCGGAGTTGGTTGTTCATCCGAAGCTGATAGAAATATATGGTGAGAATGAGAATCGTCCTGCTTTGGAAAAAAGTATCTCTGAAAGAGGGATTATTGAATCTTTGAAGGTATCTGCACGTACTGGTGTAAATGTTGTCTTGGCGGGTAAGTGTCGCTTGCAGATAGCCCGCCAGCTAGGGATTTTTGCTGTGAAAGTGGAATTTGTCGAGTCTGGTTCGTTTGAAGAAGATTTGAAACTAGTGCTTGACTTTAATCTCCATCGTGAAGGCGGGAAGACTCACTACCAGAAATTTCATGAGGGGCAGTACTGGGAGAGCGTACTTCGTCCCCAAGCGAAAGAAAGACAGCGCCAAAGCGCCCGTCGTTTGAATGAATCGAAGTATTCAAATTTGAACACTTTGATAGATGATAGGAACTCTCAATTAAACAAGGGTAAGCCTGTAATTCAGGAGGTTTCAGAGAATCTAAAAATCAGTGTTGGCAGTTATCACAAGGGTAAAAAAGTATTTGCATATATTTCTCAATTACGAGAACTTCAAAAACTTAAGGCAGTTATTGTACTGGAGACGGAATTTAACCGGAGCATTGATGCAGCATACAAGTTTGTTTGCAATCAAGATATCTGTGACCAGGTTATAGACCTGATTGAGGCAGATGAAATAGGTAGTATAAGTGATGGTATTGCTTGGATACGGAATGGCGATCGCAATCCGTTTCGGCGTTTTCAGCTTGACCAAGTATATCAATTCAAGAAAAGACTGCGGCCAGAGTTGGAAATTGTGGGACGAGTTATTGGTATAACTAATGAGTTTGTTGTGTTTGGATTGAGGAATTTAGTAAATATGAGTCTAGAAATTGTGAATTTACGTCCGCAACAGATTGATGCAGAGTTGCAAGATGAACCATCTGAGGAACAGAGGAAAAGAATACTTCACTTAATGCAAAAGTTTAGTGATGTTTTCCCAGTTCAGGTGTCTTTGACGGAGTTGTTAAAACTGACAAATTTAACTGAGAAAGAGGAGGTCTTATTACGAATGTATGAATCTGACGTATTTGAAAAAACTTGGGAGGATTATAAAGCTCAAATGAAAGCAATGGAAGTATCTACAAAGAGAAAAAAGGATAATGTTCGTGCTGCATAGATAGCTGTGAGCAGTTAATCTAGCAGAGAATTTATTCCATAATTTAACTTACCTAATAGATTAGCATCTCAATAGTAATTGCAGTACGAGTTCACTTTTTTGGGCGCTGAACTCGTATGAAGATATTTGACTGTTTTTTGTCTTTAAACTCGGTGGTGAAGAATAATTTCATCTTCACCAATTGTACTAACAAGAGCCAATGTGTGGTGACATTTATAGGTGTTGCTAGCTTTGCGGAGTTATCCCAAAACTCTTTTCCAGATTTAGTAACAACTTCGCTAGAACCGACCTATTTGACCTATTTAAATAGCTTCCAAAAAAAAGTTGGGTAGCCGCATTGTTGTTGGTGAAGCGTGTTGGACTAAATCTTAGCCTAAGCCTATGTATGTCTTAGCCTAAACAATTATAAGCCTCTGTTTACTTTTAACCACGAGACGATTACCAGTCGCCTCCAACAAGCGGATAACCAACCGCTTATTCAAAATCAAAAAATTCAACTTTAGGCTAACACAATTTGACCAACAGCGAGGCTACCTGATGCACGAAAAACATCAGGACAGTCACTCATGTTCCAAGAAAATTTCGGGGCAGAGGTTGATAACAAGCTCCAATTAAGCCTTGTACAGCCTTCAAAAAAGAAAATCAAACCCCATCTGCCCGCAGAATCTGTGGGCAAACGCTATGTAGAACGTTTTTGGCATCCATTTGGGGCGATAGTTGCCCCTTCTTTAGTAGAAGGTGCAAAACCAGCATGGCGCACCATCGATTATTACCTCCAACCCTCCCAACTGTGGAAGCTGCACCAAGACAAGTCAAAACTAGTAGGTTTGCGCTTTGACAACACAACTAGTTACGCGACAATCGATTTAGATTTTTTTGGGGACTACCACAATATTGAATCTATAAATCGCATCAAAGCGGCGCTAGAGGACATCGGCATAGTTGATATCATCATCCTCCAGTCCAGCTTCAGTGGTGGCTATCACCTGATCCTAACCTTTGCATCCCCCCTGCCCACCTTTGCCCTAGCCTGCGGTTTAGAAGTTACCTTGAGAAATGCAGGCTTAAGAGTACGCCAAGGACACCTAGAAATCTTCCCCAATACTAAACCATATAGTGAAAAACAAATAACCAACTACAAAGCTATCCGTTGCCCCATGCAACCGGGTAGCGGGTCATTTTTACTTGATGATGACCTACAAACAATTAGCGACTCCGTTTCTATCTTCCTTGACCATTGCGATCGCGCGGCCAGTCGGCAAGATTTAACCAAACTAAAACGAGTAGTAAACAAAGCCAAAAAACAAATTTCACGGGAGAGATATCGCAAGCAAGAATCTGCTGACGTTGTACAGTGGCGTGCCAACTGGGAAGAAATTATCACCACAGGCTGGACAGGAAAAGGACAAACAAACACCCTCCTACAAATCTTCGTAGGCTACGGAATCGTCTTTTTAGACTTAGAAAGTGATAAATTAGTCGAATTTTGCCTTACTACCGCAATTAACGCCCCTGGCTACAGCCAATATTGCCGACACCAGCACGAAATCGAAGTTAGAGTGCGGCATTGGGTAGAATCCACAAGTTGTAACAAATGGTATAGCCCTTACCAGAGTTATCCCGAACGGCTATTGGGTACATTCGCCAATACATTTGCAGAAGCCATAGCAGGCATTAGCAGCATTGATAAACCCAAAGACAACGTAATCCCATTTGACCGTCGTAAGCAACAGAACTGGGAACGCAGCCAACAAGCCCAACAACGGATTCAGATAGTGGTAAGGGCAATAGAGTGGGATAGTGGGTTGCCAGTAGGGGCTACTGAACGGGGGAAAGCGATACGTGCTGAGTACAAGCGCCGCTTTCACAAAACTATCTCACAA